>NZ_CP109487.1:3050000-3726250 GCF_036227605.1 Streptomyces sp. NBC_01439 | reverse complement strand
TTCCAGGCCGGCACCTTCGACTACGCGCACATCCCGACGCCGATGCTGAAGACGGCCGAGGCGAAGTACAAGGCGCAGAACAAGTGGTTCGCCAAGGACACCAACGGCATGAACTTCGTTCTGCCGATCGGTGACAACGGGCCGACGAACAACAAGGACGCCCGTCTGGCGATCTCCTACGCGATCGACCGTCAGGCCATCGCCAAGGGTGTCTTCCAGGGCTTCCAGACCCCGTCGACCACCATCGTGCCGCCGTCGTTCCCGAAGGCGTACCAGAAGGACCTGTGCACCTCCTGCATCAAGCAGGACGTCGCCAAGGCCAAGGAGCACGCCGAAAAGGGCGGCCTGAAGCCGGGTACCGAGATCAAGTTCAGCTTCAACACCGGTGCGGGCCACGAAGAGTGGGTCCAGGCCATCGCGAAGCAGCTCGAGGACGTCCTCGGCGTCAAGGTCAAGCTGGACGGCAAGGACTTCCCGGGCATGCTCAAGGAGCAGCAGGGCACCGGCGCCACGGGCATCTACCGCTTCGCGTGGGGCGCGGACTACCCGACCCCGGAGAACTTCCTGTTCCCGCTGCTGCACTCGGCCTCGATGAACAAGGACGCCGAGGGCAACGTGGCCGGTGACAACCGCGTCCGTTACAACAACCCCGAGTTCGACAAGCTGATCGACACGGCCCGCGCCACCAAGGACGAGGCCGCTCGCATCGCGATGTACAAGCAGGCCGAGAAGATGGCCATGGAGGACATGGCCCTCATCCCGACCTTCAACCGTTCCCAGTTCCGCCTGATGGCGACGGACAAGTTCAACGGTCTGGACGACATCAACTTCAACGAGGACCCGATCCTCGAGAAGATCTCGCTCAAGAAGTAATCGGTTCGGACGGTATATCCGTCAGGAGCGAACGCGCCGCGGCCCCCGGGTGACCGGTGGGCCGCGGCCTCGCTCGGCAGGCCGTTCTTACTTCGGCACCCCTCACATCCGCGGGCAATCCCCGCAGGCCGAGAGCCGACCCGTTCCTTGGGTCGGAGGCCGCTGCTCCCAGAAGCGGCCAGGTAGAGAGGCAAAACATGGGAAGGTACGTCGCCCGTCGCCTCGGGCAGATGGTCATAGTCCTCATCGGCGCGACCATGGTTCTGTTCGCGTGTCTGTTCGTTCTCCCCGGTGATCCCGTGGGTTCGATCGCGGGCAGCGACAAGGCACGTGACCCTGCAGTGGTCGCGGAACTCAAGGAGCGTTACGGGCTCGACAAGTCGCTGCCCGAGCAGTACGTGAACTATGTCGCGAAGGTCGCGACCGGAGACCTCGGTGAGGACTTCATCCAGCGGCGCGAGGTTTCCGAAATCCTCGGCCCGAAGCTGCAGAACACCGCGAAGCTGGCCCTGCTGGCCATCGTTCTCGTCACGGCGTTCGGTATGGGCGTGGGCATCATCTCCGCGCTCTACAGATACAGCATGCTGGACATGACCACGACATTTTTTACGACGATGGCGGTCGGTTTCCCGACCTTCGTCATCGGCATGCTGCTCAAGAAGTACTTTGCCGTGGAACTCCAGTGGTTCCCGCCGATCGGCGGTGACCAGCTCAACGGCATGATCCTTCCTGCAGTGACCCTCGCCATCACCGACATCGCCTTCGTCGCCCGCCTGACCCGCGGCACGATGCTCGAGGTGCTGCGCGCGGACTACGTGAAGACGGCCGTGGCCAAGGGCCTTCCGCGCCGGCGCGTGCTGTTCAAGCACGTCCTGCGCAACTCGTCCATCCCCGTGGTCACCTACCTGGGCATCTCCTTCGGCGGACTCCTCGGCGGTGCGCTCATCACCGAGGCGATCTTCAACTGGGACGGTGTCGGTCTGGCACTGGTTCAGGCGATTCAGCAGCAGAACAACCCGATCGTGATCGGCGTCGTGACGTACAGCGTCGCCATCTTCGTCGTCCTCAGCCTCATCGTGGACCTGCTGTACGCGGCCCTCGACCCGCGTATCCGCCTCAGCTGACCGCCCCCAAGGAGGATTTCCTCATGTCTGAGCTCGCAACGAGCCCGGCGATCGGGGACGAGAACCCCGTGTCGTCCGCTTCGGCCAAGGCCGAACCCGCCCCCAAACAACTGAGCCAGTGGGGCGAGATCCGCCACCGCTTCGTTCAGAACAAGCTGGCCGTCGTCGGCCTCGTGATCATCTGCCTGCTGTTCCTGACCGCCATCTTCGGGGACATGCTCGCCCCGTTCGACCCCGGCGCGCAGGACCTGGAGAACACCCTCGCGGCGCCCAACGGAACCCACTGGATGGGTACCGACGCCCTGGGCCGCGACCAGTTCTCGCGCCTCATAGCCGGTACCCGCGTGGCCATGTTCGTCGGCCTCGCCTCGATCTTCTTCGCGGTGCTGATCGGTGTCATCCTCGGCGCCATCGCCGGCTACTTCCCCGGCTTCGCCGACACCCTGGTCATGCGCATCGCGGACGTCTTCCTCGCGTTCCCGCTGATGATCGGTGCCATCGTCATCATCCTGGTCACCGGACGCGGCATCACCCCGGTGATCATCTCGCTCGCCATCTTCTCGTGGGCCACCGTGGCCAGGCTCCTGCGCAGCTCGATCCTGTCCGTGCGCGAGATGGACTACGTCCATGCGGCCAAGGCGCTGGGCGCCAGCGGCTGGCGCGTCGTCCGCACGCACATCCTGCCCAACTCGCTGACCGCCGTGCTGGTCTACGCGACCTTCAACGTCGGCACCACGATCGTCGGCGTAGCGGCGCTCTCCTTCCTCGGCGCCGGCGTTCCCGTCGACGTCCCCGAGTGGGGCAACATGCTCGCGGCCGGCCAGGGCTTCATCGGCGTCAGCGACTACCTGTGGTACTTCCCCAGCCTCTTCGTCGTCGTCACCGTGCTCGGCTTCGCCTTCGTCGGCGACGGCCTGCGCGACGCGCTCGACCCGAAGCTCCGGTAGGGCCGCCCGATGCCCCGAGACAACATCAGCAAGCAGGACGAAGGTGGCGGCGTGACCACGTCGGAGATTCTCAGCGTTGCGGAGACGGGCGGCGGATCCGCCGTGCCGCTGCTGGAGGTGGACAACCTCCAGGTCGAGTTCAAGACGCGTGACGGGGTCGCCAAGGCCGTCAACGGCGTGAGCTACAGCGTCAGCGCCGGCGAGACCCTCGCCGTGCTCGGCGAGTCCGGCTCCGGCAAGTCCGTCACCGCGCAGGCGATCATGGGCATTCTCGACAGCCCGCCCGGACGGGTCGCCGGTGGCGAGGTGCGCTTCCACGGCAAGGACATCCTCAAGATGTCCGACGAGGAGCGCCGCAAGCTCCGCGGCGACAAGATGGCGATGATCTTCCAGGACGCGCTGTCCTCCCTGAACCCGGTCTACTCGGTGGGCGACCAGCTCGGCGAGATGTTCCGGGTCCACCGGGGCATGTCCAAGAAGGACTCGAAGCGCAAGGCCGTCGAGCTCATGGATCGCGTGAAGATCCCCGCCGCCAAGGCGCGCGTGGGTGACTACCCGCACCAGTTCTCCGGCGGCATGCGCCAGCGCATCATGATCGCCATGGCGCTGGCCCTGGAGCCCGACCTGATCATCGCGGACGAGCCGACCACGGCCCTCGACGTGACGGTCCAGGCACAGGTCATGGACCTGCTCGCGGAGCTCCAGAGCGAGATGAACATGGGCCTGATCCTGATCACCCACGACCTCGGCGTCGTCGCCGACGTCGCGGACAAGATCGCGGTCATGTACGCGGGCCGGATCGTCGAGACCGCTCCGGTCCACGAGATCTACAAGCGCCCCTCCCACCCGTACACCCGCGGCCTGCTGGACTCGATCCCGCGCCTGGACCAGAAGGGCCAGGAGCTCTACGCGATCAAGGGTCTGCCGCCCAACCTGCTCCGCATCCCGACGGGTTGCGCCTTCAGCCCCCGCTGCCCCAAGGCGCAGGACATCTGCCGCACCGAGATCCCGGTGCTGCACCCGGTCACCGAGCAGGACGGCACCGAACTGCCCGGCCGCGGCAGCGCGTGCCACTTCTGGAAGGACCAGATCCATGGCTGAGCTCACCAAGAACGCCACCGAGCGCGAGCCGATCCTCCAGGTCCGTAACCTGGTCAAGCACTTCCCGCTGACCCAGGGAATCCTGTTCAAGAAGCAGGTCGGCGCGGTCAAGGCGGTCGACGGGGTCTCCTTCGACCTCTACCAGGGCGAGACCCTCGGCATCGTCGGCGAGTCCGGCTGTGGCAAGTCCACGGTCGCCAAGCTCCTGATGAACCTGGAGCGGGCGACCGCCGGCGAGGTCTTCTACAAGGGCCAGGACATCAGCAAGCTGTCCGGCCGTGCCCTGAAGGCCGTGCGCCGCAACATCCAGATGGTCTTCCAGGACCCGTACACGTCGCTGAACCCGCGCATGACGGTCGGCGACATCATCGGGGAGCCCTTCGAGATCCACCCCGAGGTGGCTCCCAAGGGCAACCGTCGGCAGAAGGTCCAGGAGCTCCTGGACGTCGTCGGTCTGAACCCGGAGTACATCAACCGGTACCCGCACCAGTTCTCCGGCGGCCAGCGCCAGCGCATCGGCATCGCCCGCGGCCTCGCGCTGCAGCCGGAGATCATCATCTGCGACGAGCCGGTCTCCGCGCTCGACGTGTCGGTGCAGGCCCAGGTCATCAACCTGATGGAGAAGCTGCAGGACGAGTTCAACCTCTCCTACCTCTTCATCGCGCACGACCTCTCGATCGTCCGGCACATCTCGGACCGCGTGGGCGTCATGTACCTGGGCAAGATGGCCGAGATCGGCTCCGACGCCGAGATCTACGAGCACCCGACCCACCCGTACACCCAGGCGCTGCTCTCCGCCGTCCCGGTCCCGGACCCGGACGCGCGCGAGGGCCGCGAGCGGATCATCCTTACCGGCGACGTCCCGTCCCCGGCCAACCCGCCGTCGGGCTGCCGCTTCCGCACCCGCTGCTGGAAGGCCCAGGACAAGTGCTCCACCGAGGAGCCGCTGCTGGCGATCCCGGAGCGCTTCAAGGGCGTGAACACCCTGGCCGCGCACGAGTCCGCGTGCCACTTCGCCGAGGAGAAGGCCATCCTGGCCGTCTGACCGACGCGTTGCTCGCGAACGGCTGGTCCCCGGTGCCCCACGGCGCCGGGGACCAGCCGTTTTCGTCGCCGGTCCGGGGTCCTCGGGAAACCGCTTGCGCCCCCGGAGCCGTGGACGGAGAGTGACGGCATGATCCTCACCGTACGGCCCGCCGGGCCCGGGGACGCGTCCGACATCTGCGCCCTGCTCAATGCCGTCGACCTGATCGAGATCGGTCGCCCGGAGACCGATCTGGGCACCGTCGAGTCCGACCTCAACGCCCCCGACGTGGACCTGTCCACCGATTCCTGGCTCGCCTTCCAGGACGGAAGGCTCGTCGCCTACGCCCTGGTCTGGGCGGACTCCGGCCCGGGGCGCGTCGACGGTGACCACTACGTGCTGCCCGGCCACCACGAGGCGGCCGACCTGCTGCTCCAGCGCATGGAGGCCCGGGCCCGGGAGCTGACCGGCGGTCAGGGAGTCCTGAGGCTCCAGCTCAACGTGGAGCCCACCCTCGACCTGGCCCTCCTCGCCGGGCGCGGCTACCGCACCATCCGCCGCTACCAGGTCATGACCCGCTCCCTGTCCCCGGCAGCCGACCCGGCGCCGCCCCCGCCGGCCGGACTCACCCTGCGGCACTGCGCCGACGACGAGGGCGACCGCCACCGGGCCCACGCCCTGATCGAGCGGACCTTCGCCGCGCACTTCGGCCATGTGGACCGCCCGTACGAGACCTGGCTGGACCACATGGACGGCCGGGGGCTCGACTGGTCGCTGGTGTGGATCGCGAGCCTGCCCGGCCACGGCGACGCGGCCGTGCTGCTCACCCGGGACGACCGTACGAGCATGGCCTGGGTCAGCCACATCGGCGTGGCCGAGGAGGTGCGCGGCCGGGGCGTCGGCGGTTTCCTGCTCCGCCACTGCTTCGCCGTCTACGCGGAGCGCGGCCGGGACTGCGTGGGCCTCGGCGTGGACACCCGCAACGAGACCGGCGCGCTCGCGCTGTACGAGGCGCACGGCATGGGCCTGCACTACGCGGTCGACTCGTGGGAGCTTTCCTTGCACCCCCAGGGGTGACAGGGGCGTGACGCGCGGGTGCAATCGGTCCAACCGGGAGTGTGCAGGGCTCCACATAGGGTGACATAGGCCCCTAAGCGAGTCTTGGGACCCCTAGGAGGCACTCCATGCGCGGAGCCACCCACGCCAAGTGGGCCGCTGGTGCGGTGGCCGTCGCCCTCGTGGCGACGGCCTGCGGCGGCGGTAGCGACAGCGGCGGAGGCGGCGAGGCGGGAATCGTCAGCTCCTCCTGGGGCGACCCGCAGAACCCGCTGGAGCCCGCCAACACCAACGAGGTGCAGGGCGGCAAGGTGCTCGACATGCTCTTCCGGGGCCTCAAGCGCTACGACCCGAAGACGGGCGAGGCCCTCGACATGGTCGCCGAGAAGATCGAGACGACGGACAGTCAGAACTTCACCATCACGCTGAAGGACGGCTGGAAGTTCAGCAACGACGAGCCGGTCACCGCGCAGTCCTTCGTCGACGCCTGGAACTACGGCGCGGACGTGCGCAACAAGCAGAACAACTCGCCGTTCTTCTCCGACATCGTCGGATACGCGGACGTCCACCCCGCCTCCGGCGAGCCCAAGGCCAAGACGATGTCCGGACTGGTCGTCAAGGACGACAAGACCTTCACCGTCGCCTTGAAGAACAAGTTCTCCACCTGGCCCGAGACCCTCGGCTACCAGGCCTTCTCCCCGCTGCCCAAGGCCTTCTTCACCGACCACGCCGGCTGGCTGGACAAGCCGATCGGCAACGGCCCGTACACGGTGGACTCGTACACCAAGGGCACCGGCATGAAGCTCCGCAAGTGGGACACCTACCCCGGTCCGGACAAGGCGCAGAACGGCGGTGTGGACCTGAAGGTCTACACCGACAACAACACCGCCTACACCGACCTGATCTCCGGCAACCTCGACCTCGTCGACGACATCCCGGCGCAGCAACTCAAGAACGTCAAGAACGACCTGGGGGACCGGTACATCAACCAGCCGGCCCTCATCATCCAGACGCTCACCTTCCCGCTGTACGACCCGCAGTGGAGCAAGGAGGGCATGGAGAACGTCCGGATCGGCATCTCCCGGGCCATCAACCGCGACGAGATCACCAAGCAGATCTTCCGGGAGACCCGCACCCCGGCCAAGGACTGGACCTCCCCGGCCCTCGGCGAGAAGGGCGGCTTCTCCTCCACCGTCTGCGGCGACGCCTGCGTCTACGACCCGGTCGCGGCCAAGAAGCTGATCACGGACGCCGGCGGGCTCCCCGGCGGCAAGGTCACGCTGACCTCCAACGTGGACACCGGCTCGCACCGCGACTGGATGGACGCCGTCTGCAACAGCATCAACAACGCACTGGGCGAGGGCCCGGTGTGCACGGTCAACCCGATCGGCACCTTCGCCGACTTCCGCAACCAGCAGAGCAGCTTCAAGCTGACCGGCCCCTTCCGCTCGGGCTGGCAGGCCGACTACCCCCTGATCCAGAACTTCCTCCAGCCCCTCTACTACACCGGAGCCTCCTCCAACTACGGGAAGTTCAGCAACGCGGACTTCGACAAGCTCGTCGACGAGGCCAACCAGGAGAGCGACCCGACCAAGGCCATCGCGAAGTTCCAGGACTCCGAGAAGATCCTTGCCGCGCAGATGCCGGCCATCCCGCTCTGGTACCAGAACGGCAGCGCGGGCTACGCCGAGCGGCTCTCGGACGTGTCGCTCAACCAGTTCAGCGTCCCCGTGTACGACCAGATCAAGGTCGGCTGACCCGCGTTTCGGATCGATCCTGGAGCAGTCCATGGGACGTTATGTGATCCGGCGGCTGCTCCAGATGATCCCGGTGTTCATCGGCAGCACGTTCCTGATCTTCTTCATGGTGTACGCGCTCGGTGACCCGGTCGCGGCCCTCTTCGGCGACAAGGCGCCCGACCCCGCCACCGCCGCGCGCATCCGCAAGGACCTCTACCTCGACCGCCCCCTGTGGGAGCAGTACGTCCACTACATGGGCCAGATCTTCAAGGGCGACTTCGGCACGGCCTTCAACGGCCAGCCGGTCACCGAGCTGATGGCCAGCGCCTTCCCCGTCACCCTGCGCCTGACCCTGGTCGCGATCTTCTTCGAGATCGTCATCGGCATCACCCTCGGCGTGATCAGCGGCCTGCGCCGCGGCAAGTCCGTCGACACCACCGTGCTGGTGCTCACCCTCGTCGTCATCTCCGTACCGACGTTCGTGACGGGCTATCTGCTCCAGTACCTCTTCGGCGTCAAATGGGGCTGGGTGCGGCCCACCGTCTCCCCGGACGCCCCCCTGAACGAGCTGATCCTGCCCGGCATCGTGCTCGCGCTGGTCTCCCTCGCCTACGTCACCCGGCTCTCGCGCACCTCCATCGCCGAGAACGTCAAGGCCGACTACGTGCGCACCGCCGTCGCCAAGGGCCTGCCGCGCCGTCGGGTCGTCACCCGCCACCTGCTGCGCAACTCGCTCATCCCCGTCGTCACCTTCATCGGCACCGACATCGGCGCCCTGATGGGCGGCGCCATCGTCACCGAGCGGATCTTCAACATCCACGGCGTCGGATACCAGCTCTACCAGGGGATCCTGCGCAACAACTCCCCGACGGTGGTCGGCTTCGTGACCATCCTCGTCATCGTCTTCCTGCTGGCGAACCTGCTCGTCGACCTGCTCTACGCGGTCCTGGACCCGAGGATCCGTTATGCCTGACCCCGAGCGTCCCGAAGGGCCCGGCGGCTACGACCCCGTCGGTCCCCGCCCGCACGAGGCGGTCTCGCCGACGGGTCAGGGGGGACCCATAGATCTTGCCATCGAGGCGGCCGAGAGCGTCGAGGGCATCGAGTGGACCGGCCCGCCGGGCGGGACCGGCCCCGGCGAGCTGTACCCGTCAGCCGCCTCCGGCGGACGGGCCCGCTCGCTGTGGTCCGACGCCTGGCACCAGTTGCGTCGCAACCCCGTCTTCATCATCTCCTCGCTGATGATCCTCTTCCTCGTGATCATCTCGATCTGGCCGCAGCTCATCGCGAGCGGCGACCCGCTGCAGTGCGACCTGTCCAAGTCGCAGCAGGGCTCCTCCCCGGGCCACCCGTTCGGATACGACACCCAGGGCTGCGACGTGTACACCCGTACCGTCTACGGGGCCCGCGCCTCCATCACCGTGGGCGTCTGCGCCACCCTCGGAGCCGCCCTGCTCGGCTCGCTGCTCGGCGGGCTCGCCGGGTTCTTCGGCGGCTGGGGCGACGCGCTGCTCTCCCGGGTCGCCGACATCTTCTTCGGCATCCCCGTCGTCCTCGGCGGCCTGGTCTTCCTGTCCGTGGTCACCAGCACCACCGTCTGGCCGGTGGTCGGCTTCATCGTGCTCCTCGGCTGGCCGCAGATCGCCCGCATCGGCCGCGGCTCCGTCATCACCGCCAAACAGAACGACTACGTCCAGGCCGCCCGGGCCCTCGGCGCAGGCAACGGCCGGATGATGCTCCGGCACGTGGCGCCCAACGCCATCGCCCCCGTCATCGTCGTCGCCACCATCGCGCTCGGCACCTACATCGCCCTGGAGGCCACCCTGTCCTTCCTCGGCGTCGGCCTGCGCCCGCCCACCGTCTCCTGGGGCATCGACATCTCCAACGCGGCCTCGCAGATCCGCAACGCCCCGCACATGCTGCTCTGGCCGGCCGGCGCGCTGAGCCTGACCGTGCTCGCCTTCATCATGCTCGGCGACGCGGTGCGCGACGCCCTCGACCCCAAGCTGCGCTGAGGAGCCCCGCACATGCTGCTCGAAGTCCGCGACCTGCACGTGGAATTCAAGACGCGCGACGGAGTCGCCAAGGCCGTCAACGGCGTCAACTACTCGGTGGCCGAGGGCGAGACGCTCGCCGTGCTCGGCGAGTCGGGTTCCGGCAAGTCGGTCACCGCACAGGCCGTGATGGGCATCCTCGACATGCCGCCGGGCCGGATCGCGGGCGGCGAGATCCTCTTCAAGGGCAAGGACCTGCTCACGATGAAGGAGGAGGAACGGAGGAGGATCCGGGGCGCCGAGATGGCGATGATCTTCCAGGACGCCCTGTCCTCCCTGAACCCCGTCCTGAGCGTGGGCGCGCAGCTCGGCGAGATGTACGAGGTGCACCGCGGGATGTCCCGCAAGGACGCCAAGGGCAAGGCCGTCGAGCTGATGGACCGGGTCAGGATCCCGGCGGCGAAGGAGCGGGTGGGGGACTACCCGCACCAGTTCTCGGGCGGCATGCGCCAGCGCATCATGATCGCGATGGCGCTGGCCCTGGAGCCCTCACTGATCATCGCGGACGAGCCGACGACGGCCCTCGACGTCACCGTCCAGGCCCAAGTGATGGACCTGCTGGCCGAGCTCCAGCGCGAGCTGAACATGGGCCTGATCCTGATCACCCACGACCTGGGGGTGGTCGCCGACGTGGCCGACAAGATCGCGGTCATGTACGCGGGCCGGATCGTCGAGGCGGCTCCGGTCCACGAGATCTACAAAGCGCCCGCGCACCCGTACACGCGCGGCCTGCTGGACTCCATCCCGCGCCTGGACCAGAAGGGCCAGGAGCTGTACGCCATCAAGGGCCTGCCGCCGAACCTTGTGGCCATCCCGCCCGGCTGCGCCTTCAATCCGCGCTGCCCGATGGCGCAGGCGGTGTGCCGCACCGACGTCCCGCCGCTGTACCGGGTGACCGAGTCCCCGGTGGAGCGCACCAGCGCCTGCCACTTCTGGAAGGAATGCCTCCATGGCTGAGTCCCTGCTGGAAGTGAAGGGCCTGGTCAAGCACTACCCGCTGACCCGGGGCATCGTCTTCCGCAAGCAGGTCGGCGCGGTCAAGGCGGTCGACGGGGTCTCCTTCGACCTGCGCGCCGGTGAGACGCTCGGCATCGTGGGCGAGTCCGGCTGCGGGAAGTCCACCGTGGCCAAGATGCTGGTCCACCTGGAGCGGCCGACGGCCGGCGCGATCTCGTACAAGGGCGAGGACATCACCAAGCTGTCGGGGCGTGCCCTGAAGGCCGTGCGCCGCAACATCCAGATGGTCTTCCAGGACCCGTACACGTCGCTGAACCCGCGCATGACGGTCGGCGACATCATCGGGGAGCCCTTCGAGATCCACCCCGAGGTGGCTCCCAAGGGCAACCGCCGGCAGAAGGTCCAGGAGCTCCTGGACGTCGTCGGTCTGAACCCGGAGTACATCAACCGGTACCCGCACCAGTTCTCCGGCGGCCAGCGCCAGCGCATCGGCATCGCCCGCGGCCTCGCCCTGCAACCGGAGATCATCGTCGCCGACGAGCCCGTCTCCGCGCTGGACGTCTCCGTCCAGGCCCAGGTGATCAACCTGTTGGACCGGCTGCAGAGCGACTTCGACCTGTCCTACGTCTTCATCGCGCACGACCTCTCGATCGTCCGGCACATCTCCGACCGGGTCGGCGTCATGTACCTGGGCCGGATCGTCGAGATCGGCACCGACAGCCAGATCTACGACCACCCGACCCACCCGTACACCCAGGCGCTGCTCTCCGCCGTCCCGGTCCCGGATCCGGAGGCCCGCGCCCACCGCGAGCGGATCATCCTCACCGGCGACGTCCCGTCCCCGGCCAACCCGCCCTCGGGCTGCCCCTTCCGCACCCGCTGCTGGAAGGCCGAGCCGCGCTGTACGGCGGAGGTCCCGCTGCTCGCGGTCCCGCAGGTCTTCCCCTCGGGCCCGGCGGCACACCCGTCGGCCTGCCACTTCGCGGCGGAGAAACGGGTGGTCCCGCCGGCGGACACGCCGCCCCCGTCAGCGCCGCCACCTCCTGCGTCATCCCCGCCGCCGACGGATCCGCTGACGAAGGAGTAGGCGCTGACCGATCATTTCCGGCCACCCCTGTACGCCAGGTGGGGAAACGGCAGGCGCTACGGCAACTCCGTTTACGTGGGGGCAACTTGACCGTTTCTGCCCCGAGATCTGGGGCATGCAACCTGGATGTCGTGCGGCCGTGCGGGTGCCGACAGCCGGCCGGGGAGGCGTACGGCCTCGCCGGCCGGCCTCCCCGTGACCCCACTCATGCGCGGCATGCGCCCCTCGTGCTGCCGGATTTCGATCGATGCGCTGGTACGGATAGTTATGATCCGTAGCGCACGGTGGGTATGAGTCCTGCCGAGCACGAATACGCGTACCGATGTCCGCTCGACGTGGAGGTGAAACGCCGTGGCACTCTCGATCTCCGCCGTGGTGCTGCTGGCGATCATCGTCTTCCTGCTGGTCCGAAGGGCGGGCCTGAAGGCGGGACATGCGGTGGTCTGCGTACTGCTCGGCTTCTACCTGGCGAGTTCCACCATCGCCCCGACCCTCAGCCAGCTCACCTCGAACGTGGCGAGCATGATCAGTGGCCTCAAGTTCTAGGTCCTGCCTCGTAGGCTAGGCCCCATGAACGGTCTTCCCGCCCGTCGTCTGCTCCTCGTGCACGCGCACCCCGACGACGAGTCGATCAACAACGGCGTCACCATGGCCAAGTACGCGGCCGAGGGCGCCCACGTCGCGTTGGTGACCTGCACCCTGGGCGAGGAGGGTGAGGTCATCCCGCCCGGGCTCGCCCACCTGGCGGCCGACCGCGACGACACCCTCGGCGCGCACCGCGTCGGCGAGCTCGCCGCGGCCATGGCGGAACTGGGCGTCCACGACCACCGGTTCCTCGGCGGCCCCGGCCGCTTCCGGGACTCCGGGATGATGGGCGCCCCGCAGAACCACCGCCCGGAGGCCTTCTGGGCGGCCGACGTGGACGAGGCCGCCGCGTACCTCGTGGAGGTCATCCGGGAGCTGCGGCCACAGGTGCTCGTCACCTACGACCCGGACGGCGGATACGGGCACCCCGACCACATCCAGGCCCACCGGGTGGCCATGCGCGCAGCCGAACTGGCCGCGGAGACCGCGTACCGGCGCGACCTCGGCGAGCCCCACGCGGTCGGGAAGATCTACTGGAACCGCGTCCCGCGCTCGGTGGTCGAGGAGGGCTTCGCCCTGCTGCGCGCCGCCGGGGGCGAACTGCCCTTCCCTGCGGTGGGCTCGCCCGGTGACGTGCCCGGGGTCGTCGCCGACGAGCGGATCACCGCCGAGATCGACGCCAAGGACACCCTCGTGGCGGCGAAGGCGGCCGCCATGCGGGCCCACGCCACCCAGATCGCCGTGGACGGGCCCTTCTTCGCCCTCTCCAACGACCTGGCACAGCCGCTGTTCACCCGCGAGTACTACGAACTCGTCGCAGGCCAGCCGGGCGCCCCGGCGGGCGAGCGCGAACACGACCTCTTCGCGGGGGTGGAGGCATGAGCGGCACGGTCACGGCCGGCCGGATCGCCGGCTGCCTGGGCATGGTGATCGCGGGCGCGCTGACCGGCGCGGCCGGCTGGCTGGTGGTCGACCTCTGGTTCCCCGGCGGTCTGCTGCTCGCCCTGCTGGCCGTCTTCGGGCTGTTCCTCGGGGGGCGGATCGCCCTCGGGACCGGCTACGGGCTGGGCGGCGCCGTGGTCGGCTGGTTCCTCTCGTACGTGATGCTCAGCCTTCCGCGCCCCGAGGGGGACTTCCTCCTCGGTTCGTCCGGAATCGGCGTGTACGTCTATCTTTTGGGTGGAACCGTTCTCGCTGTGATGTGTGCCACGATGCGCGGTTCGCTGGATCGGCCGGTTTCGGCCGCCCGGCCTGCCAAGTGACGTGGTGTCGGACCTCGTAGGGAGGTTCGCCGCGGGGCGCGCGCGGATGCTCCCGGGCACTTCAGAGGGGTTTGACGGGCGCTATCAGGAACCCCTGATTCCCGCCAGTCAGTTGCGTGCGGGCGGCGGCCAGTATGGTGGACGGGCCGCCGAGCTGCCCGCGCACGGTACGACGGGCGGCGGAGCCAACCGGGAGAACCTGCCTTGAGTCGTGAAACCGACAGTTCGTCCTCCGGGCCCAAGGGGCACGGTGGAGCCGCCTACCCCTCGGGTACACCGCCGTACGGAACCGGCCAGTACCCGTCCACGGACGCTGCGGCGACCGCTCCGGAGGAGAACGCTGTGACCTCGAAGCCGTCCACGCCCGATTCCGACGGGCCCAAGACCGAGACCACCCTGACGACCCGGATCCGGATCAACATCCCGGGTTCGCGGCCGATCCCGCCGGTGGTCGTGCGCAAGGCGATGGGCCCCGGCTCCGGCTCGGCCGGCGCCGGCGAGCAGACCGGGCCGGAGGCGAAGCCCGAGCAGGCCTCCCCGCCGCCGCTCGCGCAGCGGCGCGGGCCGCAGCCGACCCGCATCGAGGCCGCCCCGGAGCCGGCCGGCGCCCCGGCGCCCGCGCCCGCCCCGGCGTCAGCCGACGCCGAGGAGCCGGCCAGCAACTGGTTCGCCCCCCGCAAGCCGGCCGCCCCGGGCCCGGCACCCGCACCGGCCCCCGCCGCGGCCCAGATGCCGCCGGCCGCCGCCGCCCCGCCGCTCGCGCAGCGGCCGCTGCCCACCCGGACGCCGTCCCCGACGCCGACCCCGACGCCCACTCCGCCGGTCATGCCGGGCGGGGGCTTCCCGCCGCCGCAGCGCACCCAGGCCCCGCCGGTGCCCGGACCGGACGCCGCCTTCGCGCCGCCGCGCACCCCGCCGCCGCCCGTGACGGACTACAGCCAGGGCTTCGCCCAGGCCTCCGCGCCCCCGGCCCCGATGCCCGGCGGCCCGGGCGTCGGGACGACCCAGGGCTTCCCCGCGTACGGGGACGGCCAGGGCGACACCGGCCCCGTCACCGAGGCGTTCCCGGCCTACGGCAGCGGCCCCGCCGGACCCACCGGCGGCCCCGGCTTCGGCAGCGGCCCCGTCGGCGGTCCGGCCGCCGCGGCCGCCTTCGACGACGCTCCGCAGTGGCCCGGCCCCGACCTGGACGGCCCGCTGCCGACCCCGGTACCGGCCCCCGCGCCGGCCACCCCCCGCCCCGCGGCCGCGCAGCCCAAGGCCACCGACAAGCCCGCCAAGAAGGGCCGCTCCAAGCTGGTCCTGCTCGGCGGCGGTGTCATCGCCCTCATCGGCGTGGCCTACGGCGCCGGGCTGCTCCTGAACCACTCCGACGTCCCCAAGGGCACCACCGTCCTCCGCGTCGACATCAGCGGCAGCCGCGACGAGGCCGTCTCCAAGCTCCAGACCGCCTTCGGCAGCCGTGCAACGGCCCCGATCCAGCTCAGCGTCGGCGGCAAGACGGTCGAGCTGAAGCCCGAGAAGGCCGGTCTGACGCTCGACGCCCAGACCACCGTCCGCAACGCCGCCGGCAGCGACTACAACCCGATCACGGTCATCGGCTCGCTCCTCGGCAACGAGCGGGTCGCCGACCCCGTGATGCCGACCGACGAGGAGAAGCTCCGGGTCGCGCTGCAGGAACTCGCGGGCACCTCCGGTACGGCCACCGAGGGCACGATCAAGTTCGACACCGGCAAGGCCGTCGCCGTCCCCGGCACCTCCGGCACCACCCTCGACGTGGACGCCTCCGTCCAGCTGGTGGTCAAGACCTTCAAGGAGCAGGTCGCCACCGGCAAGGCGGCCGTGGCGGAACTGCCTACCACCACCAAGGCGCCGGCCATCGGCCAGGCCGAACTGGACCGGGCCATGAAGGAGTTCGCCGAGCCCGCGATGTCCGCGAACGCCACCGTCAAGGTGGGCACCAAGTCCATCGCCTTCGGAGCCAGGTCCCTGCCCAAGATCCTCAGCATGCAGCCCGTCGACGGCCGCCTGGTCGAGAAGTTCGACCTGGAGGCGCTCAAGGCGACCTACGGGAACACCTTCGACGGCATCCTGATCACCCGCGGCACCGGCGAGAAGACGGCCGTCACCCCGCAGGACATCGCCGGCGCCCTCGGCAAGGCGCTGCGCGGCAAGACCGCGGCCGAACGCACCACGGTCGTCGACACCAACCCGAACTAGCCGTCCCTCCGGACCTTGCCGGGTCCCTTGCGGATCGGCCGACCGGTGCCCCCGCCCGCATCACGGGCGGGGGCACCGTCACGTCCACCGCATGACATCTGTCATCCGGCACGCACGACGCCCGACACTGCCGCGCGGGACCCCGTACGGGCGAACCTCTTTCCATGACGACGACGACCGCGACACGCATCGCGAAGCCCACCACCGACAGCGCGGTCAGCTTCGAGAACGTGACCAAGAACTACGGCACGGTCCGGGCGGTCGACGGCCTCACCCTCACGCTCCACCCGGGCGAGACCGTCGCGCTCCTCGGCCCCAACGGCGCCGGCAAGTCCTCCACCCTCGACCTCCTCCTCGGCCTGCGCCCCGCCGACTCCGGCTCCGTCCGGATCTTCGGCACCACCCCGCGCGAGGCCGTCGCCGCCGGCCGGGTCGGCGCGATGCTGCAGAGCGGCGGCCTGATGGAGGAGGTGACCGTGCGGGAGGTCGTCGCCCTCGGCTGCGCCCTGCACCCGCGGCCGCACCCGGTCGACCAGGTGCTCTCCCGGGCCGGCATCGACAAGATCGCCGACCGCCGGGTCGACAAGCTCTCCGGCGGCCAGGAGCAGCGCGTGCGCTTCGCGCTCGCCACGGCCGGCCACAACGACCTGATCGTGCTCGACGAGCCGACCACCGGCATGGACGTCACCGCCCGCCAGGCCTTCTGGGCCACCATGCGGGAACAGGCCGACCAGGGCCGCACCGTCCTCTTCGCCACCCACTACCTGGAAGAGGCCGACGCGATCGCCGACCGGGTCCTGGTGCTCAGCAAGGGCCGGCTGCTCGCGGACGGCACCGCCGCCGAGATCAAGGCCAAGGCCGGGGCCCGGAAGATCTCCTTCGACCTGCCCGGCGCCGCCGGCACCGACATCGAGCGCCTGCGCGCCCTGCCCTTCCTGACGGCCTTCGAGCACCACGGCGACACCGTACGCATCCAGTCCCGCGACGCCGATGCCACCGTCCACGCCGTCTACGCGCTCGGGCTGTACCCCCGTAATCTGGAGGTCGCGGGCCTCGGCCTGGAACAGGCCTTCATCGCCCTCACCGAGGCCGAGGAGGCCACCCAGTGAACGCCCTCATCAAGCTGGAGATCGTCCGCGCCCTGCGGAACAAGAAGTACCTCTTCTTCACGATCCTTTACCCGGCCGCCCTGTTCCTGATGCTCGGCGGCACCCTCGACGGCACCACCAAGGTCATGGGCACCGAACTGACCATGCCCGCCTTCTACATGGTCGCCATGGCCTCCTTCGGCGCCCTGACCGCCGTCCTGATGGGCAACAGCGAACGCATCGCCAAGGAACGGGAGAAGGGCTGGGTCCGCCAGCTGCGCCTCACCGCCCTCCCCGGCCGCGGCTACGTCCTCGCCAAGACGGCGGGCGCCGGAGTGCTCTCGCTCCCCGCCATCCTGGTCGTCTTCGCGGTGGCGGCCGCCGTGAAGGGCGTACGGTTCGACGCCTGGCAGTGGCTCGCCCTCACCGGCTCGATCTGGGCCGGCAGTCTGGTCTTCGCCGCCCTCGGCGTCGCCCTCGGCTACCTGGCCAGCGGGGACAACGTCCGCCCCATCACGATGCTCGTCTACTTCGCCCTGTCGATCCTCGGCGGCCTGTGGATGCCCACCGCGAACTTCCCGCAGTGGCTCCAGAACATCTGCGAGTGGCTCCCCACCCACGCCTACGCGGGCCTGGGCCAGGCCATCGAGCTCGGCGGCGCGCCCCGGGCCGGGGACGTGGTGCTCCTCGCGGTGTACTTCGTACTGTTCACCGGTGCGGCCGCCTGGTTGTACCGCAAGGACTCACTGAAGGCATGAAACCCGTGGCGCTGACGAAGGAAGACGACGACCGGGACTTCTCGGAACTCGCCAAGCGGCCCGAGAACCGCCACCAGAAGATGGTGAAGGTGCTCTGGATCAGCGTCTGGCTGTTCTACCTGAGCGCCCCCGTCGCCGACCTGGCCGGCGGCGGGCACAGCCCCGGGGCCCGGGTGCTCGGCGGCCTGGGCCTCGCCGTCTTCGTCGTCTGGTACCTGGTGCTGGTCTTCCACACCGTCCCCCCGCTGCCGGTCCGCCGGGTGCTGTTCTCCCTGACGGTGCTCTCCGCCGTGGCCGTGGTCCTGTCGCTGGCGCTGGGCCGCGAATGGCTCGTCCTCTTCGTCTACGTGTCCATCTCCTCCGGAGCCGCGCTGCCGGCCCAGTACTCCCGCTGGACCGTCCTCGGCACCACCGCCCTGCTGGCGATCACGGCGAACGCGGTCCCGGACGGCACCGCCTACCTGGCGGGCCTGCTCATCCCCGCCCTCATGGGCGGCTACGCGATGGTCGGGATCCGGGCGATGATCCGCACCACGCTGGAGCTGCGCGCGGCCCGGGCCACCGTGGCCCAGCTCGCGGCCAACGAGGAACGGCTGCGGATGGCCCGCGACCTGCACGACCTGCTGGGGCACTCGCTGTCGCTGATCACGCTCAAGAGCGAGCTGGCGGGCCGGATGCTGCCCGGGCAGCCGGAGGCGGCCGCCCAGCAGGTCGCCGACATCGAGCAGGTCAGCCGGCAGGCGCTGGTCGACGTGCGCGAAGCGGTGAGCGGCTACCGGCGGCCCACCCTGCCCGGCGAACTCGCCGGCGCGCGCACGGCCCTGGCCGCGGCGGGCGTCCTGGCCGACCTCCCGCCGCCGCCGGCCGACGACCTCCCGGAGGCGGCGGAAGCGGCCCTGGCCTGGTCCCTGCGCGAAGCGGTGACGAACGTGGTGCGGCACAGCGGAGCCAAGCGCTGCCGGGTCACGCTGGAGACCAGCCAGACCCTCGACGGGCCGGTCCTGCAGCTGACCGTCACGGACGACGGCACGAGCGGCGGCCAGTGCAGCCCCGGAAACGGCCTGACCGGCCTGACGGAACGTCTGGAGGCGCTCGGCGGCACCCTGTCGGCGGGCCCCACCGGCCGGACCGGCTTCGCCCTCACCGCCCGAGTCCCCCTAGGATCGCGACCATGACCTCACGTCCCATCCGCATCCTCCTGGCGGAGGACCAGTCGATGGTCCGCGAGGCCCTCGCCGCGCTGCTCGGCCTGGAACCCGACATCGAGGTACGGGTCCAGGTGGCCCGCGGTGACGAGGTGTTGGCAGCGGCCCGCGCGCACGACGTGAACGTGGCCCTGCTGGACATCGAGATGCCGGGCATGACGGGCATCGAGGCGGCCGCCGCCCTGCACGCCGAACTCCCCGCCCTGCGGATCGTCATCCTCACCACCTTCGGCCGCCCCGGCTACCTCCGCGGCGCAATGGAGGCGGGCGCCTCCGCCTTCCTGGTCAAGGACGCCCCGGCCGCGCAGCTGGCGGCCGCCGTGCGCAAGGTCCTCCAGGGGGAGCGCGTCATCGACCCCACCCTGGCCGCGGCCGCCCTCGCGGAGGGCGCGAACCCGCTGACGGACCGCGAACGGGAGGTCCTGCGGGAGGCGGAGAGCGGCGCGACCAACGCGGAACTCGCGGCGCGGCTCCACCTGTCCCAGGGCACGGTCCGCAACTACCTCTCGACGGCGATCCAGAAACTGGCGGCGCGCAACCGCGCCGAAGCCGTGCGCGTGGCCCGCGAAAAGGGCTGGCTCTAGCCCCCGCAGCCCCGCCGGCTACCCGGCCCCGCCACCTCATCCGGCTGCTCCGGGGCCAACTTCAGCCACGCCGGCGAGGCTGGAACCAGCGCCGGCGAGGCGAGGGGCGGAGCCCGGTCAGTTCAGGAGGGCGCGGGCGGAGGCGGCCTCCGCGTGGATCCGGGCCGCCGCGTCGGCGTCCACCGCCGAGACCACCCCGGCGTACGCGTCGAGCTCGGCCGCCCCCTCCTGGAAGGAGCCCCGCTCCACCAGCAGCCGCGCCCGCTCGTACCGCAGCGCCGCCGGATGCGACGGCAGCAGCAGCGACAGCTCCACCGCCCACAGGGCCACCCCCGACTGCTCCGGGCGGGCCGAGGCCCAGGCCCGGACGTTCCCCAGGATCCGCTGCACGATGTCCAGCGTCCGGGCGGGCTCGCGCGGCCCCGACGCCAGCTCCGCCGCCCCCGTGCCCAGGGACGCGCCGCCCGCGAACGGGTCCACCACCACGCCCTCCTCCGGGTCCCCGAAGCCCACCACGAAGTGCCCCGGCAGACCCAGCCCGTACACCGGCGCCCCGGCCCGCCGGGCCACCTCCAGCCACACCACCGACAGGAGGATCGGCAGCCCGCGCCGCCGCCTCAGTACCTCGTGCAGCAGCGAGGACGACAGCCGGTCGTAGTCCGCCGGGGTGCCGTGGAACCCGAGGCGCCCACCCAGCAGTTCCGTCACCGCGTTCGCCCACGCCCGCCCGCCGCGCAGCCCGTACGGCAGCATCCCGGCCAGCCGGTCCAGCTCGATCTGCGCCCAGTCCATGGCGCGTTCGTCCAGCGCCGGATCCCCCTCGGTGGCCAGCAGCAGGCACAGCAGCGCCAGGTCCGGCCGCTCCGCCCGGGCCTCGGCCGCGAACTGCTCCCGCCAGCCCGCCGCACTCACGAGGCCGCCCGGTAGTGGTGGTACGCGTGGTGCCTCGCGAAGCCCAGCCCGTCGTACAGCGCCAGCGCCCCCGGATTGTCCGTCTCGACCTGGAGCCACGCCGCCGACGCGCCCTCCTCCAGCGCCCGCCGGGCCAGCGCGGCCATCACCGCCGTCGCCAGGCCCTCCCGCCGGTGCGCGGGATCCACGGTCACCGCAGCGAAGCCGGCCCACCGCCCGTCCACCACGCAGCGCCCGATGGCCCGGCCCCCGGGCAGCGCCGCGAACCACACCGACGGCCCTTCCACCAGCATCCGCCGGGCCAGGTCCGGGTCGCTGACCTTCCCGTAGCGCCCGAGCCACTCCTCGTCCGGGACGCGGGTCAGGCGCAGGTCCCCGGCCGCGGGCGCGTCCACGTCGGCCACCGGGGCCAGCGCCCCGATCCGGACCTCCGCCGACACCTCGGACGCCCACCCGCGCCGTTCCAGCTCCGCGCCGAGCATCTCCTGGGTGCCCGCGGCCCCCGTCGCGACCTGCACGTACGCCGGAAGCGACCGCTGCGCGTACCAGGAGGTCACCCGCGCGAGTGCATCGTCCAGCGGTATCCCCGGGTCGCCGAGCGGCAGCACCGAATTGGCCCGCCGGGTGAATCCGGCGGCCGCCCGCAGCGTCCACCCGCCCAGCTGCTCGCTCTCCAGCGGCTGCCAGGCCCGCGCGGCGACCCGCGAGAGCTCCTCGAAGGAGGCCGCGGGACCCCGCCGCCGGGCCGGCGCCGGAGGCACGATCTTGCCCGCGACCAGCGAAGATTCCGAGATGCGGACGGATCGTCCGTCCTTCTTTGTGATCAGCAGCACACCCTGGTCCCAGGATGTGAGAACCCCGACCGTGTCCGTGAACTCGGGTGATCCGCTCACTACGGCCTCCACCCGTCGTACAGAGACTCGTTTACCCACGTCAGCCGGGGTGATACGGACCTCCAGCAGTCCACCGGCAGTGATTTCCACAGCTCTGTCCGCCCCTCCTGTTCGGATCGTGCCCGGGAACGGAGATACTAGGTGCGGGCATCGACGACGCCGCGCTCCCGCGCGATATGGACAGCCCTACCGAGGAGGAACGAGAGCGTGACCTACGTCATCGCGGAGCCTTGTGTCGACGTCAAGGACAAGGCATGCATCGAAGAGTGCCCCGTCGACTGCATCTACGAGGGCCAGCGGTCCTTGTACATCCACCCGGACGAGTGCGTCGACTGTGGTGCGTGTGAGCCGGTCTGCCCGGTCGAGGCCATCTTCTACGAGGACGACACCCCGGAGGAGTGGAAGGACTACTACAAGGCGAACGTCGAGTTCTTCGACGAGCTCGGTTCGCCCGGTGGTGCCTCCAAGCTGGGCCTGATCGAGCGCGACCACCCCTTCGTCGCGGCGCTGCCCGCCGGTATCAACGGCGAGCACTGACCTTCCAGGCAGATGCGCCCCTCGGTCCCGTACGGCCTTCCCGCCGCACGGGACCGACGTGTTTCCGGCACCCGTACACACCAGCACTCAGAGAGAGCAGAGACCACCGTGGCCGCAGTATCCGACCGTCTTCCCGCCTTCCCCTGGGACAAGCTGGAGCCCTACAAGGCCACGGCGGCGGCCCACGCGGACGGCATCGTCGACCTGTCGGTCGGCACGCCCGTGGACCCGGTCCCGCAGCTGATCCAGCGCGCCCTGATCGAGGCCGCCGACTCCCCGGGCTACCCGACCGTGTGGGGCACCGTCGCCCTGCGCGACGCGATCACCGGCTGGGTCCGCGGCCGCCTCGGCGCGAGCGCCGCCGAACACCGCAACGTCCTGCCGGTCGTCGGCTCCAAGGAACTGGTGGCCTGGCTGCCGACCCAGCTGGGGCTGGGCGCCGGGGACAAGGTCGCCTACCCCCGGCTCGCCTACCCCACCTACGAGGTCGGCGCGCGGCTGTGCGGCGCCGAGCCGGTCGTCTACGACGCTGAGACATTTGCGAGTGACCCCGCGGGCACCGAGCTCGACCCGGCCGGTGTGAAGCTGCTCTGGCTCAACTCCCCGTCCAACCCCACCGGCAAGGTCCTCGCCAAGGAGGACCTCGTCCGGATCGTGGCCTGGGCGCGCGAACACGGGATCCTGCTCTTCAGCGACGAGTGCTACCTGGAGCTGGGTTGGGAGGCCGAGCCCGTCTCCGTCCTCCACGACGAGGTCTGCGGCGGCTCGTACGAGGGCATCGTCGCCGTCCACTCCCTCTCCAAGCGCTCCAACCTGGCGGGCTACCGGGCGGCCTTCGTCGCCGGTGACGCGGACGTGCTCGGTGAGCTGCTGCAGATCCGCAAGCACGGCGGCATGATGACCTCCGCCCCGGTGCAGGCGGCCACGGTCGCCGCGCTCGGCGACGACGCGCACGTCGAGGAGCAGCGCGAGCGCTACGCGGCCCGACGCACGGCCCTGCGCACGGCCCTGGAGGCGCACGGCTTCCGGGTCGAGCACAGCGAGGCGAGCCTGTACCTGTGGGTGACCCGTGACGAGCCCTGCTGGGACACCGTCGCCCACCTCGCGGGCCTGGGCATCCTGGTCGCGCCGGGCGACTTCTACGGCGAGGCGGGCGCACGGTTCGTGCGCGTCGCCTTCACCGCCACCGACGAGCGGGTCGAGGCGGCGGTCAAGCGCCTCGGCTGACCGCCGGGCGCCATGACGCAGACGCCCGAGGGGGCCGGGGGTGCGCACTCCCGGCCCCCTCGGCGGTTCCTACGGCGTCAGCCGCCCAGCGGCAGGCCGCCCGGCAGCCCTGCCGGCAGGCCGCCGGACGTCGGCAGCGAGGACACCGGCAGCGAGGACACCGGCAGGTCCTGCGCCGCGGGCAGTCCGCCGAGCAGGCCCTGCGCCGTACCGGCCACGTCGGCGGCGGGGGCCGGCAGGGCCTTGGTGGCGCTGCCGACGGCGTCCGTGGCGGCGTCGGGGGCGGTGAGCTGGCCCAGCTGCGGCACGGACTCCAGACCGGCGGCGTTGGCCGCGCCGGCCGCACCGACCACGGGCGCTGCCCCGGCTGCGACGAGCAGCGCGGCACGGGCGATCCGACGGGTCAGGGGGAGAGACATGTTGCTCCTAAGCGGTAGCGGCTGAGTACGCCGTGCTAACCGTTCCCGGGGCGGGTGGAGTTGCGGTGCCGGTGGGTAAAGGATCGGTAACGCATCGTTTAATCGGCTTCCGCGAAAAGCGCATTGGATGCGCGCCGACCAGGGGTTCCGTCCGATTCCGGGATCCGTGACCCGCTACACGGATCCCCCCGTGGGAGTGATCGCTCGCACGTGAGCCCGGGCGCCCCCGGCTGGTGCCCCGCACCGAAGCGGATCAGCGGGCCATGAAGATCCGCACCTCGCCCGGACCCGCGTAGTGGGGGTCCTTGGCGCCGTCCTTCGTCCCCGTGCCGGTCTTCTCCTGCCACCGTCCGCGGTCCTTGCCCGCGATCCAGCCGTGCCGGCCGTACGACACCCGGGAGATGCCCATCGCCTTCGAGTTGGCCACCGCCCAGTGGGCCATCGCCCGGCTGCGGCGCGTCGCGTCCTCGCCGCCGTTCTTCTTCTCCGTCAGGGTGACCTCGGCCTCCGGGGCGACCTGCCCGCCGCCGGTGTTCCGCCCGGCCTGGCCGCCCTGCGGGGACATGGTGTGCATCCCGTCCTTGCCGAAGATCCGGGTCAGGTCGGCCCGTACCTTCTCCGGGTCGCCCGGCCCGGTGGGTGCGGGCCCGCCGCAGTTCAGGGTGCCCCCGCCGGCGAAGGCCGCCGTCAGCACGGTCGCGTCGGGCTCGTGCTTCGCGTACGCCTGCGGGAACCCGCTGCGCTGCACCTTCTGCGCGGCCACCGTCAGCGGCAGGCGCGAGTACCCCGGCACGTCGACGAGGTGGTCGTAGAAGATCCCGGCCGAGTACACCGGGTCCGTGATCTGCGCCGGACTTCCCCAGCCCATCGACGGCCGCTGCTGGAAGAGGCCGAGCGAGTCCCGGTCGCCGTGATCGAGATTGCGCAGCGCGGACTCCTGCATGGCGGTCGCCAGCGCGATGGTCACCGCCCGGTCCGGCAGGCCCTTGGCGACGCCGACGGCGGCTATCGTCGCCGCGTTCGCCGCTTGCTCCGGCGACATTTCGTACGTTTCAGAGGTTTCGTCCGCCCCGACCGGATCCGCGCTCGCCACGCAGAACGGGGCACCGCCACCACCGTTCGAATCGTGCTGCACGGCGAAGTACCCGATCACCGCGAGGAGAACGAGCAGGCCGACGGCCGCCCGGACCAGCCGGCGGCGACGAGGACGGGGTTCACGGGTCTCGGACACGCGGCCCACCGTACTTGAGGCGTATGACGCGTCCACCGGCCGGACGAGGGACGCTTCGCCACACCCCGGGGCGTTAGGGTCAGTTCCATGTCCGAATCCGAGCTGGACCTCACCCTGGACGCCGCCGAGCTGACCGCCCGGCTCGTCGACATCCCTTCCGTGAGCGGCGACGAGAAGGTACTCGCCGACCTCGTGGAACACGCGTTGCGCGGCCTGGCGCACCTCACCGTGGACCGCTTCGGCAACAACGTCGTCGCCCGCACGGACCTCGGCCGCGCCGAGCGCGTCGTACTGGCCGGCCACCTCGACACCGTGCCGATCGCCGACAACGTCCCCTCCCGTCTCGACGAGAACGACGTGCTGTGGGGCTGCGGCACCACCGACATGAAGTCCGGTGTCGCCGTGCAGCTGCGCATCGCCGCGACCGTGCCCGAGCCGAACCGGGACCTCACCTTCGTCTTCTACGACCAGGAAGAGGTCGCCGCCGACCTCAACGGCCTCGGCAAGGTCGCCGCGGCCCACCCCGACTGGCTGACGGGCGACTTCGCGGTCCTGCTGGAGCCCTCGAACGCCGAGGTCGAGGGCGGCTGCCAGGGCACCCTGCGCGTCCTGCTCCGCACCGCCGGCGAGCGCGCGCACTCCGCCCGCAGCTGGATGGGTTCCAACGCCATCCACGCGGCGGGCCCGATCCTCGCCCGACTCGCGGCCTACGAGCCCCGCAAGCCGGTCATCGACGGCCTGGAGTACCACGAGGGCCTCAACGCGGTCCGCATCGAGGGCGGCGTCGCCAACAACGTCATCCCCGACGCGTGCACGGTGACCGTCAACTTCCGCTACGCCCCGGACCGCACCGAGGCCGACGCACTGGCCCACGTGCGGGAGGTCTTCGCGGACTGCGACATTGCCGAGTTCGTGGTCGACGACTCCTCGCCCGGCGCCCTCCCCGGCCTCTCCCACCCGGCCGCCGAGGCCTTCATGGAGGCGGTCGGCGGCCGAGCGATGCCCAAGTTCGGCTGGACGGACGTCTCCCGCTTCAGCGCCCTCGGGGTCCCGGCGGTCAACTACGGCCCGGGCGACGCCCTGCTGGCGCACAAGGTCGACGAACGCGTCGAGACGAAGGCGATCCTGCACTGCGAGGAACGACTCCGCGCCTGGCTGACCTCCTGAATTCCGCTTCTCGTCACCTTTGTGCGCCTACCCTGATCCAACGATCAGCAGGAGGGAGCACAGCATGGGCAACCACGGCAGTCCCGAGGGTTCCGCTCGTCGTCGGCCCGAGGAGCAGCAGCTCGGGCCGGTGCTGAGGAGGCGGAGCCAGGTGCAGGCGGGCAGTACGACGGACCAGCGGCTGCTGGACTCGGCCGGGCCCTCCGAGTGGGTGCACACCGATCCCTGGCGGGTCCTGCGCATCCAGTCGGAGTTCATCGAGGGCTTCGGCACGCTCGCCGAGCTGCCGCCCGCGATCAGCGTGTTCGGATCGGCCCGTACGCCGGAGGGCTCGCCCGAGTACGACGCGGGCGTGCGGATCGGCAGCGCGCTGGTCGAGGCCGGCTTCGCGGTGATCACCGGCGGTGGTCCGGGAGCCATGGAGGCCGCCAACAAGGGCGCCCGCGAGGCGAACGGCGTCTCGGTCGGCCTCGGCATCGAGCTCCCCTTCGAGCAGGGGCTCAACCAGCACGTCGATCTCGGCCTGAACTTCCGGTACTTCTTCGTCCGCAAGACGATGTTCGTGAAGTACAGCCAGGGCTTCGTCGTCCTGCCGGGCGGCCTGGGCACGCTGGACGAGCTGTTCGAGGCGCTGACCCTGGTCCAGACACAGAAGATCACCCGCTTCCCGATCGTGCTGTTCGGCACGGAGTACTGGAAGGGTCTGATCGACTGGCTGCGGGGCACCGTCATCGCCCAGGGCAAGGCCTCGGAGAAGGACCTCTACCTGTTCCACGTCACCGACGACGTGGACGAGGCGATCGCACTGGTGACGAAGGAAGTCGGCAAGTAGCCCCCCGGGCCCGGGCCGGTCCGGCCCGGGCCCGTACCGGGCCTCAGGCGAGGCCGCGGCGGGCGACGGCCGGCGGGCGGTGGCCCTGGATGGAGCGGACCATGTCCAAGATCTGCCGGGTCTCCGCGACCTCGTGGACGCGGTAGACCTGTGCGCCCAGCCAGGCCGAGACGGCCGTCGTGGCCAAGGTGCCCAGCAGGCGTTCCTTGACCGGCTTGTCGAGGGTCTCGCCGACGAAGTCCTTGTTGGACAGGGAGACCAGGACCGGCCAGCCCGTCGCCGTCATCTCGTCCAACCGGCGCGTGGCCTCCAGCGAGTGCCGGGTGTTCTTCCCGAAGTCGTGTCCCGGGTCGATCATGATCGCGTCCCGGCGGACGCCCAGCGCCGCCGCCCGCTCCGCCAGCCCGACCGTCACGCGCAGCACGTCCTCCATGACGTCCTCGTACGCGATCCGGTGCGGCCGGGTGCGCGGCTGCACACCGCCGGCGTGGGTGCAGACCAGGCCCGCGCCGTAGCGCGCGGCGACCTCCGCGAGCTTGGGGTCCACCCCGCCCCAGGCGTCGTTGAGGACATCGGCCCCGGCCTCGCACACGGCCTCGCCGACCTCGTGCCGCCAGGTGTCCACGCTGATCACCACGTCCGGGTGGCGGCGCCGGACCTCGGCCACGAAGCCGACCGTGCGCCGTGCCTCCTCGGCCGCGTCCACGTGCTCGCCCGGGCCCGCCTTGACCCCGCCGATGTCGATGATCGCGGCGCCCTCGGCGATCGCGTAGTCGACCCGGTCCAGCGCCGGCTCGTCGCGGAACGTCGCGCCCTGGTCGTAGAAGGAGTCCGGCGTCCGGTTCACGATGGCCATGATCACCGGCTCGTGGGTGTCGAACTCGCGCCTGCCCAGTCGCAGCATCCTGCTCTTTCCTCCTTCGGCGGCCCTCGCGCCTCGCCTGCGACCTTAACCTGGTGGCCGGAGTCTCTCAGGGGAGTTGATCGTGTTCTTCTTCTTGATGATCGCGCTGGTCGTGGTCGTGGCAGCGGTCACCCTGGCGGTGATCGGCGGCGGCTCGGAGGCCGTCCTGCCGGAAGCGGAGCCGGACCGGGTCGCGGACGGGCTGCCGGAGACCCGGCCCGTCGTACGGGCCGACATCGACGCGCTGCGGCTGCCGGTCGCCCCGCGCGGATACCGGATGGCCGAGGTGGACGACGTACTGGAGCGGCTCGCGGCCGAACTGGCCGAGCGGGACGCGCGGATCGCGCAGCTGACGGCCGCGGCGGCGCCCGCCGCGGCCCCGTCGGACGCGCCCGGACCCGTCGACCTCAACAAGGGCGGCGAGCGGTGAGCGGTTCGGTGGCGGGTGCGGACGGGCTGCTGCGCTGCCCGTGGGGGCTGTCCACACCGGACTACGTCGACTACCACGACACCGAGTGGGGCCGTGCGGTGCACGGCGATGACGCCCTCTACGAGCGGCTGTGCCTGGAGGCGTTCCAGTCGGGGCTGTCCTGGATCACGATCCTGCGGCGCCGCGAGGGGTTCCGCAAGGCGTTCGCGGACTTCTCGATCGCGGCGGTCGCGGAGTTCGACGACCGTGACGCGGAGCGGCTGCTGAACGACGAGGGGATCATCCGCAACCGGGCCAAGATCGAGGCGACCCTGGCCAACGCGAAGGTCCTCGCCGGGTGGGAGCCGGGCGAGTTGGACACCCTGATCTGGTCCCACGCCCCCGAGGAGCCGGGACCGGCCCCGCTGACGGTCACCGAGGTCCCGGCGGTCACACCGGAGTCCACAGCCCTCGCCAAGGCCCTGAAGAAGGCCGGCATCCGCTTCGTCGGCCCCACGACGGCCTACGCCCTGATGCAGGCCTGCGGGCTGGTCAACGACCACCTGGCCGACTGCGTCTCCCGCGACCCGGCCTGAGTCCGGCCCGGCCCGGCCGGATCGCGGGAGGGGCCTCAGCGGCCCAGGTACTTCGGCGGCTGCTTCGCGAGGAAGGCCTGGACGGCGATGGCGTGGTCCTCGGAGGCCCCCGCACGGGTCTGGAGGGCGTCCTCGTGGGTCAGGGCCTCGGCGAGCGTGTGGGAGGCCCCGTAGGCCAGGGACTCCTTCAGCGCCGCGTACGCGACCGTCGGACCGGCGGCCAGCGTGCGGGCCACCGCCTCCGCCTCGGAGCGCAGGGAGTCCGCGGGAACGAGGCGGTTGACGATGCCGAGCTCGTACGCCTCCTGGGCCTTGATCGAACGCGGGAACAGCAGCAGGTCCGAGGCGCGGGAGGCGCCGATCAGGCGGGGGAGGGTCCAGGAGACCCCGGAGTCGGCGGTCAGTGCCACCCCGGCGAACGAGGTGTTGAAGGAGGCGGTGTCGGAGACGACCCGGAAGTCCGCCGCCAGCGCGAAGCCGAAGCCCGCCCCGGCCGCGACGCCGTTCACGCCGGCCACCACGGGCTTCGGCATCTCGGTGAGCGCCCGCACGATGGGGTTGTAGTGGTCGGCCACCGTGGTCATGGTCAGCGAGGTGCCGGTCTCGCGGTCCGAGGCGAGGTTCCCGATGTGCTCCTTGAGGTCCTGGCCCACGCAGAAGGCCCGGTCACCCGCCGCGGTGAGCAGCACGGCCCGTACGGCGGTGTCGGCGGCCGCCGCCCGGACCGCGTCGCGCAGGGCGACCTTGGCCTCGGTGTTCATCGCGTTCATCGCGTCCGGACGGTTGATCGTGATGGTCGCGAGTCCGTCGGTCACTTCGTAGAGCACGCTGTCGGCCATGGCAGGGGGTCCCCCTTCGTCGCGGGCTTGGCTACCGGTCGGTACTGTCCGGTGCAAAGGTCAGCATGGCGGACCGGACGTGGCGCGCACATGTGATGTGCGTCAAAGAAAGCCGATGCCGCTTCCCGGGTGCGGCGGCGAAGTATCGCAGGCGGATCCCCGAAATGAGTGGTTTTGGTCGAGCGCGTTGCCCAAGCGTTCCCTTGCGATGTTGGTCATCGGGTCCTGACATGCGGGATAATGGCTGGGAAGCAATGTGTTCGATGCCGGGTATTAGGCGCCTGAACGGGGCCGTCGGCTGACGATGAGCTGGTTTCAGGAAGGGGAACGAGCATGGCGGCCATGAAGCCGCGGACGGGCGACGGCCCGCTCGAGGTCACCAAGGAGGGGCGGGGCATCGTCATGCGCGTACCGCTCGAGGGCGGCGGTCGGCTAGTCGTCGAGCTGACCCCTGATGAGGCGGACGCCCTGGGTGACGCCCTGAAGAAGGTCGTCGGCTGACCCCACGGGGACACCGGCAGCACTTCCACCTTCTGCTTTTCCGCATTCTCTGCACTGCCCCGACCGCGATCCCGCGGCCGGGGCAGTGTTGTGTCGTCATCCCTGGACCCGAGCCTTCCGGAGCCGCGCCGTGACCTTCGCCCCGCCCGCACCGCCCGCCTTCGCCGACTGCACGCCCCGCCAGAAGGCCGCCCGCGTCCTCTCCGACGTGCTGGCCCCGGCCCATCTGGTGGTCGCGCTGCTCCTGTTCGTCGGATGGCACGGCAGCACGGCGTGGACCGGGCTCGGCTGGGGTCTGCTCGCCGCCTGCTTCTGCGGGGTGGTCCCGATCGGGATCATCGCCCTCGGCGTCCGCCGGGGCGCGCTGACCGACCAGCACATCCGGGTGCGGCGCCAGCGGCTCGTCCCGATGGCCCTGAGCCTGGTCTCCGTCGTCGCCGGGGTCACCCTCCTGCACCTGCTGGGCGCCCCCCGGCAGGTGTTCGCGCTCGTCGTCGCGATGCTGGTGGGCCTCGTGTCCTCGCTGCTGGTCACGGTGGTCTGGCAGATATCGATCCACATGTCGGTGGCCGGCGGCACCGTGATGATCCTGCTGCTCGTCCTCGGCCCCCGGGCGCTCCCCGCGGTGCTGGTCGCCGCCGCCGTCGCCTGGTCGCGACTGGTGCTGAAGGCGCACACCCCGGTGCAGCTCCTCGCCGGTACGGCGCTGGGCGGTACGGCGGCCCTCACCTTCGCGCTCCTCGGCTGAACCCGCGGGGCCGATGTCCCGCGGGCCGGCAGTCCTTGCTCGTGCGCGCCGAGGGCGGACCCGGTGGCTCAGCGGCGCACGGCGCACAGCAGCCCGTCGCCCACCGGGAGCAGGGCGGCCTCCAGCGCGGGGCTCTCGCGGACGCTGCGCAGCAGCTCGCGGACGCGCAGCACCTCCACCGCCTGGGCCGTGGAGTCGACCGTGCGGCCGTCGGAGAAGACCCCCTCGAAGCACACCAACCCTCCGGGGCGCAGCAGCCGCAACGATTCGGCGAGGTAGTCGAGGGACTCGGAGGGGTCCCCGTCGCAGAAGACGAGGTCGTATCCGCCGTCGGCGAGCCGCGGGAGCACGTCGAGGGCGCGGCCGGGGATGAAGCGGGCCCGGTTGCCGGCGAAGCCGGCGGCGCGGAAGGCCTGGCGGGCGAAAGCCTGCCGGTCCGCTTCGGGATCCACCGTGGTCAGCACCCCGTCGGGGCGCATGCCGTGCAGCAGGTGGATGCCGGAGACGCCGGTTCCGGTGCCGATCTCGGCGACCGCCTTGGCGTCCGCGGTGGCGGCCAGCAGGCGCAGCGTGGCCCCGGTGCCGGGAGAGACGGAGCGCAGGCCCGCTTCCCTGGACCGGTCGCGGGCCCATCGCAGAGCGTCGTCCTCGGCGACAAACGCGTCGGCGAACGCCCAGCTCGTCTGCCGGTTGCCGGTAATGACCCTCTCCTGTCCCCATAGTTGGCGCAACGGTGACTGTATCCGTTGACGTCGGGAACCCGCAGATGGGACCGGGCGTTGTGAGGGGTGGAGGCGGGATAAGAAGGGACGGTGCCGGGCAGATCGACGGCCGGGGCCGCTCCCACGCTTAAGTCTCGCGTAAAGATACTGCAAAAACACTTATCCGGAGCTGACAGAGGGGGTGGCTATGGTAGGGACTCCACTGGACACCACCAGAGCCGATAGGGGAGGTGCGGCTGCGCCTGTGGATCGTGGAGGCGTACTGAGACGCCTCTTCTGGTCGGCGGGTGAGCCGAAATCCGTGACCTACATTGCTGACCGCTTCCACACCGCCGACGCCGCGACCACCGCGACCTTTGCCGCCGATGCGGGCTCCCAGGCGTGGACCCCTCCTTCATGGGAGGAGATCGTCAGCACGCACAGCGCGCGGGTCTACCGCCTTGCCTACCGTCTGACGGGTAACCAGCACGACGCCGAGGACCTGACGCAGGAAGTCTTCGTCCGGGTCTTCCGCTCGCTGTCCACGTACACCCCCGGCACCTTCGAGGGCTGGCTGCACCGCATCACGACCAACCTGTTCCTGGACATGGTGCGCCGCAAGCAGCGGATCCGCTTCGACGCGCTCGGCGACGACGCCGCCGACCGGCTGCCCAGCCGTGAGCCGTCCCCGCAGCAGGTCCTGCACGACACCCACTTCGACGCGGACGTGCAGCAGGCACTGGACACCCTCGCCCCCGAGTTTCGCGCGGCCGTGGTGCTGTGCGACATCGAGGGCCTGTCGTACGAGGAGATCGCCGCGACGCTCGGCGTGAAGCTCGGCACCGTGCGCAGCCGGATCCACCGGGGCCGTTCGCACCTGCGCAAGGCACTCAAGCACCGGTCCCCGCAGGCCCGTGCCGAGCAGCGCGCACTGGCGGGAGTGGCGATGGGCGCCCCCGGCGCCGGGGGAGAGGGCGGAGCCGAGTGAGCGAAGTCAGTCCGTCACCCGCCGAACAGCACCTGGGCGACCGGCTAGCCGCCCTGGTGGACGGGGAGCTGAAACATGACGTGCGCGATCGGGTCCTGGCCCACCTGGCGACCTGTGCCCGGTGCAAGGCCGAGGCCGATGCCCAGCGACGTCTGAAGACCATGTTCGTGGAGAGCGCGCCGCCGCCGCTGTCAGCGGGGCTGCTGGCACGGCTGCAGGGGCTGCCGGGCGGCGGCCTCGACGATCCGGCGGGGCCCGTGGGCCCCGCCGGTCCCGGCCGTTCCGGCGACCCCTCTGGTCCCGCGGGGGCCGACCCCTTCGACACGTTCGCGTACGGGCTGCCGGTCGCCGCCCGGCCGCGGCCCCAGGAGGGCTTCCACATCCACGAGGTGGGCCGTCCGCGCCGCAGGTTCGCCTTCGTCGCCGCCGGGGCCGTTTCGCTGGCCGCGCTCGCGCTCGGCGGTGCCCTGCCGTTGGAGGTGGACCCGAACCTGCGGGGTGATACCCCGGCCCCGGCCTCCCGGCCCGGGCCCGCCCTGCCCGTGGCCGATCCGGGGGCCCGTGACCGCCTGCCCACGCCCGAGGCCGTCCCGACCCTCCTGTCGGCCGTGGCGACCCCGCTGCCGCCGCTCCAGCCCTCCCCGCCGTACCCGGCACGACCGGTCTCCCTGCTGCGCTGACGCGGGACCTGGTTGAATCTGCGGCACAAGCGCATAGGTACGCGGGGAGCGCCCATGGCCGACAGGCAGCAGACCGACCCGGCTCCACAGTGGTGGAGCCGGCCCGAAGGGACGGCCGAGGCCGGTCGGGGCAACGGGGTTCCCGCCCCGCGGCCCGACACCGGGGGCGAGAGCCACGTACAGGACGCGGCCCAGGACGTGCCGGCCCGGGACGTGTCCGCCCAAGACGTGCCCGCCCCGGGCGTGTCGGACCCGGCCCCGGACGTGGCGGCTGCTGTCCCCGCGGTGCGGTACGACCCCTGGGGGGCCGAGCCGTTGCAGGTCGTGGACCGGGGCCGGACGCCGCGCGGGATCGGGCTGTGGCAGGTGGTGGCCCTCAGCCTCGGAACGGCCCTGCTCGCCGGCGGGACGGGCGGCTATCTCGGCGTGCTCGCCGAGCGGCAGAGCAGCACCCGGCTGGAGCTCCCCCAGGCCGCCGGCGCCGCCGACCGGGGCCGGGCCCCCGAGAGCGTGGCCGGGATCGCGGCCACCGCACTGCCCGGCGTGGTGACCCTGCACGTGCGGGGTACGAAGGGCAGCGGGACGGGCACCGGCTTCGTGCTCGACCAGCAGGGACACATCCTCACCAACAGCCACGTGGTGGCCGACTCCCAGGAGATAACGGTCACCTTCAGCACCGGCGAGAGCGTCACCGCCCAGCTGGTCGGCCGCGACTCCGGCTACGACCTGGCCGTGGTCAAGGTCAACGGGGTGCGCGGGCTCCATCCGTTGAGCCTGGGGAACTCCGAGAACGTGCAGGTCGGCGACCCGGTGGTGGCCATCGGTGCGCCCTTCGACCTGTCGAACACCGTCACCGCCGGCATCATCAGCGCGACCGGCCGGCCCGTCACCGCGGGCGGCGACAAGGGCGACGGCAGCGACATCAGCTACGTCGACGCACTGCAGACCGACGCCCCCATCAACCCGGGGAACTCCGGCGGCCCGCTCCTTGACGCGAAGGCCCACGTGGTCGGCATCAACAGCGCGATCCGCGGGGCCGACAAGGAGGATCCCACCCGGCAGGGCGGCTCCATCGGGCTCGGCTTCGCCATCCCCGTCAACCAGGGCAAGCGCGTCGCCGAGGAGCTCATCCGCACCGGCCGTGCCACGCACCCGGTCATCGGGGTGACCCTCGACATGGACTACGCGGGTGACGGGGCCCGGGTCGGGGACAAGGGCGAGGACGGCAAGCCGTCCGTCGTCGCCGACGGGCCGGGCGCGCGCGCCGGGATCCGGGCCGGGGACGTGATCACCAAGGTGGACGGCCAGCGGGTCCGCGGCGGCGACGAGCTGATCATCAAGATCCGGGCCCACCGCCCGGGCGACCCGCTGACCCTCACCGTGCTCCGCGGCGGCCGCGAAAGCACACTGAAAGTGGTCCTCGGGTCGGCGAACGGCTCATGAGCACGAGGTGACGGCGGGGTGAAACCGCCGCGGAAGCGGCATGCAGGTATGGGTGCGTGGACAACGACGGGTACCGTGTGTCGGGGCCCGAAGTGATAGAGAGCCGAGGAGCGGCAAGGTGTTCAACGACATAGGCGCACTCGAACTCGTCACGATCGTGGTGCTCGGCATCCTCGTCTTCGGACCGGACAAGCTGCCCAAGGTCATTCAGGACGTCACGGGCTTCATCCGGAAGGTCCGGGCGTTCTCGGACAGCGCCAAGCAGGACATCCGCTCCGAACTCGGCCCGGACTTCAAGGACTTCGAGTTCGAGGACCTGAACCCGAAAACCTTCATCCGCAAGCAGCTGACGGAGAACGAGGACCTCAAGGAGATCCGCACCAGCTTCGATCTCCGCAAGGAGCTCAGCGACGTCTCCGACGCGGTGAAGAGCTCGGAGGCGGGCGCCGCCCCGACCTCCTCGGCCACGCCCGCCGGCTCCGCCACGCCCGCCGTGACCGGCCCGGACCTGCTGAAGAAGCCCGCCGCCCCGGCCCCGGACGAGCGCTCGCGCTTCGACGCCGACGCCACCTGACGCGCGGCCTTCCCGGCGAACCGCGGTCGGATGGCTATCCTCCATCTGTCCGGATCGCAGGACGCCCGAGGGAGGGGGTCCCCCCAGCACAGCGAGGGGGAGGGCCGTTCCGGACCCCACGGAACGAGAGGCCGCCCAGATGGAGACGACGAGCAGCAGCCGGGTAGGGGCGCAGACCGCGGAGGCCCCCGCCGCCGCAGGCGCACCCGCCCAGGAGCCGGATACCGGCCCGCACAGCGATACACAGCCACAGGAGGCCGCCGCGCCCGTACCGGCGGCCCGCCGGACGGCCGAGGGCTTCCTGGCGGCCGACTTTCCCTGGTACGGGCTGGACGGGGCCTTCATCGGCCCCCGCTGGCTCATGCAGGTCGCCGTGGCCACCGACGGCACGGTGGAGCATGGATCCACCGGTCACGGCGACGAGCCCTCCGCCCGGGGCGAGCTCGCCACCGGTGAGAAGGAGCGCTTCGCCGTGGTGATCACCGTGGCGAGCAACCCGCTGCGCCGCACCGGCGACGGCACCGGCGTCCTGGAGGCCACCTCGGTCGCCTCGGCGGCCTGGCTGGCCGGCTCCGGGCTGCTGGCGTACAGCTGGCCCGGGCAGATGGACCACTCGCTGCGCGACGACTGGCTGGACCAGCAGACCGAGGCGGCGTGGGAGCTGGCGGACGACCTGGCCGGTGAGGACTGGTCCACGCTGTCGCTGCCGGTGGACGGGGAACCGACGCCGTTCCACTACCGCGAGTCGGAGTTCGGGTGGGTGCTGGCCGGCTCCACGGGGAGCGGCGTCCACCTGGGTGCGTACGGCCGCGGGATGAGCGCGTACGGACTCGGCTTCTCCGCGATCGCGGACCTCGGCTCGTACCAGTAGCCGGCGGGCGACGGGTCACGGCACGGGGAAGGGCGCCGCTCGGCGAGCGGCGCCCTTCCCCGTGGTACGGACGATCAGAACTTGTTGCGCGGGGTGATGCCCAGGGACATGCCCGACAGGCCGCGCGCACGGCCGCCCAGCTTGCCCGCGATCGCGCGCAGGGCCGCGCCGGCCGGGGAGTCCGGGTCGGACAGGACGACGGGCTTGCCCTCGTCGCCGCCCTCGCGCAGCCGGACGTCGATCGGGATCGAGCCCAGCACCGGCACCGTCGCACCGACCGTCTTGGTCAGGCCGTCGGCGACCTTCTGGCCGCCGCCCGAGCCGAAGACGTCCACCATCTCGTCGCAGTGCGGGCACGGCAGGCCCGACATGTTCTCGACCACGCCGACGATCTTCTGGTGGGTCTGCACGGCGATGGAGCCGGCCCGCTCGGCGACCTCGGCCGCGGCCTGCTGGGGGGTGGTGACGACGAGGATCTCCGCGTTCGGCACCAGCTGGGCCACGGAGATCGCGATGTCACCCGTACCCGGCGGCAGGTCCAGCAGCAGCACGTCCAGGTCACCCCAGAACACGTCGGCCAGGAACTGCTGGAGCGCGCGGTGCAGCATGGGCCCGCGCCACACCACCGGGGCGTTGCCCGGGGTGAACATGCCGATGGAGATGACCTTCACGCCGTTCGCCGACGGCGGCATGATCATGTTTTCGACCTGGGTCGGACGGCCGTCCACGCCCAGCATGCGCGGCACGCTGTGGCCGTAGATGTCCGCGTCGACCACGCCGACCTTCAGGCCGTCCGCCGCCATCGCCGCGGCCAGGTTCACCGTGACGGAGGACTTGCCGACACCGCCCTTGCCGGACGCGACCGCGTACACCCGGGTCAGCGAGCCCGGCTTGGCGAAGGGCACCTCGCGCTCGGCGGTGCCGCCGCGCAGCGTGGCCGCCAGGTCCTTGCGCTGCTCGTCGCTCATCACGTCGAGGGAGACGGCGACGGAGGTGACGCCCGCGACTTTCTCGACGGCCTCGGTGACGTTCTTCGTGATGGTCTCGCGCATGGGACAGCCCGACACCGTGAGGTAGACCGTGACGGCGACCTGGCCGCCCTCACCGATCTCCACCGATTTGACCATGCCGAGCTCGGTGATCGGCCGGTGGATCTCGGGGTCGTTCACCGTCGCCAGTGCGTCCAGGATCGCGTCCTGCTCAGGCACGGCGGCGGAGCTTGTGTCGGTAGCCATGCCCCGATGGTACGGCTCGGTAGCAGGCCGCAGGAAAGCCCGTCAGCGGTCGCCTTCATCACGTTCGGCGGGGAATAGACGCCGCTCGTCCATCTCCTTGATCAGGTCCTGGAACTCCGACCTGATCCAGTCGCGGGTGGCGACCTCGCCCAGGCCCATGCGCAGGGCGGCGATCTCCCGGGTCAGGTACTCGGTGTCGGCGATGGACCGCTCGTTCTGCTTGCGGTCCTGCTCGTGGGTGACCCGGTCGCGGTCGTCCTGCCGGTTCTGCGCGAGCAGGATCAGCGGAGCCGCGTAGGAGGCCTGGAGCGACAGCATCAGCGTCAGGAAGATGAACGGGTACGGGTCGAACCGCAGGTCGTCCGGCGCGAAGATGTTCCACAGCACCCAGACGATGATGACCAGGGTCATCCAGACGATGAACCGGCCGGTGCCCAGGAACCGCGCCACCCGTTCCGACAGCCGCCCGAAGGCCTCCGGGTCGTACTCGGGCAGCAGCGACCGGCGCGGCGCGCGCGGCAGGTCCAGACGCACCCGCGAGCGCGTCAGCGCGCTCGACCCGGTCCCCGAGGACTTCCCCGAACGTTCGCCGGAACGTTCCGTCGCGTCCGCCGCCAGCCCGTGCTCGCGCGCCTGCGTCCGCGCCTGCTCGCGCCGCTCCCGGATCTGCTCGCGGCGCCGCTCGCGCGCCTGCTCGCCCCGCCCCCGTTCGAAGCGTCCTCGTTCAGCGGCCACCGACGGCCTCCTCGGAATGGAAGTCCGTCTCCCGCCAGTCGTCTGGCAGCAGGTGGTCCAGCACGTCGTCCACGGTCACCGCGCCCAGCAGCGAGCCGCTCTCGTCGACCACCGGCACCGCCACCATGTTGTAGGCGGCGAGGTGCGTGGTCACCGCGGGCAGCGAGGCGTTCGGTCGCAGCGGCGGCAGGTCCGTGTCCACGATCGAGCTGACCAGCGTGAACGGAGGGTCCCGCAGCAGCCGCTGGAAGTGCACCGTGCCCAGGTACTTGCCCGTCGGCGTCTCGTCCGGCGGCCGGCACACGTACACCTGCGCCGCCAGTGCCGGCGACAGGTCCGCCTGCCGTACGCGGGCCAGCGCGTCCGCGACCGTCGCGTCCGGACGCAGCACGATCGGCTCGGTGGTCATCAGACCGCCCGCGGTGTTCTCCTCGTAGGACAGCAGGCGGCGCACGTCGGCCGCGTCGTCCGGCTGCATCAGCGTCAGCAGCCGCTCCTTGTCGTCCTCCGGCAGCTCCGAGAGCAGGTCGGCCGCGTCGTCCGGATCCATCGCCTCCAGGACGTCGGCGGCGCGCTCCTCCTTCAGCTTGCCGAGGATCTCCACCTGCTCGTCCTCGGGCAGCTCCTCCAGCACGTCCGCGAGCCGGTCGTCGTCGAGGGCGTTGGCCACCTCGGCGCGTCGCTTGGGCGTCAGGTGGTGCAGCACGTTCGCCACGTCGGCCGGGCGCATCTGCTCGAAGGTGGCGACCAGGTTCTCGGCGCCCTGCCCGTGCTCCTCCAGCGAGAAGCCCGTCACCGCCGACCACTCCACCGTCAGGGCCTCGCCGCGCCGGCGCAGCGCCCCCGACTTGCCCTTCCGTACGAAGATCCGGTCGATCTCCCAGTCCCGGCGGGCCGGCAGCTGCTGGATGGCCACGTCCAGGACGGTGACCTCCTCGCCGCTCGCGACCAGCGTCACCCGCCGGTCCAGCAGCTCGCCCAGGACCAGGCGTTCGGTCGGGCGCTGCTCGAACCGCCGCATGTTGATCACACCGGTGGTGATGACCTGGCCGGACTCCACACCGGTGACCCGGGTCATCGGCAGGAAGATCCGCCGCCGGCTGACGACCTCGACCACCAGGCCCAGCAGCCGCGGCGGCCGCCCGCCGACCCGGAGCATCGCCACGAGGTCGCGGACCCGGCCGACCTGGTCGCCGTTGGGATCGAAGACGGGCACACCCGACAGATGCGAGACGAAGATCCGCGGGGCGCCTGCAGCCATCCGAGCGCCTCCTAGTGCGTCGATCAAGAGTCGTGCCGCCCCTCAGGCTAGCCCGTGCCGCCCGAAAGCGTCCTGGTGGGGCGGTCCGGCCGGGGGCGGGCGAACACCGGGGCGCGGTCGTGGGGCGCGAGGTACGGGCGGGTACGCTGCCTGCTGCTCGCAGATGACCGACGAGAGGCACCCGCCCGTGACCGCCTACTTCCCTGCCGCGCGGCTGCGCCGGGCCGCCTTCATCGGTGTGCTGTGCGCCGGCCTCGCCGTCACCGGTACGGGCTGCGGGGAGGACCCCGACGAGGGCACGAACGGCGTCGGCAAACTGTCCGCCGACAAGATCGAGGCGAAGGCGAAGGCGGCCGCGACGGAGGCCGACGCGGTGCACCTGTCCGGCACGCTGGTGAGCGGCGGCAAGTCCTTCACCCTCGACATGCGGCTGAAGGCGGACGGCGGCTCCGGCGAGGTGAAGTCCAACGAGGACACCTTCCAGCTGCTGCGCGTGGGCGAGCAGCTGTACCTGAAGGCGAGCGCGGCGTTCTGGGGCCAGTCCGACTCGGCCGGCAAGCTCGGCGACAAGTTCGTGAAGGTGCCCGAGGGCGACCCCTCGTACAAGCAGTTCCGCGGCTTCACCGACATGGACGTGCTGCTGGACGGGCTGCTCGGGCTGGAGGGCAAGCTCGCCAAGGGCTCGTACACCAAGGTCGGGCACACCCGCGCGGTCCAGGTCACGGCGAACGAGGGCAAGGGCGGCAAGCTGTCGGTCTCGCTGGAGGGCACCCCGTACCCGTTGATGATGGAGCGGGCGGGCGGCGCCGGGCGGCTGGAACTCGCCGAGTGGGGCAAGACGTTCCCGCTGGAGGCACCCGCGCAGGACCAGACGGTCGACTACGGGTCCCAGCTGCCGACGACCAAGGACCAGGGCGGCGCACCCGCCCCGGCCCCCTCCAAGGGCTCCGGCCAGGGCGCGAACCCGACGAAGCCGTAACGTTCCACGGGTCGGCGGATCCGGCGGCGGCCGCGGGAACGGCACCCGGCGCCTTGGGGGAGCGCCCCGGCACGCACCCGTCCCCGTACCTCCTGCGACGGGGTCAGCCCCGGGCGGCCTTCTTGCGCTTCAGCAGCAGCTTCGGCAGGCCCGCCGGGACGGCCCGGCGGGTGGTCGCCGGGGACGGCAGCGGTACCGCGACGAGCGAGCCGTCCGGGAGCTGCGACCGGACCGATTCCGGCTCCAGCCGCAGCAGCCGGCACTGCCGTGCCCACCGCTCGGTCATGTCCTCGGAGTCGGGCGCGTTCAGCCGCTTGCCCTTGAGCTCGGCGACCGCCGCCGCCCACTCCTCGCCGCGGGGCGCCAGTTCCCGCACCGTAGCCGTCCAGGCCACCAGTCGGCCGCCCTTGTCCTTGCTCCGTACGGTCACCTCGGCACTCGCGCCGTCCGCCAGCCCCGGGAACGGCTGCTCGCCCGGCCCGTCGCCCAGTACATGGGCCGCGCCGTCCACCCAGGCGTGCCACAGGGCGCGATCGGCCCCGTCGCCGCGCACCCAGATCAGGCCGGACTTCTTGGTGGCCTCCTCGACGAGGGCCAGGTCGAGCGTGCTGAGAGTCATGCCGACAGAGTAGGTGGTCGGCCCCCGCTCGCGAGCGGGCGTCCCGGCCCGCGGGACCCGGGGCCGGCCCGGTTCAGAGCCAGCCGTTGCGGCGCAGCGCGCGGTGGATGGTGAAGCAGGAGGCGACGATCGCGACCATCACCATCGGATAGCCGTACCGCCAATGGAGTTCCGGCATGTGATCGAAGTTCATCCCGTACACGCCGCAGATCATCGTCGGCACGGCGATGATCGCCGCCCAGGAGGTGATCTTGCGCATGTCCTCGTTCTGGGCGACCGTCGCCTGCGCGAGATTGGCCTGCAGGATCGAGTTCAGCAGCTCGTCGAAGCCCACCACCTGCTCGTGCACCCGCGCCAGGTGGTCGGCGACGTCGCGGAAGTACTTCTGGATGTCCGGGTCCACCAGCCGCATCGGCCGCTCGCTCAGCAGCTCCATCGGACGCAGCAGCGGCGAGACCGCCCGCTTGAACTCCAGCACCTCGCGCTTGAGCTGGTAGATGCGGCCCGCGTCGCCGCCGCGCGCACTGCCCTTGGCGGGGGCGGCGAAGACCTCGCTCTCCACCTCGTCGATGTCGTCCTGCACCGCCGCCGCGACCGCGATGTAGCCGTCGACCACGTGGTCGGCGATGGAGTGCAGGACCGACGAGGGGCCCTTGGCGAGCAGGTCCGGGTCGTCCTGGAGGCGGTGGCGCAGCCCCTTGAGGGAGCCCTGCCCGCCGTGCCGGACGGTGATGACGAAGTCGGGGCCGGTGAAGCACATCACCTCGCCGGTCTCCACCACCTCGCTGGTGGCGGTCAGTTCGGCGTGGTCGATGTAGTGGATCGTCTTGAAGACGGTGAAAAGGGTGTCGTCGTAGCGCTCCAGCTTCGGCCGCTGGTGCGCGTGCACGGCGTCCTCCACGGCCAGCGGGTGCAGCCCGAAGGTCGCGGCGATCCCCGCGAACTCGGCCTCCGTCGGCTCGTGCAGGCCGATCCAGGCGAACCCGCCGTCCTCGCGGACCCGGCGCATCGCCTCACGGGGCGTCAGACACGCCGGACCCAGCATCCGCCTCCCGTCGCGGTACACGGCGCAGTCCACCACCGCGCTGCTCGCCGACGGGTCGCGGGTGGTGTCGTAGCCGGGCTGTACGGGGGTGGCCCTGCGCAGGGCCGGGCGAACGGCCGCACGCAGGTAGGGCAGCATCGACATGGCAGGCTCCTTCTCGCGCACGGCTGCGGACCGTACGGGTGGGAGGCCCTCCTCCGCAGGCGGGCGGGCAGGCCCGGGCAGGGGAGGGAACAGGACGGGAGGACAAACGTTCTGCCGTCGCTCTTCTACTGATCAGCGGATCAGACGGATCGAGCAGATCAAAGGGGGCGAGATGCGCCCGTCACAGAAGTGGAAGAGCGATTGGTACTGCACGATCGACTTCGGTCCACCGCAGCCCCACCTCCTCCGGCCGGTCCCCCGTGAGGGACGTCCTGTTGCCGGGGCGCTGAAACACCGCTTCTGCGTGCGGCCCCGAACAGCTGTCAACACTATCAGCCGACGGATGGTCAAGACCCGCCCTTTACCCGCCTGATACGAGTTCTATGCTCGCTTCATGGCAGAAATTCTGGCTCTCGTGGAGGCCCGGCTGCGCACGGCGCTCGGTGAACCCGACGCACGCGCCGCCGTCACCTTCCTGGGCACCGACCGCATCGAGGTACTCCGTTTCACCGAGGGCGACCTCGTGCGGTACGCGACCCTCGGGATGTCCGCGCACCCGATGACCGATCCGACCGCCGTGGTCGCCGACCCCGTACGGGGCCCGCGCGCCGAGCTCGTACTGACCGTACGGGCGGGCCTTGCGGCCACCGACAAACTCCTGCGACCGCTCGCGGTGCTGGCCGCGTCCCCCCAGGTCGAGGGGCTGATCGTGGCGCCGGGGGCCTCGCTCGACGTGGGCGAACCGCTGTGGGACGGGGCCCCCTTCAGTTCCGTCCTCGTGGCGGAACCGGGCGGTCTGGTCGAGGACCTGGAGCTCGACGAGCCCATGGACCCGGTCCACTTCCTCCCCTTGCTGCCGATGACGGCGAACGAGGCCGCCTGGAAGCGCGTGCACGGAGCGCCCGCCCTCCAGGAACGCTGGCTCGCGCGCGGGACGGACCTGCGGGACCCTTTGCGTAGCGCCGTCGCACTCGACTGAGGGCCCGGACGGGTGAGCGTGCCTTGACTGGGGGCCGGGCGGGGAGGAGCGTGGCTTCTTATGAGGGGTGAACCAAGTTGCCCGAAGTGCGGTGGCCGGGTCAGGGCGCCCGGACTCTTCTCCGACTCCTGGCAGTGCACGGTGCACGGCGCCGTCCACCCCCTGCAACCCGTCATCCCGCCGAGCGTCGAAGGCCTGAGCGTGGTGGTGCACCGGGCGCGGGTGCCGGTGTGGATGCCGTGGCCGCTGCCGGTGGGGTGGCTGTTCACCGGGGTGGCGTCCGCCGGTGACGACCGGGGCGGTGGCCGGGCGACGGCGGTGGCCTGTTCCGGCCCCGGCCCACTGGGCGGGATCGGTGAGCTCTTGCTGATCGCGGAGGAGCTGGGCGTGGGCCTCGGTGCGCGGTACGCGGGCATCGACGGCGTCGACCCCGGGTCGGCCATCAACGTATCGGCGCCGCCCCACGCCAAGGTGGTCGCGGCCGGCCGCCCGACACCGCTGTGGCACGTGGGCGGCGGCCCCGACGACCGGGCGGTCTTCGCCGGCGAGGCGCGCGGCCTGTGGCTCTGGGCGATCGTCTGGCCGGAGCAGTCCGGCCTGCTGATGTACGACGAGCTCGTCCTCACCGACCTGCGCGACGCGGGAGCCGAGGTCGAGCTCGTTCCGTGCGGGGCCCTGAGCCCCCGCATCCTGGGCCCTGCCTGAGGCCGAGGGGGGTCAGCGGCCCGGTTATCCTGGGGTGTCCCCCGTACGTACGACCCATGGAGTCAGGCTGTGCGCATCGACCTGCACGCCCACTCCACGGCCTCCGACGGTACGGACACTCCCGCCGAGCTGGTGCGCAATGCGGCCGGCGCAGGGCTGGACGTGGTGGCGCTGACCGACCACGACACCGTGCGCGGATACGGCGAGGCCCTCGCGGCCCTGCCCGCCGGACTGACGCTGGTGACCGGGGCCGAGCTGTCCTGCCGGCTCGACGGGGTCGGCGTGCACATGCTCGCGTACCTCTTCGACCCCGAGGAACCCGAGCTGGCCCGGGAGCGGGAGCTCGTCCGCGACGACCGCACCCCGCGCGCCCGCACCATGATCGGCAAGCTCCAGGACCTCGGCGTCGACGTCACTTGGGAGCAGGTGGCCAGGATCGCCGGTGACGGCTCGGTCGGGCGGCCGCACATCGCCACCGCCCTCGTCGAGCTGGGCGTCGTCCCCACCGTCTCGGACGCCTTCACGCCCGAGTGGCTCGCCGACGGCGGCCGCGCGTACGCCGAGAAGCACGAGCTCGATCCGTTCGAGGCCGTGCGCCTGGTCAAGGCGGCCGGCGGGGTCACCGTCCTCGCGCACCCCGCCGCCGTCAAGCGCGGCCGGTGCCTCTCGGAGTCCGCGATGGCCGAGCTGGCGAGCGCGGGCCTGGACGGCATCGAGGTGGACCACATGGACCACGACGCCGACACCCGCGCGCGGCTGCGCGGCCTGGCGGGCGACCTCGGCCTGCTGACCACGGGCTCCAGCGACTACCACGGCAGCCGCAAGACCTGTCGCCTCGGGGAGTACACGACCGACCCCGAGATCTACGGCGAGATCACGCGCCGTGCGACGGGGGCCTTCCCGGTGCCGGGCGCCGGCGGACGCGAGCGCTGACCGGCCGGATCCGGCCCGCTCCACCCGTCCCACACTTCTTCTTCGCGACACCCCTCTCTTCTGCAAGGCATCACTGTGTTTGATTTCGCCGTCTTCGGATCCCTTTTTCTCACCCTTTTTGTGATCATGGACCCTCCGGGGATCACGCCGATCTTCCTGGCCCTCACCTCCGGCCGCCCCGTCAAGGTGCAGCGCCGCATGGCCTGGCAGGCCGTATGCGTGGCCTTCGGTGTCATCGCGGTCTTCGGCATCTGCGGCCAGCAGATCCTGGACTACCTGCACGTCTCCGTTCCGGCGCTGATGATCGCCGGTGGTCTGCTGCTCCTGCTCATCGCGCTGGACCTGCTCACCGGCAAGAACGACGAGCCCAAGCAGACCAAGGACGTGAACGTGGCCCTGGTCCCGCTGGGCATGCCGCTGCTGGCCGGGCCCGGCGCGATCGTGTCCGTGATCCTGGCCGTCCAGAAGGTCGACGGCGCCGCCGGACAGGTCTCGGTCTGGGCCGCGATCGTGGCCATGCACGTCGTGCTGTGGATCACCATGCGCTACTCGCTGGTGATCATCCGGGTCATCAAGGACGGCGGCGTCGTCCTCGTCACCCGACTCGCCGGCATGATGCTCTCGGCGATCGCCGTCCAGCAGATCATCAACGGCGTGCTCCAGGTGGTCAGTGGGGCCTGAGGTCCCGCCCGCCCCGCCCCGTAGCTGCCGCACGCGGCCGCTCAAGCGAACGCCCCCGCACCGGGACCGGTGCGGGGGCGTGAACGTTCTTCATGCGATGCGTCAGCAGGACGCACTCTCGGCCGGTCGGATCAGGATGCGCTGGCCGACGGCTGCGGCCTGCTGCACGATCCGGTTGACGGAGGCCGCGTCGACGACGGTGCGGTCCACGGCGGATCCGTCGACGTCGTCCAGGCGCAGAATCTCGAAGCGCACGGGCTTCTCCCTTCGTCAGTGTTTCTCCTTGCACTGGTCCAACGAAGTGTAGGCCGCAATCATTCCCTACGCTAAGGAAATTTTTTCACTAGCTAACTACGCGCCGGCGCAGGAGTCCCAGAACGCGGCCAGCTCGCGCGCCGTCGTGGCCGGGTCCTCGGCGTTCGGGGAGTGGTCCGTCCCGGGCACGACCACCCGCCGCGCGGCCAGGCGCCGGGCCGTCTCGTCCAGCAGCGGCACCGGCCAGGCCTGGTCCACGGCCCCGGACAGAACCAGCTTCGGGAGGTCGACGCGGCTCAGCTCCGCCACCCGGTCCGGCTCGGAGATCAGCGTCCGGCCGGTGACGATCAGCTGCTCGGGGACGGTCGCCAGCCACCGCTCGCGCAGGAAGTGCGCGAGCTCGGGGGAGTCCGCGGCCGCGTCCTCGGGATCGTGGGCCCGCATCGCCGCCCAGATCCCGGGCATGTCGTCGCCCATCGCCTCCAACGCGGCGACCAGCAGCTTCGTCCGGGCCTGCTGCTCCTCGGAGATCGCGGCCGGCCCGCTGCTCATCAGGGTGAGGGAGGCGAAGGGCGAGGGGTCGCGGAGCACGGCGGCGCGGGAGACCAGACCGCCGAGCGAGTGGCCGACCAGGTGCACGCGGTCCGCGCCCAGTGCGCGGACCTGCGCGAGCACGTCCCGCGCCAGCTCCTCCTGGGCGTACGGGGCCTCCTCGCGCGGGCCCGGGGTCTCGTACTGGCCGCGGCCGTCCACGGCGACGACCCGGTACCCGGCGGCCGCCAGCGGCTCCAGGAGGCCGATGAAGTCCTCCTTGCTGCCCGTGAAGCCGGGGACCAGCAGGGCGGTGCCGTGCACGGGCTCACCGGCTTCGTGCACGGCGAAGGAGCCGCGGTCGGTGGTGAGGGGGTACGCGCGGGCGGCGGCGGGCAGGGTCAGGCGCGGCGGCTTGCTCATGGCCCGAGGTTACCGGCCCGTACGGATTCCCGGCAGGCCCGGGCAAGCCGATGGCCCCGGCCCCCTCGGAAGGGGAACGGGGCCATCGGCGGGGTACTGCGCGAGGCTCAGGCCTCCGGCGCGGCCGCGACCTTGCGGGTGCGGGTCCGCTTCGGCTTGGCCGGAGCTTCCTCGGCCACGGCGGCCTCGGTGGCGACCGGAGCGGCCTCCGCGACCTTGCGGGTGCGGGTGCGCTTCGGCTTGGCCGGAGCTTCCTCGGCCACGGCGGCCTCGGTGGCGACCGGAGCGGCCTCCGCGACCTTGCGGGTGCGGGTGCGCTTCGGCTTGGCCGGGGCCTCCTCGGCCACGGCGGCCTCGGTGGCGACCGGAGCGGCCTCCGCGACCTTGCGGGTGCGGGTGCGCTTCGGCTTGGCCGGAGCCTCCTCGGCGGGAACCTCGGCGACCGGGGTCACCACGGCGGCCGGGGCTGCCTTGCGGGTGGTGCGCCGGGCCCGGACGGGCTCGACCAGCGGCGGCATCTGGAAGTCCGGCTCCGGCTCGGTCGGGGTGACCTTGCGGGTACGGACGCGCTTCGGCCGGGCCGGAGCCTCCGCGGCGGGAAGATCCTCGGTGATCGGGGTCACCGGAGCGGCCACGGCCTTGCGGGTCGGGACGCGCTTCGGCCGGGCCGGAGCCTCCTCGACGACCGGGGTCACCGGGGCGGCCGGTGCGACCGGAGCCTGGACGGCCGGAGCCTCGGCGACCGGTGCGGCCACGGGGGCCTGGGCCGGTACCGCGGCCACACGGGTGCGGCGCCTGCGCGGACGGCGCGGCTCGTCGGCGGCCGGGGCCGCGGGGGCCTCGGGAGCCTGGGTCGGGGTCACCGCTGCGGTGGCCTCGGCGCCCTCGGCGAGCTCCGCACCGCCCCGCGTACGGCGGCGCTGGCGCGGCGTACGGGTACGGGCCGGACGCTCCTCGGTCACCACGGCGGCGGCCGCCGGACCGGAGCGGCCGCCACGGCCACCGCGGCCGCCGGTCTCGCCCAGGTCCTCCAGCTGCTCGGCCTTCAGGCCGGCCCGCGTGCGCTCGGCGCGCGGCAGGATGCCCTTGGTGCCGGCCGGGATGTTCAGCTGCTCGAACAGGTGCGGGGACGTGGAGTACGTTTCCACCGGGTCGTGGAAGTCCAGCTCCAGCGCCTTGTTGATCAGCTGCCAGCGCGGGATGTCGTCCCAGTCGACCAGGGTGACGGCGGTGCCCTTGTTGCCCGCGCGGCCGGTGCGGCCCACGCGGTGCAGGAAGGTCTTCTCGTCCTCCGGCGTCTGGTAATTGATGACGTGGGTCACACCCTCGACATCGATGCCGCGCGCGGCGACGTCGGTGCACACCAGCACGTCGACCTTGCCGTTGCGGAACGCGCGCAGCGCCTGCTCGCGCGCACCCTGGCCCAGGTCGCCGTGGACGGCGCCGGACGCGAAGCCGCGCTTCTCCAGCTGCTCGGCGATGTCGGCCGCCGTGCGCTTGGTACGGCAGAAGATCATGGCCAGGCCGCGGCCCTCGGCCTGCAGGATGCGCGAGACGAGCTCCGGCTTGTCCATGTTGTGCGCACGGAAGACGTGCTGCGTGATGTTGGCGACGGTCGCGCCCTCGCCGTCCTCGGAGACGGCGCGGATGTGGGTCGGCTGCGTCATGTACCGACGGGCCAGGCCGATGACCGCACCGGGCATGGTCGCCGAGAACAGCATCGTCTGACGCTTCGCCGGCAGGTACGCCATGATCTTCTCGACGTCGGGCAGGAAGCCCAGGTCGAGCATTTCGTCGGCCTCGTCCAGGACGAGGGCCTTGACGTGCGAGAGGTCGAGCTTCTTCTGCCCGGCCAGGTCGAGCAGGCGGCCCGGGGTGCCGACGATCACGTCGACGCCCTTCTTGAGCGCCTCGACCTGGGGCTCGTACGCGCGACCGCCGTATATGGCGAGGACGCGGACGTTGCGGACCTTGCCCGCGGTCAGGAGGTCGTTGGTGACCTGGGTGCACAGCTCGCGGGTCGGAACCACCACGAGGGCCTGCGGTGCGTCGGTCAGCTGCGCCGGGGTGGCGCGGCCGGCCTCGACGTCCGCCGGGACGACGACCCGCTCCAGCAGCGGAAGTCCAAAACCGAGCGTCTTGCCGGTTCCGGTCTTGGCCTGGCCGATGACGTCCGTGCCGGAAAGGGCGACGGGGAGGGTCATCTCCTGGATCGGGAAGGGGGACACGATGCCGACGGCCTCAAGGGCCTCGGCCGTCTCGGGAAAGATCCCGAGGTCTCGGAACGTAGTCAGGGTGCTGCCTCTTCTGTGAGACGCGGCGCGAGGCGGCGAGGGGGGTCGTACCGTGCCGTGCTTGCAGTACTGCTACGTACGAAGCTGCGCGGGACCACTAGCCTTCGCTCAAGCGCATCTGCCGCTGAGGGGGCCCCTCGTGGTTGGCGGTACGCATGAACGTACGCACCACACCGAGGGCGGTCGGTTGGAGCCGATCGGGCCACCGACCGGGCATCCTCATTCGGATGGCCCGCCGAGTATTCGGCAGGCGCATTACCACTGTACCCCGGAATCGCGCAGGTGTGTCGGGTGAATTCACCGGGTAGGCGCGTTTAGCTGGACAGGCAAGGAACCCGCGTGGTGACTTGGAGGGCCATTCGGCGGGCTATTGTGCGGAGCATGTCGACCGTAGAAAACGCCTCGCCCGCCGACGACAGCGCCCCGGCCGGAGTCGTGGGCATCGCCTCCCAGGACTGGGCCGCCGCCTCTGCCTCGCCGCAGTACCGGGCCGCCGTCGTGGACCTGCTCGGTGCGCTCGCCTACGGAGAGCTCGCGGCCTTCGAGCGCCTCGCGGAGGACGCGAAGCTCGCGCCCACCCTCGACGACAAGGCCGAGCTCGCCGCGATGGCCTCCGCCGAGTTCCACCACTTCGAGCGGCTGCGGGACCGGCTCGCGGCGATCGAGGTCGAGCCCACCGCCGCCATGGAGCCCTTCGCGAAGGGCGTCGACGACTTCCACCGCCAGACCGCGCCGTCGGACTGGCTGGAGGGCCTGGTCAAGGCCTACGTCGGTGACTCCATCGCCAGTGACTTCTACCGTGAGGTCGCCTCCCACCTGGACACCGACACCCGCGCCCTCGTGCTCGGCGTGCTCGACGACACCGGCCACGGCAACTTCGCCGTCGAGAAGGTCCGCGCGGCGATCGAGGCGGACCCGCGCTGCGGCGGCCGGCTCGCACTGTGGGCCCGCCGGCTGATGGGCGAGGCCCTCTCGCAGGCCCAGCGCGTGGTCGCCGAGCGCGACGCGCTCTCGACCATGCTGGTCGGCGGCGTCGACGGAATGGCGGCAGGCTTCGACCTGGCGGCCGTCGGCGAGATGTTCACCCGCATCACCAAGGCGCACACCAAGCGGATGGCGGCCCTCGGCCTCGCCGCCTGACCGTTCGGCAGCAGCCCGGCAGCCGCGAGGCGGCCGGCGAGGCTCCGTACCGCTCCACACGTCGGCCCCGGCGCGCACACGGCGCGCCGGGGCCGACGTACGTGGTTCAGGGGCAGGGCTCAGGGCTCCGGGTCATCCTCATCCCCGCGACGGGAGTGAAAACGGAGTCCTGTGGGACGGCCTGCGGGGCCCCGAGGCCGGACGGAGCAGCAGGGACAGGACCACGGCCGACACCAGCACCGCGCCGATGAGCGTCGCAGTCAGGGTGTTGTGCCCGGGCCCGAGCGCGAAGTGGGTGAGATACGCCCCGAACAGAGCCCCCAGCACCCCGCTGACCAGTACCACTGTGCGGGAAGGCAACCGGCGCGTGAGTCCTCGGGCGGCCGTCGCGGACAAGGCGAGGCCCAGGAGTGCGGAGCCGAGCACTTCCATCAGCAGCATGAGGTCCCTCCCATACGTCAGGGCAAACCGGGTCACTGCGGTCCTACCCGAAGCGGAAGAAACAGAAACGGCCCGGTGGGATCAACCACCGGGCCGTTTCCAACAGTTCTCAGAGCGCGCCGAAGCCCACCTTGCGCACGCTCGGCTCGCCCAGGTCGACGTACGACAGGCGGTCGGACGGCACCAGGACCTTGCGGCCCTTGTTGTCGGTGAGGCTCAGCAGCGGCGCAGTGCCGGACAGAGCGGCGGTGACGATGCTCTCCAGCTCCTCGGCGCTCAGGTCGCTCTCCAGCACGATCTCCCGGGGTGCGTGCTGCACGCCGATCTTGACCTCCACGGCTTTGTCCCTCCGACGATCCGGTTCGCGCGATCATCCGCGCCGTACGCGGTCCACATTAGCCCGGTGAGGGGACATCGACGCGCAGAGCGGACACGCTCGCAGCGAACAGCGGCCGATGAGGGCCGCCGCCGCGGGCGCCGCCGCGCACCGGCCCCTCAGGCCTCCGTGCCGTGCAGCGGGAAGCCGGCGATACCGCGCCACGCGAGCGAGGTCAGCAGGCCGACCGCCGTCTCGCGGGCGACCGGGCTCTCGCTGGAGAGCCAGTAGCGGGCCACGACCTGCGAGACCCCGCCCAGGCCCACGGCCAGCAGCATCGACTCGTCCTTGGACAGGCCGGTGTCCTCGGCGATGACGTCGGAGATGGCCTCGGCGCACTGGAGCGAGACGCGGTCGACGCGCTCGCGCACCGCCGGTTCGTTCGTCAGGTCGGACTCGAAGACCAGCCGGAAGGCGCCGCCCTCCTCCTCCACGTACGCGAAGTAGGCGTCCATCGTGGCCGCCACGCGCAGCTTGTTGTCCGTCGTCGACGCCAGGGCGGTGCGCACGGCCAGCAGCAGGGCCTCGCAGTGCTGGTCCAGCAGGGCCAGGTACAGGTCGAGCTTGCCGGGGAAGTGCTGGTACAGCACCGGCTTGCTCACGCCGGCCCGCTCGGCGATGTCGTCCATGGCCGCCGCGTGGTACCCCTGGGCGACGAAAACCTCCTGGGCCGCGCCCAGCAGCTGGTTGCGCCGGGCTCGGCGCGGCAGTCGCGTGCCCCGCGGACGCGCTGCCTCGGTCTGCTCGATGGCTGTCACGCCGCCTCCCACTTTCTCTAAGAACACAGTGCGCTCTGCGCCGCGCCGCCATCGTACTTTTCGGTAACCGAATCTGGAGGGTTCAAGCCGAGTTTTCTCGCGGTACGGACGGCCCGGAGGCGCTGGTCAGCGGTTTGATCAGCGGTTTGGTCGGTGCTCGGTCAGCTGTGGGTCAGCGGTAGTCGTCCTCGTCCAGCGGCACCACGCGCGCCTGCTCGACGGCATCGCCGTCCGTGACCCCGTCCACCGCGCCCGCGGTGATCGGGTCGTCCTCGTCCGGCCGGAGATCGGCGAGCTGCTCCGCCACATCCGCCTCGGGCGCCTCAGGATCGAGGGATTCCGGAAACTGCTCCCGGAAGGTGTCCGGCTCCGCAGGGTCGACAGTCATGCCGCTCCCCTCGCTTCCTTGTGCTCACTTACGAGCCTAGGAGGATCGCGGAGGCACCGCTATATGGATCCGGCCCGTGTCTGTGACGGCGAACACAGGAAGAGGAGCGTGATCGTCTCGTAACATTGCCCGCATGTCTTCGACCGAGCTGCCGGGCGTGCGGTCCACCGCCGAGCCGTCCTCCCAGGCGGGAGCCGCTCGGGTGGCCGAAGGGGAGCAGCTGCGCACCGCCGTGCTGCCCGGCCTGGAACTGGCCGTCCGGTTCCGCCCGCCCCTGCGCACGGGGCTGCCGCCCGCCCTGTTCGTCCACGGACTCGGCGGTTCTTCGCAGAACTGGTCGGATCTGATGGTGCGGCTGGCCGACACCGTCGACGGCGAGGCCGTCGACCTGCCGGGCTTCGGCTGGTCCCCACCACCCGCCGACCGGGACTACTCCGTCACCGCCTTCGCCCGCGCCGTCATCCGACACCTCGACGCCGCCGGGCGCGGCCCGGTCCACCTGTTCGGGAACTCCCTCGGCGGCGCCGTCTCCACCCGCGTCGCGGCCGTCCGGCCCGACCTGGTGCGCACCCTGACCCTGGTCTCGCCCGCCCTGCCCGAGCTGCGCGTGCAGAAGTCGGCCGTGCCGACCGCGCTGCTCGCCGTGCCCGGGGTGGCCGCGCTCTTCGGCCGGCTGACGCAGGGGCTCAGCGCAGAGCAGCGCACCCGCGGGGTGACGGAGCTCTGTTACGGAGACCCCTCCCGGGTGACACCCGAGGGATTCCGCAACGCCGTGGAGGAGATGGAGCGGCGGATGGCCCTGCCGTACTTCTGGGAGGCGATGACGCGCTCCTCGCGCGGCATCGTCGACGCCTATACCCTCGGTGGCCAGCACGGATTGTGGCGGCAGGCGCAACGGGTCCTCGCGCCCTCGCTGTTGGTCTACGGTGGCCGGGACCAGCTGGTCTCGTACCGCATGGCGCACAAGGCCGCCGCGGCCTTCCGCGGTTCGCGGCTGCTGTGCATGCCCGAGGCCGGACACGTGGCGATGATGGAGTACCCCGAGGCGGTGGCCGCCGCCTTCCGCGAGCTGCTGAGTGACACCGGAACGGGCGAGGGTGACCGAAATATCGAAGACGGCAGAGGCTGAGGACCATGGGACGACATAGTCGCAAGGGCCCTGCCCCGGCTCCGGCTCCGGCCGCCGCTGCGGCACCCGTCCGGCCGCAGCCGGAGGCGCCGCCCTACGAGGAACCGCCCGCCGAATACCGGCCCGAACCGACCGTCACCCACCAGGGGTACGCGTCCCAGGACCGGACCTTCGACGACGTGCGGACCGGCAGCCACCCCCAGCAGTACGAGTCCGGCGGCGCCTGGGGGGCCCGCCCCGATTCCGTGTACGGGGACTGGCGCGGGGTGCGGCGCCCGCACGACGACTCCGACTCCGACTCCGACACCGCACCGGCCGCGGCGGCACCCGCTGCCCACCTGGATTCCGGCACCCCGGCCTTCGGCACCCCCGCGGTGGGCTTCCCCCAGGTCACCCTGGCGCCGCCGGGCGCATTCGACTCCGACCCCGACACCGACCTCTTCACCTCCACCGGCTCGCACCGCCGGGTGCCCGGGCCGCGCAGGCCGGTGGACCCGGTCGCTCCCGTCGGCCCCGGGCCTGCCGCGGCCGCGGCGGATCCGGTCGATCCCGTGGACCCGTTCGATGCCGTGGACCCGGTGGATCCCGCCCCGGAGCCGCCCGGCTCGAGCCGCAGCCGGAAGGTCCGTACGTACACCGGCGTGGCCGCCGTGGCCGTCACGACCGTCCTCGCCGTCGTCGTCGCCGGTCAGATGAACTCCGCCGGGGACGATGCCAAGAGGGGCGCGCAGGCCGCTTCCGACGGCAGCCGGACCGACGCGGCCGCCTCCCGCTCGGACGACCGCGCGAAGCCCCCGGCGGGGGCCGCGCCCGCGGCACCGTCCGCCGCCGCGCCCGAGTTGACCTTCGAGCAGAAGATGGCCCAACAACTGCCGATCGACCCGAAACTCGCCGGACCCGGCACCTTCGACACCGTGCCCGGTGTGGCCAAGGCCCCCGGCAAGGGCAAGCTCGTGCGCTACCGGGTCGACGTCGAACAGGGCCTGGGCATGGACGCGCAGCTCTTCGCCGAGGCCGTCCACCGCACCCTCAACGACCCGCGCAGTTGGTCCCACAACGGCGAGCGGACCTTCGAGCGGGTACCGGGTGGCCAGGCGGACTTCGTGATCACCCTGGCCAGTCCCGGGACCACCGGGTTCTGGTGCGACAAGTCCGACCTGGACATCACCGTCGACAACGTCTCCTGTGACTCCGCGCGCACCGAGCGGGTGATGATCAACGCGTTCCGCTGGGCGCAGGGCTCCGCGACCTACGGACCGGACCAGATGTTCATCTACCGGCAGATGCTCATCAACCACGAGGTCGGGCACCGGCTCGGACGCGACCACGTGAACTGCCGCACACCCGGCGCGCTCGCGCCGATCATGCAGCAGCAGACCAAGTCCCTCAACATCGACGGCATCCAGTGCAAGCCCAACCCCTGGGTCTTCCCCGAGGGTTGACCGACGGGCACGACCCCGCCCGGTGCCGGGCGGGGATCCGCGTTGACAATCCGTCCGATCATCGGCAATCGTTCTCCGCATGTCGCACGACCACACCATGACCGCGAGCGCCGCCATTGAGCTGGCGCTGCTTGGTGTGACCGCGCACAGCGTGGCCGACATCTTCTGTCGCTGACTCCCCCTGGGCCTTGCGGCCCGGGAGGTGCCCCCGGCCCGCAAGCGCTGCGACCCTCTTCGAGTTCCTTCGCCGCGCCCGGGCGTGCCCATGCCCGCAGGCGCGGCTTCCTCATGCTCCGGTGCCCCTCCGGCACCGCTGTCGACCGCTGCCCCTCGCGTGGCCCTTCAGCCCTTCCTTCACGCCGAGAGGTCAACACACCCATGTCTTCCGCCGGACCCGACCGTCATCTCATAGCGCGCCGTGTGGCCGCCGTCACCGTCAGCCTCGTCCTGGCCGGGGGCGCCGTGGCCTGCGGCCCCGAGGACGCTGCGGGCAAGGCCGGTTCGGGCGACAAGCCGGGCGCCGCGGGCGCCCCGCAGAAGGGCGGCACCCTGACCGTCCTCAACTCCGAGCCGCAGAGCGACTTCGACCCGGCCCGGCTCTACACCTCGGGTGGCGGAAACGTTCCCTCGCTGGTCTTCCGCACGCTGACCACCCGCAACCGCGAGGACGGCGCGGCCGGCACCAAGGTCGTGCCCGACCTGGCCACCGACACCGGAAGGCCCAACGCCGACGCCACCGAGTGGACGTACACGCTCAAGGACGGGCTGAAGTACGAGGACGGCTCCCCGATCACCAGCGCCGACATCAAGTACGGCATCGAGCGGTCCTTCGCCGCCGAACTGTCGGGCGGCGCCCCGTACCTGCGGGACTGGCTGGTCGGCGGGGAGACGTACGAGGGCCCGTACAAGGACGGCGGCAAGGGGCTCGACTCGATCGTCGTGCCCGACCCGAAGACGATCGTCTTCAAACTCCGCAAGCCCGAGGGCGAGTTCCCCTTCGTCGCCACGCAGACGCAGTTCGCGCCCGTTCCCAAGGCCAAGGACACCGGGGTCAAGTACGAGGAGCACCCCGTCTCCTCCGGCCCGTACAAGGTCGTCAAGAACGACAACGACGGCGAACACCTCACCCTGGAGCGCAACGAGCACTGGGACGAGAAGACCGACGAGGAGCGCAAGGCCTACCCGGACAAGATCGACGTCCGCTCCGGTCTGGACGCCGCGGTCATCAACCAGCGCCTGACCACCAGCTCCGGCCCCGACGCCGCCGCCGTCACCACCGACACCAACCTGGGACCCGCCGAGCTCGCCCAGATCGGCGACTCCGCCGACAAGAACGACCTCGCGGGCCGCGTCGGCACCGGCCACTTCGGCTACGTCAACTACCTGGCCTTCAACCCGAAGGTGGCCCCCTTCGACAACCCGAAGGTGCGCCAGGCCATCTCCCACGCGATCAACCGCACCAGCGTGATCAACGCCGCCGGCGGATCCGCCCTCGCCGAACCGGCCACCACCTTCCTGCCCGAGCGCGAGGCCTTCGGCTTCACCCCGTACGACCACTTCCCGGCGGGCAAGACCGGCGACCCGGCCAAGGCCAAGCAGCTGCTGGCGGAGGCGGGCTTCCCCGACGGCATCACCGTCACCCTGACCCACTCCACCGCGCAGAACCGACAGACCAGCCCCGAGGTGGCCACCGCCGTGCAGCAGGCCCTCGCCGCCGCCGGGATCACGGTCAAGCTGGAGGGCCTGGAGAACAACGCCTTCAACGAGAAGCGCTGGGACGTCAAGAACACCCCCGGCTTCTTCCTCTCCCGCTGGGGCGCGGACTGGCCCTCCGGCGCCCCCTTCCTCGCGCCGATCTTCGACGGCCGGCAGATCGTGACCAACGGCTCCAACTACAACCACGCGCAGCTGAACGACCCGGCCGTGAACGCCGAGATCGACGAGATCGCCAAGTTGACCGACCTCGCGGCGGCCGGCAAGCGCTGGGGCGCACTCGACAAGAAGATCGGCGAGCAGGCCCTGGACGTGCCGCTCTTCCACCCGGTCTACAAGCGGATCGTCGGCAAGGACGTCAAGAACGTCGTGATCAGCGACTGGACCGGCGTCCTCGACGTCTCGCAGGTCTCCGTCAAGTGAGCGTCGCCCCGAAGCGGTCGGCGCCGCAGCAGCCGGCGCCCGCGCCCGCGCCCGCGCCCGCGCCCGCGCCCGCGCCCGCGCCCGCGCCCGCGCCCGCGCCCGCGCCCGCGCCCGCGCCCGCGTCCGGGGCCTCCGCCCCGGCCGCGGGCCCCGCGCGCCACGTCTGGCGGCGCCTGCGCCGCCGGCCCGCGGCCCTCGCGGCCGCCGCGGTCATCGCCCTGCTCGTCCTCCTCGCCCTCGCCGCACCGCTGGTCGCCCAACTCACCGGCCAGGACCCGAACGCGTACCACGACGACCTCGTGGACTCCGCGCGCGGCGGGGTACCGCTCGGCTCCTTCGGCGGGATCTCCGCCGACCACTGGCTCGGCGTCGAGCCGGGCACCGGCCGAGACCTGCTGACCCGGCTGCTGTACGGGGCGCGGATCTCGCTGCTCGTCGCCCTGGGCGCCGTCGTCGTGCAAACGCTCGTCGGCGTGGGCGTCGGACTCGCCGCCGCGCTCGGCGGCCGGTTCGCGGGCCAGCTCATCGGCTGGTTCACCGACGTGATGATCGCGCTGCCGATGCTGGTGATCGGCATCGCCCTCACCGCCGTCGTCCCGCCCGATTTCCCGCGGCCGCTGCTGCTGATCCTCGTCATCGGACTGCTCGACTGGGGCGGCACCGCCCGGATGGTCCGCGCCCAGGCCCTCGCCCTGCGCGGGCTCGACTTCGTCGACGCCGCCCGCCTCTCGGGCCGGGGCACGTTCGCCATCGCCCGCCGCGAACTGCTGCCCTCGCTGGCCGCGCCCGTCATCACCTACGCCGCGATCAAGGTGCCCACCGCCATCGTGGCCGAAGCCTCGCTGTCCTTCCTCGGCGTCGGCGTCAAGCCGCCCACGCCCTCCTGGGGGCAGATGCTCTCGAGCGCGCAGACCTGGTTCCGCGCCGATCCGGCCTACGTCCTGCTCCCCGCCGGGCTGCTCTTCGTCACCGTGCTCGCCTCCACCGTGCTGGGCGACGCCGTCCGCACGGCCATCGACCCGCGCGAAGGCTCCCGCCTGCGGGTCGGCACCAGAAAGGAGCGCACGACGTGACCCTCTTCGTGCTCAAACGGACGGGCGGCGCAGTGCTCGTGCTGCTCACCCTGTCCGTGATCGTCTACGCCCTCTTCTACCTCGCCCCCGGCGACCCGGCCCGCCTGGCCTGCGGCGAGCGCTGCAACCCGGCGCAGATCGCCCAGGTCCGCCAGCAGCTCGGGCTGAACGAGTCCGCCCCCACCCAGTACCTGCACTTCCTCCAGGGGCTGCTGGCCGGCCGGGACTACTCCGGTGGCGCCGGACTGGTCCTGCACTGCGACGCGCCCTGCCTGGGCTTCTCCTATCAGAACGACCAGCAGGTCACCGCGCTGATCCTGGACCGGCTGCCCGCCACCCTGTCGCTGGCGCTGGGCGCGCTGGTGATCTGGCTGGTGGTCGGCGTCGGCACCGGACTGCTGTCCGCGCTGCGCCGCGGCGGAATCACCGAGCGGGCCCTGACCGTCCTGACCCTCGCCGGAACCGGCACCCCCGTCTTCATCCTGGGGCTGCTGCTGCTCATGATCGTCTGCGCCCACCTCCAGTGGCTGCCGTTCCCGACGTACGTGCCGCTGACCGAGGACCCCGAGCAGTGGGCCTGGAACCTGCTCCTGCCGTGGATCACCCTCGGCTTCTTCGAGAGCGCCAAGTACGCCCGCCTCACGCGCAGTTCGACCCTGGAGACGTTGGCCGAGGACCACATCCGGACCTTCCGCGCCTACGGGGTGGGGGAGCGGGCCGTGGTCACGCGGCACGCGGTGCGCGGCGCCGTGGCCCCCGTGATCGCGCTCAGCGCCGTGGACTTCGGCACGATGATCGGCGGGGCCGTGCTGACGGAGTCGCTGTTCGGGATCTCCGGCCTCGGCAAGACCCTGATCGACGGCGTACGGGTCGTGGACCTGCCCGTCGTCGTCGGCGTCGTCCTCGCGATCGGCACGGCCGTGGTCCTCGCGGGCGCGGTCGCCGACCTCCTGTACGCCGCCGCGGACCGAAGGGTGACCCTCGCATGACGCACTCACTGGTGGAGGTCACCGACCTCGTCGTCGACTTCCCCGTCGGCGGGGCGGGGGAACACGTACGGGCCGTGGACGGGATCTCCTTCACCTTGGAGGCGGGTCGGGCCCTGGGCATCGTGGGAGAGTCGGGCAGCGGCAAGTCCACCGTCGCCGCGGCCCTGCTGGGACTGCACCGCGGTACGGGCGCCCGCCTCGGCGGCACCGTCCGGGTGGGCGGCACGGACGTGGGCACGGCCCCGGCGGCCGAACTGCGCCGGCTGCGCGGCGGGACGGCCGCCATGGTCTTCCAGGACCCGCTGAGCTCGCTGGACCCGTACTACGCCATCGGCGACCAGATCGCCGAGGTCCACCGGATCCATGCGGACGTCTCCCGGCGGGCCGCCCGGGCCCGCGCCGTCGAGGTGCTCGACCGGGTGGGCATCCCGGACGCGGTGCGCCGCTCCCGCGCGCGACCGCACGAGTTCAGCGGCGGCATGCGGCAACGGGCCCTCATCGCCATGGCGTTGGCCTGCGAGCCGCGGCTGCTGATCGCCGACGAACCGACCACCGCGCTGGACGTCACCGTCCAGGCCCAGATCCTCGACCTGCTGCACGGGCTGCGCGAGGAGCGCGGGCTCGGGCTGCTGCTGGTCACCCACGACGTGGGGGTGGCGGCGGAGAGCGTGGACGAGGTGCTGGTCATGCGGGGTGGCCACGCCGTCGAGCGGGGCCCGGCGGCTTCCGTGCTGGCCGCACCGGCGGAGCCGTACACCAAGGCCTTGCTGGCGGCGGTGCCCAGGCTGGACGGGCCGCGCCCTTCCCGGGGCTCCGCCCCGGACCCCGCGCCTCGAACCCCGGCTGGGCCGGAATCGGCGGACGTGCCGCCCGTCGTCGAGGCCTTCTCACTGCGGCGGGAGTTCGGGCGGGGCCGGCGCAAGGTCGCCGCCGTCGCCGGGGTGTCCCTCGCCGTGCACGCCGGGGAGACCCTCGGGATCGTCGGCGAGAGCGGCTCCGGCAAGAGCACGCTCGGGCGGATGCTCGTCGGACTGCTGGAGCCCGGCTCCGGGCAGGTGCACCGGGACGGCGCCCCGGTCACCGGCATTGCGAGCGGTGTGCAGATGGTCTTCCAGGACCCCGTGTCCTCCCTCAACCCGCGCCGTTCCGTCGGCGAGTCCATCGCCGACCCGCTGCGCGCGGCCGGTGAGCGGGACGAGGCGGCCGTCCGGGCCCGGGTGGCGGAGCTGCTGCTGCGCGTCGGGCTGGAGGCCGAGCACTACGACCGCTACCCGCACGAGTTCAGCGGCGGTCAGCGCCAGCGGGTGGGCATCGCGCGGGCGCTCGCGCCCCGGCCCCGGCTGATCGTCTGCGACGAGCCGGTCTCCGCCCTCGACGTGACCACCCAGGCGCAGGTCACCGCCCTGTTGGCGGAGCTCCAGCGGGAGCTGGGCATCGCGCTGGTCTTCATCGCGCACGACCTGGCGGTGGTCCGACAGGTCAGCGACCGGGTGGCCGTCATGCGGGCCGGGGAGATCGTCGAGGAGGGCCCGGTGGACGAGGTCTACGACCGCCCGGCCCATCCCTACACCCGGCAGCTGCTGGCCGCCGTACCGGCCCTGGCCCCCGCGCTGGCGGCCGGCCGCCGCAGGACCCGGCAGGAGGTCTTCGCGTAGTCGGGTGCCGGGTATCGGGTGTCGGCCGTCTCGGGAGCGGTCCGGTTCCGAGACCGTACTTCTAGCGTGCTCGAACGCGAACCGTACGGGAAAGTTACGACTCTTCACCCCTTCCGGTGGCGCGACGGACAACCGTCCGTCGCGCCTTCGGCATATCCGCTTGAGTTCTCCCGCAGCGGGTCGCCCGACCGAACGGCGACCGCCTGAACGGGAGATCGGGGGTGCGACTCGTGCGGATCGGACTGCTCACCGAAGGTGGTTATCCGTATGCGACGGGAGAGGCGAGGCTGTGGTGCGACCGGCTCGTGCGCGGGCTCCCGCAGCACGAGTTCGAGGTCTACGCACTGAGCCGCAGCGCCGAGCAGGAACGCGCCCGTGTGCCACTGCCCGAGCACGTCACCCGGGTCCGGACGGCCCCCCTGTGGGCCCCCGCCGACGACGGGCGGACCCACTCCCGGCGGGAGCGCCGGCGGTTCGTGGACTGCTTCGAGCAGCTGGTCCACGGGATCTGCGCCGGTGCGGAGCAGCCCTTCGAGACCGGACTGTACGGGCTCGCCGGACTCGCCCGCGAACAGGGCGGGATGTACGCGGCCCTGCGCTCCGAGTCCGCGGTGCGGACCCTGGAGTCCGCCTGCCGGGCGCCGGGCGCCGCACGCACCGTACGGGCCGCCCAGGTGGCCGACCTGCTGGAGTTCGTGGACGAACTGGAGGTCATGCTCCGGCCGTTGTCCCTCGACTGGTACGGGGAGCCGGACGGTCTCGGCGAGGCCGACATCTGCCACGCGGCCGCGGGCGGCGTGGCCGCCCTCCCCGGACTCCTGGCCAAACGCTTCTTCGGGGTCCCGCTGCTGGTCACCGAGTACGGCGTCCAGCTCCGGGCCCACTACCTGGCGCGGCTCGACACCCGTGGCGAGCCGGAGACCCGCCCCGCCGTGAGGGCCCTGCTCGCGGCCTTCCAACTGCGGCTGGCCACCGAGATCTACACCCGGGCCGACTTCTTGACCCCCGGGAACGTGCACGCCCGGCGCTGGCAGGAGCGCTGCGGGGCCACCCGGGAACGGCTGCGGACCGTCTATCCCGGGATGGAGGCGGACCGATTCGCCACCGTCGGCGAGGCCGCTGACCCCGGGGACCCCGACACCCTGGTGTGGGTCGGGCGGATGGAGCCCGCCAAGGACCTCATCGCCCTGCTGCACGCCTTCGCCGAGGTCCGCCGGGCCGCGCCCGGCACCCGGCTGCGGATCTTCGCCACGGCCACGGTCCCCGGCTACCTCGCAGACTGCCGCTCCCTGGCCGCCCAGCTCTTCCCCGACGAGGCCGCCGACTCGGTCACGGCCGGGGAGAACCCGGTCACCTTCGAGGAGATCGGCGGACCCGAAGTCCCCACCACGGCCGAGGCGTACGGCGCCGGGCGCGTCGTCGTCCTGTCCTCCGTGATCGAGGGCTTCCCGGTCACCCTCGCCGAGGCGATGCTCTGCGGGCGCGCCACCGTCTCCACCGACGTGGGTGCGGTCCGCGAGGTCATCGGGGGCACCGGGCTCGTCGTCCCGCCCCGCAATCCGCGGGCGCTCGCCGAAGCCTGTCTGTCGCTGCTGCAGGACCCCGAGCGGGCGCAGCGGCTCGGCGCCGCCGGCCGGGCGCGGGCCCTGGAGCTCTTCACCGTCGAACAGAACGTGGCCGCCTTCCAGGAGATCTACCTGCGGTTGCTGGCCAAGGGCTCCGCGCGGCCGGACGGCGGGATCCCCTTCGCCCGGCCCCCGGAGGCCCGGGTGCCCGGCCACTGGACCAGCCCGACGTGGGCTCCCGCCCCGGACCCGTCCCCGGAGGCCGTCGTATGACCACCATCGACCCCCAGATCGCGGCGGCCCCGTCATATGCGCCCTCGCCAGCGTTACCTCCAGCCCCGGCACATGCAGCCTCGCCGGCGTTTGAGGCGCGGGGTCCGGGGCGGAGCCCTGGCAGCGGTGCCGCAGGTGCGGTGCCGTCCTCCGGTGCACGGTCCGGCGCGGCGCCGTTGCCGGGCGCGCTGCCCCCGGACCCCCGCGCCTCAAACGCCGCCGAGGCTGGGAGTGGCCATGACGAAGCCGGAAGGGAGGGGCCCGGCGGCCGGGGCGGCGGACTGGCCGCCGGGCCGGCTCGGCGCAGGGCCGCCGGGGATCCCGTCAAGGCCCTGCTGCACCGGCACCGGGAGCTGTGCGAGCGCGCCGTGGACCCGCTGGAGATCGCCGCCGGGCTGGAGGCCCACGGCATCACCGACCGGACCGCCGCACGGTTCCGGCACCGGGACGTCTTCTCGCTCGCCGAAGAGTTGTACGCGCGCAGCCCCCACGAGGAGGTCGCCCCCGCCGCGCCCGCTCCGGTCCCGGCCGGCCCCGCCGCGTTCCGCGGCGTCGGCTACGCGCTGCTGCCGGCCGCCCTCGCCTGCGCCGCGGCCGCCGCCGGGCAGGCGTGGGCCGGGGCCGCCGCCGTGGTCGCCGTCGCCACCGCCCTGGTGTGGCCGGGGCGGGCCGCCGGGCGCCGGTTCCCCTACGCGGCGCACGTGTTGGCCGCGGCCGTGGCCGGCTGGGCCGTGTACCGGCACGGCACCGCCCTCGCCGTCGGCCTCGCGCTGGCCGTCGTCCCCGCGCACCTGGTCGCCGTCGCCTTCGCCGCCGGGGCGCGGGCCCGGCTCGACGGGAGCCGGGCCCTGGAGGACTTCGCGGACCGGGCGCGTCCGCTGCTGCTGGCGGCCGTCGCCCTGTTCACCGGGGCCGCCGCCGCGGCCGCCGTGCTCGCCGGAACGCCGCTTCCGGTGGCCGTTCCCCTCGCACTGCTGCTCTTCCTGACCCGGCTCCTGCTGCGGCACGGAGCCCCCCGCGGGCCCGTCGGCGCGGCCCTCGCCCTCGCCCTGGTCCCCGTCCCGGCGGCGGCGCTCGCCGCCGTGGCCGGACTCCTCGTACACGCCGTGCTCGCCCTGGCCCGCGCCTCCGCGCACGCGCGGACCTGACGTCCCCGGGACGTCCCCAGACCTTCGGAGCCGACGCCGAGGCGCTTTGCCCGTACCCCGCCCCACCCATCCGTCCATCCGTCCGCAAGGAGACACAGACATGACCGGCCAGCCAACCAACCAAGGGGTCACGCGATGAGGGTGCTGCTGATCGGAGCCAACGGATACCTCGGCCGCTACGTGGCCGACCGGCTGCTCGCCGACCCCGCCGTCCAGCTCACCGCGCTCGGCCGCGGCGACGACGCCGACGTCCGCTTCGACCTCGCCACCGGCAGCCCCGGCGCGCTCACCCGCTTCCTCGACGCCGTCCACCCGGGCGTCGTCATCAACTGCGCCGGAGCGACCCGGGGCGGGGCCCGGGAACTCACCCGGCACAACACCGTCGCCGTCGCGACGATCTGCGAGTCGCTGCGCCGCAGCGGCTGCGGGGCCCGGCTGGTGCAGCTCGGCTGCGCCGCCGAGTACGGGCCCAGCCAGCCCGGATCGTCCACGGCGGAGGACGCCGTGCCGAGACCCGGTGGGCCGTACGGCGTGAGCAAACTGGCCGCCACCGAGCTGGTCCTGGGCTCCGGACTCGACGCCGTCGTCCTGCGGATCTTCTCGCCCGTCGGACCCGGTACCCCCGCCGGATCCCCGCTCGGCCGCCTCGCCGAGGCCATGCGCCGCGCGATGCAGGCGGGCGACGGCGAGCTGAAGCTCAGCGGACTCGGCGTGCAACGCGACTTCGTGGACGTACGCGACGTGGCGCGGGCCGTGCACGCCGCCTCGCTGTCCGCCGCCCAGGGCGTGGTCAACATCGGCACCGGCCGCGCGGTCCGGCTGCGCGACGCGGCCTCGGTCCTCGCCCGGGTCGCCGGGTACGGGGGCGCCCTGCACGAGCTGGACGTCCCGCACGGCGGACCCCAGCAGGGGCACGGGCACCCCGGCCGCCCGGCCGGCCTCTCCGCCATCGGTTCGCCCCGCTCCGAGGCCACCACCGAGCAGATGGCCGTCGCGGCCCCCCAGCCGTACCCGTACCCGGACGGCTGCGGGGCCTGGCAGCAGGCGGACGTCCGTACCGCACGCGACCGGCTCGGCTGGCGGCCCCGGATCAACCTGGAGGAATCCCTCGCGGACATCTGGATGGAGGCGGCGTGCCGCATCTGACGACGCCGCCGGGGGCCATGACCGCCGCCGCGACCGGGGCCGGCCGCCTCGGTCTCGGCATCCCCGGCTACGCGCACCCGCTGCTCGCCCCCGTCGAGTGGGCCGAGCTGACCCGCCCCGGTACCCCGCTGCACTGGGCCGTGCTGAACGTGGCGGACGGCCCGGGCGGGCGGCCCGATCCGCACTGCACGGAAGCGGCCGCGAAGCTGCGCCGCGCGGGCGGCATGATCCTCGGCCATCTCGCGGTGCGAGACGGGGCGCGGTCCTTCGGGGAGCTGGTCTCCGATGCCCACCGTTTCCGCGACTGGTACGGGGTCGGCGGCTTCTACCTGGCCGGAACCCCGGCCGGCAAGGCGGAGTTCGCCTCGGTGAGCCGGGTCGTGGATACCCTGCGGGGCCTCGGTGAGGACCTGTGGATCGTGCTCGGGCACGGCACGCACCCGTACGAGGGCTACGCGGAGGCCGCCGACCAGCTGGTCACCTTCTCCGGGGCCTGGTCCGACTACCGCTGGTCGCAGGTGGCCGAGTGGACCGCGGACCATCCTGCGGAGCGCTTCTGCCACCTCGTCCACGGGGTGCCGCGGGCGCATCTGGAAGAGGCGATGAGGATCGCCCGCTGGCAGGGGGCGGGCACGATCTGGTTCACCGACCGGCTCGGGACGCGCGGCAGCGACCCCTGGGCCTCAATGCCCGCTTACTGGGACGAAATCGTCTCAAGGATCGGGACAGGTGTCTTGGAATGAAGACGGGCGTGGCAGTGTTACTGGGAGAACAACCATCAGTTTGCACCCTGCACCTGCGGGGATGCTCCCATCTTCGGAGTGCCCGTGTCGCTGCCACCGCTGGTCGAGCCAGCAGCTGAGCTCACCGTTGACGAGGTCCGTCGGTATTCGCGGCACCTGATTATCCCGGACGTCGGGATGGACGGCCAGAAGCGCCTGAAGAACGCCAAGGTGCTGGCCGTGGGTGCCGGCGGTCTCGGATCGCCCGCCCTCATGTACCTGGCCGCGGCCGGCGTCGGCACGCTGGGCATCGTGGAGTTCGACGAGGTCGACGAGTCGAACCTTCAGCGCCAGATCATCCACAGCCAGGCGGACATCGGCCGGTCCAAGGCCGAGTCGGCCCGCGACAGCGTGCTGGGCATCAACCCGTACGTGAACGTGGTCCTTCACGAAGAGCGGCTCGAAGCCGAGAACGTGATGGAGATCTTCAGCCAGTACGACCTCATCGTCGACGGCACGGACAACTTCGCCACGCGCTACCTGGTGAACGACGCCTGCGTGCTGCTCAACAAGCCGTACGTGTGGGGCTCGATCTACCGCTTCGACGGCCAGGCCTCGGTCTTCTGGTCCGAGCACGGCCCCTGCTACCGCTGCCTCTACCCGGAGCCCCCGCCGCCGGGCATGGTCCCGAGCTGCGCCGAGGGCGGCGTGCTGGGCGTGCTCTGCGCGTCCATCGGGTCGATCCAGGTCACCGAGGCCATCAAGGTCCTCACGGGTGTCGGCGAGCCGCTGGTCGGCCGCCTGATGATCTACGACGCCCTGGAGATGCAGTACCGCCAGGTCAAGGTCCGCAAGGACCCCGACTGCGCGGTCTGCGGTCCGAACGCGACCGTCACCGAGCTCATCGACTACGAGGCCTTCTGCGGCGTCGTGTCGGAGGAGGCCCAGGAGGCGGCCGCCGGTTCGACGATCACTCCCAAGCAGCTCAAGGAGTGGATCGACACCGACGAGCCCATCGAGATCATCGACGTCCGCGAGGTCAACGAGTACGAGATCGTCTCGATCCCCGGCGCGAAGCTGATCCCCAAGGGCGAGTTCCTGATGGGCACCGCCCTCCAGGACCTGCCGCAGGACAAGCGCATCGTCCTGCACTGCAAGACGGGTGTCCGCAGTGCGGAAGTCCTCGCGGTCCTGAAGTCCGCGGGCTTCGCGGACGCGGTGCACGTCGGTGGCGGCGTGATCGGCTGGGTCCACCAGATCGAGCCCGAGAAGCCGGTCTACTAGAGCCACGGTCCGAAGGGGCCGTATCCCGGGATCGGGGTACGGCCCCTTCGGCGTTCGTCCCGCGGACCGGATCAGGCGGCCGACGACTCCGGCACCCCGGGCGGCGGCGTCGGGTCGGGGGCCGCGGTGCAGACGGTGCCCCCGGCCGGCGCCTTCCCGTCCAGCAGGTAGCCGTTGACCGCCTTCTGCACGCACGGGTCGCCGCTGTTGTACGCGCCGTGCCCCTCGCCCTTGTAGGTGAGCTCCACGCCCACGCCCGGGCCGAGCCGCTCCACCATCTTGCGGGCGCCCTCGTACGGGGTGGCCGGGTCGCCGGTGTTGCCGATCACCAGGATCGGGTCGGAGCCCGGCGCCGAGACGTCGGGGGTCTCCCAGGTGCCGGGGACCGGCCAGCCGGTGCAGGTCAACATGCCCCAGCCGAGGAGGTCCCCGAAGACCGGCGAGGCGGCACGGAACTCCGCCAGCTTGGCCTTCGTCTGCTCCAGGGTGTAGCGCTCCTTGTCGTCCACACAGTTGATCGCGGTGTTGGCCGCACCGATGTTGCTGTAACGCCCCTGCTGGTCACGGCCGTTGAGCGCATCGGACAGGGCCATCAGCAACTGCCCCTGACCGCCCTCCGCTTCGTCGAGACCCTGTTCCAGCAGCGGCCAGAGCTCCTTCGAGTACAGGGCCTGCGCGATGCCGTTGGTCGCCTGGCTCTCGGTGAGCATCCGGTCCCCGATGCCCGGGATGGGCTTGGCGGCCAGCGCCTTCTGCAGCTTGATGATGTCGGCCTCGATCTCCTTGGGCGTGCTGCCCCGGAGCCGGCACTCGTCGCCGCGGTCCACGCAGTCCTGGGCGAAGTTGCCGAGCGCGAGCTGGAAGCCCTTGGCCTGGCCCAGGGCGCTCTGTTCGGCGGTCTTGGTGGGGTCCACGACGGCGTCGAAGACGGCCCGGCCGACGTTCTTGGGGAAGAGGTGGGCGTAGACCCCGCCGAGCTCCGTGCCGTAGGAGATGCCGAAGTAGTTCAGCTTCTCGTCGCCGAGGGCCTGGCGGATGCGGTCCAGGTCGCGGGCGGCGTTCTCGGTGCCGACGCGGGGGAGCATCGCGGCGGAGTTCTTCTCGCAGGCCTCCTGGTACGTGCGGATGTTCTCGAGGAAGGCCTTCTCCTCCTCCGGGGTCTCGGGGGAGGAGTCCTCGCTGAAGTACTGGTCCAACTGCTTGTCGTTCTCGCACAGGACCGGGTCGCTGCCGCCCACCCCGCGAGGGTCGAAGCTCACCAGGTCGTACCGGGCGCGCAGGGCCTCGTACTCCTTCGCGGCGCCCGGCAGCGTACTGATGCCCGAGCCGCCGGGGCCGCCGAAGTTGAAGACCAGGGAGCCCAATCGGTTCTTCTGGTCCCGGGCCTTGGCCCGGATCAGGGCGATCGGGATCGTCTCGCCCTCGGGCTTCGCGTAGTCGAGCGGCACGTCGAGGGTGGCGCACTGCCAGTCCTTGGGCGGGGCCTGACCACCGCCCTGGGCGGCGGTCGGGGCCTCGCAGTCGCCCCATTTCAGGGGCTTGACCTCGGGGGAGCCGTCGGCCGTGGCCTTCTTCCCGTCGCCGTCCGAGGAACAGGCGGCCGTGGCGAGCAGCCCGGCGGCGAGCGTGGCGGCGGCGGTGACCCGCCAGGCGTGTGTCGGCATGTCCCCATCCTGTGGGCCCCGCGGCGACCCCGCCCGTGCGCTGACCCGAACGGGGGTCGTGCCCGCCCGCCTGCCCGCCCTCCCCTCAGTAGCCGTACACGCTCAGCTCGGTGATCGCGGCGAACAGGTGCTCCCAGGTCTCGGCCGCGGGCGAGCCGTTGGCCAGCGCCCCGGGATTCAGGGCCTCCATCGCCTCGCCGAAGTCCCCGATGCCGTCCTCGGCCGGGTACGAGGACCAGCAGGCGCCCATGTACCGGCGCACGCCGTCGAGGAGTCCGACGAAGGTCGCCACGTCCCGGGCCAGCGGGATGACGGACTCCTGGTACATGTGCACCGCTCCGGTGACGCGGTGGACGCCCACCAGGCCCGGGTCGGTGTACCCGAAGTCGAAGGTCCCGAGGTGCAGGAGGGCGTCGTCGCCGGCCTCCGGTGCCTGCGCGGTCAGCGGCCGCAGCAACTCCGGGGCGACCTCGAACGAGCTGACGCCCGCGGCCCAGTGGCGCGGCAGCCCCACCCCGCTCAGGAACTCCCGGGTGCCCGGGTGCTCCAGCGAGTCCGGGAGCTCGTCGCCGGGGACACGGGTGACCCACGCGTCGCCGAAGGTCCGGGCGAGCCCGGCCGCGGTGAGCGGACCGGAGCCGCGCGTGCCCGGACGGAACCACGGGGCGTCCTCGGCCGACGCCCAGGACGAGGCGTCGGTGGCGCCCCGGGGCCAGTCGGCGAGCGCCGCGGCGTTCTCCTCCACCACCACGACCCCGCGCGCCTCCACGTACAGGTAGCGGCCGCCGCCGAGCGGAACCGGTTCCTCCCAGGTGCCGGGGCAGTTCAGCGCCCAGCCGGATCCGCCGACCGGGCCGGAGGCTAGATGGCTTCCTTGCGGGTCAGGAAGTTGAACGAGATCCACCCCGGCAGCACCGGCAGCCAGAAGGTCATCAGACGGAACAGCAGCACCGCGGAGATCGCGACTTCCTTCTCCAGGCCCGCCGCGATCAGCCCGAGGGTCAGCGTGGTCTCCACCGCGCCCATGCCGCCCGGCGTCGGAGCCGCCGACCCCAGCGCGTTGCCCGCCAGGAACACCACCGCGATGCTCGCGTAGCTGATGGCCTCGCCGCCCCCGAACGCGCGGATGGACGCGTCCAGGCACATCACGAAGCAGCCCGTCAGCAGCAGCATCCCGCCGATGCCGGTCAGCAGCTTCTTCGGCCGCTGGAGCACGTCCAGCATGCGCGGCACCACGCCCGCGAACAGCGCCCGTACCCGCGTCACCACGAACTTCCGCAGGAACGGGACCGCCGTCACCACCAGCACCAGCACGGCCACCGTCAGCAAGCCCGCGATGACGGCCCGGGACGGGGTCATCTCCGGCGTCTTCTCGGTCCCGGTCAGATAGCCGAAGGACAGCAGCAGCACGATGTGGCTGGCCAGCCCGAACAGCTGGGAGGCGCCCACGCTCGCGACCGCCAGCCCCGGCCGGACCCCCGCCCGCTGCAGGAACCGCGTGTTGAGCGCGACACCGCCGACGGCCGCCGGGGCGACCAGCTTCACGAACGACCCGGCCACCTGTGCGACCACGGTCCGCAGGAAGGACACCCGCTCCGGGACGAAGCCCAGCAGGCTCATGGCCGCCGCGAAGTACGTCAGCGCCGAGAAGGCGAGCGCCGCCCCGACCCAGCCCCACTGCGCCTGGCCGATGATCGTCGCGAAGTCCACGTGGGCGAGCTGCGTGAGCAGGAAGTACGCGCCGAACGCGCCCGCGATGAACGAGACCAGCGTGCGCGGCCGGATCCGCTCCAGCCGGGCCGGCTCCACCGGGGCCTGTGGCCGGATCAGCAGCACCTGGTGGCGGATCTGGGTCAGCAGATCCTCCTCGCGGGCCCCGTCCAGCGCATCTTCCAGGGCCTTCTTCTCGGCCTTGCGGTCGGCCGCGGCCGATGCGGAGACCGGGGTCTCGGAGGCCTCGGACTCCGCGTCGCGCGCCGCCTTCGCCGCCCGCGAGGACTCCAGCACGGCCTCCCGCTGCCGCTCCGCCCGCTCCCGGGCCAGCTTGCGCAGCGTCGCCCGGGTGGAACGGCTCAGCGCGATCGGCTGGAGCAGCGGCAGACAGTCCGCCACCGCGTCCGGGCCGAGCACCGACACGGCCGAGGCCACCGCGCGCTCGGCGCCGACCCGCAGGCCGATCGTGGTCAGCAGCTGGGCGATGTCCATCCGCAGGACCAGATCACCCGCGGCGATCTCGCCGCCGCGCAGGTCGGTCAGGATGACGTTGCCGGAACGATCCACCACAAGGGCGTCCCCGGTCAGCCGTCGATGTGCGATCCGCCGCGACTGGAGGGCCCGTACCTGCTCCCACGTGTGGTGGATCAGCTCGTCGGTGATCTCCTCGTCGGGGAGCGCGTCGAGGGCCCGGACGTCCAGGTGCTCATACACGAGCATCACCGCGTCCGGACCGAGCTCGGAGGTGGCGATCAGCTTCGGCGCGTTCGCCCCCGCCGCGATGGCCGCGTACGCGAGGAGCGCCTCCTGCTCCAGCGCCTGGCGCAGCGACTGCAGGCTGCGCCCCGTGGTGATGCCGCGCAGGGTGAGCCGGCGCCAGACCCGGTAGAAGAAGCCGTGGGCCTGCTGCTCGCGGTCGACGATCGTGACGTCGAGCGGTGGCCCGTCCTCCAGGGTCACGTGGTACCGGCGACCGCGGTCGTTGGCCTCGGAGGGCTCGGGGCCCTCGGGCATCTCGGCGCGCATCGCGCTGACCGGCTGGAAGCCGACCCGGCGCAGTCCGGCGAGGAGGTGCTGTCCGGTGGGGCGCACGTTGGGCGAACCGACGGCGTACAGGGTGCCGTAGGCGACGCTCCAGCCGATCAGCACGGTGAGGATGATCGAGAAGGGGGTGGTGTACCCGTTGACCAGCATGGCCAGGGCGTTGAGGAGCAGGACCACCCACAGGGCGACCCGCCAGTGGGGTCTACGGGTCATCCCGACCGCGGTCATGTACGCGATGACGGGCGCGAGGTAGCCGTGGACCGGGTCGGTCAGGGTCCCGCCGGCCGCGGGGCGGGTGAGGGCGTCCTGGATGGTGTCGGGGGCGGCTTGCGAGACCCACAGGTCGGTGGCGAGGGTGACGCCGTGCGCGAGGACGGCCGCGAGCACGCCGTCGGCGATGCGCAGCCCGTCGCGTTTGATCAGCCGCTCGATGGCGAAGGCGACGGGCAGCAGCAGCACCGCGATGCTGGACACCAGCGCGGCGACCTTGATCAGCAGGTCGGGCGCCTGGCCGGTGCCCTTGCTGATGTCCTCCTCCAGGCCCACGGTGGTGCCGTGGGCGAAGGCGGCGATGCCGAGGAGGACGGCGATGCCGAGGATGCCGACGAGCAGGCGTACGAGGTCGGACGGCCGGTGCACGCGGGCGGCGAGCAGCGGTTCGTCGACCTCGACCCGGTCGGCGTCCGTGGCGGCGTGACCGTGCGGGCCCTCGGCGGTGGCGCTGGCGCCGGCCCCCGGCCCGACGGCCCCGGCCCCGGCTTCGGCAGCCTTGGCCGCGGGCGCTCCGGCCCCGGCTTCGGCGCCCTCGGCCCCGGCCGTCTCGGCTCCGCCCGTGCGGTCGGTCCGGCCGCCGGGGCGCGGGGGCTCCGGACGGGGCTCCGGGACGGGGTCGGGGCGGGCGGAGCGGCCGTCGTCAGGGCGTGCGCCGTCGTCGGTCGCCGCGCCGTCCGGAGGGCTCACACCCTGCTCCTTCGTCGTCACGTCCGTCTCTTCTTGATCACGTATCACCAGTCACCGCCCGGAAGATGGTGGCACGGACCGACGGGCCAGCGGGGCATCAGGGTGCGCGCCGGTGCGGAAGCGAGACTTCCGCCGGAGCGCGGCCGACGTACTGCACCATGTGCTGAATGAGTGAGGAGCTGCCCGCGTACGCGGAGCGCGTACTGGAGGTGGCCGAGCGTATTCCGCCCGGCCGGGTGATGACGTACGGGGACGTCGCCGAGTGGCTCGGCGAGGGAGGACCGCGCCAGGTCGGGCGTGTCATGGCCCTGTACGGGGGAGCCGTTCCCTGGTGGCGCGTGGTGCGGGCGGACGGCCTGCCGCTGCCCGGCCACGAGGTGCGCGCCCTGGAGCACTACCGGACCGAGGCCACCCCGTTGCGCCTGACGGCGGGCGGCGAGCCGCGGCTGGACATGCGCCGGGCGCGCTGGGACGGGTCCCCCGGACAGGATGGGGGACAGGACGGCGCGCGCGACGAGGCTCACACCTGACAGCTTCGGCCATGCGGGGCCCGGACGGGCGATCGGGCGACGGCCCGAACGCCCGTCCGGGGTACCCCGGGGGACTGCGCGGCGTCGGCGGGTTGCCGTAGCGTTGCCACTTCGGCTTCCGCGGTGGCTTCCGCGCGAGCCGTCACGGCAGCACCGCCACACCCCGCAGACCCACCAGGACCGGCACCCCACGTGATCACCTCTTCCTCGGACCGCACCGAACGGCGGCGTACGCGGACCCCCGATGCGTACCGCCTCGTGCGCACCGGGCCGGAACGGGTGGATCCTCCTGTGCTGGACGCAGCACAGCGCGCGGTGGTTGACCACGCCGGCGGACCGCTGCTGGTCCTCGCCGGACCGGGCACCGGAAAGACGACCACGCTGGTCGAAGCCGTCACCGCCCGGGTGGAAGCGGGCGCCGACCCCGCCCGGATCCTCATCCTCACCTTCAGCCGCAAGGCGGCGGTGGAACTGCGCGACCGGGCCGCCCTGCGGCTCGGCGGCGCGCGCGCCCCGCAGGCCACCACCTTCCACTCCTTCTGCTACGGACTGGTCCGCGCCCACCAGGACACCGACCTCTTCGCCGACCCGCTGCGGCTGCTGTCCGGCCCCGAGCAGGACGTGATGGTCCGTACCCTCCTCGAGGGCCAGCGCCGGATCCGCTCCATCCGCTGGCCGGACGACCTGCGCGCCGCGCTGACCACGCGCGGGTTCGCCGACGAGGTCCGGGCGGTGCTCGCCCGTGCCCGCGAGCTGGGCCTCGGGCCGCAGGCCCTCTCCTCGTTCGCCGACCGCATCGGCCGCCCGGACTGGAAGGCGGCGGCGGCCTTCCTCTCCGAGTACCTCGACGTCCTCGACATGCAGGGCACGCTGGACTACGCGGAACTCCTGCACCGGGCGGTGCTCCTCGCGGAACGCACGCCGTCCCTCGCCTCCGCCTACGACGCGATCTTCGTCGACGAGTACCAGGACACGGACGCTTCGCAGCTGCGGCTGCTGCGCGCCCTCACCGGCCCGGGCGGCACGCTGGTCGCCTTCGGCGATCCCGACCAGTCGATCTACGCCTTCCGCGGCGCCGACATCAACAACGTCCTGGACTTCGGGTCGGCCTTCCCCGGCGCGCAGGTCAAGGCCCTCACCGTCGGCCGCCGCTCCGGCGCGGCCCTCCTGGCGGCCACCCGGCTGCTCACCACCCGGATGCCGGTCCCGCGACTGCCGGCCGAGGCGGTCCGCGCCCACCGGAACCTCGCACCGGTGCGGGAGGGCGGGCGGGTGGAGGTGTTCACGTACCCGACGGCGGGCGCCGAACTGGACAACATCGCCGACGTCCTGCGGCGGGCCCACCTGGAGGACGGGGTGCCCTGGCAGGACATGGCCGTCCTGGTCCGCGCGGGAGGTCGCACCCTCCCGGCCATGCGCCGCGCCCTGATCTCGGCGGGAGTGCCGGTCGAGACGGACGGCGCGGACACGCCCCTGCGCCACGAACCGGCGGTCGCCCCCCTCCTGACGGCCCTGCGCGTCTCGGCCACCGAGGCCGAACCGGGCGCGGACCTCCCGGAAGCCGAGCCCGCCGCGGCCGAGCCCGGCTTGGGGCAGAGCCCCGCCGTGTCCGACGCCGTCGAAGCGGGCCCGGGGCAGGCCGCGGACCCCGGCGTGTCCCACGCCGTCGGGTCCGACCCGGGGCGGAGCCCCGAAGCCCCGACCGGCTCCGCGGACCCGGCACCGGCCGTCCCGTCCGCTCCGCAGGAAGGGGCCGACGCGGTCGAGCTGGGCCCGGGCGGGCGCGTCGGCGAGCTCTCTCGGGCCTTCGGGGCGGGTGGGCGGGAAGCCCCACCTGCCGAAGGCGAGCCCGACGCCGTCGAAGCGGGCTCGGGGCGGAGCCCCGGCGACCCCGGCGACCCCGGCGTGTCCGGCGTGTCCGGCGTGTCCGACGCCGTCGGGTCCGACCCGGGGCGGAGCCCCGAAGCCCCGACCGGCTCCGCCGACGCGTCGCCGTCCGCTCTGCAGGACCAGCCCGACGCCGTCGAAGCGGGCCCGGGGCGGAGCTCCGTGGGTCCCGCCGACCCCGCCGGAGGCGTCACCGTCGAGGCCGCCCTCACGCTGCTCGCCTCGCCCCTCGGCGGGATGGACGCCGCCGACCTGCGACGGCTCGGCCGCGCCCTGCGCGAAGAGGAGCGCGCCGCCGGCGTCAAGGTGCCCGCGCCCTCCGACGTACTCCTCGCCCGCGCCCTCGCCGAGCCCGAGCGGCTCACCGCCCACGACCCCGCCTACGCCCGCGGCGCCCAGCGCCTCGGCCTGCTCCTGCGCAAGGCCCGCGAACTGCTCCAGGGCGGCGGCACCGCCGAGGAGGCCCTGTGGGTCCTCTGGGACGGCACGCCCTGGCCGCAGCGGCTGGAGCGCAGCGCCCGCCGCGGCGGCCCGGCCGGCCGCAACGCCGACCGCGACCTCGACGCGGTCTGCGCCCTCTTCGACACCGCCGCCCGTGCCGAGGAACGCACCGGAGGCCGCGGCGCGCTCAACTTCCTCGAACAACTGGAGGCGGAGGACATCGCCGCCGACACGTTGACGGCCCGCGCCACCCGCTCCGACGCCGTCCGGCTGATGACCGCGCACCGCTCCAAGGGACTGGAGTGGTCCCTCGTCGTCGTCGCGAGCGTCCAAGAGGGCTTGTGGCCCGACCTTCGCCGCCGCGGTTCCCTCCTGGAGGCCGACCGCATCGGCCGCGACGGCCTCGCCGAGCCCCTCACCCCCGGCGCCCTGCTCGCCGAGGAGCGCCGGCTCTTCTACGTCGCCGCCACCCGCGCCCGCGACCGCCTCGTCGTCACCGCCGTCAAGGCCCCCGCCGACGACGGCGACCAGCCCTCCCGCTTCCTCACCGAGCTCGGCGTCCCCCCGCGGGACGTCACCGCCCGCCCCCGCCGCCCCCTCGCCGTCGCCGCGCTCGTCGCCGAGCTGCGCGCCACCACCGTCGACCCCGCCGCCTCGCCCGCCCTGCGCGACGCGGCCGCCCGCCGCCTCGCCCGCCTTGCCGCGCTCACCGACGACGAGGACCGCCCGTTGGTCCCCGCCGCGCACCCGCAGCGCTGGTGGGGCCTGTACGAGCCCACCCGCAGCAGCGTCCCCCTCCGCGACCGGGACCGGCCCGTCGCCCTGTCCGGCAGCGCCCTGGAGCAGCTCGCCAACACCTGCTCCCTCCAGTGGTTCCTCGGCCGCGAGGTCAAGGCCGACACCCCCTCCACCGCCGCCCAGGGCTTCGGCAACGTCGTCCACGTCCTCGCCGACGAGGTCGCCTCCGGCCGCACCCCCGCCGACCTCGCCGTCCTCATGGAGCGCCTCGACTCGGTGTGGGACGCCCTCGCCTTCGACGCCCCCTGGAAGTCCCGCCAGGAGAAGGACAACGCCCGCGCCGCCCTGGAACGCTTCCTGCGCTGGCACACCACCGACCGCGGCGGCCGCGCGGCCGTGGCCACGGAGCACGAGTTCGACGTCACGCTCGAAGCCGGTGAGGTCGCCGTCCGCATCCGGGGCTCCATGGACCGGGTCGAATCGGACCCGCAGGGGCGTGCGTACGTCGTCGACTTCAAGACCGGCAAGTCGGCGCCCACCAAGGACGAGGTCGCCCGCCACCCCCAGCTCGCCGTCTACCAGCTCGCCGTGCGCGAGGGCGCCGTCGACGAGGCCTTCGACGGCCTGCGCCCCGCGCCCGGCGGCGCCGAGCTGGTCCAGCTCCGCCAGGGCGCCGCGGTCCGCGAGGGCGGCGACGCGGTGCCCAAGGTGCAGGCCCAGCAGCCGCTCGACGGGGAGTGGGTCGGCGACCTGCTGGCCACCGCCGCGGGCCGGGTCCTGGACGAGCGGTTCGCACCCGCCGCGGGCCGCCACTGCGACCACTGCTCCTTCCGCAGCTCGTGCAGCGCCCGCCCGGAGGGCCGCCAGACCATCGAGTGAGCCCGGGCCGCGTGCACGAGCTCGGCGGTCGGGGCTGTCGGTGCGGGCGGCTAGCCTTTTTGGGTGCCCGCGCGTCCGCCCGCCCTCTCCGACCCCGAGCAGCTCAAGGAGCTCCTCGGGATCCCCTTCACGCCCGAGCAGATGGCGTGCGTCACCGCCCCGCCCGCCCCGCAGGTCGTCGTCGCGGGCGCCGGCTCCGGCAAGACCACCGTCATGGCCGCCCGCGTCGTCTGGCTCGTCGGTACCGGCGCGGTCGCACCCGAACAGGTGCTCGGCCTGACCTTCACCAACAAGGCCGCCGGCGAACTGTCCGAGCGCGTGCGCAAGGCCCTCGCGCGGGCGGGCATCACCGACCCGGACCCCTCCCCGGCGGACGCGGACGCGGTCGGCGGCGAGCCCCGCATCTCCACCTACCACGCCTTCGCCGGGCAGCTCCTGAAGGACCACGGCCTGCGCATCGGCCTGGAGCCCAGCTCCCGGCTGCTCGCCGACGCCACCCGCTTCCAGCTCGCCGCGAAAGTGCTGCGCGAGGCCCCCGGCCCGTACCCCTCGCTCACCAAGTCGGTCCCCGACCTGGTCGGCGACCTCCTCGCGCTCGACGGGGAACTCTCCGAGCACTTGGTCGAGCCCGAGCACCTGCGCCTGCACGACACCGGACTGCTCGACGTGCTCGCCGGCACCAAGCTCACCAACGAGGACCTCCGCAAGGTTCCGGAGGCCGTGCGCGGCCGCATCGAGCTGCTGGAACTGGTCGTCCGCTACCGCGCCGCCAAACGCTCCCGAGACCTCTTCGACTTCAGCGACCAGATAGCCCTCTCCGCGCAGCTCGCCACCACCCGGCCCGAGGTGGGGGCGCTGCTGCGCGAGGAGTTCCGGGTGGTCCTGCTCGACGAGTACCAGGACACCTCCGTCGCACAGCGGTTGCTGCTGTCCGGCCTCTTCGGCGCGGGCTCCGGCCACGCCGTGACCGCCGTCGGCGACCCCTGCCAGGCGATCTACGGCTGGCGCGGGGCCTCCGTCGCCAACCTCGACGACTTCCCGGAACACTTCCCGCACGCCGACGGGACCCTCGCCACCCGGCTCTCCCTCAGCGAGAACCGGCGCAGCGGCGGCCGCCTGCTGGACCTGGCCAATGGACTCGCCGCCCCGCTGCGCGCCATGCACGAAGGCGTGGAGGCGCTGCGTCCGGCGCCGGGCGCGGAGGCCGCCGGGCAGGTCCGCTGCGCCCTGCTGGAGACCCACGCACAGGAGCTCGACTGGCTCGCCGACTCCGTCGCCCACCTGGTCCGCACCGGGACGGAGCCGCGCGAGATCGCCGTACTGTGCCGCTCCGCCGGAGACTTCGCCCAGATCCAGGCCGTGCTGGTGGACCGGGACGTGCCCGTCGAGGTCGTCGGCCTCTCCGGGCTGCTGCACCTGCCCGAGGTCGCCGACCTCGTCGCCGTCTGCGAGGTCCTCCAGGACCCGGGCGCCAACGCCTCCCTGGTCCGGCTCCTGATCGGCCCGCGGTGGCGGATTGGCGCGCGCGACCTGGCCCTGCTGGGCCGCCGGGCGCGGCTCCTGGTGAGCCGCGCGCCCGCCGGGTCCGACCCGGACGAACGCCTCGCGGCGGCCGTGGAGGGCGTGGACCCGGCGGAGATCGTCTCGCTGGCCGACGCCCTGGAGACCTTCCTCGACGGCGCCGGGCAGGCCCCGGACGACCTCCCCTTCTCGGCGGAAGCGCGGATCCGCTTCGCGCACCTCGCCCAGGAACTGCGCGACCTGCGGCGCTCCCTCGCGGACCCGCTGATGGACGTCCTGCACCGGGTGCTGACCGCCACCGGCCTGGAGGTGGAGCTGTCGGCCTCCCCGCACGCGCTGGCGGCCCGCCGGCGCGAGACGCTGTCGAACTTCATGGACGTGGCGGCCGGTTTCGCCGCCCTCGACGGCGAGGCCACGCTGCTGGCCTTCCTGGCGTTCCTGCGCACGGCCGCCCAGTACGAGAAGGGCCTGGACCACGCGCTGCCCGGCGGCGAGAACACGGTCAAGGTGCTCACCGCCCACAAGTCCAAGGGCCTGGAGTGGGACGTGGTGGTGGTTCCGGACCTGTGCGCCGGCGCCTTCCCGAAGGAGAAGCCGCCGGAGGCCTGGACCTCGTACGCGAAGGTGCTCCCGTACGCGCTGCGCGGCGACGCGCCCACCCTGCCCGGGGTTCCGGCCTGGACCTCGGCGGGGTTGAAGGCCTTCAAGGCCGCGCTCAAGGACCACAAGTCGGTGGAGGAGCTCCGCCTCGGCTACGTGACCTTCACGCGGCCGCGCTCCCTGCTGCTGGCTTCGGGCCACTGGTGGGGCCCGAGCCAGAAGAAGCGCCGCGGCCCGTCGCCGTTCCTCGAAGCCCTGTACGAGCACTGCGCGGCCGGTTTCGGCGAGATCGAGGCCTGGGCGGACGAGCCCGACCCCACCGCCGAGAACCCGGCGCTGTCCGGCGATTCCACCCCGGACCACTCCTGGCCGCTCCCGCTCGACCCGTACTCCCTCACCCTGCGCCGCGCGGCGGCGGCCCTGGTGGAGTCCTACCTCGCGGCCCCGCCCCCGGAGGAGGACGAGTACCTCTGGCCCCCGGACTGCGAGGAGCCGTGGCCGGCCGAAGACCCCTGGGAACCGGACCCCGCCGACGACCCCTGGCCCTCCGGGCCCCCGGTCACGGCCACCGAGCCTTCCGAGCCCGATGCCCGGGCCCGGGCCGACGACCCCTACGAGCCTGCGGCCGGCACGCGGCCCGCACCCGAAGCCCGGCCCGGCGAAGCCTGGCCGCCGCCGGGCACCGTCCGACTGCCCGCCGACGCGTCCGCCGTCACGGGGCCGGACCCCGACGACCTCTGGTCCGGCGAGGCCCGGGCCCGTACGCCCGCCGACGCGTCGGGGGCCGCCGGGCCGGACTCCGACGACCCCTGGGCGGTCGAGGCCTGGGCCGAAGCCCTGCCCGGGGACGACGCTGCCACGCGGGATTCCCACGGGCCCCGGGGCGGTACCCCGGGTCCGGGACGGGGCAGGGCAGGGGACGACCTCCCGGCCGCCCCCGGCGCGCCGCTCGACGGCCCCCGGCCCGGAGCATCCCCGGCCGCCGCGGGAGCGGCCGTGCCGACCCCCCGCGCCGAGGCGGTCGTACCCGCCGGGAGCCGGTCCGTCCCGGAGGGCGACGACCTGTGGGCCGACGAGGCCACCGCCGGCGCCGGCGCGGCCGTGCCGCATCCGCGTCCTGTGACGGCCGACCCCGCCGGAGGCGACCTGGTTCCCGACGAGGCCCGCGCCGTCGCCTCCTGGGACCGTGATCTCGACGCCCTCGAGGGCGAGCTCCGCCGTGCCCGCGCGGCCGTTCGTGACGTCGAGCTGCCGTCCGCCCTGTCCGCCAGCCAGCTGCTCCGGCTCGCCGCCGACGAGCAGGGCTTCGCGCGCGACCTCGCCCGGCCCATGCCGCGGCCCCCGCAGCCCGCCGCCCGCCAGGGCACCCGGTTCCACGCCTGGGTCGAGTCCCGGTTCGACGAGCTGCCGTTGCCGTTCCTCGACGTCCTCGACCCCGTCACCGACCTCCCCGGCGCAGGCTCCGACCAGGAGATCGTCGACGAGGCCGACCTCGACTCCCTCAAGGCCGCCTTCGAACGCAGCCCGTACGCGGACCGACCCCCCCACCGCATGGAGGCCCCGGTCCAGCTCACCCTCGCCGGCCGGGTCGTGCGCGGCCGGATCGACGCCGTCTACCGCAACCCGGACGGCTCGTACGAGATCGTCGACTGGAAGACCGGCCGCACCACCCAGGCCGACCCCCTCCAGCTCGCCGTCTACCGCGTGGCCTGGGCCGAGGCCACGAACACCCCGCTCGAGCGGGTCTCCGCCGCCTTCCTGCACGTCCGCAGCGGCCGCGTGATCCGCCCCCGAAACCTCCCGGACCGCGCCGGCCTTGAGCGGATCCTCCAAGGCGAACCGGACCCGGACGGTGACCAGCAGGCGGACGGCTAGGCTCAGGGCATGAGCGACACCCCGCCGGACAGCGTCGTCCGCACGTACATCGACACACACCGCGCCGCCTTCCTCGACGACCTCGCCGAGTGGCTCCGCATCCCCTCCGTCTCGGCCCAGCCCGAGCACGCGGGCGACGTACGCCGCAGCGCCGAATGGCTCGCGGCCAAGCTCAAGGAGACCGGCTTCCCGGTCGCCGAGGTGTGGGAGACCCCCGGCGCGCCCGCCGTCTTCGCGCACTGGCCGAGCGAGGACCCGCACGCCCCGACCGTCCTCGTGTACGGGCACCACGACGTGCAGCCCGCCGCCCTCGCCGACGGCTGGCACACCGACCCGTTCGAGCCGGTGGTCCAGGGCGGCCGCATGTACGCGCGCGGCGCCGCCGACGACAAGGGGCAGGTGTTCTTCCACACCCTCGGGGTACGGGCGCACCTGGCGGCCACCGGCGCCGCCGCCCCCGCCGTTCACCTCAAGCTCCTCATCGAGGGCGAGGAGGAGTCCGGCTCGCCGAACTTCCGCGACCTCATCGAGGCCCGCGCCGCCGAGCTCGCCGCCGACGTCGTGATCGTCTCCGACACCGGCATGTGGTCCGAGACCACCCCCACCGTCTGCACCGGCATGCGCGGCGTCGCCGACTGCGAGATCGACTTCCACGGCCCGGACCAGGACATCCACTCCGGCGCCTTCGGCGGGGCCGTGCCCAATCCGGCCACCGTCGCCGCCCGCCTGGTCGCCTCCCTGCACGACGCCGACGGGCGGGTCACGATCCCCGGCTTCTACGACAACATCGCCGAGCTGACGGACGCGGAGCGCGCGCTCATCGACGAGCTGCCCTTCGACGAGTCCGAGTGGCTGCGCACGGCCAAGTCCCACGCGGCCGCGGGCGAGGCCGGGTACTCCACCCTGGAGCGCGTCTGGGCCCGCCCCACGGCCGAGGTCAACGGCATCGGCGGCGGCTACCAGGGCCCCGGCGGCAAGACCATCGTGCCGGCCTCCGCCCACCTGAAGCTGTCGTTCCGGCTGGTGTCCGGGCAGGACCCGTACGAGGTCGAGGCGGCCGTCCGGGACTGGGTCGCGGCCGGGATCCCGGCCGGGATCCGCCACTCCATCACCTTCGGCGCGCCGACCCGCCCGTGCCTGACCCCGCTGGACCACCCGGCCCTGCAGTCGGTCGTCCGGGCCATGGGCCGCGCCTTCGGCGAGAAGATCCGCTTCACGCGGGAGGGCGGCTCCGGCCCCGCGGCGGACCTCCAGGACGTCCTGGACGCACCCGTCCTCTTCCTCGGCATCTCGGTCCCGTCCGACGGCTGGCACGCTCCCAACGAGAAGGTCGAGCTGGACCTCCTGCTGAAGGGCGTCGAGACGACCGCGTACCTGTGGGGAGACCTCGCCGCCCACCACCGAACCACCGCCTGACACCCGACGCACACACCTGCCGTACCGAGCCTGCCTGTCCCACCACCGGGGGAGTTGGAAGTACCTGTGAGCACCCATACCGAGCGCCCTCCCACCGAGCGCCCCCTTTCGCTCGCCGCGCCCAGCGGGATCGACCGCGCCGCGCACCACCGGCTCGACGAGGCGTGGCTCGCCGCGGCCTGGAGCCACCCCACGACCCGGGTATTCGTCGTTTCCGGCGGCCAGGTCCTGATCGACGACACCCCCGACGGCGGCACCGGCATCGTGATGACCCCGGCCTTCGAGGCCCCGGTCACCGAGACCCACCGCTACTTCCTGGGCACCGACGAGGACGGCGTACGGTACTTCGCGCTGCAGAAGGACGCGCTGCCCGGCCGCATGGACCAGTCGGCCAGGCCGGCCGGCCTGCGCGAGGCCGGCCTGCTGCTGTCCCCGCGCGACGCCGGGCTGATGGTGCACGCGGTGGCGCTGGAGAACTGGCAGCGGATGCACCGCTTCTGCTCGCGCTGCGGCGAGCGCACGGTGGTCGCGGCCGCCGGGCACATCCGCCGCTGCCCGGGCTGCGGCGCCGAGCACTACCCGCGCACCGACCCGGCCGTGATCATGCTGGTCACGGACGAGCACGACCGGGCGCTGCTGGGCCGCCAGGTGCACTGGCCGGAGGGCCGCTTCTCCACGCTGGCGGGGTTCGTGGAGCCCGGCGAGTCGATAGAGCAGTCCGTCGTCCGCGAGGTGTGGGAGGAGGCGGGCGTCCGGGTCGGCGAGGTCGAGTACGTGGCCAGCCAGCCGTGGCCCTTCCCGTACAGCCTGATGCTCGGCTTCAGGGCCCGCGCCACCACCTCGGAGATCACGGTGGACGGCGAGGAGATCGAGGAGGCCCGCTGGTTCTCCCGCGAGGAGCTGCGCGCGGCGTTCGCGTCGGGCGAGGTGCTGCCCCCATCGGGCATCTCCATCGCCGCCCGGCTGGTCGAGCTCTGGTACGGCGAGCCGCTGCCGAAGGCGGCCGCGTAACCTTCGTCACTTCCCCGGCCCGCGCCGGGCCCCGTGACAGCGGAGGGCCCCCGCCTCGGCGGGGGCCCTCCGCTGTGTGCGCTCCGGGAGCCGATCAGACGGCGAGGGCCTGCTTGACCTGGGCCAGGCTCGGGTTCGTCATGACGGACTCGTTGCCCGTGGCGGACGTCACGAGCACGGTGGGAACCGTCTGGTTGCCGCCGTTGGCCTTCTCCACGAACGCGGCGGACTCCGGGTCGAGCTCGATGTTGATCTCGTTGTACGCGATGCCTTCCCGGTCCAGCTGGGTCTTCAGCCGACGGCAGTAGCCGCACCAGGTCGTGCTGTACATCGTGACGGTGCCCGTGTCCTGCATGCTGCGCTCTCCTTCGTGAGGGCTCGGTGGTCCGAGTACTCGAACGTACGGGACCCTGCGGCCATTCCCTTACGGTCACCCCGGCGCACCCGGTGTGACCGATACGACTGATCCGTGCCGCCTGTGGACAACTTTCCCGCCCGACCCACGAGACCTGGCAGCATGGCGGGGTGACAGCAGCAACGCACTCCTCCTCGTTCCCGGGTGGCTCCGCCTCCGCCGACTCGGCCGATGCGGTGCTCCTGGGCCTCGACCCGGAGCAGCGCGAGGTCGCGACGACCCTGCGCGGGCCGGTGTGCGTGCTGGCGGGTGCCGGTACCGGCAAGACCCGCGCGATCACCCACCGCATCGCCTACGGCGTCCGGTCCGGGCAGCTCATGCCGGCCAGTGTGCTGGCCGTCACCTTCACCAACCGCGCCGCGGGCGAAATGCGCGGACGCCTGCGCACGCTGGGCGCGGGCGGGGTCCAGGCCCGCACCTTCCACTCCGCCGCCCTGCGCCAGCTCCAGTACTTCTGGCCGAAAGCGGTCGGTGGCGAGCTGCCCCGGCTGCTGGAGCGCAAGATCCAGTTCGTCGCCGAAGCTGGCGCGCGCTGCCGCATCCGTCTCGACCGCAACGAGCTGCGCGACGTCACGGGCGAGATCGAATGGGCGAAGGTCACCCAGACCGTGCCCGCCGACTACCCGGTGGCCGCCCTCAAGTCGGGCCGCGAGGCCCCCCGGGACCTGGCCGAGATCGCCCAGATCTACGGGACGTACGAGCAGCTCAAGCGCGACCGCGGCATGATCGACTTCGAGGACGTGCTGCTCCTGACCGTCGGCATCCTCCAGGACCGCCACGACATCGCCGAGCAGATCCGCACGCAGTACCAGCACTTCGTCGTCGACGAGTACCAGGACGTCAGCCCGCTCCAGCAGCGGCTGCTGGACCTGTGGCTCGGCGAGCGCGACAGTCTCTGCGTCGTCGGTGACGCCAGCCAGACCATCTACTCCTTCACCGGCGCCACCCCCGACCACCTGCTGAACTTCCGCACCCGCTATCCGCAGGCCACGGTGGTCAAGCTGGTCCGCGACTACCGTTCCACCCCCCAGGTGGTCCACCTGGCCAACGGGCTCCTGAACCAGGCCAAGGGCCGGGCCGCCGAGCACCGGCTGGAGCTGATCTCGCAGCGCGAGACCGGCCCCGACCCCGTCTACGCCGAGTACGCGGACGAGCCCACCGAGGCCGAGGGCGTCGCCCGCCGGATCCGGGACTTGATCGCCGCGGGCGTCCCGGCGGGCGAGATCGCCGTGCTCTACCGCATCAACGCCCAGTCCGAGGTCTACGAGCAGGCCCTCGCCGACGCCGGTGTCCCCTACCAGCTGCGCGGAGCCGAGCGATTCTTCGAGCGCCAGGAGGTCCAGAAGGCGATCCTCGCGCTGCGCGGAGCCGCCCGCTCCGGCGGGAACGACCCGCTGCTCGACGACGTCGTGGAGCTGGGCTCCCAGGTCCGGGCGGTGCTCAGCTCCACCGGCTGGAGCACCGAGCCGCCCGCCGGCTCCGGCGCCGTGCGCGACCAGTGGGAATCGCTGGCCGCGCTGGTCCGCCTCGCCGAGGACTTCGCCCGGGCCCGCCCCGCAGCGACCCTGGCGGACCTCACGATCGAACTGGACGAACGCAAAGCCGCCCAGCACGCCCCGACCGTCCAGGGCGTCACCCTGGCCTCGCTGCACGCGGCGAAGGGTCTGGAGTGGGACGCCGTGTTCCTCGTCGGCCTCACCGACGGCATGATGCCGATCACCTATGCGAAGACCGACGAGCAGGTCGAGGAGGAACGGCGGCTGCTCTACGTCGGCGTCACCCGGGCACGGATCCACCTGAGCCTGTCGTGGGCGCTCTCCCGCGCCCCCGGCGGCCGGCCCTCCAGGCGCCCCAGCCGCTTCCTGAACGGCCTGCGGCCGGGCTCCGCGGCCCGGGGCACCGGAGCGGCCTCCACGGCGGAGCGAGGGGCGCGGGGGCGCGTGCGTCGTGGTCCGGCACTGTGCCGGGTCTGCGGCAAGACCCTGACCGAGGCCGGCGAGCTGAAGCTGATGCGCTGTGAGGACTGCCCGTCCGACATGGACGAAGGCCTCTACGAGCGGCTGCGGGAGTGGCGCGCGGGACAGTCGAAGGAGCAAGGCCTGCCCGCCTACTGCGTCTTCACGGACAAGACGCTGATGGCCATCGCGGAGGCCGCGCCGTCCGAGGCGGGGGAGCTCTCGATGATCTCCGGAGTGGGTGGCCGTAAGCTTGATCGGTACGGAGCCGATGTCCTGGCCATCTGCGCAGGTCAAGAGGTTGGGGCCGGGCATCCTGACGACGCGTAGAAACTCGTCGGAAAAATAGTTTGCACATGCCCAGCGAAGACCCATAGGTTCTTAGCAACGGAAACGGTGGCTTCTCCGAAGCCCGGGATCCGTGCTGTACTTATCCGAATACGTATGGGACAGGCCCCCGGGCCGGGTCCCCGAGACGCCGAGAGGAGGCGAGACCAGTGACCAGCTTCATGACCTTCACCAAAATGACCGATCGCTCGGTCGATGCTTCCTGCCTGCTCGGTTCCGTCTCCCCTCTGGGTACCGGTGCGTCCGCGATTTCCGCCGACGCCCCCGCCCTGCTGGCGATCCTTCCGGTCAGTGAGCGCAATGAGCGACCGACCATGGCACCGGTGGCAGTACTGGCAGCAGAAGCGCAGGCGCATGGCGCCTATGGATTCGCTGCCGCAGCCGGTGCCGGATCCCAGAAGAAGCAGACGAAGCAGCAGCACCACCTGATGTGGGCCTTCCGTGGGCTCGAACCCTGGAGTGATCCAGCCTGATCGCATGATCAGGCCGGCGCCTTCAGGGCCGCGGAACCCCACCCGGGATCCGCGGCCCTTCTGTTTGTCCCGAACCGGGACGACGGAGCGAAGGGGCCTCGGGACTGGCAGCCAGGTACCAGCCGAACCCGGCCGACCGGCCGGAACGACTAGCCGAACAAGACGAGGAAGAAAACACCGTGCAACTCGAAGCGCACGCCCCGTCCGTACCGCAGACCCAAATGATCTCCCCGCCCGCAGTCCCGGAGGACCACACCTTGACCCCGCTCACCGCGCTGACCGCGCTCGACGACGCCATCGAGAACCTCGGTGTGCCCGTCCCCTGCCGCACCTTCGACCCCGAGGTCTTCTTCGCCGAGTCCCCGGCCGACGTCGAGTACGCCAAGTCCCTCTGCCGCACCTGCCCGCTGGTCGAGGCCTGCCTCGCCGGAGCGGTCGAGCGCCGCGAGCCCTGGGGTGTCTGGGGTGGCGAGCTCTTCGTCCAGGGTGTCGTCGTCGCCCGCAAGCGTCCCCGTGGCCGTCCGCGCAAGAACCCGGTTGTCACGGCATGACCGCCATCGGAACCATCGACCGCCCCCTGACGCACGACCCCTTGAAGCAGGCCCCCATGACCTCCTACACCACGAGCGAGCAGCCCCACGGCGCCGCCCACGCAGACTTCATCACCGCCGGCGCGATCACCTCGCGTCAGAACAGGACCCGCGAAATGCAACTCATCCCAGAAGCCCTGGCTCGCGCCCATATGGACGACCGCATGCGTGAGGCGGACGCCGAGCGTCACGCCGTGCGCCTGGTCGCCGCCCGCCGCATGCAGCGGCGTGCCGAGCGCGTCTCCATGCGCGCCCGGCGCGCGCTGGCCATGGCCGTCATGAACTAAGAGCTGAAGAAGCAGCGGGCGTCGGCCCCCATCACCCGGACCGCCGGGCGGTGGGGGCCGACGCCCGTTCGCATTCCGCCACGTTCCGGCACGCCCGCTCCGGGCGCGAACGCGGCCCCGGCGGGGCCGCCCGCGCGGTCGTCGACGGAATCCGCAGGCTCGCCGCGGCCGTCGGGGCGTTGCGCGGGCCCGTCCGCCCCGGACGGGGATATCGTCTGGAGGTGGACCAGCCGACTCCCCACCCCGACCCGTCGGGATCCGAGGCCCAGCCCGTCGTCTGCGCGGGCTGCGGCGCGAAGGCCCCGGGCGAGATCCCACCCACCTGGACCTGCTCGGTGGAGAACGGGATCAGACAGTACTTCTGCGTCGACTGTGCGCGCGCCAACCTCCGGGCGATCGAGGGCAGACTCGACTCGTCCTGGTGGTGACGCGCCCGCGCAGTCACTCGGCGGAGGCGAACCCCGGCAGCCAGGTGTCCAGTTCGTCTCGCAGTCGCACCGTCGCGCCCAGCTGGCACAGCACCCCGATGGTGCTCAACGTCACGCGGTGGATCAGCAGGTAGGACGGCGGCAGGTTGATCTGCCGGCCCAACTGGTGCGCGGGGGAGCGGGGATCGGCGATCCGCGCCGCCTGGCCGCGCAGCCACGGCCGGGTGAAGGTGAACTCCTCCGCCTCGGCGGGCTCGATGATCGGTTTCAGGTAGTCCAGCACCGCGTCGGGGTCGAGCTCGACGGACTCCTTCACGAACCCCTCGGCGCACAGGTGCCCGTAGACCCCCTCGGCGTCACCGTCCAGCGTCATCCGCAGCGATCTGCCGATCGGTTTGGGCCAGCCACCGGGCAGCCGGTCGACCGTGCCGAAGTCCAGGACCCCCAGCCGCATCCGGCCGTCCGCCCCCGGTATCAACCGGAAGTTGCCCGGGTGCGGGTCCGCGTGCAGCAGGCCGGTGCGCGCCGGACCAGAGAACAGGAATCCGGCCAGCAGTTGTCCGGCGCGATCCCGCTCCTCCTGGGTGCCGTCGGCTATCACCTCCGACAGCGGGGTCCCTTCCATCCACTCGGTCACCAGCACCTGGTCGCCCTGGTGCACGACGTCCGGCACGACCACGTCCGGATCGTCCACGAAGGCGTCCGAGTGCGTCCGTTGGGCCTCGGCCTCCAGTTCGTAGTCGAGTTCCTCGGCTACCCGGTCGCGCAACTCCTTGATCAGCGGCTTGATCTCCATGCCGGGGATCAGCGGCCCCAGCAGCCCCGCGAACCGGCCCAGTTGCTTCAGGTCCGACAACAACGCCTCACCGGCGCCCGGGTACTGGACCTTGACGGCCACCTGCCGGCCGTCGTGCCACACCGCCCGGTGCACCTGCCCGATGGAGGCCGCCGCAGCCGGCTGGTCCTCGAACTCCTCGAACAGATCCCGCCAGTCTGCGCCGAGACGGTCCGTCAGCACCTGGTGCACCGTCGCCGCGGGCAGCGGCGGGGCCGCCTCCTGAAGCTTGGTCAGCGCCGCCCGGTAGGGCCCCGCGATCTCCTCGGGCAGGGCCGACTCGAAGACCGACAGGGCCTGCCCGAACTTCATGGCACCGCCCTTCAGCTCCCCGAGCGTGCGGAACAACTGCTCTGCGGTGCGCTGCTGGAGCTCGCGCGCCACGATCTCCGCGGACTTGCCCCCGATCCGCTTGCCCAGCCCCCACGTGGCCCGGCCCGCTATGCCGAGCGGCAGCGCGGCCAGCTTGACCGTACGGGTGACCGCCTTCCGGGGAAGATCAGACATACGCCCCTCCATGTCCCAGACCGCTGCGCCGCGAACGACGGACTCCGGAAGGGCTCCGTCGCCCCGACACCTTCAGCGCATCCTGTCATGGCCCTCCCGGCCGGTCCCCGCCCGATCCGCCTCCGGTGCCCCACCCGCCCCACAGGGGCAGTCGGGATGTGGGGGGACCGGTGTGGATTCCCAGTGCAGCGCGGGGAGGGCGGCCTCCCAGCGGGAGCCCGTGGAAGCGGGCAATTGTCCGTCGAGGAAGGCCAGCGCGTGCGCCGCGGCCAGCCCGGCCACCGCCGTGGACAGGCCCAGGTCGCAGGCAGCACCCGCGCGGCGGCGGTGGGCCGAACGCCACTGCACGAGCATCCTCGGCCAGGCGGCGTCCCGGTCCACGCGGTCGCGCTCCATGCACCCCGCGCAGGCCGTCGACCCCGGCAGCACCAGCGGCCCCACCAGCCCCGTCCCCTCCAACACCCCCGCGTACAGGTGCGGGATGCCCGAGGCGATCCAGTCGGCTGCGGTGTCCGGATCCGGGGCCCAGGCGTGCAGCCCGTCCCGGGGCGCGACCACCACCAGGGCCAGTCCCGGCTCCGCCCCCGCCTCGTCCCCGGCCCGCGGGGTGCGCCCCGGGGCCGATTCGCGCACCAGCCTGCCCGCGGATTCGGCCCGCGGCCGGCCCACGCTCCCGGGGTCCAGCCCGCCCGGCGCCACGTCCGCCGGCTCCACCCGGCCCCCGTCGAGCACCTCGACCCGGCCCACGCCGGCTCCCGCCAGGACCGCGGCGATCACGGCCCCCACCCGGCCGCTCCCGCGCACCCGGACCCGTATCGCCCGGCGGGCGACGATCCCCCGTAAGTCCCCGCCGGGCTCCCGGTGGACCAGGGACAGCGAACCCAGGTCGGGGCCCAGCCGCTCCACGGTCTGCGGATGCTCCCGCAGGGCTTGGGCCCGCGGGCCGCCCGCCGTGACGTCGTCGAGCAGGCCGGCCCCCGCCAGCGTCCTGACCACCTCGTCGGCCCGGCCGTCCGGCAGCCCCATCCCCGAGGCCTCGGCCCGCAACAGTTCCATCCCCCGGGTCCCGTCGATCCGGTCGATCAGCGTGCCCGTCGCCGTGTCCACGGGGCCGAGCACCACCGCATGGGCGGGCGTCACCCCGAACTGAACCGTCTGCAGATCCCGCCACGCCCGCGCCAGCGCCGGCTTCACCTTCGGATACATGTCCCGTCCTCCTCGATATCCCATGCGCACTCGTGCGGACTCGTCGGCAGTCGTGCGCACTTGTGCGTACTCGTGCGTTCTCGTCGGCAGTCGTGCGCACGTGCACGGCCCGTTTCCCGTTCTTCCGCAACAGTGCCCGCCCGCCGGAATCCGTGCCGAATTTTGTCCACAGGTGCGAGGTATTAGGCATATGAGATGAAGGGAAATGGGGTTCCGGAAAACGGCCGTGAATCCCTCGTGTTCGAACCGCGGACGGGCGGGACTTTCGCCACCGCAACCGGGTACCGTCGTGGCGTGTCCGCCGACCCACCGCAGCGCGCCGTCGAAGTCCGCCGGAGCGCGCGCCGCCGCAGGACCGTATCCGCCTATCGCGAGGGTGACCGTACGGTCGTGCTCATCCCTGCCCGGATGTCCGAGGCGGAGGAGCAGCGCTGGGTGGGGGTCATGCTCGACAAACTGGCCGCCCAGGAGAGCCGGCGCACCTTCGGGGACGCGGAACTCACCGAGCGCGCCGCGCAGCTGTCCGAGCAGTACTTCGACGGCCGCGCCCGCCCCCGCACGGTCCGCTGGGTCACCAACCAGAACACCCGCTGGGGCTCCTGCACCCCCGCCGAAGGCAGCATCCGGCTCTCGCACCGGCTCCAGGGGATGCCCGAGTACGTCGTCGACTACGTGCTCCTGCACGAGCTGGCCCACCTGCTCGTACCCGGCCACGGGCCCCGCTTCTGGGAACTGCTGGAGGCGTACCCGCGCACCGAGAGGGCCCGCGGCTACCTGGAGGGCGTGGTCGCCGCCGAGCGCCTGCCGAAGGTCCCCGCGGCCCGCGAGGAATGAGCCCGCAGGCGCCCGCGCCGGTCCACCCGTCGGCCCGCCGGCCGCCGCCCGGGCAGCACGCACGGTTTTGTACCGGGTCGGTACCGGCTTGGCCGGATGTCGGCAATTGCCGTTAGCCTGAGCGCCACGCATTCACAGTCGGGATGGGGGACGGTCGTACGTATGGCCAGGGAATTCCAACGCGGCCACAAGGCCAAGATCAGTGATCTCACGGCGGGCACCGATCTGTACGTAGGCGTCCAGATCGCCGGATCAGGACTCGCCTTCGACATCAGCTGTTTCGGCCTCGACGCCAACGAGCAGCTGTCGGACGACCGTTACTTCGTCTTCTTCAATCAGCCGAAGTCGCCGGAAGAGTCCATTCAGCAACTCGGTGCGCAGTCGGGTGACACCGAATCCTTCCGGGTGACGCTGGACCGCATTCCGGCGTCCATCCACAAGCTGTCCTTCACCGCCACCATCGACGGCGCCGGACAGATGTCGCAGATCGGCCCCGGCTACATCCGGATCGTGGCCGGCGGCGAAGAGGTCGTCCGGTACTCCTTCACCGGCGCGGAGTTCACCACCGAGCGGGCCGTGATGCTCGGTGACTTCTACCTGAAGGACGTGTGGCGCTTCGCCGCCGTCGGCCAGGGCTTCGACGGCGGGCTCGACGCGCTGCTGCGGAACTTCGGCGGCGAGGTCGCCGAGGACGAGCAGCCGGCGCAGCAGGCCCCGGCCGCGGCCTCGCCCGGGTTCGCCCCGCCGCAGGCGGCCGCCCCGGCCCCGGCCTTCGGCGCCCCGGCCCCCGCTCAGCAGGCCCCGCAGGCCCCGGCCCCCGCGCCGTCCTTCGGCGCGCCCGTGCCCGCGCCCGGTGCCCCGCAGCCCCAGTACCAGCAGCCCGCGGCCCCGGCCCCGGTGCACGCCGCGCCGACCATGGCCGCGCCGCTCGCCCCGCCGGCCCCCGCCCCGTACGGCCAGCCGCCGCAGCCGCCCCAGCCGTCCTACGGCCAGGTGCCGCCGCCCGCGCCGGCCCCCGCGCCCTACGGACAGCCGCCGCAGCAGCCCTCCTACGGCCAGGTCCCCGGCCAGCAGCCGCCCCCGTACGGGCAGCAGCAGCCCGCCTTCGGCCAGCAGCCGCCGCAGTACGCGCAAGCGCCGCAGCAGGCGGCCGCCGGAGCGGGCCTCGCCGCCGCGCTCCAGCCGTACAAGGAAGTCCCCACCGGCGCCCGCTGGACCCCGCAGAACCAGCAGCTCATGCGCGTCGACCTGTCGATGGGCGGCCAGGCCGTCCTCGCCCGCCAGGGCAGCATGGTCCTGTACCAGGGCAAGGTCGACTTCAGCTACAAGGGGGCGGGCTTCGCCGGCCGCATCGTCGGCAACGCCACCGGCCAGGAGATGCAGCTCATGCGCTGCACCGGCCGCGGCCAGGTCTTCCTCGCGGAGAACGGCGCCCACCTGCACGCCATCGAGCTCCAGGGCGACGGGATCTGCGTCTCGGCCGAGGCGGTCCTCGCCTTCGACGAGTCGCTCCAGCACGAGGTCCGCCGCATCGAGGGCCACGGCATCCCCGGCGGCGCCCTGTTCACCATGCAGTTCCAGGGCACCGGCACGGTCATCGTCAAGACGCACGGCGTCCCGGTGGTCCTGCCCGTCACCCCGACCACCTTCGCGGACAGCAACGCCATCGTCGCGTGGTCCTCCGCCTCGCAGGTGATCATCTCCAGCCAGGTCCGGCTGCGGCGCAACGCCTACCCCGGCCACAGCGGGGAGACCGTGAACCTCCAGTTCCGCGGCGCTCCCGGCAACTTCATCGTCGTCCAGCCGTACGAGGTCTGAGGGAGCCCGACATGAACGCAATGAACCAGCAACTCGCGGGCTTCGCCCCGACCCCCGTCACGGCCCGCATGGAGAACCACGGCCGGGCCATGCTCAAGGTCGCCATGCAGAGCGGCCAGGACCTCTTCGCCCGTACCGGCTCGATGGTCGCCTACGAGGGCTTCGTCCAGTACGAGCCCAACCCGCCGGCCGTCCGTCAAATGGCCTCGCAGTGGATCACCGGCGAAGGCGCGCCGCTGATGAAGTGCACCGGCGACGGCCTGCTCTACCTCGCCGACTACGGCGCCGACGTGGTCGTCATCAACCTCAACAACGACTCGCTCTCGGTCAACGGCACCAACCTGCTCGCCTTCGACGCACACCTCCAGTGGGGCGTCGAGCGAGTCAAGGGCCTCGCCAAGTTCGCCGGCCAGGGCCTGTTCAACGTTCAGATCGCGGGCACCGGGTGGGTCGCCCTGACCTCCCGCGGCACCCCGATCGTGGTCGACTGCGGCCGCGGCGACGACGAGACGTACGTCGACCCCGACGCGCTCGTCGCCTGGTCGCCGAATCTCAAGGTCAAGGGAAAGCGCAGCTTCAAGGCCTCGTCGATGATCGGCCGGGGCAGCGGGGAGGCCTACCAGATGGCCTTCTCCGGCCAGGGCATCGTCGTCGTACAGCCCAGCGAGGACAGCACCGACCGGCTCCGGGCCCGGGGCTGAGGGGGAGCGGACACATCATGCAGAGCGCACTTTTCGCCCACGCCGAGGCGCAGTCCCAGGAGCGGTACGCCATCCAGAACCCGCAGCTGCTGCGGGTCTCGCTGACGGGCTCCGACGACGTGCTCGCCCGCAAGGGCGCCATGGTCGCCTACCAGGGACTCATCGACTTCGACGGCGAGTACCAGACCACCAGCCAGCGCAATGCCCGTCGCCGCACCGGCGAGGGCCTCGACCTCATGCGCTGCTCCGGGCAGGGCACGGTCTACCTGGCCAACCTGGCCCAGTACGTGCACGTCGTGGACGTGGACCAGGACGGCCTCACGGTCGACAGCAGCTACGTGCTGGCCCTGGACTCCACCCTGCACACCGAGGTCATCGCGGTGGACAGCCAGTACGGGATCTCCGGCTCGGGCAAGTACCAGCTCAACATCTCCGGCCGCGGCAAGGTCGCGCTGATGACCTCCGGGCAGCCGCTGATGATGCACGTCACGCCCGACAAGTACGTCAACGTCGACGCCGACGCGATCGTGGCCTGGTCCACCTCGCTCCGGGTGCAGATGCAGGCCCAGACGCACTCCAGTGGGGTGTGGCGGCGGCGCGGCAACACCGGCGAGGGCTGGGAGCTGAGCTTCCTCGGCACCGGCTTCGCGCTGGTGCAGCCCAGCGAGGTGCTGCCGCCGCAGAACGCCCAGCTCGGCCAGGGCGTCGCCGCGCAGTTCGGCATGGGCCAGCACGGCTCGCACGCGCAGAACCAGAACAACGCCTGGAACTGACACCTCCCGGCACGGCGAAGGGGCGGCCCCACCAGGGACCGCCCCTTCGCCACGTCCGCGGACGCGGGCCCGGCTCAGCCGTCGAGCCGCGCCAAGGCCGCCTCCAGCAGCCGTACGACGGACGCGTCGGCCACCGCCGCCACCTCCTCGTACGGGAACCAGCGCAGGTCCAGGGACTCCTCGCTGATCTCCGCCACCGCGCCGGCCGGAGCCAGCGCCGCGTACTGCACGTCCAGGTGCCAGTTGCAGGGCGCCGGGATCGGGTGCCGGTCCAGGCGCACCGGCCCGCCTTCGACCAGCGTCAGCCCCGACGCGATGCCCGACTCCTCACGGGCCTCGCGCAGCGCCACCTCGGCGAGGGTCCGGTCACCGGCCTCGCAGTGGCCGCCCATCTGGAGCCACATACCGAGCTTCTTGTGCAGGGTCAGCAGGACGCGCCCCCGCACCGGATCGATCACCAGTGCGCTGCCCGTGACGTGCCCGGCCCCACAGGGCTTGTAGACCCCGTCCGGGTGGGCCGCCAGGTGCTCCAGGTACAGGTCGCGCAGCTCCGGCTGGTCCTCGTACGCCTTCAGGACGAGGACCGCGTCTTCGTGCAGGCTCACTTCTTCTCGTCGCCGTCCTGTTCGCGCTTCTCGGCGGCCTCGCCGAGCATCTTGTCGATCTCGGAGAAGTCCAACTGCTCGCGGTGCACGAAGCCGTCCGGGTCGTCCAGGTCGGAGGCCGTCGGCAGCATGTCCGGGTGCTCCCAGAGACCGTCGCGGCCGTCCACCCCCCGCGCATCCGTGAGGGAGGCCCACAGCCGCGAGGCGTCGCGCAGCCGGCGCGGGCGCAGCTCCAGGCCGATCAGCGTCGCGAAGGTCTGCTCCGCGGGGCCGCCGGAGGCGCGGCGCCGCCGCATGGTCTCGCGCATCGCGTCCGCCGAGCTCAGCCGGGGCTTGGCGGCCTCGTGCACCACCGCGTCGACCCAGCCCTCGACCAGCGCGAGCGCCGTTTCCAGGCGGGCCAGGGCGGCCTTCTGCTCGGGGGTGTCCTGCGGCTGGAACATGCCGCCCTGGAGCGCTTCCTGCAGCTGCTCCGGGTTGGACGGGTCCAGCTGGCCGACGACGTCCTCCAGCTTCGAGGTGTCGACCTTGATGCCGCGGGCGTAGCCCTCGACCGCGCCGAACAGGTGCGAGCGCAGCCACGGCACGTGGGCGAAGAGGCGGGCGTGGGCCGCCTCGCGCAGGGCCAGGTAGAGCCGCACCTCGTCCGAGGGCACGCCCAGGTCCTTGCCGAAGCCCTCGATGTTCAGCGGCAGCAGCGCGGCCTTGCCGGCCGGGCCCAGCGGCAGGCCGATGTCCGTCGAGCCGACGACCTCGCCCGCGAGGGTGCCGACGGCCTGGCCGATCTGCTGGCCGAACATGGCGCCGCCCATGGAGCGCATCATGCCGAGCAGCGGGCCCGCCATGGCCTGCATCTCCTCCGGCAGCACGCCGCCCATGGCCGCGCCGACCCGCTCCGCGACCGGGTCCACGAGCTCCTTCCACACCGGCAGGGTCGCCTCGACCCACTCGGCGCGGCTCCAGGCCACGGCCGTGGTGGCGCCCGAGGGCAGCGAGGTCACGCCGTCCAGCCAGTGGTCGGCGAGGCGCACGGCCTCCTCGACGGCGGACTTCTCGGCGACGCCGACGCTCGTGTCCTTGACGCCGTCCGAAGTGCCCTGCGCGACGGTCTGGCGGGCGATGTCCTTGGCCATGTCCCAGTTCACGGGACCGCCCTCGTAGCTGAGCATCTGGCCGAGCTGCTGGAAGGCGGCACCGAGGTCGTTCGGGTTCATCGAACCGAACATCGCGGCGAACGGGTTGTCCGCTCCGGGAGCGCCCGCCCCGCCCGGCAGACCCATGCCGGGGAACCCGAAGGGATTCGCCGGGCCGCCCTGACCGCCCTGGTTGCCCTTCTTCTTGCCATCGTCGCCGTTCTCCGGCTCCTCCGGCGGAAGGCCGAATCCGAATGGGGTGTCGCTCACGGGTTTCCTCGGCTCGTAGGGCCGCCGGCGGGAGCCGACGGGTAATGGACAGACAACACCACCCAGCCTAGACACCGCGGCCGCATCCGGGCTCGGTGCTCCGCCGACTCCTGGGCTGCGGCAGGATGGACATCACCTGGTGGGTACGCGTCACGACGCGCCCCTACTGAAGACAACCGCTGGAGACGCCCGGTGAGTTCCCCAGATCCGCAGTTTCGCGCGATGCACGACGACGAAAACAGCTCCGAGCACGCTGAGGGCGCCCCCGGCGTTCGCCAGCCGCGAAACCCGGAGGCGCTCCGCCGGCGCAGCCCGGTGATCGCCGTGACGGGCGCCGCCTCGGGAGTCGGCGCGGCCCTCGTGAGCCGTCTGGCCGCCTCCGACGAGGTCAAGCAGGTCGTCGCCATCGACGAGCGACGGGGGGACTGCGCCGCCGCGCAGTGGCACGTCCTCGACGTACGGGACCCCGCGATCGCCGAGAAGCTGCGCGGCGCGGACGTCGTGGTCCACCTCGCGCTGGACCTCGACCTGGAGACCGATCCGGCCGCCCGTACGGCGTACAACGTGCGCGGCACCCAGACCGTCCTGACGGCCGCCGCCGCGGCGGGCGTGCACCGGGTCGTGCTCTGCACCTCGGCGATGGTCTACGGGGCCCTGCCGGACAACGACATCCCGCTGTCCGAGGACTCCGAGCTGCGGGCCACCGCCGAGGCGACCGGCGTCGGCGACCTGCTGGAGATCGAGCGCCTCGGCCGCCGGGCCCCCCGCGCGCACCCCGGACTGAACGTCACCGTGATCCGCCCGGCCGTCCTCGTCGGCGGCACCGACACCGCCCTGACCCGGTACTTCGAGTCCCCGCGGCTCCTCGTGGTGGCCGGATCCCGCCCCACCTGGCAGTTCTGTCACGTGGAGGACCTGGTCAGCGCCCTGGAGTACGCGGCCCTGGAGAAGGTCGAGGGCGAGCTGGCCGTGGGCTGCGAGGGGTGGCTGGAGCAGGAGGAGGTCGAGGAGCTGAGCGGCATCCGCCGCATGGAGCTGCCCTCCGCGGTCGCCCTGGGAGCGGCGGCCCGGTTGCACCGGATCGGCCTGACCCCGTCCCCGGCGGGGGACCTCGCCTACACGATGCACCCGTGGGTGGTCAGCGTCAGCGGGCTGCACGCGGCGGGCTGGCGGCCGCGCTGGACCAACGAGGAGGTGCTCGCCGAGCTCCTCCAGGAGGTCTCGGGACGCCACACGGTCGCGGGCCGCCGGCTGGGCCGCAGGGACGCCGCCACGGCCGCCGGAGCGGCCGGCGCGACGGTGGCCCTGCTGGGCGCGGCCGCGGCGGTCCGCCTGGCGCGCAAGCGGCGCGGGATCTGACCGGACCCGCGGCGCCGCACGCGCCGTCCGGCCGGGCGGACCGCGGGGCTGTGCGGACCGCCCTGTAGGAGGCTCCCAAGGCGGGGCCCCCGCCCCGGGCGAATCTGCTATTTCGCCGTGTCAGCGGCTAGGGCACGATGAAGGCATGGCACCGCACTTCGACCACCCAGGTGAGCAGGCCGCTCCGGACCCGATCCGGCTGCTCCAGATCCGCGAGACCGCCCTGTCGATCGACGAGGTCTTCCAGGCCGTCGGCGACGACGCGTCGGGCGGTACGACGCTCTTCGTCGGTACGGTGCGCAACCACGACGGCGGGGCGGACGTCGACTCGCTCGGCTACTCCTGCCACCCGACCGCCGAAGCCGAGATGCGCCGCGTCGCCGAGCGCGTCGTGGCCAAGTTCCCGGTCCGCGCCCTCGCGGCCGTGCACCGCGTCGGTGACCTGGCCGTGGGGGACCTGGCCGTCGTCGTCGCCGTATCCTGCCCGCACCGGGGCGAGGCCTTCGAAGCCGCCCGGATGCTGATCGACGACCTCAAGCACGAGGTCCCGATCTGGAAGCACCAGACGTTCAGCGACGGCACCGAGGAGTGGGTCGGCGCCTGTTGAACCCCCGGTCACGGAGCGCCACCCGGAAGGCGGTAGCCTCGCACCCGTTCGGCCGCGCAACACGCCCTCGATTTGCGTAACCCCCCCACGGGCACGAGCGTTGAAGCCACCAACGAAACGTACTTCGGGGTAGGGAGACACGCCCATGGCGTCTTTGGCGTGGTTGCTGATTCCGCTGTTCGCCGCGATCGGAGCGGCGATATGGGGCAGCTGGGCGGCACGCGACCGCACACACGGTGACATATCCGAGCTCGCGGGCTACGCGCGATTCCGGGAAGCCATGGCCACCGCCGATCAGGCGAGGGTGAAGGCCGATGCCCATTCCTCCCCGTCTGCCCACTCCGCCTCCGACGCCGTCTGACGCGTCCGCCGCCGTCCGCCGTCGTCCCGGTCGTTCGCAGCCGTTCGACGCTCCGCGTCCGCTGCGCTCCGGTCCGCCGCCTTCCGTGAGATTCCGCTGAGAGTTTCGCGTACGGACCCCGTACGGACCGGCCCCGAGGGTCGCCCGCCGAGGCCGTCCCGTACTGTCGGATCCATGCCACGCCGCACCGCGACGATGCTCGCTTCCACCCTGGTGCTGTTCGCGCTGCTCTGCGCAGGGGTGTTCATCAAGGTTCCGTACTCCGAGATGAGCCCCGGCCCGACGGTGAACACGCTCGGGGAGTCGCACGGCGCGCCCGTCCTCAACATCGCGGGACGCAAGACGTACCCGACCAGCGGTCACCTCAACATGACCACGGTCCGCGTCACCGGTGCGGACTACGAGATGAGCCTGGTGGAAGCGGTCTACGGGTGGCTGGCCGGCGACAACATCGTCGTCCCGCACGAGAACCTCTACCCGAACGGGAAGTCGGAGGCGGAGTCCACCCAGGAGAACGCCGAGGAGTTCAGCCAGTCGCAGCAGAGCGCCAAGGTGGCGGCCCTGAAGCAGCTCGGCATCCCGGTCACCGCCCGGGTGATCGTCTCCACCGTGGTCAAGGACAGCCCCGCCGAGGGACAGCTGCACGCCGGGGACGTGATCAAGGCCGTGGACGGCACCGCCGTCATCGCCCCCGAGGACGTGGCCAAGCTCGTCACCAAGCACAAGCCGGGCGAGCCGGTGGAGTTCACCATCGTGCCCGCCAAGGAGGCGACCGAGGCGGCGAAGGCCGGAAACAACGCCCCCGCCACCTCGAAGCTGACGATCACCGCGGGCAAGGCGGAGGGCGACGGCCACGCCATCGTCGGCATCCGGGCCGGTACCGACCACACCTTCCCGTTCACGATCGACATCAAGCTCGCCGACGTCGGCGGCCCGAGCGCCGGGCTGATGTTCGCCCTCGGAATCGTCGACAAGCTCACCCCGGAGGACCTGACCGGCGGGAAGTTCGTCGCGGGCACCGGCACCATCGACGACGCCGGCAAGGTCGGCCCCATCGGCGGCATCCAGATGAAGACCATCGGCGCCCGCAAGGCCGGTGCCGAGTACTTCCTGACGCCCGCCGAGAACTGCGCCTCCGCGGCCTCCCACGTCCCCGACGGGCTGACCCTGGTCAAGGTGTCCACCATCGACGACGCCGCGAAGGCACTGCAGAAGATCAGCAAGGGGGACACGGCCGGGCTGCCGCGGTGCACGAGCTAGTGCCGGTCACAGCACTAGCCACGACCGCCCCGTCCCCCTGACGGGCAGGACGGGCAGGGCCTACGAGAAGGTCGCCGCCAGGGCCTCCGCCAGGCCCGGCACCAGGCCCGCACCGGTGAGGACCTCCGTCGAGGAGTCCTTCTCGCGCAGCCGCACGGCCGACTCCCGCGATCCGTCGCGCAGCACGGCCACGGTGAGGCGCACCTCCTGCCGCTCCGGGTGCCCGGCGACCCACTTCGACAGCTGCTTGTCGTTCAGTCCCTCCGGTACGGAGGACTCCGCGGACGGCGGCAGCATCAGGCGCTCCACCGTCAGTGCGCAGCCGACGACGGCGTCGGGCCAGGCGATGGTGCCGAGGAACTTGTCGAGCGGCGTCCCCTTCGGGACCTCGTCCTGCTCGATGGGGGTGAGGGAGGACTTGCCGGCGTCGTCGTGGTCGAGGCCGAGCTGGCTCGCCAGCCGCGGTTCCTGCTTCTTGAGCCGGCCGGTGTCGACGAGGGCGAAGAGTCGTGCGGGCTTGTCCCAGCCGAGGCCGGCCGCGTACTCGTCGATCTCGAGGCAGGCGCGGGTCAGCGGGCTGGCCGCCATGGGGGTGCCGGGGGAAGGCGAAAGGTTGGACATGGACAACATCCTGCCTCCTTTCCATCGATTACCGGGAACTGACCGAAGCCTCAGTAAGTTGCATGAGTGGGCCCTACGATCGGGGGCCCGTTCATTACCAGACTCAGCTTTCGAGGTGCGCACCTTGGCTTTCCAGATGCCGGACCGCGGCGGAGGCCCTTCCGGGCCACGGATGAGAGTCGGCCGCCCCTCCCGGCGGGCGAGAACTCTCCTCATGACCTTGGGCGTGCTGGCCGTCCTGGCCATGCTCTTCATCATGTTCGCGGGCTTCTGGACTGACTGGCTCTGGTTCCGCTCCGTGAAGTACTCCACCGTCTTCACCACCACCCTGTGGACCAAGATCGGCCTCTTCGCCGTCTTCGGTCTGCTGATGGCCGGTGCGGTCGGGTTGAACATCTGGCTGGCCCACCGGCTGCGGCCGCCGCTCAGCGCGATGTCGATGGAGCAGCAGAGCCTCGACCGCTACCGGATGAGCATCGCCCCGTACAAGAAGTGGCTGCTGCTGGGCATCGCGGTGCTCGTCGGCCTGATCGCGGGCGCCTCGGCGGCCGGCCAGTGGAAGACCTGGCTCATGTACGTGAACGGGGTGCCCTTCGGTTCGAAGGACCCGCAGTTCCACATGGACGTGTCCTTCTACACCTTCGACCTGCCCTGGTACCGCTTCCTGCTCGGCTTCGGCTTCGCCGCCGTCGTGCTGTCGGTGATCGCCGCGTCCGTCGTGCACTACCTGTACGGCGGACTGCGCGTGACGAGCCCGGGTGCGCGGGCCACCGCCGCCGCCACCGGGCACCTGTCGGTGCTGCTCGGCCTCTTCGTCACGCTCAAGGCGGTCGCCTACTGGCTCGACCGGTACGGGCTCGCCGTGAAGTCCAGCGACTTCAAGGCCGCCGACAACTGGACGGGCCTGCGCTACGTCGACGCGAACGCCTACCTGCCGGCGAAGACGATCCTCGTCGCCATCGCCGCGATCTGCGCCGTGTTGTTCTTCGCGACGCTGTGGCGCCGCACCTGGCAGCTGCCGGTCATCGGCTTCGGCCTGATGGTGCTCTCGGCGATCCTGATCGGCGGGCTCTACCCGGCGATCGTGCAGAAGTTCCAGGTCCAGCCGAACGAGCAGGCCAAGGAATCCCCGTACGTCCAGAAGAACATCAAGGCCACGCGCGACGCCTACGGCATCGCCGGCTCGGAGGTCACGGACTACCCGGGCGTTCCGCAGACGGAAGACCGGGGCAAGCTGCGGCCGCAGGCCGACACCACGGCCAGCATCCGCATCCTCGACCCGAACATCGTCTCGCCGGCGTTCCAGCAGCTCCAGCAGGTCAAGGGCTACTACGCCTTCCCGTCCACGCTCGCCGTGGACCGGTACAGCGGCCAGGACACCGTCATCGGGCTGCGCGAGCTGAACATCGGTGGCATCCCGAAGAACAACTGGATCAACGACCACTTCAAGTACACGCACGGTTACGGCGTGGTCGCGGCCAAGGGCACCACCGTGAAGGAGGGCGCCCCCGACTTCACGCAGGCCGACCTGCCCTCCAAGGGTGTGTTCGGCACGGACTTCGAGCAGCGCATCTACTACGGCGAGCAGACGAAGCAGTACTCGATCGTCGGCGGCCCGCAGAAGGAGCTCGACTACTCCGACGACAAGGGCGAGAAGGAGACGAGCTACAAGGGCGACTCCGGCGTCAACCTCGACAACCCGGTCAACCGGGCCGCGTACGCGCTCACCTTCAACGAGCCGCAGATCCTCTACTCGGGCGCCATCGGCGACGGCTCGCGGATCCTCTACAACCGCACGCCCAAGCAGCGCGTCGAGGCGGTCGCCCCGTGGCTGACCATCGACGGCGCGCCGTATCCGGCCGTGATCAACGGCCGGATCAAGTGGATCGTCGACGCGTACACGACCACCAACGGGTACCCGTACGCCTCGCGCACCACGCTCGGCCAGAGCACCGCGGACTCGCTGACCAACAGCCAGCGCGCGGTGGTCGCGCAGGAGAACCAGGTCAACTACATCCGCAATTCGGTGAAGGCCACCGTCGACGCCTACGACGGCTCGGTCGACCTGTACCAGTGGGACACCGCGGACCCGGTCCTGAAGACCTGGATGAAGGCGTTCCCGGGCACGGTGAAGCCCAAGGCCGAGATCAGCAAGCCGCTCATGGACCACCTGCGGTACCCGCAGGACCTCTTCAAGGTCCAGCGCGAGCTGCTGACCCGCTACCACGTCACCGACCCGCAGACCTTCCTCAGCGGCAGCGAGGCGTGGGCGGTTCCGGACGACCCGACGACCAAGGCCGGTACGGCCGTTCCGCCGTACTACCTGTCGATGAAGATGCCGGGCCAGAAGGAGAAGGGCCAGGTCTTCTCGCTCACCACGACGTTCACGCCGAACGAGCGGCCCAACCTGAGCGCCTTCATGGCGGTCAACGCCGATCCGGGCACCCCGGACTACGGCAGCATCCGCATTCTGAAGATGCCGACCAGCAAGCCGCCGGACGGCCCGAGCCAGGTGCAGAGCAAGTTCCAGTCGGAGCCGAAGATCGCCGAATCCATCCGCCTGCTGCGCGGTGGTGACTCGGAGATCGAGTACGGCAACCTGCTCGCGGTGCCGCTCGACGGCGGAATGCTCTACGTCGAGCCGGTCTACGTCCGCAGCTCCACCCTCAAGTACCCGCTGCTGCGCAAGGTGCTGGTGACCTACGGCAACCAGACCGCCTTCGAGGACACCCTGGAGAAGGCGCTGAACGTGGTCTTCGGGGCCGAGGCGCCGACCGTTCCGGTGCCCCCGGAGCAGCCGCCGGGTGAGGGCACCGTCCCGCCGCCGACCATCCAGGACCCGACGGTCAAGGCGGCCCTCGGCGATGCGCAGAAGGCCATCGAGGACGCCGAGAAGGCCCGGCAGGCCGGCGACTGGGCGGCCTTCGGCAAGGCCCAGGAGGAGATCAAGGCGGCACTGAAGCGGGCCATCGAGGCCGAGGCGAAGCTGACGGCGCCCGCCCCGTCCGGCCAATGATCAATCGGTAATGGTTCCACCCCGCGTCGTGATACTGTGGTTTCACCGACGCGGGGTGGAGCAGCTCGGTAGCTCGCTGGGCTCATAACCCAGAGGTCGCAGGTTCAAATCCTGTCCCCGCTACTGAAGACGAAGGCCCGGATCCATGGGATCCGGGCCTTCGTCATGTCCGGGACGGACACGCGGTAGCCGGGGAGGGTGACTTGTGGGTGGAGCGTGTTTGACTTGCCTCACTGTGGGCATGTCGACAAAACGCTGTAGTGACCTCACTGGCTGCGACATAGCAGGTGTACGCGGGTAGCAGGTGATGCGACGATGGGATTCATGGGGGACAGGTCAACTCTGCTGGAGACAGGGCGGTTTGTGAGGGCGGAGTCCGGGACGGACACAGAGGCCGAGGGGGCGGCTCCGGTCGTCGACGCACAGACCGCACTGACCGATGCGGACTTCTTGGACAAGCACAGCACGGAGGAGATGTTCGCCGAGACCGACGCGGCGAGCGACGCCGAGCTAGAGGCCCGGCACCGGGTGGCCGCGGACAAGGGCGACCCCGGAGCCATGAGCGTGCTCGGCGCGCTGCTGCTGCGCCGCGGCGACCTCGACGGCGCCGAACCGTACCTGAGGGGAGCCACCGGCGAAGGGGACCGCGCCGCCGCGAACAACCTCGGCGTGCTGCTCCACCAGCGGGGATACCCGGAGGACGCGGCCGGCTGGTGGCGGGTCGCCGCCGTCGCCGGATCGGCCCCCGCCGCGCACGCCCTCGGCCGCTACTTCCGCGAGCGCGGGGACGAGCCCGCCGCCGAGTACTGGATGCGGCAGGCCGCCGAGTCCGGCCACGCGCTGGGCGCGTACGGGCTGGCCGACCTGCTGGAGCACCGCGGGGACAAGGGCGTCGAGCGGTGGTTCCGCGCCGCCGCCGAACAGGGGCATCGCGAAGCCGCGTACCGGCTGGCGAGGCACCTGCGCAAGGGTGACCCCACCGAGGCCGAGCAGTGGTACCGGCAGGCGGCCGCGCGCGGGCACCGGCGCGCCGCCCTGCACCTGGGCGCCCTGCTGGAGGCGCGCGGCGAGCTCAAGGAGGCCGGGCGCTGGTACCTGACCTCCGCCAAGCAGGGGGAGGCCAGGGCGGCGTGTGCGCTCGGCTTCCTGCTGCGCGACGCCGGCGACGAGGAGAGCGCCGCCGTGTGGTGGCACCGGGCGGCGCAGGACGGCGACGGCAACGCCGCCAACGCACTGGGCGCGCTGCACGCCGCACGCGGCGAGACCCAGACCGCGGAGCGCTGGTACCGGACCGCCATGGACGCGGGCGATCAAAACGGGGCGTACAACCTTGCTCTGCTGTGCGTCGCACAGGACCGGACCGCGCAGGCCGAGCAGTGGTACCGGCGGGCCGCCTACGCCGGGCACCGCGAGGCGGCCAACGCACTGGCGATCATGTTGCTCCAGGTCGGGGACGCGGCGGGTGCCGAGCCGTGGTTCTCGAAGGCCGCCGAGGCGGGCAGCGTCGACGCCGCGTTCAACCTCGGGATCCTGTTCGCCAGCCGCGACGAGGACCGGACGGCGCTGAAGTGGTACGAGCGGGCCGCTTCGGCCGGTCACACCGACGCGGCGCTCCAGGTCGGCATCGCGCTGGTGCGGGACGGTGAGGACCGGGCGGCCGAGCGGCACCTGCGCTGCGCGGCGGGCGGCGGCAGCGCGGAGGCGGCGTTCCGCCTGGCCGCGCTGCTGGAGTCGCTGGCCCCGCCGCCGGAGCCGGTGGCCCTCGGCGAGTCCGTGGGCAGCGCCCCCCGCACCGAGAGCGAGGAGTGGTACGAGCGGGCCGCCGAGCTGGGGCACCGCCGGGCCCAGGTGCGGGTCGGCATGCTGGCCGCCGCCCGCGGCGACCTGACCGTCGCCGCGCGCTGGTACCGGGAGGCGGCCGAGGCCGGCTCCCGCAACGGCGCCTTCAACCTCGGGCTGCTGCTGGCACGCGAGGGCAACGAGCCGGAGGCCGCCCTGTGGTGGACCCGCGCGGCGGTGGCGGGCCACGGTCGCGCCGCCCTGCGCCTCGGGCTGCTGGCGGCCCGCCACGGGGACCTCGCGGAGGGTCAGAAGTGGTGCGTGCGCGCCATGGAACTGGGCCCGGCCGAGGTCTCGCAGCGCGCGGCCCGGCTCCGCGAGGCCCTGGCGGAGGAACTCTCGGCCTGAGCCCCGGCGGGGCGCCCGCACCACCCCCTAGCGGTAGAGCCAGGAGGTGGAGCGGGCGTAGACGTGCCGGAAGGCGAGCGGCATCAGCAGGTCGTTGACCCGGCGCTGCACCGTGCCCGGGGTCTTCGAGTCGCGGTTCGTCGCCGCGGACCGGGTCATCCGGGACACCCGCGGGCGGCGCAGCCGGGTGTACTCGGCCAGGGCCCGGTCCACGCCCGGAACCGATGCCACGCACCGTGCCAGGGCCACCGCATCCTCGATCGCCATCGACGCGCCCTGCCCGGCCCCGACCGGATGGGCCGCGTCGCCGATCAGGACGGTGCGCCCGTCGTGCCAGACGGGTACGTCCGCCAGCCGGTGCATCGGCATCGGGCGGTCGACGCGGGTGGCCGCCCGGATCAAGGACAGCGGCAGCTCCTCCTTGGCGTACAGCTCCGCCAGGCGGGCCCGGGTGACCTCCGCCGGGTCCGGCGGCTCCGGGGCGGGCACCTGGGCCGACCACCAGACCGTGCCGTCGGCCGCCGGGACGCAGAGGAAGGCTCCCCGCCGGCCGAAGACGAAGTGGTAGGTGCCGGGCGTGAGGTGCACGCCCTCGGAGACCCCCGACACGCTGTAGAGCCCCGCGTACCGCACCCGTGGCGCCGCCGGGTCCAGCGCCGAGCGGGTGGCGGACCAGATGCCGTCGGCCGCCACCACCAGGTCCGCGTCCAGGTCCGCCGGGTCCACCCGCCGCCCCGTCTCGATCCGGACCCCGGCCAGGGCCGCCTCGGCGCGCAGCACCTCCACCAGCCGCCCCCGCAGCAGCGTCGTGCTGTGCAGGTCGTCCGAGGCGAGCCGGCCGCGCGGCACCTCCCCGAGGAGCTTGCCCGAGGAGGACCACATCCGCTGCAGGGCGACCGGGAACCCGGCGGCCTGCACCTGCGGGAGGCACCCCAGGGCCTCCAGCCCCCGCAGCCCGTTGACGGCGAGGCTGAGGAACGAGCCCACCTGTCCGGCTGGGTCCTCGTACGCCTCGTGGACCGTGACCTCCGCGCCGGTCGCGCGGCGCAGGGCGATCGCGCCCGCCGACCCGGCGACTCCGCCCCCGATGACTGACACACGCATGCCCGACCCCTTTCGCTGAATCTATATTCACTGAACTATGATTCGGTGAAACTCGGTTCAGTATGATGAGGCTGAGAAGACGGCGTCAAGCGGGAGCGGGGATCACGGTGGGAGTGCGCAAGGAGCGGGCGGCCGGCACGGAGGCGGCGCTCAAGGAGGCGGCGCGGGCGCTCTTCCTGGAGCGCGGCTACGCGCAGACGAAGATCACCGACATCACCAAGGCCGCCGGCCGGTCCACCGGGTCCTTCTACGAGCACTTCGCGGGCAAGGACGAGCTGCTGGACGCGCTGCTCGCGGACATGGGGGCCCAGGTGGACGCGGAGGTCGGCGCCCATGACCACCCCCGCGAGCACGACCTCGCCGACCGGGCGCAGCTGCGGACGCATGTAGCGGCCACCTGGAGCGTCTTCCGGGATCATCTGCCCGTCGTGGTCGCCCTCTTCCAGAAGTCCATGGTCGAACCGCCCGGCTCGGGGCAGGTCTGGGGGCGTCTCCTCGGGGACACCGCGCCGCTGCGCGAGCACCTCGCGTACATGCGCGAACAAGGTCGTGAGCTGCCCGGGGACCCCGAACTGATTGCCGCGGCGATGGGGGCGATGATCTCGATGCTGGGGTACGCCGCCATGACCGGCGGGGCCGGACTCGATGACGACGAGGTGGTGGAGACGCTGACCGGGCTCCTGCACCGGGGGCTGGCCGGTTAACCGATTTGCATCTGTCGCAGGCCTTCACGTAACGTTGGGTTCACCGACGCGGGGTGGAGCAGCTCGGTAGCTCGCTGGGCTCATAACCCAGAGGTCGCAGGTTCAAATCCTGTCCCCGCTACTAAAGGCCCGAGGCCCGGATCCCATGGATCCGGGCCTCGAGTCGTTCCCGGCCCGTTTTCGCCTGCAAGAAGGCGAACGCGAAGGGCTCGGACCCCCGGGGGGTCCGAGCCCTTTCGCATGCGTGCGCTCAGGCGGCCGCGCAGTTCGGGCAGACGCCGCGGTAGGTCACCTCGACCGCCGACACGATGAAGCCGAAGCGTTCGGCGTCCGGCAGGTCGGCCAGCGGGTTGCCCGCCGGGTGGACGTCGCGGATCGCACCGCACTGGGCGCAGACCAGGTGCTGGTGGGGCCGGTGGGCGTTCGGGTCGTACCGCTTGGCGCGGCGGTCCGTGGAGACCTCCAGCACCTCGCCGAGCGTGACGAGTTCGCCCAGGGTGTTGTAGACGGTCGCACGGGAGATCTCGGGCAGCTTGGCCACCGCGAGCGCGTGCACCTCGTCGGCCGTCAAGTGCACGTGGTCACCGTCGAGCACCTCGGCCACGACGCGCCGCTGCGCCGTCATGCGCCAGCCGCGTCCGCGAAGTCGATCCAGCAGGTCACTCATAGACATCAGCCTAACAGTGAGGGGATTCGGTGTAACTCCCGAACCGGTGCGGACTTGGATGCTTACTTGACTTAGACAAAGTCCATCGTAGGATCGGTTACGGCGAACGCCAAGGACAGGACATGCAGGGACGACGCAGGAGGCGCACGTGACGCAGGGACCGCTCACCACGGAGGCCGGAGCGCCGGTTGCCGACAACCAGAACAGCGAGACCGCCGGCGTCGGCGGCCCCGTTCTGGTCCAGGACCAGCTGCTGCTCGAGAAGCTCGCGCACTTCAACCGCGAGCGCATCCCGGAGCGCGTGGTGCACGCCCGCGGCGCCGGTGCGTACGGCACCTTCACGCTGACCCGCGACGTCTCGCAGTGGACCCGGGCCAAGTTCCTGTCCGAGGTCGGCAAGGAGACCGAGACCTTCCTGCGCTTCTCCACCGTCGCCGGCAACCTCGGCAGCGCCGACGCGGTCCGCGACCCCCGCGGCTGGGCGCTGAAGTTCTACACCGAAGAGGGCAACTACGACCTCGTCGGCAACAACACCCCGGTGTTCTTCATCAAGGACGCCATCAAGTTCCCCGACTTCATCCACACCCAGAAGCGCGACCCGTACACGGGCTCGCAGGAGGCGGACAACGTCTGGGACTTCTGGGGTCTGTCGCCCGAGTCGACCCACCAGGTGACCTGGCTGTTCGGTGACCGGGGCATCCCGGCGTCCTACCGCCACATGAACGGCTACGGCTCGCACACGTTCCAGTGGAACAACGAGGCCGGCGAGGTCTTCTGGGTCAAGTACCACTTCAAGACCGACCAGGGCATCAAGAACCTCACCCAGGCCGAGGCCAACCAGCTCGCCGGCGAGGACCCCGACTCGCACCAGCGCGACCTGCGCGAGTCCATCGAGCGCGGCGACTTCCCGACCTGGACCGTGCAGGTCCAGATCATGCCCGCGGCCGAGGCGGCCCAGTACCGCTTCAACCCGTTCGACCTCACCAAGGTGTGGCCGCACGAGGACTACCCGCCGATCGAGATCGGCAAGCTGGAGCTCAACCGCAACCCGGAGAACGTCTTCGCCGAGGTCGAGCAGTCCATCTTCAGCCCGGCGCACTTCGTCCCCGGCATCGGCCCGTCCCCGGACAAGATGCTCCAGGGCCGCCTCTTCGGCTACGGCGACGCCCACCGCTACCGCGTCGGCATCAACGCCGACCACCTGCCGGTGAACCGCCCGCACGCCACCGAGGCGCGCACCAACTCCCGCGACGGCTACCTGTACGACGGCCGCCACAAGGGCGCGAAGAACTACGAGCCGAACAGCTTCGGCGGCCCGCACCAGACGGACCGCCCGCTGTGGCAGCCCATCGACGTGACCGGTGGCACGGGCAACCACGCCGCCGCCGTCCACGGCGAGGACAACGACTTCGTCCAGGCGGGCAACCTCTACCGCCTGTACTCGGAGGACGAGAAGTCCCGTCTGATCGAGAACCTGTCCGGCTTCATCGCCAAGGTCTCCCGCGACGACATCGTCGAGCGCGCGATCAACAACTTCCGTCAGGCGGACGGTGACTTCGGCAAGCGGCTCGAAGCCGCGGTCCAGGCCCTCCGCGGCTGACACGGAGCGCTTGCCGTAGCAGTACGCCGGGCCGCAGCCCTCCTCGGAGGGCTGCGGCCCGGCGTCGTTTCACGCGGCGACCGTGCGTCGCGCCGGGACCCAGCAACGGATGACGTCGCGCACGGACACGATGCCGACGGGTCCGCCGTGCTCCAGCACGATCAGGTGCCGGAAACCGCCGTGGGTCATGGCCTCGGCGGCTTCCTGCACGGTGGCCTCCGGGGTGCAGAACACGACGTTGTTGGTGGTGTGCGCTCCCACGGACTCCCGGTCCGGGTCGTGCCCCGCGCCGATCGAGTTGAGGATGTCGCGCTCGGTCAGGATGCCGATTCCGCTGTGGTCGGGGTCGAGGACGACGGCCGCGCCGACGCGCCGGCCGGACATCAGGCAGGCTGCCTGTCGGAGGGTGTGTGCGGGTCCGAGGGTGAGGATCACGGTGCTCATGGCGTCACGGACGAGCATGAAGAGAGCCACCTCCTGGGGTGAGTCCCCCGCCTGGGTGGGTGCGACTGCGGAGCCGCCTCAAGAGAAACGGTTCACAAGCGCACAAGCGTGGGGAGTATCAGATTCCCACGGACCCGCAGGGCCGACAAGAAGGCGCGGGACGGAGCGCGAACAGCGCGCGGCGGGCTCAGGCGCGCGGACGCAGCAGGTCCAGCATCTCCTCGTGGAGCAGTCCGTTCGAGGCGGCTGCGTTCCCGCCGTGCACCCCGTCCACGCCGTCCAGGCTGGTGAAGCGGCCGCCCGCCTCCTGGACCACGACCGCGATGGCCGCCATGTCCCAGAGGTTGAGTTCGGGTTCGGCGCACAGGTCCAGCGAGCCCTCCGCGACCATCATGTACGGCCAGAAGTCCCCGTAGCCGCGGGTCCGCCAGCACGCCCGGGTCAGGTCCAGGAACCCGGCCAGCCGGCCCTGCTCCTCCCAGCCGCTCAGGGAGGAGTACGCGAACGAGGCGTCGCCCAGCCCGCCCACCTTCGACACGCCGATGGCGCCGGTCTCGCCGAGGGCGCCGCCCGCGTACGCGCCCCCGCCCCTGGTCGCCCACCAGCGGCGGCCCAGCGCCGGTGCGGACACCACGCCGACCACCGGGCGGAACTCGCCGTCGGGGTCCTGGGCCATCAGGGAGATCAGGGTCGCCCAGACGGGGACCCCGCGCACGTAGTTCTTCGTGCCGTCGATCGGGTCCACCACCCAGCGGCGCGGACCGCTGCCCTCGAGCCCGTACTCCTCGCCGAGGACGGCGTCGTCCGGCCGCGCGGCCGTGATTCCGGCCCGGATGATCTCCTCGGCGGCCTTGTCCGCCTCGCTCACCGGGGTCATGTCCGGCTTCGTCTCGACCTGCAGGTCGAGGGCGCGGAAGCGCTCCATCGTGGCGGCGTCCGCCGCGTCGGCGAGTTCGAGGGCAAGGCGCAGGTCATCGTCATACTCGGGCATGCCCGAACAGTATCGAGACTCCCGGAGCCCGACCAACGCTGTCCACGGTACGGCCCCGACGCGCCCTTGACAGGATCTGGCGGCCCGTCAACTCTGACCGGAGGGAACCGAACGGGGAGGCGCGGATGCCGGCAGCCCGGGAGTCCTTGCTGGAGGCGGCGGGAGCGGCGCTCTCGGCGCGCCCCTGGCCGGACGTGCGCATGGTCGACGTGGCCGCCGCGGCGGGAGTGTCCCGGCAGACCCTCTACAACGAGTTCGGCGGCAAGGCGGGCCTGGGTCGCGCCCTGGTCCGCCGCGAGGCCGACCGCTACCTCGACGGGGTCGACCGGGCCCTGTCCGTTCCGGCCCAGGCCGCCGAGCGGCTCGCCGCCGTCGCGGAGTGGACCGTACGGGCGGCCCGCGCGCAGCCCCTCGTACGGGCCCTGCTCACCGGTGCCTGGGACGCGGGCCTGCCCGCGGCGGGCGGCCGGGCACCCGGGCCCGGCGAGCTGGCCCGGGCCGTCCGGGACCGGGCGGCCGCCGCGCTGACGCCGGGGGAGGGCCCGCAGCGCTGCGAACTCGCCGTGCGCCTCGCCCTCTCCTACGTGATCGCCCCGGGGGAGGAGTCGGGGTCGGGCGAGCTGCGCAGGCTGCTCAGTGCGCCGACCCGGACAACTGGAGCCCGATGACGCCCAGGATGACCAGCGAGATCGAGACGAGTTTGAGGGTGGAGACCAGGTCGCCGAGGAAGACCATGCCGTAGATCGCCGTACCGGCGGCGCCGATGCCCGTCCACACCGCGTACGCCGGTCCCACGTCCAGCTTCTTGAGCGCCAGGGTCAGCAGCCCGAAGCTGCCGAGGGCGAAGCAGGCGAAGGCGATGGTCGGCCACAGCCGGGTGAATCCGTGGGAGAGCTTGAGGCAGACCGCAAATCCGGTTTCCAGGAGTCCCGCGACCACGACCAGCAGCCACGCCATGTCGAATGCCTCCCCGCGTCACGTGACATCGCGTCACTTGGTGCGATTATGCATTTATCCAGACACGGCCCTCGACAAACGCGGCCGGACCTTCGCCGGACGGTCAGTCGCCCTCGCGCCGCTCGCGCGTCTCCAGCAGCCGGCGCAGCGAATACAGCCGCGCCGGGTCCGCGTGGCCGTCCTCCACCCACTTGTCGAGCGCGCAGTCCGGCTCGTCGTGGCTGCACGCGCGCGGGCACTCCTCGGTGCCCGGCACCAGGTCCGGGAAGGCCAGGATCACCCGGGACGGGTCCACGTGGTGCAGGCCGAAGGAGCGCACGCCCGGGGTGTCGATGACCCAGCCGTCGCCGCTCGGCAGCGGCAGCGCGAGCGCCGAGGTGGTGGTGTGCCGACCGCGGCCGGTCACCGCGTTGACGTGCCCGGTGGCTCGCTGGCGGCCCTCGGCGACCAGCGAGTTCACCAGGGTGGTCTTGCCGACGCCCGAGTGTCCGACGAAGGCCGTGATGCGGCCGTCGAGCCGCTCGCGCACCCGGTCCGCCGCGTCACCCGTGGCCAGCTCCTCCCGGTTGGTCACCACGTAGTTCACGCCGAGCGTCGCGTAGATCTCCAGGATCTTGTCCGCGGAGGTCAGGTCGGACTTGGTGAGCACCAGCAGCGGTTCCAGCCCGGCGTCGTACGCCGCCACCAGGCAGCGGTCGATCATCCGGGGCCGCGGCTCCGGGTCGGCCAGGGCCGTGACGATGGCCAGCTGGTCCGCGTTGGCGACGACCACCCGCTCGTACGGGTCGTCGTCGTCGGCGGTGCGCCGCAGGACGGACTTGCGCTCCTCGATCCGCACGATGCGGGCCAGCGTGTCCTTCTTGCCGGACAGGTCACCGACGATCCAGACCCGGTCGCCGACCACCGCCGCCTTGCGGCCCAGCTCGCGGGCCTTCATCGCGTGTACCGAGCGGCCCTCGACCAGACAGGTCAGCCGGCCGCGGTCCACCGTGAGGACGAAGCCCTCGGCCGCGTCCTCGTGCTTGGGCCGGATGCTCGTCCGCGGCCGGTTGCCCTTGGGGTTCGGGCGCTGGCGGATGTCGTCCTCGTCGGTGTGCTTGCCGTACCTGCGCATGACGGGCCCTACGCTCCCGCACCCGCTCCGGGTGCCCCGGAGCCACCGGCGTCCCCGGCGAGCATGTCCGTCCACATCTTCGGGAAGTCCGGCAGGGTCTTCGCGGTCGTCGCCACGTTCTCGATCTGCACGCCTTCGACCGCCAGGCCGATCACCGCACCCGCGGTGGCCATCCGGTGGTCGTCGTACGTGTGGAAGGTGCCGCCGTGCATCCGGCGCGGCCGGATGCACAGGCCGTCCGCGGTCTCGGTGACATCGCCGCCGAGCGCGTTGATCTCATTGGTCAGCGCGGCCAGCCGGTCCGTCTCGTGCAGCCGCAGGTGCGCGACGCCGCGCAGCACCGAATCGGAGTCGGCCAGGGCGGCCACGGCCGCGATGCCCGGGGTGAGCTCGCCGACCTCGCTCAGGTCCACGTCGATGCCGTGGATCTTGCCGGTGCCGGTGAACACCAGGCCCGCGTCGGTCAGCTCGCAGGAGCCGCCCATCTCGGTGAAGATCCGGCGCAGCGCGTCGCCCGGCTGGGTGGTGCGGCGCGGCCAGTCGGGGATGGTCACCGTACCGCCGGTGATCAGGGCCGCGGCCAGGAAGGGCTGCGCGTTGGAGAGGTCAGGTTCCACGACCATGTCGCGGCCCAACAGCGCCCCGGGGGCCACCCGCCAGACGTCCTTCTCGCCGCCCGCCTCGGGGGTGTCGACCTGGGCGCCCGCCGCGCGCAGCATCTCCACGGTCATCCGGATGTGCGGCATCGACGGCAGCTTGCCGCCCACGTGCCGGACCTCGACACCCTGGTTGAACCGCGGGGCGGACAGCAGCAGGGCGGAGACGAACTGCGAGGAGTTACTGGCGTCGATCTCGACGGTGCCGCCCTCCAGGGCCCCGCCGCCCTGGACGGTCATGGGCAGCGCGCCCCGGCCGTCGTCGTCGATCCGGGCGCCGAGCGCGCGCAGGGCGGTGATGACCTGGCCGAGCGGGCGCTCGTAGGAGCGCGGGTCGCCGTCGAAGCGGATGTCGCCGTCGGCGAGGGTGGCGACGGGCGGCAGGAAGCGCATGACCGTGCCCGCGTTGCCGACGTCCACGGTCGTCGGGCCGTGCAGGGCCGCCGGGATGATCCGCCAGGCCTCGCCGCCCGCACCGTCACTGGCGGAGCTGGACGAGACGGTTTCCTCGATGCCGACGCCCAGCGCACGCAGCGCGTCGGACATCAGCTGCGAGTCGCGCGAGCGCAGCGGACGGCGCACCCAGCCGGGCTCGGCGGCGAGCGCGGCGAGCACGAGGGCCCGGTTGGTGACCGATTTGGAGCCCGGCACCGTGACGGTGGCGTGGACGGTCCCGTCGGCGAGCGGAGCGGGCCAGAGGGCGGGGAGCGCGGGGGTCTCGGTCATGGCCACCACTTTAGTGGCTTCCCCCGACCCCAGATCTTGATCCCGGCCCCGTCTCAGGGAGCGGTCACAGGGCGAGCAGCCAACGGGCCCCGCCGATCAGCGAGCACAGCGCGACGACGTGGAAGAAGAGCAACCACACCACCGGGTGCAGGTGCGTGAGCCGGCCGAGCTGGTCGGCGTCGGAATCGGGGGCCCCGCCGCCCCGGCGCTTGGCCCCCAGCTCGAAGACCGGCCGGACCCCGCCGAACAGCAGGAACCAAACGACCAAGTAGGCGAAACCGGCCTGGACCCCGGCCGGGGCCAGCCAGGACACCAGCAGGAAGGTTCCGCCGGTCAGTACCACCGTCAGTGCCCCGTACGCGTTCCGGATCATCACCAGCATCGCCACCAGCAGGGCGGTGGCCACCCACAGCAGCAGCGTGATCCGGTGCGCGGACAGCAACGCCGCCCCGCCCAGCCCGAGCAGCGAGGGCGCCGTGTACCCGCCCGCGGCGGTCAGGATCATCCCCAGCCCGGTCGGCTTGCCCCGGCTGACGGTGACCCCGCTGGTGTCCGAGTGCAGCCGTATCCCGCTCAGCCGCCGCCCGGTCAGCAGCGCCAACAGCCCGTGCCCGCCCTCGTGCGCGATGGTGACGGCGTTGCGCGAGAGCCGCCACAGCGGGCGGGGCCCCACCGCGGCCGCCGCGACGAGCCCCGTCACGATCACCAGCCACAGGTCGGGCGAGGCCTGTATGCCCGTGAGCCGGTCCCACAGACCGGCGGTCGTGCTGCTGTCCATAAGGTGGCGGACTCCTTGCGGTGAGGTGCGGGCGACATGGCAGTGTGACAGCCATGTGCGGACGGTATGCGGCGAGTCGTAGGCCCGAGGACCTCGTGGAGGCCTTCGGCATCGAGAGGTGGGAGCCGGAGGAGGCCCTGGCCCCCGACTTCAACGTGGCGCCGACGAAAGAGGTCCACGTGGTCCTCGACCGTCCCCTCAAAGACGCCCCGCACTCCCGTCCGGTTCGCCAGCTGCGCGTCCTGAAGTGGGGGCTGGTCCCCTCCTGGGCCCAGAACCCCGACGGCGCCGCGCGGATGATCAACGCCCGGTCCGAGACCCTGCACGAGAAGCCCTCCTTCCGCCGGCCCTTCGCGCAGCGCCGCTGCATCGTCCCCGCCGACGGCTACTACGAGTGGGTCACCGCCCACGACGAGCGGCAGCTGGAGGTGGAGGGCAAGAAGAAGCGGGCCCGCAAACAGCCCTACTTCGTGCTCCCCTCCGACGGCTCCGTCTTCGCCATGGCCGGCATATACGAGTTCTGGCGCGACCGGACCCTGCCCGACGACCACCCGCTCTCCTGGTGGGTCACCTGCTCGGTGATCACCACCGAGGCCGAGGCCGGCCCCCTGGGCGCGGCCCCCGCCGAGGGACCGCGCTCGCTCGCCGACATCCACCCGCGGATGCCGCTGATGCTGACCCCGGACCGCTGGGACGCCTGGCTGGACCCGGCGAACACCGACACCGAGGGCTCGCTGAGGGAGCTGCTCGCCCCGCCGCCCGGCGGGCTGATGCGGGCCTACCCGGTCTCGACCGCCGTGAGCAACGTGCGCAACAACGGGCCGGAGCTGCTGACGGAGCTGGCCGCGCCGGAGGAGGGCACCCTCTTCTGACCCGGGCAGGATGGGACGCATGACCACGCGTACCGAGAGCGTCGACACCACGGCGGGCGAGGCCCGCATCACCTGGCACCCGGCGCCGGAGCCGAGGCTCGTGCTCGCCGTGAGCCACGGCGCCGGCGGCGGCATCGAGGCCCGGGACCTCCGGGCACTGGCCGCCGCCCTGCCCGCCCGCGGAATCACGGTGGCCCTGGTCGAACAACCCTGGCGGGTCGCCGGGAAGAAGGTCGCCGCCGCGCCCAAGGTGCTGGACGAGGGCTGGCGCGGGCTGTGGCCGGCGCTCACGGAGCCCAGGCTGCCGGTCGTCGCGGGCGGGCGCAGCGCCGGGGCCCGGGTGGCCTGCCGGACCGCCGCCGAGCTGGGAGCAGCCGGGGTACTGGCACTGGCCTTCCCGCTGCACCCGCCGGGCCGGCCGGAGAAGTCCCGCGCCGACGAGCTCACCGGGGCCGGCCGGCCCGCCCTCGTGGTCCAGGGCGGCCGGGACCCCTTCGGGCGGCCCGAGGAGTTCCCGCCACCGAGCGCGCAGGACCCGTACGAGCTCGTGGAGGTGGCGTACGCCGATCACGGCTTCGCGGTGCCGAAGAAGGCGGACACCACCCAGGAGGAAGCGCTCCTGACGATCACCGAAGCGGTGGGGGAGTGGCTCGCGCGGCTCTCCGTCTGAGGCCGCCCGCCGGCCGCGTCCCGGGGAAAGCCGGAAAGCCGAAAAGCCGAAAAGCCTTCCGGCGCCCGGGAATGCGCCGCCCGCCCCTTCTGTTGTCTCGGATGTCGGAACGTAGGGGAACTCGTCGGAGGAGAGGGAGCGCATGACCCAGGTCATCAGCCAGAACCGTCGGCAGGCCGCTGACCTGGACTGGACGGTGCTGCCGGCACCCAAGCGCGGCTCGCTTCGGGCGGCGGAGGGCCGGGAAGGTCGACTATTCTCCGATTCGAGCGGATCCGCTTTCGGAGCCGCCACGCTGTCGGAGGAGGTGGGTCCTGTCGCTGGGACCGACGAAGGCCACGCGGAGGAGACGACCCTGGAGCGCAATGCGCGCTTCGAACGGGACGCCCTCGGCTACCTCGACCAGATGTACTCGGCCGCGCTGCGCATGACGCGCAATCCGGCCGACGCCGAGGACCTGGTCCAGGAGACGTACGCGAAGGCGTACGCGTCCTTCCACCAGTTCCGCGAGGGCACCAACCTGAAGGCGTGGCTCTACCGCATCCTGACGAACACCTTCATCAACTCCTACCGCAAGAAGCAGCGCGAGCCCCAGCGCAGCGCAGCGGAGGAGATCGAGGACTGGCAGCTGGCGCGCGCCGAGTCGCACATGTCGACCGGACTGCGCTCCGCCGAGTCGCAGGCGCTCGACCACCTGCCGGATTCTGACGTGAAGGAAGCCCTGCAGGCCATTCCGGAGGAGTTCCGCATCGCGGTCTACCTTGCCGACGTAGAGGGCTTTGCGTACAAGGAGATCGCGGACATCATGGGTACACCCATCGGTACGGTCATGTCGCGACTGCACCGTGGCCGCCGTCAACTCCGCGGAATGCTGGAGGACTATGCCCGTGAGCGCGGGCTGGTTCCCGCGGGCGCGGGAGAGTCGAACGACCGGAAAGGCTCGGACTCATGAGTTGCGGAGAGCCGCACGAGACAGAGTGCTCTGAGGTCCTGGATCACCTGTACGAGTTCCTCGATCAGGAGATGCCGGACAGTGACTGCACGAAGTTCGAGACGCATTTCGGCGAGTGCAATCCCTGCCTGGAGAAGTACGGCCTCGAACAGGCCGTGAAGAAGCTGGTCAAGCGCTGCTGCGGGTCGGACGACGTGCCGACCGACCTGCGGTCGAAGGTGATGGGCCGGATCGAACTGATTAGGTCCGGTCAGGCGGTGCCCGACCATGACGTCACCGCCGACAATCCCGCTCCCGGCTGACCCGCGCCGGTGACCGGCTAGACGACGGAACACCCGCCCCCGGAAGAGCAGTTCATTCACCCGAATGTGCTAATCCGGGGGCGCCCGCATGGCCCAATGCCGAAATGTGGCCCACCTCGCTCCGGGCCCCACCTATTCTCCCCATTCGGTGCTGGCTCGATTCAGCAGCCGGTGTGCACGGCACAGGGGAGGAGAGCGCCATGCGGGCACTTCCGCCGGGGGCGCGCGGATTCATCCTGTGCGCCGTTCTCGCTGCCGTCGCGTGCACCACCCCCGCCCTCACGGATTCCGGTACGCCCTGGGCGGCCGTGGCCCCGCTTGCCGTGCTCTACCTCGGTGGCGAACTCCTCAAGGCCTGCCCGCCGCTGCGCAGCCGGGTGCCGGAGGGCATCGGCCCCTTCTTCCCCGTGGTCCTCGCCGCCGTCTTCCTGCTGCCGCCCGCCGCCGCCGCGCTCGTGGCCCTGCCCGGAGGGCTCGCGGGCACCGTCGTCCAGCGACCCGCCCGGGTGCGCCGCCTGTGGCACGGCGCGCAGCAGGCGACAGCGGCCTGGGTCGCGGGCCAGGCCTACGGGCTGCTGCGCGGCCCGGCCACACTCAGCTCCGGGTCCCTCGCCGGCTCCGGGCCCCTCGTAGGACCGGCCGACTTCCCCTCCGTGCTGCTTCCCGCGACGGCCGCGGCCATCGCCTTCTGCTTGGTGCTCACCGTCCTCGACGGCGGTATCCTGGCCGTCGCCGAACGCCGCCCGGCCGCCACCGCCTGGCGCGGGCTCCTGACCTCATCCCTCGCCCCGCACTGCGTCCACGGCCTCGCCGGCCTGATGATGGCCGTCATGTGGCGCAGCCCCTACGGGCCCCCGGCCGCGCTGCTCGTCCTGCTGCCGATGTACATCTCCTGCTGGGTCTTCGCCCAGTACCACCGCGAGCGCACCGCCCACCAGGCGACCATCCGCGCCCTCGTCCAGGCCGTCGACATCAAGGACCGCTACACACGGGGTCACAGCGAACGGGTCGGTCAGGCCTCCACGATGATCGCCCGCGAGCTGGGCATGACGGAGGACCGGCTGGAGACGGTCCGCATCGCCGGGATCCTGCACGACGTGGGCAAACTCGGCGTCCCGACCCGGCTGCTGCGCAAGGACGGGCCGCTCACCCCGCAGGAGCGCCGGATCATCGAACTGCACCCCGAGTACGGGCACGAGATGGTGCGCGGCATCGGCTTCCTCGGCGAGGCTCGGTCCGCGATCCTGCACCACCACGAGCGCGTCGACGGCTCCGGTTATCCGTACGGCCTGACCGGTGAGCAGATCCCGGTACTGGCCCGGGTCGTGGCGGTCGCGGACGCCTTCGACGCGATGACCTCGACCCGCTCGTACAGCCGGGCCCGCCCGGTGCCGGTCGCCCTGGCGGAGCTGGAACGGTGCGCGGGGGTGCAGTTCGACCCCTCGATGGTGCGGGCGCTGGTCGACGCGATCGGCCGGACCGGCTGGCACCCGGTGGTGACCTCGGACGAGGACCTCCAGGTGATCCCGGCGGCTGCCGCTGCCGCTTCCGCGGGGCCGGTGCCGGTGCCCTCGGCCCTGGCCGGGATGCCGGAACAGGGCTCCCGTCCGGTCGCAGCGGCCCCACCGCCGGACAGGGTCCCCGCGGCCCCCGGCCCCGCCGGCGGGGCCGGGCTGGACGCGGACGGCACCGGGGCGGGCGGATGAGGGGCCCGGCCGCGTGGACCGTGCGGGGGGCCGCCGGGGTGCTCACCGCCGCCGCACTCGGCCACACCCTGTGGACCGGCCTCGCCGAGCCCGGCGCCGCCCTCGCCTTCGCCGCCCTGATCACCGTAGGGGAGGTCGCCCGCCGGGACCGCCAGGACCCCCTCGGCCGCCACCCCGCACCGCTCGGCTCCGCCGGAGCCCTGGCCTACGCCCTGCTCGGCCAGAACGCCGGACAGCCCACCCACCACGGGGTGCTCCAGACCGTCGCGGTCGTCGTCGCGGCCGTCCTCCCCGGGATCGTCCCGCACATCGCCCGCGGCCGCGGCCCCGCCCTCGACCACCTGTCCCGCCGGGTGCTCACGGTCGCCTTCGCCGCCGCCTGTTTCCAGCCGCTCTACAACTCGGGCCGACTGGAGCAGTGGGTCGGCCAGGGCCCGTACCTCGTCGGCTTCCTGCTCTTCCTCCTCGGCCTCACCGCCCTGTGCGACGCCGTGCTCGCCGCCGCCCTCGCCGGGGCCCGGACCGGGCGGCCGTACGGCCCGCTGCTCCACGACGAACTGCGCTCCCAGCTCGGCGTCGGCTCGGCCATCTGTGCCACCGGGGTCGTGATGGCGCTCGGCGCGGCCGTCGCGGGCCTGTGGGCCATCACCGTCTTCAGCGTGCCGCTGCTGCTGACCCAGCTGTCCTTCCACCGGATCACCGCGATCCGCACCACCTACCGCCAGACCATCACCTCGCTGGCCCGCGCCACCGAGATCGCCGGCTGCACCCGGCCGGGCCACTCCCGCCGGGTGGCCGCCCTGAGCTGCGCCGTCGGCCGGGAGCTGGGCCTGTCGGAGCGGGAGCTCACGGTGCTGGAGTACGCCGCCCTGATGCACGACATCGGGCAGCTCTCCCTCGTCGACCCGGTCCCGGACGGGGCCACGGCCGGGCTGCCCGACGGTGAAGCCCGCCGGATCGCCGAGCTGGGCGGGGAGGTGGCCCGGCAGACCGGGGTGCCGGCCGAGGTCGCCGTGGTGGTGGAGCGGCAGGCGGATCCGTACCGTGAGCAGCCCACGGCGGCCCGGATCGTGCGTACGGTGAACGCGTACGACGATTTGGTCGGCGGGAGCCGTCACCCGGCTGGCTCACTGGCCGCCCTGGAGCGGCTCCGTCTGGGCACCGGGCATGATTACCAGCCGGAGGTCGTGGAGTGCCTGGCAAGGGTTCTGGCCAGGGGCGGACGTGGCAGAGTGGTGCCCGTCCCGCCTGGGTAACCCATGGGTAATGAGCGGCCGTCCGAGTGGGCATGGTTGGATGCCAGTAAGAGGGACCGTAGGAGTGTCCGCAAGGCTGCACCGTTGTCCCCAGCAACCGCTGGGAGGTGCCCCCAGGCAGGCGGGAATCGTGAGGATCTTCGGGAAGGTACGGCATCGGCCCTCCGCCTCGTGGCGGCAGGCCACCGACCGCGCGTTCACGCTGATCGGCGACGGTCGGTACGAGGACGCGGGCGCGCTGCTGACCAGAGCGGCGGACCTGGAGCCCTGGCTGTCCGAGTCCTGGTTCAATCTGGCCCTGCTGCACAAGTTCCGGCACGACTGGGAGCAGGCGCGGGCCGCCGGGCTGCGTGCCGTGGCCCTGCTGGACCGTGAGACGGGCGCCCCGGACTGGTGGAACGTGGGGATCGCCGCCACCGCGCTGCAGGACTGGCCGCTGGCCCGGCGGGCCTGGCAGGCGTACGGGCTGAAGGTGCCCGGGGACGCGGCGGGGGCGAGCGAGCCGGTCGGGATGGAGCTCGGCAGCGCCGCCGTTCGGCTCTCGCCCGAGGGCGAGGCCGAGGTGGTCTGGGGCCGCCGGCTGGACCCGGCCCGGCTGGAGGTCCTGTCGATCCCGCTGCCCTCCTCGGGGCGGCGCTGGGGCGAGGTCGTGCTCCACGACGGGGTCCCGCACGGCGAGCGGATGACCGCCGCCGGGCCCTCCTACCCCGTGTTCGACGAGATCGAGCTGTGGGCGCCGTCCCCGGTGCCGACCTGGGTGGTGCTGCTGGAGGCGGCCACCGAGGCGGACCGCGACGCGCTGGAGCAGCTGGCCTCGGACGCCGGATTCGCCGCCGAGGACTGGTCCTCGTCGGTGCGGCTGCTGTGCCGGACCTGCTCGGAGAGCGAGATGCCGAGCGACGAGGGCGACGGTGAGCAGCACCTCGATCCGCACGACCACAGCGAGCCGGGCCATCCCGGACCGCTCGGGCACCGTACGGCCGGCTCCGGCTCCCTGTGGGTCCCCGAGCGCGAGTGCGGGATCGCGGCACCGGCCGGTCTGGTGCGCGGACTGCTCGACGGCTGGGTCGCGGACAGCCCGGATACCAGGGAGTGGCGGGATCTCGAAGAAGTCTGCTGACCCGGGGCCGTAGGCTGTACGGGCACATCGGTGGCCACCACGGCCATCGGTGACCGGCACTTACGGAAGGCGTACGGCGGACATGGCGCAGCAGGAGAACGAGGTTGTCGAGGGCGTGAACGACGGGTACGTCGTGGACACCGAGGACTGTGAGGCGCGCGAGCTCGCCCACCGTCAGCGCGGCACGGCCCGTCCGATCACCGTGGTCGGCAACCCGGTCCTGCACCGGGAGTGCAAGGACGTCACCGAGTTCGGCGACGAACTGGCGCAGCTGATCGACGACATGTTCGCCAGCCAGAAGGCCGCCGAGGGCGTCGGCCTGGCCGCGAACCAGATCGGCGTGGACGCCAAGGTCTTCGTCTACGACTGCCCGGACGACGACGGCAAGCGGCACACCGGTGTCGTCGTCAACCCGAAGCTGATCGAGCTGCCGGCCGGCGCGCGGGTGCTGGACGACTCGAACGAGGGCTGCCTGTCGGTCCCGACGGCGTACGCCTCGCTGGCCCGCCCGGACTACGCCGAGGTCGAGGGCCAGGACGCGCAGGGCAACCCGATCAAGGTGCGCGGCACCGGCTACTTCGCCCGCTGCCTGCAGCACGAGACCGACCACCTGTACGGCTACCTCTACATCGACCGCCTCTCGAAGCGCGACCGCAAGGACGCCCTCCGCCAGATGGAAGAGGGCACCCCGCGCTACGAGACCGTCCCCAACGCCTGATCGGCCTAGGCGGCCTGCGGGCCCCGGAAGGCGCGCCGGAACGAGTTCGGCGTGGTGCCCAGGGTCCGCAGGAAGTGATGGCGCAGGGCCGCCGCGTTGCCGAAGCCGCAGCGGCCGGCGATCGCGTCCACCGTCTCGCCGGTCGACTCCAGCAGCTCCTGCGCCAGCAGGACCCGCTGGCGCAGCACCCACTTGTACGGGGTGGTGCCGGTCTCCTGGAGGAAGCGGCGGGCGAAGGTCCGCGGGGACATGTGCGCGCGCTCCGCGAGCTGCTCGACGGTGATCTCCTCGTCCAGGTGGCGGGCCATCCACTCGATCACCTCGCCCACCGTGTCACAGGCCGTGCGCGGCAACGGTCGCTGGATGAACTGGGCCTGTCCGCCGTCCCGGTGCGGCGGTACGACCATCCTGCGCGCGATGATGTTGGCCACCTCGGCCCCGTGTTCCTGGCGGACCACGTGCAGGCACGCGTCGATGCCCGAGGCCGTGCCGGCGGCAGTGATCACCGAACCCTCGTCCACGTAGAGCACGTCCGGGTCGACGACGGCCCGCGGGAAGCGGCGGGTCAGGGCCGCGGCGTGCATCCAGTGCGTGGTGCACCGGCGGCCGTCCAGCAGCCCGGCGGCGCCGAGGACGTAGGCCCCGCTGCACACGCTGAGGACCCGTGCACCCCGGTCCACGGCCCGGCGCAGGGCCGCCAGCAGCGGCTCGGGATAGATGCGTGCGGCGGCGTCACCGGCGGCCGGCAGACAGACGAGGTCGGCCTCCTCCAGTCGCTCCAGTCCGTGCGCGGGGGTGATCCCGAAAGCGCCCCCGCCCACGGTCAGGGGCCCGTCCTCCGCCGCGCACACGGCGAAGTCGTACACCGGTACGCCCATGTCACTGCGATCGATTCCGAACACCTCGCAGAAGATCCCCAGCTCGAAGGGGGCGACTCCGTCGACGAGGGCCACGGCCACGTTGTTCAGCATGACCCCAGTGTGGCAGTAATTCGGTCTTCTATGACAGTACTGCCACTGTCGATCATGGGCGATCAGGCGGACAGTAGAGCTATGACCACCTTCGTGAACTACCTCGCCGTCCTCGCCATCGCCGCCCTCCTGCTCGGGCCCAGCCTGTACGGGATCCTGCGCGACCGGCGGATCGACCAGCAGATCCGGGCCGTCGCGACCCGGCTCGTGTGGCTCCCCCGCCAGCGTGCGGGCGGCCTCCCGCCCACCCCGCGCCGGCGCACCTTCCGGCCCTCCGCCCGCAGGTACTGGGGCCCCATCGCCCACTGACCACCGGGGAACGCGAGAAGCCGGGACACGGAAACCCCGCATCCCGGCTCCCCGGTCACTTCCCCGGAACCCCTTGACGTACGTGAAGTACTAGAAGTCCTCGTCCAGGTCCACCGTGCCCTCGACCGCGACCTGGTAGGCCGACGGACGGCGCTCGAAGAAGTTCGTCAGCTCCTGCACGCCCTGCAGCTCCATGAAGGAGAACGGGTTCTGCGAGCCGTACACCGGCGGGAAGCCCAGACGGACCAGGCGCTGGTCCGCGACGCACTCCAGGTACTCGCGCATCGACTCGGTGTTCATGCCCGGCAGGCCGTCACCGCACAGGTCGCGGCCGAACTGCAGCTCCGCCTCCACGGCCTCCTTGAGCATGTCGGTGACCTGCTGCTGGAGGGCGTCGTCGAAGAGCTCCGGCTCCTCCTTGCGGACCGTGTCCACGACCTCGAAGGCGAAGTTCATGTGCATGGTCTCGTCACGGAAGACCCAGTTGGTGCCGGTGGCCAGGCCGTGCAGCAGACCGCGCGAGCGGAACCAGTACACGTACGCGAAGGCGCCGTAGAAGAACAGGCCCTCGATGCACGCGGCGAAGCAGATCAGGTTCAGCAGGAAGCGGCGGCGGTCGGCGGCCGTCTCCAGCCGGTCGATCTTCTCGACCGAGTCCATCCACTTGAAGCAGAACTGCGCCTTCTCGCGGATGGAGGGGATCTCCTCGACCGCGTCGAAGGCCGCCGCGCGGTCGTCCGGGTCGGGCAGGTAGGTGTCGAGCAGCGTCAGGTAGAACTGGACGTGCACGGCCTCCTCGAACAGCTGGCGCGACAGGTACAGGCGCGCCTCCGGGGAGTTGATGTGCTTGTAGAGCGTCAGCACCAGGTTGTTCGAGACGATCGAGTCGCCCGTCGCGAAGAACGCGACCAGTCGGCCGATCATGTGCTGCTCGGAGGGCGTCAGCTTCGCGAGGTCCGCGACGTCCGAGTGGAGGTCGACCTCCTCGACGGTCCAGGTGTTCTTGATTGCGTCCCGGTAGCGCTCGTAGAAGTCCGGGTAGCGCATCGGGCGCAGCGTGAGCTCGAAGCCCGGGTCCAGGAGGTTCTTGTTGTCGTTGGAGCTCATTACTGGCAGGCCTCGCAGGACTCGGGGTTCTCAAGGGAGCAGGCCAGCGCCTCGGCGTCGGCGACCGCCTGCGGCAGCTCGACGGGGGTGGCCGCCTGCGCGGCGCGGGCGATCTTCGTCGCCGGGCGCGAACGCAGGTAGTAGGTGGTCTTCAGACCCTGCTTCCAGGCGTACGCGTACATCGAGCTGAGCTTGCCGATGGTGGGCGTCTCCAGGAACAGGTTCAGCGACTGCGACTGGTCGAGGAACGGCGTACGGGCCGCCGCCATGTCGATCAGACCGCGCTGCGGGATCTCCCACGCCGTGCGGTACAGCTCGCGGACCTCGGCCGGGATCCAGCCGAAGCCCTGGACCGAGCCGGAGGAGTCGCGCAGCGCCTCGCGGGTCTGGGCGTCCCACACGCCGAGCTGCTTCAGCTCCTCCACCAGGTAGCCGTTCACCTGGAGGAACTCACCGCTGAGCGTCTCGCGCTTGAAGAGGTTGGAGACCTGCGGCTCGATGCACTCGTACACGCCGGCGATCGAGGCGATCGTGGCCGTCGGGGCGATGGCCAGGAGCAGGGAGTTGCGCATGCCGGTCTCGGCGACGCGGGCGCGCAGCGCATCCCAGCGCTCCGGCCAGTTCAGCTCGACGTCGTAGTGGTCGGGGTGCAGGACACCGCGGGCGGTACGGGTCTGCTCCCAGGCCGGGAGCGGGCCGCTGCGCTCGGCGAGGTCGCAGGAGGCCTCGTAGGCGGCCAGCATGATGCGCTCGGAGAGCTTGGTGGACAGGGCCTTCGCCTCGGGAGAGTCGAAGGGCAGCTTCAGCTTGAAGAAGACGTCCTGGAGGCCCATCGCGCCCAGGCCCACCGGGCGCCAGCGGGCGTTGGAGCGGCCGGCCTGCTCGGTCGGGTAGAAGTTGATGTCCACGACGCGGTCGAGGAAGGTGACGGCCGTGCGGACGGTCTCGTCGATCCGCTCCCAGTCGATCTCGCCGTCCACGACGAACGCGCCCAGGTTGACCGAACCGAGGTTGCAGACGGCCGTCTCGCCGTCGTTGGTGACCTCGATGATCTCGGTGCACAGGTTCGAGGAGTGCACGACGGTGCCCGGCTCGGCCGTCTGGTTCGCCGTGCGGTTGGAGGCGTCCTTGAAGGTCATCCAGCCCTGGCCGGTCTGCGCGAGGGTGCGCATCATCCGGCCGTACAGGTCGCGCGCCGGCATGGTCTTGCGGGCCAGGCCGTCCGCCTCGGCCTTGCGGTAGGCGGCGTCGAACTCGTCGCCCCACAGGTCGACCAGCTCGGGCACGTCGGCCGGGGAGAACAGCGACCACTCGGCGTCTGCGTTCACGCGGCGCATGAACTCGTCCGGCACCCAGTGGGCCAGGTTCAGGTTGTGGGTGCGGCGCTGGTCCTCACCGGTGTTGTCGCGGAGCTCCAGGAACTCCTCGATGTCCGCGTGCCAGGTCTCCAGGTAGACGGCGGCGGCGCCCTTGCGGCGGCCACCCTGGTTCACGGCGGCGACGGAGGCGTCGAGGGTCTTCAGGAACGGCACGATGCCGTTGGAGTGGCCGTTGGTGCCGCGGATCAGCGAACCGCGGGCGCGGATGCGGGAGTACGAGAGGCCGATGCCGCCGGCGTGCTTGGACAGGCGCGCGACCTGGTGGTAGCGGTCGTAGATCGAGTCGAGCTCGTCCAGCGGGGAGTCCAGCAGGTAGCAGGAGGACATCTGCGGGTGCCGGGTGCCGGAGTTGAAGAGCGTGGGGGAGGACGGCAGGTAGTCCAGGCGGCTCATCAGCCGGTACAGCGAGGCCACTTCCTCCACTGCCTGGACGCTCTCGTCGGCGGCCAGGCCGCAGGCCACGCGCAGCATGAAGTACTGCGGGGTCTCGATGACCTGACGGGTGATCGGGTGGCGCAGCAGGTAGCGGCTGTGCAGGGTGCGCAGACCGAAGAAGCCGAAGCGGTCGTCGGCGCCCTCGGCGAGGGTCAGCTCGACGAGCGAGTCGAGCCGGGCCGCGTGGGTGCGGACGAACTCGGCGGTGCGGTCGGCGATGAGGCCCTCGCGGTGGCCGACCTCGACGGAGGCCGAGAAGGAGGTGGAGCCCTGGCTCGCGGCCTCGTCGCGCACGGCCAGCGTCAGCAGGCGGGCGGCGAGCCGGGAGTAGGCCGGGTCCTCCGAGATCAGACCGGCGGCGGCCTCCGTGGCCAGCCCGCGCAGTTCGGCGTCGTCGGCCGCGGAGCTGCGGCCGCGCAGCGCGGAGGCCGCGACCCGGCCGGGGTCGGTGTCGGGGAGGTCCGCCGTCAGTTCGGTGAGGGTACGCAGCAGCGTGGCCCCCGGGCCCTCGGTGTTGTCGCCAGAAGTGGACTCGGCGCGCGGTGCGGAAGGCGCGATGGTCACGGCGGGAGCTCTCCCTCGCTCGGCCCGGTCATCGGCGGGGCGGGGCGCGAGCGGGCGCACGCGGGCGCGACGAGAACGCGTACCCCGCATGGCGTCCACCGGCCCAACCGCGAGGCCCGGACGAATCGGCACCCGGTTCGGTCGAGCCGGGCGCGCTGTCGGCAGGTCATCGGACTTGGCGTCCGGTAGCCGGACACTTCATACCGTTGCGGGACAGTTCCGGATTCGCACCGGATTCCCCTGCAGCGACAGCAGGCATGAGCATACATGTGGGGGCGGCCCTGTGCGGTAACCCCCACATGTAGTGTCGGCGTGGCTACAGCTTGAGCCGGTAAGTGAGGAGTGTCAGGCCCTCGATCGGCGCCCAATCCCGCCCCGGAGTGCGTACGAAGCCCAGGCGCGCGTAGATCCGATGGGCGCCGGCCATGCTGCGCTGGGTGGACAGGGCCAGGCCGCGCACGCCCTCCACGGCCCGCGCCCGCTCGATGCAAGCCCGCACCAGAGCCTCGCCGACGCCCTGGCCGCGCGCCTCGTGGGCCACCGCGAGCATCCGGAACTCCGCCTCGTCGGGGGCCGCGACGTCGGCGAGCGGACTGCCCGGAGCGGCGAACGTCACACCGCCCAGCAACCGTCCGTCCCGCTCGGCGACGAGCACCTCGGCCCGGGCGGCCCGGCCGGCCACGTCGCGCAGCACGTTCAGGTAGGCGTCGTCCTCGTTGAAGTCCAGGTGCCCGTCGGCGAGGTAGGCCCGCGCCGTGATCTCGCCCAGCTCCGCGTAGTCGGCGGGCACCGCCGTTCTGATCACCATGTCCATGCGGTCGAGTGTGCAGGACGGGTGTCCACGCCCGGCGCTATCGTCGGAAGCAGCACCGTCGAGGAAGGTGAGCGAGGCATGACCGTGATGACCGACCGCCCCCACATGCTGACCGAGGAGTTCGAGACCCTCGCGCGTATAGGCGCCAGAGAGGTGGAGGGGCTGCGGTTGGAATTCATCGATGGGAAGCTGGGGGTTAAGGCGGTGCCGGACGGGGACCACGGACTGATCATCGAGTGGCTCATGCGCATCTGCATCCAGCATCGTCCTGAGCTCTTCCTCTATGGCGAGCAAGGTTTGCAGGTGCAGCAGTATCGCGATGGGCGTGCCCGGCCGGATGGGGTCCTGGCGCCGAGCGGCTTCATGAAGGCGCAGGGCGAGTGGGTTGCCCCGGACGCTGTTCTGATGGTCGTGGAGGTCACTTCGTACGACTCCGACACCGACCGCCGTGACCGGATCGAGAAGCCGCGGGCCTTCGCCGAGACCGGCATTCCCGTCTATCTGCTGATCGACAGGGACAGCTGTGAGGTCTCGGTCCACAGTGAACCCGACGGGCATCGGTACGAGACCGTCCGCACCGTCCCCTTCGGCAAGGACGTCAAGCTCCCCGACCCCGTCGGCATCACCCTCCCGACCGAGCCCCTCAAGGACTGGGTGCGCTGACCACGGCCGAGGGGCCCCGCCGCGGTGCGCGGCGGGGCCCCTCGGCCCGTCAGCAGCAGCGGAAGCCCTCGCGGGGGTCCGCCTCGCGGGCGTCCGTACGGGCGCGTTCGAAGGCGCGGCGGGTGAGGACCTCCGCGTCCGGGTCGTGGGAGCGGGCGTGGGCCACGTAGCGGTCGTACGCGGCCTCCCCGGAGAACTCCCGTACGAAGAACCGGGCCCTGGCCAGCGCGCCCCGTACGGTGCTCACGCCACCGGCTCCTTGACGTGTCCGCCGCCCGCGTCCGGGCCCACGGCGGCGAGCTCCGCGCGTTCCTCGGCGGTCGCGATCAGGCCGGCCGGGGCGACGATCTTCGACTTGGTCCACGGGGTCTCGGAGAGGGTCGCCGACCCCGGGTCGCGGACGGCCTTGAGGCAGGTCCGGGCCGCGTCCGCGAGGACCACGATGATCAGGAGGGCGAAGAAGGTGCACAGCACGCCGTCGACCGTGGCGTTGGTGACCACGGTGTGCATGTCGTCCATGTTCTTGGCGGGCGCCAGCACCTTGTCGGCGTCGATTCCGGCCTGGTACTTGTCGCGCTGGGCGAAGAACCCGACCTTGACGTCCTCGGAGAAGATCTTCTGGTAGCTCGCGGTGAGGGTCACCGTGGCGTCCCAGACCAGCGGAACGCCCGTCACCCAGGCCCACTTGAGCCGGCCGGATTTGATCAGCAGCGTGGTGCAGACGGCCAGCGCGACCGCGGCGAGCAGCTGGTTGGCGATGCCGAAGAGCGGGAAGAGCTGGTTGATGCCGCCGAGCGGGTCCTTGATGCCGACCCACAGGAAGTAGCCCCAGCCGCCGACGACGATCGCGCTCGCGAACCACACGCCGGGCTTCCAGCTGACGTCCTTGAAGGACTTGTGCACGTTGCCGAGGGTGTCCTGGAGCATGAACCGACCCACGCGGGTGCCCGCGTCGAGCGTCGTCAGGATGAAGAGCGCCTCGAACATGATGGCGAAGTGGTACCAGAACGCCTTCATGCCGGCGCCGCCGACCACGGCGGAGAAGATCTCCGACATTCCGAGTGCGAAGGTCGGAGCGCCGCCCGTGCGCGAGAGCAGACTGGCTTCCTCGACGTCCTTGGCGGCCTGGGCGAGCGCCTCGGGGGAGATGGCGAAGCCGAAGTTGGTCACCGCCTGGGAGGCGGACTCGACCGTGGTGCCGATGACCCCGCCGGGGGAGTTGACCGCGAAGAAGAGGCCGGGCTCGATGATGCAGGCCGCGATGATCGCCATGACGGCGACGAAGGACTCGGTCAGCATGGCGCCGTAGCCGATCATGCGGACCTGGGTCTCCTTCTGGATCATCTTCGGGGTGGTTCCCGAGGAGACCAGGGCGTGGAAGCCGGAGAGGGCGCCACAGGCGATGGTGATGAAGACGAAGGGGAACATCGACCCGGCGAAGACCGGCCCGTCGCCGCTCGCCGCGAAGTCGGTGACCGAGGGCATCTTCAGGGTGGGCATCGCGATGACCACGCCGAGCGCGAGGAGCGCGATCGTGCCGACCTTCATGAAGGTGGAGAGGTAGTCGCGGGGCGCGAGCAGCATCCACACCGGCAGCACCGATGCCAGGAAGCCGTACACCACCATCCAGATGACCAGCGTCTCCTTCTCCAGGGTGAAGGTGCCGGCGAAGGAGGACTCGGCGACCCAGCCGCCCGCGACGATGGCGAGCAGCAGCAGCGCGACGCCGATGACGGAGACCTCGGTGACCCGGCCCGGCCGCAGGACGCGCAGGTAGAAGCCCATGAAGACGGCGATCGGGATGGTCATGCCGATGGAGAAGACGCCCCAGGGCGAGTGCGCCAGGGCGTTGACGATGACCAGGGCCAGCACCGCCAGCAGGATGATCATGATGGCGAACACGGCGACCAGGGCGGCGGCCCCGCCGACGGGGCCGATCTCGTCCCGGGCCATCTGGCCGAGCGAACGCCCGTCGCGGCGGGTGGAGAAGAACAGCGTGACCATGTCCTGGACGGCCCCGGCGAAGATCACGCCGGCGACGATCCAGATGGTGCCCGGCAGATAGCCCATTTGTGCGGCGAGCACCGGGCCGACGAGCGGGCCGGCGCCGGCCACGGCCGCGAAGTGGTGGCCGAAGAGCACCCGGCGGTCGGTGGGGTGGAAGTCGACGCCGTTGTCCAGGCGTTCGGCGGGGGTGGCCCGGGTGGCGTCCACCTTCAGTACGCGGTCCGCGATGAAGCGCGCGTAGAAGCGGTAGGCGATCGCGTACGAGCCCAGCGCGGCGGCGAGCAGCCAGGCGGCGGAGATCTCCTCGCCGCGCGAGAGCGCCAGCACGCCCCAGCCGATGGCACCGACGAGTCCGACGAGCACCCACGCGGCGATGGACTTGGGAGAGGGCGAGCCCGGCGTGTTTCCCGGACTCGCCGAGTCCCGTTCTGTCCCTGTTGCTTCCGGTTCAGGCATGACCTCGTCCCCTCGTCGATCATCTGCGTAAGCGCAGGGAATCTACGGGGGATTGCCCGCTGAGCGTAAGACCCCGTCCGTATTCCGGTATGTGAAGGAACGGGGTACGCGGGGCCCGGCGGGCGGCGAGGTCGGGCGAGGTCAGACGGCGGGGCGCTTGAGCCGGGCGACGAACTTGTAGCGGTCGCCGCGGTACACCGACCGCACCCACTCCACCGGTTCGCCGTCGGCGTCCAGGGAGTGCCGGGAGAGCATCAGCATCGGCAGCCCGACGTCGGTGCCGAGCAGGCCGGCCTCGCGCGGGGTGGCCAGTGAGGTCTCGATGGTCTCCTCGGCCTCGGCCAGGTGCACGTCGTACACCTCGGCGAGCGCGGTGTAGAGGGAGGTGTACTTGGCCAGCGACCGGCGGAGCGCCGGGAAGCGCTTGGCCGAGAGGTGGGTGGTCTCGATGGCCATCGGCTCACCGCTGGCCAGGCGCAGCCGCTCGATGCGCAGCACCCGCCCGCCGGTGGTGATCTTGAGCAGTCCGGCGAGGGTGTCGTCGGCCGTCACGTAGCCGATGTCGAGGAGCTGGGAGGTGGGTTCTAGACCCTGGGCCCGCATGTCCTCCGTGTACGAGGTCAGTTGCAGGGCCTGGGAGACCTTGGGCTTGGCGACGAAGGTGCCTTTGCCCTGGATCCGCTCCAGTCGTCCCTCTACGACCAGTTCCTGGAGGGCCTGCCGGACGGTGGTCCGCGAGGTGTCGAACTCGGCCGCGAGCGTGCGCTCGGGCGGCACCGGCGTGCCGGGCGGCAGCGTCTCGGTCATGTCGAGCAAGTGCCGCTTGAGTCGGTAGTACTTGGGCACACGCGCCGTGCGAGTGGCCGCCCCGCCTTCCGGCTCCGTGGTCGCCCCTTCGGTGGCCATCGCCGCCCGCCTTCCCGACTCCAGTTTCGCTGCCGTCACCGGCTCCTCCGATATGTGCGGTCACATCGTGACACGTAAGGGGGGACAGGCCTTCTCTCTCCCCAGGTGTCGGTCCGATAACGGACCGGGCACCCGCTCATTAGACCCTTGACACCCCTAAAGGTCTAGGCCAAGCTCCAGCTACTGGTCTAAACCAATATGGATCAGATCCCGGCCCCACGGCAGTACTTCGCGTATGTCACCGCGGCGGGCAAGGGAAGTGCAGGCAGGCATCCCTGAGGAGGGTGGCGTGAAGCGCAAGCTCATCGCGGCGGTTGGAGTCGCGGGCATGGTTATCGGCCTCGCGGCTTGTGGCAATGGGGACGACGACAAGGCCAAGGCCGACGCGGGTCCCAAGGAGATCACCGTCTGGGTCATGGACGGCTCCGCGCCGAAGGCCTGGATCGAAGAGGTCAACAAGGAGTTCTCGGCCAAGCACCCCGGTGTGACCGTCAAGGTCGAGGAGCAGAAGTGGACCGGCATCCAGGAGAAGGTCACCACGGCCCTTTCCGAGAACAACCCTCCGGACGTTCTTGAGCTCGGCAACACGCAGACCGCAGGCTACGCGGTCACCGGCGGCCTCGCCGACCTGACGAAGGACAGGGCCCAGCTCGGCGCCGACGCCTGGCAGAAGAGCATGCTCGCCTCGGCCGAGGTCGAGGGCAAGCTCTACTCCGCCCCCTGGTACGCCGCCAACCGCGTCGTCATCTACGACAAGAAGGCCTTCGCGAAGGCCGGCGTCACCCCGCCCACCACCCGCGACGAGTGGGTCGCGGGCCTGGAGAAGCTGAAGGCGGCCGACCCGGCCTCGCAGCCGATCTACCTGCCCGGCCAGAGCTGGTACGTCCTCGCGGGCCTGATCTGGGACGAGGGCGGCGACCTCGCCCTCAAGGACGGCAGCAAGTGGAAGGGTGGACTGGGCACCCCGCAGGCCGCCTCCGCCATGGACTTCTACAAGAAGCTCCAGTCCTTCTCCACCGCCCCCAAGGACAAGGACGAGGCCACCCCGCAGCAGGCCACCGACATCGTTCCCAAGGGCGGCGTCGCCTCCTGGATCGGTCTCGGCTGGGAGGCCAGCGGCGCGGAGAAGGCCCTGAAGGAAGCGGGCAAGGAAGCCGACTTCGGCTACTTCCCGATCCCGGGCAAGACCGCCGACAAGTCCGGCACCGTCTTCATCGGCGGCTCGAACCTCGCCATCGCCGAGCGCTCCAAGAACAAGGAGCTCGCCAAGGAGTGGCTGGCCCTGGCCGCAGGCAAGGACCAGATGACCAAGTACGCCACCGAGACCAAGGGCGCACTGCTCCCCAACCAGGCCGGTGCCAACTTCGCCCCCGCCGCGGGCTCCTTCGCCGAGGCCATGGGCAAGGCCGGCGCCAACGGCAAGATCACCCCGGTCACCGCGGGCTGGGCGAACGTCGAGACCGAGCCGAACCCCATCAAGGAGTTCATGACCAAGGTCCTGAAGGGTGAGGACGCCGCCAAGGCGGGCGCGGACGCGGACGCGGAGATCGCGAAGCGCATCAACAAGTAGTCCCGCCCCGCAGTACCCGCACGACCCAGCCGTGTGAACGCACCGGGGGGTGCGGCAGGTGCCCGGACACCCGCCGCGCCCCCGGTCGCGCATTTGACTCCACAGTCAACCGCGAGGAAGCCAAGCCATGACCGTGCACTCCCAGGGAGCGGTGACCAGCGCTCCACAGGACGCACCACCGAAGTCCGCCGGACTGCCCGAGACGCCGGCCCCAGCAACCGGCGCCAGCCACGCGCCGCCTCGCGGAGGCAGAAAGCCGCTCCCCACCGGGTGGCTGCCCTACCTGTTGGTCGCGCCCGCGGTGCTCGCCCTCGCGACGCTCCTGCTGTACCCGCTGATCAAGAACGTGATCCTGTCCCTCCAGGACATCAACAAGATCGAGTTCATCCAGCGGAAGTACCCCTTCGCGGGACTCGACAACTACACCGAGCTGCTCGGTGACACGAACTTCTGGACCGTCGTCGTCCGCAGCTTCGCCTTCACCCTCGCCAACGTCGCGCTGATCATGGTGCTGGGCAGCCTGATCGGCATCCTGCTGAACAAGCTCGGCAAGAAGATGCGACTGGTCCTCTCGATGGCCCTGGTGATGGCCTGGGCCATGCCCATCGTCGCCTCGGTACAGGTCTTCCGCTGGCTGTTCGACGAGCAGTTCGGCGTCATGAACTGGGTCATGCGCACCGCCGGCTTCTCCGGCTACGAGCAGCACAACTGGATGGAGACCGGCCTCTCCACCATGGTGATCGTCACGATCCTGGTGGTCTGGGGCTCCATCCCGTTCGTCGCCCTCAACATGTACGCCGGCCTCACCACCGTCGGCGCCGAGCTGTACGAAGCCGCCCGCATGGACGGGGCCAACGGCTGGCAGACCTTCTGGAAGATCGTCTTCCCGAACCTGAAGCCCTTCTTCCTCATCACCACCTTCCTCGAGGTGATCTGGGTGTTCAAGGCCTTCACCCAGGTCTACGCGATGAACAAGGGCGGCCCGGACCGCGCCTCCGAGATCCTGCCGGTCTTCGCCTACGTCGAGGGCCAGAGCCAGGCCCACTACGGCCTCGCCGCCGCGATCTCCGTCCTGACGATCTTGATCCTCGTGATCGTCATGTCCTTCTACTTCCGCCTGATCCTGAAGCAGGAGGAGGAGCAGTGAGCACGACCACCGCCCCGAAGCCCGCGGCTTCCGAGAGGCCCGCACAACAGCTCCGCACCCGCCGCCCGGTACGCCCCGCAGCCGTGGCCAAGAACCTCGGCGCACTCCTGTTGGCCCTGGTCTTCGTCTTCCCCGTGTACTGGATGTTCTCCTCGGCCCTCAAGCCGGCCGACCAGATGCTCACGAAGGACCCCGTCTTCGTCTTCACGCCGACGACGGACAACTTCGCCAAGGCCACCGGGGTCGACAACTTCTGGACGTACGTCACCAACAGCGTCCTGGTCACCGTCGGCGCCGTCCTGCTTGCCCTGCTCGTCGCCCTCGCCGCGAGCTTCGCCATCGCCCGGATGAGGTTCAAGGGCCGCAAGGGCCTGGTCCTCACCGTGATGATGGCCCAGATGGCCCCCTGGGAGGTCATGGTCATCGCGATGTACATGATCGCCCGCGACGGCGAGATGCTGAACAGCCTCCCGCTGCTCACCGCGATCTACTTCGTGATGATCCTCCCCTTCACCATCTGGACCCTGCGCGGCTTCATCGCCGCCGTCCCGGTGACCCTGGAGGAGGCCGCCCAGATCGACGGCTGCACCCGCGGCCAGGCCTTCCGCAAGGTGATCTTCCCGCTGCTGGCCCCCGGCCTGATGTCCACCTCGCTCTTCGGCTTCATCACGGCCTGGAACGAGTTCGCCATGGTCCTGATCCTCAACAAGGACAAGCGCGCGCAGACCCTGCCGCTCTGGCTGACCGAGTTCATGACCGCCTTCGGCAACGACTGGGGCGCCACCATGGCCGCTTCCTCGCTCTTCGCGGTCCCGGTCCTGCTGATCTTCATCTTCCTCCAGCGCAAGGCAGTCGGCGGCATGACCGCCGGCGCCGTGAAGGGATGACGCTGCCATGACCGTCCTTGCGCACCACACCGATACGCTCACCCGCGACGCCCTCGCCGTCCTCCAGCCCGGCTTCGAGGGCACCACCGCCCCCGCATGGCTGCTCCGCCGGGTCGGCGAAGGCCTCACCGCCGTCGGCCTGTTCGGCCGCAACATCGCCTCGCCCGAGCAGCTCGCCGCGCTGACCGCGCAGCTGCGCACCGAGCGCGACGACGTCCTGGTCGCCATCGACGAGGAGGGCGGCGACGTCACCCGCCTGGAGGCCCGCGGCGGTTCGTCCTTCCCCGGCAACCTGGCCCTCGGCGCCGTCGACGACACCGGCCTCACCCGGGACGTCGCCCGCGAGCTGGGCCGGCGCCTCGCCGAGTGCGGGGTCAACCTCAACTGGGCCCCCTCCGCCGACGTCAACTCCAACCCGGACAACCCGGTGATCGGCGTACGGTCCTTCGGCGCCGACACCCACCTCGCCGCCCGGCACGCCGCCGCCTACGTCCAGGGCCTCCAGGCCGCCGGAGTGGCCGCGTGCACCAAGCACTTCCCGGGCCACGGCGACACCAACGTCGACTCGCACCACGCCCTGCCGCGCATCGACGTGGACCTGGACACCCTCCAGGCCCGCGAACTCGTCCCCTTCAAGGCGGCGATCGAGGCCGGCACCAAGGCCGTGATGAGCGCGCACATCCTGGTGCCCGCCCTCGACGCGACCCGCCCGGCCACGCTCAGCCCGCAGATCCTGACCGGCCTGCTGCGGGGCGAGCTCGGCTACCAGGGCCTCATCGTCACCGACGGCATGGAGATGAACGCCATCGCCGGAACGTACGGGATCGAACGCGGCTCGGTCCTGGCCATCGCGGCCGGCGCCGACGCCATCTGCGTCGGCGGCGGACTCGCCGACGAAGCCACCGTCCTGCGGCTGCGCGATGCGCTGGTCACGGCCGTCCGCGAGGGGGCACTGCCCGAGGAGCGCCTCGCCGACGCCGCCGCCCGCGTCCGCGCGCTCGCCGCATGGACCCGCGGAGCCCGGCCGGACGCGCAGCCGGAGGGGAGCCGCGCGTCCGGCATAGGGCTGACCGCCGCCCGCCGCGCCGTGCTCGTCACCGGCTCGACCAAGCCGCTCACGGCGCCCTACGTCGCCACGCTCGCGCCCGTCGCGAACATCGCTGTGGGGGACGAGACCCCCTGGGGCGTGGCGGCGGAACTCGCCGAGCTGCTCCCGGGCACCGCGGCGGGCGTCTACCCCGAGGGCTCTTCCGCCGGGGACGTGCTGGTGGCGGCGGGGGACCGCACCGTCGTCGCGGTGGTCCGTGACGCGCACCGACACCCCTGGATGACCGAGGCCCTCGACGCGCTGGTCGCGGCCCGCCCGGACACGGTCGTCGTCGAGATGGGCCTGCCGCGGACGGAGCCCCGCGGAGCCCTCTACATCGCGACGCACGGCGCGTCCCGCGTCTGCGGCCGGGCTGCGGCGGAAGTCATCGCGGGGGCGTAGCGGCCCCTGCGGACCGGGTCCGGGCAGCGCCCGGAGGCGTCGTGCAGCGCCCCGCACCCGCACACGCCGAAGGGCCTGGCCCCCAGGGGAGTCCAGGCCCTTCGTGTCGCGCCGGTGCGGCTACAGGCCCTGCCAGGCGGGCTTGTTGGCGTAGGTGTGGCGGAAGTAGTCGGCCAGCTTCAGCTTCGAGGCCGCGGCCTCGTCCACGATCACGGTGGCGTGCCGGTGCAGCTGCAGCGCGGAGGCCGGGACCAGCGCGGACAGCGGGCCCTCGACGGTCTGCACGACGGCCTCGGCCTTGCCCTCGCCGGTGGCCAGGAGCACCAGGTGGCGGGCGTCGAGGATGGTGCCGATGCCCTGGGTGATGACGTGGTGCGGCACCTGCTCCAGGTCGTTGTCGAAGAAGCGCGCGTTGTCCACACGGGTCTGCTGCGTCAGCGTCTTGATGCGGGTGCGGGAGGCGAGCGAGGAGCAGGGCTCGTTGAAGCCGATGTGGCCGTCCGTGCCGATGCCGAGCAGTTGGAGGTCGACGCCGCCGGCCTCGGCCAGGGCGCGGTCGTAGGCCTCGCACGCGCCGACGATGTCCTCGGCCGAACCGTCGGGGCCCATGAACGAGGCCTCGGACAGGCCCAGGGGCTCCACGACCTCGCGGAGCACGACCGCGCGGTAGGACTCGGGGTGCCCGGCCGGCAGGCCGACGTACTCGTCGAGCTGGCAGATCCGGGCCCTCGAGGCGTCGACCCGGCCGGCCTTGACCTTGGCGGCGAGGGCCTCGTAGACGGGCAGCGGGGTAGAGCCGGTCGCCACGCCGAGCAGGGCGTCGGGCTTGCGCCGCACCAGGGCGGCCATGGCCTCCGCGATGAGCTCGCCGCCTGCCTTGGCGTCCGGGACGATGACAACTTCCACGCGGGGCCTGCCGATCTGGAGTGGGTCGGGTGGTATAGACCAATCTAGCAGAGGGAGCCGGGCGCGGCGGGGGTCTCGCCGCTTTCCATGGTGATCCCGATCCCGCCGCCCGGCCTCCCGGGAGGTCACTCGGGAGGCCGATGCGGTGCACGGTGCCGCAGCCCGTCTGACCTGCGATTAGTTGCCCTGTCTACAACTCATTTGTCGCATAAGGTGGCTTTGGTAGGTAAGTCGTGCTATGTGCGATTGGAGTGGTAGTCATGGCCAGGAATCCGACCTACGCCTTCGAGAGTTACAAAGCCGTGGCGAGCGCCACGCGCGCCGCCGATCTCGCGGAGACCACCTCGCCGTTCCAGATCGAGGTCCGCTTCATCGGAGGGCTGTCCAACAATCAGAAGGACGTCTTCGCCGAGGCGGCCGAGCGCTGGGCACGGGTCATCGTCGGCGACCTGGAGACCGCGGTCATCCACGACTTCAGCGGCGACGTGATCGTCGACGACATCCTGATCGACGCCGAAGGAGTGTTCCTCGACGGCGTCTTCGGCGTCCTCGGAGAGGCCGGGCCGCGCGTCTTCCGGCCGCAGACGGCGCTCGCCGGGGCGGGACTCCCGGCGAAGGCCGTCATGCGGTTCGACAAGGCCGACCTCGGCCAGATGGAAGACGACGGCTCGCTGCTCGACGTCATCACCCACGAGATGGGCCACTGCCTGGGGATCGGCGCGTTCGTCTGGAGCGCCTTCGGTCTTCTGAAGGACTGGCCCCCCACCCCCGGCATTCCCAGCAACCCCACCTTCGTCGGCCCCGGCGCCATGGCGGAGTTCGGCATTCTCCGCGGTGAGGGGCAGCCCCTCTCGGTCCCGGTCGCGAACGTCGGCGGACCGGGCAGCGCGGGAAGCCACTGGCGCGAGACGGTCTTCGGCAATGAGCTGATGTCGCCGACCATCGCCGAAGCCGGCAACCCGCTGAGCCGGCTGACGGCGGCGAGCCTCGGGGACATCGGCTACGAGGTCGACCTCGACGGCGCGGAGCCCTACGAACTGCCCGACCTCATGGCGGTCGCGGCGGCCGGCGAAGGGCCGTCCGAGGCCCCGCGGGGCATCGTGCTCCCCACCGTCCCCAGCTCCATCCCCTCCGAACGGCCGTAGCGCCGTCAGGGCGTGTCCGCGAAGTCCCGCCCCACGGCACCGGACGCCGCGAACCGGCGAACCCTTCCGGTCACGGCACTAGATCAGCGCCAGCTGGAGGCCGCCCGTCGCGTCCAGGTGCTGGCCCGTCACCCAGCGGGAGTCCGGCGAGGCCAGGAAGGCCACCACGTCGGCGACCTCCTCGGCCGTGCCCACCCGATGGAAGACCGAGCGGGCGGCCAGGTGGGACCGGGTCGCCCCGTCGGCGAGGAGGTCCGCATTGAGGTCGGTCTCGGTGATGCCGGGGCCGACCGAGTTCACGGTGATGCCGCGCGGAGCCAGTTCGGCGGCCAGCGACCGGGTCAGTGCGTTCGTGGCGCCCTTGGCCGTGACCGTGGCCAGGATGGCCGGCAGGGCGATGTCCGGGGTGCCGGTCACGTTCACGATCCGGCCCCCGTCGCGCAGTCGCTCCAGCCCGTACTTGATCACGAAGAACGGTGCCTTGGCGTTGAGGGCGTGCGCCCGGTCGTACGTCTCCTCGTCCGTGTCCGCGATCCCCGCGAAGGCCGCCGCCCCGGCGTTGTTGACCAAGACGTCCACGCCCTCGGTGTGGTCGGGATGGGCCGCGTACGCGGCCCAGAGGGCCCGGGCGTCGCCGGGGACGCCGAGCTCCGCCCCGATGGCGAAGGCCCGCCCGCCGGCCGCCCCGATCGCCGCGACGGTCTCCTTCGCCGCTGCGCCGTTGCGCCCGTAGTGCACCGCGACGAGCGCCCCGTCCCGCGCCAACCGCTCCGCCACGGCCCGCCCGATGCCCCGACTGCCGCCGGTGACCAGTGCCGTCTTTCCCTTGAGCACGCCCATGACGCGCCCCCCTCCGGTAATCGCTAGTGGTCGCTACAGAAATGAACGTACCAGATTTCCTAGCGCCCGCTATAGAATGCGGGCATGGTGACCGGACAGCGCGGCAGGCCCCGTTCCTTCGACCGCGACGCCGCCCTCGACAAGGCGATGCTCGCCTTCTGGGAGCGCGGCTACGAGGCGACCTCCATCTCCGACCTGACCGCCTCGCTCGGCATCAGCGCGCCCAGCCTCTACGCGGCCTTCGGCGACAAGCGCAAGCTCTTCGACGAGGTCGTGGTGGTGTACGGCGGCCGGTACGCGGACTTTGCGGGCGTGGCGCTCGCCGAGGAACCCACCGCCCGGGCGGCCGTCGCCCGCATCCTGCGCGAGGCCGCCGACATCTACACCGACCCGGCCCACCCGCCGGGCTGCATGGTGATCAGTGCCGCGATCAACACCACCTCGGACGAGGTGGCGCAGGCGCTCCGCGAGCGCCGCAACGCCAACCTGGTGATGTTCGAGAGCCGGATCCGGGCCGACGTGGCGACGGGGGTGTTGCCCGCGGACACAGACGCGCGGGCGCTGGCCCGGTACGCCGGAGCGGTGCTCCAGGGGATGTCCCAGCAGTCGCGCGACGGGGCGACCCGGGAAGAACTGGAGGCGGTGGCCGAGCGGGCCCTGCTGGCCTGGCCCGCGGCCTGACCGGCCGGAGCGCGCTCTTCGCGCGGGAGTTCCTCTGGGCCACGGTGCAGGACGGGACCCTCGACCCGCCCGGCACCGTAGCCCGGAGTACTTACGGCCGACAGGTGTGCGGTTCCCGACGGCCGGTGGAGGTGCCTGCGCGGTCAGGGCAGAGCGCGCCGCTTACCTCGATCCGTCCTCCTGTGCGGGGAGGGCGGAGGTTCTGAAATCAATTGTGGACTAGACCATTCTGTTCTGTCCATCCAATGACAGGGCCTGGAAACCCGTCACTTCCTCCAACAGTACGCGGCTCGCGCCCCCCTTGGATACTCCTGAGTACCGTCGTGGGGAAAGTCATGGCGCATACCCGGGGTACGCTCGCAACGTGCCCTCCATGAACGACCTCGTACGCCAGCACACCGCTCTCGGTGAAACCGACCTGGAGTGGCTCCACCTGCTGGTTTCGGAGTGGCAGCTGCTCTCCGACCTGTCCTTCGCCGACCTCGTCCTGTGGGTTCCCACCCTCGACGGCACGCGGTACGTCTCGGTCGCCCAGATGCGCCCGAACACCGGCCCCACCTCGTACCAGGACGACATGGTCGGCCACCTGGTGCCGCGCGGCCGCCGCCCGCTGCTGGACGCCGCGCTCGACGAGGGCCGGATCGTGCGCGAGGGCGACCCCGAGTGGCGCGAGGAGGTACCGGTCCGCGTTGAGTCGATCCCCGTCCGCCGCGAGGGGCGGGTACTGGGAGTGATCGCGCGCAACACCAATCTGCTCACTGTGCGTACACCGAGCCGGCTGGAGCTGACCTACCTCCAGTCCGCCTCCGACCTCGCACAGATGATCGCGGCGGGCTCCTTCCCGTTCCCCGGCCAGCAGGTCGACATGGACGCCTCCCCGCGGGTCGGGGACGGCCTGATCCGCCTCGACGCCGACGGCGTGGTCACCTACGCCTCGCCGAACGCGCTCTCCGCCTACCACCGGCTCGGCCTCGCCTCCGACCTCGTGGGTCAGCACCTGGGCAACATCACGGCCGAACTCGCCCCCTCCCGCGGACCGGTGGACGAGGCCCTGGTCAAGCTCGCCAGCGGCTGGGCCCCCCGGGAGACCGAGGTCGACGGCAACGGCGGGGTCATCCAGCTCCGCGCCATCCCGCTCAAGCCGAAGGGCACTCGGATCGGCTCCCTGGTGCTGTGCCGCGACGTCACCGAACTGCGTCGTCGCGAACGCGAATTGATCACCAAGGACGCGACCATCCGGGAGATCCACCACCGGGTGAAGAACAACCTCCAGACCGTGGCCGCACTGTTGCGGCTCCAGTCCCGCCGGATGGATTCGCCGCAGGGCCGCGAGGCGCTGAACGAGGCCGTGCGCCGTGTCGGATCGATCGCGATCGTGCACGAGACGCTGTCTCAGAACCTCGACGAGCGGGTCGAGTTCGACGAGATCGCCGACCGCGTCATCGCGATGGTCTCGGAGATCTCCCCGGGGAAGGTCGCCTGCCGGCGCGTCGGCAGGTTCGGGATCCTGGACGCGGAGGTTGCCACTCCGCTGTCGATGGTGCTGACGGAGATCTTGCAGAACGCCCTGGAGCACGCCTTCACCCAGGGGGAGGGCGGCACCGTGGAGGTGGCCGCGATCCGCAGCGGAACCGGTCGCACCGACGGCCGGCTGCTGATCACCGTGCTCGACGACGGCAGCGGTCTGCCCGAGGGGTTCGACCCCCAGCGCGCCGGCAACCTCGGGCTGCAGATCGTACGGACCCTCGTGGAGGGGGAGCTCGGCGGCACGTTCGACATGCTCCCGGCCGAGCCGCGCGGCACCAAGGTCGTCCTCGACATCCCGTCCAGCCCGCAGAAGTAGCAGCCGTGCCGTGACTCAGCGTTACGGTCCGGCTTTCCCGAACAGCACTGAGCCCCGGACCGAATCATTCGGTCCGGGGCTCAAGAGCACGGTGCTGAGCGCTTGTTCGGTTACTACGCGCTGCGCGTCGAGGCTCGAAAGTCGTTGTCAGGCGCTGGCGTTGCGCGCCCGGTTGCGAGCGGCGCGGCGCTTCATGGCGCGGCGCTCGTCCTCGCTGAGACCGCCCCAGACACCGGAGTCCTGACCGGACTCGAGCGCCCACTGCAGGCACTGCTCCATGACGGGGCAACGGCGGCAGACGGCCTTGGCTTCCTCGATCTGCAGCAGCGCAGGACCGGTGTTGCCGATGGGGAAGAAGAGTTCCGGGTCTTCCTCACGACAAACGGCGTTGTGACGCCAGTCCATGGCTGCTCCATCTCCTTGTATTGCGGGCAAGTTGCTTGTGAATGTGAACGCTTTCACGAATCCCCCCGCGAGGGAAGGGCGACCGCCCGGTTTCACGCGGGTGATCAGTTAGAGATTCGTGGAGGGGTTCTGGCGGTCTGTGTGGGTGCCGGGTGTTGCGGGCTGTCCCGATCGCCATGAAGAGATTCGCAAACCTCGGACGGGGATACAACCCCTTCCGGAAAGTTTTTTTTGATTCGTCGGTGTCTACTAGGTCACAGCCCTACATCGTGAGGGTGGACTGGCGCGTAAACGTTCGAGTGAAAGGCCTCCGGGCCCTTCTACTCACACAATCACACGCAGTGCCCGGCGTACGCCTGTGAACCGAACGCTGGTCCGCAGTCCGAGGTGATCACCGTCCATCTGGAAGGGAAGCGGAACCTTCGAATGCAAGGTGAAGTCGGTCAGATCGTGCAGAGACACCGCGTGCTTGCCGTGTGGACCCCGCTCAGGAGTGGAGGTCAGGAGCTGTGTCGCGTACCGCGCGACTGCTGGAGTTGACAAACGGTTCAGTGCCAATACGTCAAGCGCAGTATCGAACGAGGCTTCGGGCGAGGCGTAAAGCGGACGATTCCCCAGATACGTCCACGGTGACGTATTGCACACTATCGACAGCACCAGATCGGTCACCGGGTCCGCGCCGGGGCGCTCCAAGGTGACCGTGCCGTGACGCCGGTTCGGTTCCTCCCAGAACTGGCGCATCAGCTGTCGCACGTACAGGGCGTGCGTCGAACGCTTGCCGCGCTCGCGCTGCTGCTCCACCCGGCCCACCACACCCGCGTCGAAGCCGAAGCCCGCGCAGAAGGTGAACCAGCGGGCCGGGACCGACTCGTCCTCCGTGCCCGGGGTGCCGGCCGCCAGGCCCAGGCCCACCGTCCGCTCGCGTTGCTCCCGCAGCGCATCCAGCAGGGCGCCGGTCGCCTCGACCGCGTCGTTGGGCAGTCCCAGGGCGCGCGCGAACACGTTGGTGGAGCCGCCGGGAACCACCGCCAGCCGCGGCAGCCGCTCCGGATCGGGGCCGTTGTGCAGGAGCCCGTTGACCACCTCGTTGACCGTGCCGTCGCCACCGAGGGCGACGACGAGGTCGAGCCCCTCGTGCGCGGCCTTGCGCCCCAGGTCCCTGGCATGGCCGCGGTACTCGGTGGTGACCGCCTCCAGCTTCATCTCGCTGGCCAGGGCATGGGTCAGGACGTCGCGCGTGCGCGCACTGGTGGTCGTCGCTGCTGGGTTGGCCACGAGAAGTGCACGCATGAGCGCCAGACTACCCACCCCTTCGGACGCCGACCCTACTGCCCGTCCCCTCCGGGGTCCGGGACGCGCCGCTACTCTGCTGGAGTGAGTAAGAAGCAGCCCGCGAACGCCCCCGCCTCCGCCGCCGTCCCGACCGCCGAGCTGCCCGGCCGGCTGACCGCGGCCGCCGCGCTCACCGCCCTGGAGGGCCTGGCGCTGGCCGGCCTCGGGCTCTACATGCTGTTCGTGGGGATCGCCGGTGACCCCGATTCCCCGCAGCAGGCCGAGACGGGCGGGATCACCCTGCTCGCGCTCGCCGCGCTGCCGCTGGTCGCGGCCCGCGGGCTGCGCCTGGGCCGCCGCTGGAGCCGCGGCCCGGCCCTGATCACCCAGCTGATGGCGCTGCCGGTGGCCTGGACCCTCTACAGCACCGGCGGCGCGATGATCGCCGCCGCCGTGGCGCTGGCCGTGGCCGCGGTGGCCGTCGTCGCGCTCCTGGTGAATCCGACGGCGACCGAGGCCCTGGGCATCGGGCCGGGGGATCAGGCCCGATAACCGATCGTCCGGCTCCTCCCCGCCCGTCGGTTCCCCGTCCGTCTACTCCCCCTCGTCTCCTCCTCGACTATTCCTCGACGAGGAGCTTCTCGCGGAGCTGGGCCAGGGTGCGGGCCAGCAGCCGGGAGACGTGCATCTGGGAGATGCCGACCTCCTGGGCGATCTGCGACTGGGTCATGTTGCCGAAGAAGCGAAGCAGCAGGATCCGCTTCTCCCGCGGCGGCAGGCCCTCCAGCAACGGCTTGAGGGACTCGCGGTACTCGACGCCCTCCAGGGCCTCGTCCTCCGCACCCAGGGTGTCCGCGACCGCCGGCGACTCGTCGTCGGTGTCCGGGACGTCGAGGGAGAGCGTGCTGTAGGCATTGGCCGATTCCAGCCCCTCCAGCACCTCCTCCTCGGAGATCCCCAGCCGCTCGGCCAGTTCGTGCACCGTCGGGGAGCGGCCGTGCTGCTGGGACAGTTCGGCCGTGGCCGTCGTCAGCGAGAGCCGCAGCTCCTGCAGACGGCGCGGCACCCGCACCGCCCACCCCTTGTCACGGAAGTGGCGTTTGATCTCGCCGACCACCGTGGGCGTGGCGTACGTGGAGAACTCGACCCCGCGGTCCGGGTCGAACCGGTCCACGGATTTGATGAGGCCGATCGTCGCGACCTGGGTCAGGTCGTCGAGCGGCTCACCGCGGTTGCGGAAGCGCCGCGCCAGGTGTTCCACCAGCGGCAGGTGCATCCGTACCAGCCGGTTGCGCAGCTCGGCCTTCTCCACCGACCCGTCGGGCAGCGCCCGCAGCTCGATGAACAGGGCCCGCGCGCCGCTGCGGTCGCGCGGATCCGGCAGCGCCGGAGTCACCGGGAACACCGGCACCGGCGGTACCGGGGGCACCACCGGGGGCGGGGCCTCGGCCCCGGCTCCCGTCCCGGCCGGCCGGTCTGGTTGTGGTTGTTCCTGCTGGTTCTCGCTCATAGGGCCCGCCCGTCGCTCCGCCGAGTCCAAAAAGCCGTCTTCCGCATCCGCATCAGCCGGGTGCGGCCGGGCGTGCTGCTGCTCCGGGATGCCGCCGTCGACCTCGTGCCGTACCCGGGGCCGATCCCCGCCCCGCACCGGGATCTCCCCGCCGCTCACGCCGGGCCTGGTCCCGCGCCGCGCTGTTTGTAGAGGCTGATGCTCACCGTCCGGTTCTCCTCGACCGTGGCCTCGACCTTGCCGGCCAGCGCCGACAGGACCGTCCACGCGAACGTGTCGCGCTCCGGTGCGCGCCCGTCGGTGGTCGGCGCCGAGACGGTCACTTCCAGCGAATCGTCGATCAGCCGGAACACGCAACTGAGGACGGAGCCCGGCACGGCCTGCTGGAGCAGGATCGCGCAGGCCTCGTCCACCGCGATGCGGAGGTCCTCGATCTCGTCGAGGGTGAAGTCCAAACGTGCCGCGAGACCGGCCGTGGCCGTCCGCAGCACCGACAGGTAGGCACCCGCAGCGGGCAGCCGGACTTCCACGAAGTCCTGAGTCCCGGGCTCGCCTGCGATCTGGGACACCCTCACCTCCAAGGTGGTACGAGCTCTGTTCGCCGGTGACGCTATCGCGATCCGGGCGATCGTGTCGCGGCACCCCTCTAGGCACCCGCGTACCCCGCCTGCGAGCCAGTGACTGATGGTAAGCCCATGGGTACGCACAGTGGCTAGGGGTCTGCGGGGCCCAAATCAGGGGAACCGGCGGAGGGTTGAACTACCCCGCTTCAGACGATCGAACCGTCGACGAAACACCAGCGCCAGGTCTCACCCGGTTCGAAGCTCCGCATCACCGGGTGGCCGGTCTCCTGGTGGTGTGCGGTGGCGTGCCGGTGGGGCGAGGAATCACAGCAGGCCACGTACCCGCACGACAGGCACATCCGCAGTTGCACGGGGTGGCTGTCGAGGGCCAGGCATTCGGGGCAGGTGTGGTGGGAGGGCACCGGTTCGGGGCGCGGCAGTTCGGCAACGTGGGTGCACTCGCTCATCGCATTCTCCTTGTACCGGAACCCCGGCCTTCAGTCTCGGGGCGAACCGCGCGCACGGGACGGAGCTGCGATGCAGCGGAGTGTCGATGCGTCACGCTTTGACCGGAGCTTGATCTCGTACAGAATACGTTCCCGCCGTGCGAGTCATGGGGATCTCCTCGGCCAAGCCCGCGCGTTCGGGGCGAGCGGCCGACGATTGAGGTGGATCTTCGATGGAGGTATTGCCGCTGGTGGCGCTGGTCGCCGGTAGCGCGGCCGTCGCGGGGCTGGCGCGCCGCACCCCGGTGCCCGCACCGCTGCTGCTGGTCGCCGCCGGTCTGCTGGCCGCGTACGTCCCGGGGGTGCCCGCCTACGCCCTCGACCCGCACATCGTGCTGCCGCTGCTGCTGCCGCCGCTGCTGTACACGGCCGCCGTGGACAGCTCGTACCTGGACCTGCGCGCGAACGTCCGGCCGATCGCCATGCTGTCGGTGGGCTACGTGCTCTTCGCGACGGTGGCCGTCGGGTACGCGGCGTACTTGCTGGTGCCGGGGCTCTCGCTGCCGGTGGCGCTGGTGCTGGGCGCGGTGATCGCCCCGCCGGACGCCGTCGCCGCCACCGCCATCGCCCGCAAGCTGCGGCTGCCGAACCGCATCACGACCATCCTGCAGGGCGAGTCCCTGGTCAACGACGCCACCGCGATCACCGCGTACAAGGTGGCGCTGGCCGCGGCCGTCGGGGTGAGCGCCGGCTGGGCGGGCGGCATCGCGGAGTTCCTGCTGGCCTCGGTCGGCGGCATCGGCGTCGGCCTGCTGCTGATGGTGCCGATCCACCAGCTGCGCACGCGGCTGAAGGAGCCGCTGCTCCAGAACACCCTGTCGTTGCTGATCCCCTTCGTGGCGTACGCGGCCGCCGAGCGGGTGCACGCCTCCGGGGTGCTCGCGGTGGTCGTGGTCGCGCTGTACCTCGGGCACCGGAACTGGCAGGTCGACTTCGCCACCCGGCTCCAGGAGGAGGCGGTGTGGAAGGTGGTCGCCTTCGTGTTGGAGTCGGTGGTCTTCGCGCTGATCGGGCTCCAGCTGCCGGTGGTCCTCACGGGGCTCGGGGAGTACGACGGCCTGCACGCGGCCACCTACGCGATCGCCGTGTTCCTCGCGGTGGTGGTGGCCCGGTTCCTGTGGGTGTTCCCGGCGACCTTCGTGCCCCGCTGGCTGTCGCCGCGGATCCGGGACCGGGAGACGGAGACCGACTGGAAGGCCCCGGTGATCGTGGGGTGGGCCGGGATGCGGGGCGTGGTCTCGTTGGCCATCGCCTTCTCGGTGCCGATGTCGGTGCCGCACCGGAACCTGATCCTCTTCCTGACCTTCACCACGGTCATCGGGACGCTGGTGGTGCAGGGGCTGACGCTGCCACCGCTGATCCGGGCGTTGAAGTTGCCGCCGAAGGACGTGCAGGCCGAGACCCTGGCGGAGGCGCAGGCGCAGAGCGAGGCCTCGCGGGCGGCCGAGGAGCGGCTGGCGGAGCTGCTGGAGGAGCCGGAGAACAGCACGCTGCCGCCGCCGCTGGCGGACCGGCTGCGGACGGTGATGGAGCGCCGGCGCAACGCGGTGTGGGAGCGGCTGGGCGAGGTCAACCCGGAGACGGGGGAGTCGGCGGACGACGTCTACCGGCGGCTCGCGCGGGAGATGATCGCGGCCGAACGGGAGGTCTTCGTGACGCTGCGTGACGACCGCCGGATCGACGACGAAATGCTGCGGGCGCTCCTACGCAGGCTGGACCTGGAGGAGGCCGCGGCCTACCGCGAGGAGGGCTGAGCGCGCACCCCCTACGGCCGGCCCGTGACGACGGCGGCGAGGACCGTGCCGCGCGCGAAGGCGCCGGCCGCGGTGAGTTCGGTCAGCGCCCAGAGCAGCTTGGCCACGTAGATCCGCTCCACCGGGAGGCCGTGGCGGGACCCGAAGTCGGCGGCGAAGGCCTCCAGCTCGGCCGGGACCCGGGCGTAGCCGCCGTGGTGGAAGTCCTCGGCCAGGGTCCACGCGCCGGCCGGACCCCCGAAGGCGGCGGCCTGGAGGGAACGTATCTCCGCGGTCAGGAAACCGCCCGCCAGGACCGGAACCCCGAGCGCGCGCTGCCCGGGGGCCAGCCCGGCCGCGAGGCCGGCCAGCGTTCCGCCGGTACCGCAGGCCACTGCCACGACGTCGGCGGCGCCGCGCAGTTCACGGCCGAGCTCGGCGCAGCCGCGCAGGGCGAGGGCGTTGCTGCCGCCCTCGGGGACCACGTACGCGCCGCCCGCGCCCGCCGCGTCCACCAGCCGGGCCAGTTCCCGCGGCTCGGCCTTGCGGCGGTACTCCGACCGGGACACGAAGTGCAGCCGCATTCCGTCGGCGGCGCACCGGGCGAGCGACTCGTTCAGGGGCCGGCGGGCCAGCTCGTCCCCGCGCACGATGCCGACCGTCCGCAGCCCGAGCAGCCGCCCGGCGGCCGCGGTGGCCCGCAGGTGGTTGGAGTACGCCCCGCCGAAGGTGACCAGGCCGTCGTGGCCGGCGTCCACGGCCGCGCGCAGGTTGGGCGCGAGCTTGCGCCACTTGTTGCCGGGCAGTTCGGGGTGCACGAGGTCGTCGCGCTTGAGCAGGAGCCGTACGCCGTGGCGCTCGAACCCGTCGTCGTGGACCTCCTGCAGGGGCGACGGCGGGCGGGGCTGTAGGAGCACGTCAACGTTCGCGGGGCGGTTCACCCTTCCATTGTGGGGCGCCGCGCTCCCTGACACCGCATGCCGGAGCCGGAGCCGGAGCCGGAGCGTGAAGGCGCGGCCCCGGCACCGCGGGTGACGCGCGCGTGATCGGTGACCACGCGCCGGAACGGGCGGTGCCCGGTCCGCCCGGCGTGCCGAAGGGCCCGGTCCCGGGCACCCACCCGTTCGTCGTGAGCACCGAACCCGGCCCCGCAGCCCGCGGCGACACGGAACGCCCCGCGGAGGCATGACCCCGTACCCCGGCTGCCCCCGCTGGTGTTCGGCAACCGGTGGGATTACTTCAGGCGCTCGGCGATGCGGTCGCGCATGGAATCCATCGTGAAGCCCCGGGGGTCGACCTTGCCCGGCTGCCATTCGCGGTGGCCGATCACCGAGCGGGCCGTCCAGCGGTGTATCCGGCACACGGCCGCCGAGGCGCGGGCGATGGCGTCGAGCTGGACCGCCGGCCAGGGGTCCTGGCCGTCGCCGAGGTTCTCGCACTCGAAGCCGTAGAAGTGGCGGTTGCCGTCGGTGTCCGTCTCGTTGTCCGGCGGCAGCCGCTTCTCGGCGATCACCGCCGCCAGGACGTCGGAATCGCCGGCGCCCGCGTGGTTGGCGCGGCCGTATCCCACGAGGTGGACGCGGCCGTCCTTGGCGATCACCCCGTGGCAGAGCGGGCCGGGCAGGTCGCCGTGGCCGTTCCGGCAGAGCTCGACCGTGTACGGGGTGCCGCGGGTGACGGTGTGGTGGATCATCACCCCGTGCACGGGTCCCCAAGGGCCCTTGTGGTTGCGGTTGTGGGTGCGCCAGGCGCCGACTTCGACGACGGTGAGGCCCTCGTTGCGCAGTGCGTTGATGAAACGGTCCGCGGACATGGGTGCGGACATGGCCGCCTCCTTCGTTGCGGTGCGGGCCGGGCACCCTCTGTGCCTGGCCCGTCACCCTCCGGTTTAGTGGAGGCAGTCCTTCCGCGGCTAGTGCATTCGTACGGTGAGCGATCCGATCCGGCCAATCAGGCCGATGCGAGCCACAGGTCCGGGCCGAAGACCTCGTAGTGGATGTCGGCGGCCGGCAGCCCCTTGGCGATCAGCTGTTCGCGCACGGCCCGCATGAAGGGGAGCGGTCCGCACAGGTAGGCCCTGGTGCCCGGGGCGAGGGGGACGTCCGAGAGGTCCATGCGGCCCTCGCCGTCGCCCGGCTCCGCCGACTCCTCGTACCAGAACCGGGCCGAGGCGTCGGCCAGTTTGTGCGTCAGTGCCCGGTGGTCGCCCCGCAGCGGGTGGTCGGCGGGGGAGCGGTCGGCGTGCAGCACGGTCACCGGGGCGGCGTGCCCGGTGTCGGCCAGGTGCTCCAGCATCGAGAGCATCGGGGTGCAGCCGATGCCGGCCGAGGCGAGCAGCACCGGGGCGGCCGAGTCCGCCAGGACCAGGTCGCCGTAGGGGGCCGAGACCCGCAGGGTGGCTCCGGCGTGGACCCGGGCGTGCAGGTGGTTGGAGACCTCGCCGTCGGGGCCCGCGGCGGCCGGGCCGTGGACCCGCTTGACGGTGATCGCGCGGACCGCGGAGCCCGGGGAGGTGATGAGGCTGTACTGGCGGATCTGGCGGGCACCGTCAGGGAGTTCGACCTGGACCGAGACGTACTGGCCGGGCCGGTGGGCGGGCACCGGGGCGCCGTCCGCGGGGGTGATCCGGAAGGTGGTGCAGTCCGCGGTCTCGGCCACCCGCTCGGTGACGGTCCACTCGCGCCACACGTCGCCGGCGACGACCCGCTGCTCGGCGTAGAGGCGCTCCTCCAGGGTGATCAGGGCGTTCGCCATCAGCCAGTAGACCTCGTCCCAGGCCTGCGCGACCTCGGGAGTGACGGCCTCGCCGAGGACCTCGGCGATCGCCTCGAAGAGGTGTTGGTGGACGACGGCGTACTGCTCGCGGGTGACGCCGAGGCTGGCGTGCTTGTGGGCGATGCGGCCGAGCATCACGTCGGGCCGGGTGTCCGGGTGGGCGAGGAGGTGGGTGGCGAAGGCGGCGACGGAGCCCGCGAGGGCCTGCTGCTGGAGGCCGGCCCGCTGGTTCCCCCGGTTGAAGAGGTCGCGGATCAGCGCCGGGTGGGCCGCGAAGAGCTTGGCGTAGAAGAGCTCGGCTATGTCGCCGATCGCCGCCCTGACGGCGGGCAGGGTGGCTCGTACGGTCGCGCTCGACTTCTCGGACAGCATGCGGAACTCCTCGCGTGATGGACGTGACTGTGTGAATTTGCATCTAAGATGCGTATTTTTGATCGAAGAAAGTCCGTCGTGGTGCGGACTTTCGTTCGAACTCCCGCCGTTCCGGTCTGGTCGGGCGGCGCTAACCGGCCATGCGGCCGGAGGGGTCAGGGCCCCCCGGATCCGCTCGGCGCCCTGCTCGAAATGCCCAGCAGGAGCGGTCCGGTCGGGGACGCCGCCAGGTCGTTCACCGTGAGCGGGTCCAGGGCGGCGAAGAAGGCCTCCTGGGCCCGGCGCAGGGCGCCGCGCAGTACGCAGGCGCCACGCAGCGGGCAGGGCGAGGTGCCCTCGCACTCCACGACGTCGCCCTCGCCCTCCAGTTCGCGCACCACGCCGCCGACCGGCGCGGCGCGCCCGGCGGCGGTCAGGGCGAGTCCGCCCCCGCGGCCGCGCCGGGCCTCGACCAGGCCGAGGTGTTGCAGCCTGGCGACCACCTTCGCGGTGTGCGTGTACGGGACCTCCATGGTCGCCGCCACGTCGCGGGTGGTCGGGAGGTCCGTTTCCTCGACGGCCAGGCGCATCAGGACGCGCAGCGCCAGGTCGGTGAATCGGGTCAGCCGCATGGGGTCACCGTAGGCAAACTTGCATCCCTGATGCAAGTTAGGTCTCCGTGAGGTTCGCGCGGGACCCCCGCGAGGTCGCGCTTGGCCGAAAGGGGTGGGGTGTGTGGGGCTGGAGAGGCCCATGGGGGAGATGGGCGACCCCAAAGGGTGCCCGCATCCGGACGGAGTAGTCCCACCCTTTTGTGTAATGGTCCCACCACGTTCCGTGCTGAAAGGCTGCTCCCGAAGATCCATGGAGTGATCGAAAGGGAAAGACATGTCGGTCCAGGCAGGTTCCGAGTCCGAGGCCCAGACACCGCAGCGCAGTCTCGGGACGACGGCCGCACGGAACTTGGCAACCACGACCAAGTCCGCGCCGCAGATGCAGGAGATCACCTCGCGGTGGCTCCTGAAGATGCTGCCGTGGGTGTCCGTGCAGGGCGGTACGTACCGCGTCAACCGTCGGCTGAGCTACTCGGTCGGCAACGGCGTCGTGGAGTTCATCAAGACCGGCACCCAGGTCCAGGTGATCCCGGCCGAGCTCGGCGAGCTCCCGCTGCTGCGCGACTACGAGGACCTCGACGTCCTCGGTGAACTCGCCCAGCGGTGCCGACAGATCGACTTCGAGGCCGGCCAGGAGCTGACCTCCTTCGGCAGCCCCGCCGACCAGGTCTTCCTGCTCGCCCACGGCCGCATCGAGCAGATCGGACCCGGCCCCTACGGCGAGGACGCCGTCCTCGGGACCGTCGCCGACGGCGCGTACTTCGGCGACGACGCCCTCGTCGATGAAGAATCGATTTGGGAGTACACCGCCCGCGCCGTCACCTCCGGCACCGCGCTCACCCTGTCCCGGCAGGACTTCCAGCTCCTCGCCGACCGGGTCGAGTCGCTGCGCGAGCACGTGGAGGACGTACGGACCCGGCCCGACCGGGAGACCAACAAGTACGGCGAGGCCGCGATCGAGCTCTCCGCCGGCCACCGGGGCGAGGCCGTCCTCCCCGGCACCTTCGTGGACTACGATGCCCGGCCGCGCGAGTACGAACTCTCCATCGCACAAACGGTCCTGCGGGTGCACAGCCGCGTCGCCGACCTCTACAACCACCCGATGAACCAGACTGAGCAGCAGTTGCGGCTCACGGTCGAGGCGCTGCGCGAGCGCCAGGAGCACGAGATGCTCAACAACCGCGACTTCGGCCTGCTCCACAACGCCGACTACGACCAGCGCATCCAGCCGCACGACGGCGCGCCCGGCCCCGACGACATGGACCAGCTCCTCAGCATGCGGCGCGGCTCCAAGTTGTTCCTCGCGCACCCCAAGGCGATCGCCGCCTTCGGGCGCGAGTGCAACAAGCGCGGCATCTACCCGGAGTCGGTGGACGTCGGCGGCAACCGGGTGCCGGCCTGGCGCGGGGTGCCGATCTTCCCGAGCAACAAGATCCCGATCAGCGACGCCCGCACTACGTCCATCCTGTGCATGCGCACGGGCGAGGACGAGCAGGGCGTGATCGGGCTCCACCAGCCGGGCATCCCGGACGAGATCGAACCGAGCCTGTCGGTCCGCTTCATGGGGATCAGCGAGCAGGCGATCATCTCCTACCTGGTCACCGCCTACTTCTCGGCCGCGGTGCTGGTGCCCGATGCGCTCGGGGTGTTGGAGAACGTCGAGATCGGCCGCTGGCGCTGACCGCCGTGAACGCCATCGCGACTGGTGAGGGCCAGGACGCCGCGGCCCTGTTGGAACGGACGAGAGAAGCGGTCGACCCGCAGCTGCGCCGCACGGTCGAGAGCCTGCCGGGTTCGATGCGACGCGTGGCGATGTACCACTTCGGCTGGGTTCACGAGGACGGCAGCCCCGCCGCGGGCGGGACCGGAAAGGCCATCCGGCCTGCCCTGGTGCTGGCCGCCGCCCAGGCCCTGCGTGGTTCCGGGGCCGGTCCGGCGGACGAGGCCGTACGGGCAGCGGCGGCCGTGGAGCTGGCGCACAACTTCACGCTGCTGCACGACGACATCATCGACAAGGACGTCCGGCGGCGGGGCCGGCCCACGGCATGGACCGTCTTCGGGACGCCGGACGCCATCATCACGGGCGACGCGATGATGGCGCTCGCGCTGCGGCTGCTCGCGGAGGATCCGCATCCGGCCGCCGCAGCGGCCTCGGCCCGGCTCGCGGCCTGTGTCATCGAGCTGTGTGCGGGCCAACAGGCGGACTGCGCCTTCGAACGGCGCCCGCAGGTCTCGCTCGACGAGTGCCTGGCCATGGCCACGGCCAAGACCGGGGCGCTCCTGGGCTGCGCGTGCGCGCTGGGCGCCCTGTACGCGGGGGCCGGGCCGGACGAGGTCGACGCCATGGACTCCTTCGGTCGGGAGGCCGGGCTAGCCTTCCAGCTGATCGATGACCTGATCGGCATCTGGGGGGACCCGGGACACACCGGCAAGCCCGCCGGGGCGGACCTGATCGCCCGCAAGAAGTCCCTCCCGGTCGTGGCCGCCCTCACCTCGGACACCACGGCGGGGAAGGAGCTGGCCGAGTTGTACGCCGGTCCCATGACCGGGGAGGACGTGCGCAGGGCGGCTGACGCGGTGGACCGGGCCGGCGGGCGGGACTGGGCGCAGGCCGAGGCGGCGGACCGGATGGGGCGGGCGGTCCAGCAGCTGTCCCGGGCCGTTCCGGACCTCGGGGCGGCGGGCGGCCTGCTGGCGCTCGCGGAGTTCGTGACGCGGCGCACGCGGTGAGCGCGCGGGGGCGCGAGTAGAGCCGGGGGCCGAGGGGGCGAGGCCCGAGGGGGAGGCGAGGCCCGTTCCGGTACCGCACCGTGCCGGAACGGGCCTTACCGCATGTCCGCGCCAACTCTAGGATCGCTCACGGTTGTTGACACGTGAGTGAAGGGTGTGACCAGTGGCGCTGGAGATACGTCAGGCGGATCAGTCGGACCGGGACGCGGTGGCGGGATTGCTCGACGAGGCCTTCCGCACCGACCCGGTGAGCAGCTGGGTCTTCCCGGACCCGGACCACCGGGCCGCGGTGCACGGGAAGTTCCTGGGCGTCTTCGTGGACGTGGCGCTGGAGGAGGGCCGGATCGACTACGCCGTGGACGGCTCGGCCGCCGCGCTGTGGCTGCGGATCCCGGCCGGTGACCCGGAGGGGGAGCCCGTCGAGGACGAGGTCCCGGCCCGGATGCGGGCCGCGGCCGACCCGGACAACGAGCGGTGCGAGCTGGTCGGGCGCCTCACGGGCGCGGTGCACCCGACGGCGGAGGAGCACGAGTACTTGCTGATGATCGCGGTCGCCCCGGGCCGGCAGGGGCAGGGGCTGGGGAGCGAGCTGATCCGGCCGGTGCTGGAGCGCTGCGACCGCGAGGGCGTGCCGGCGTATCTGGAGGCGAGCAGCGGACGCAGTAAGGGGCTCTACGAACGGCTGGGCTGGGAGTTCACGGGGGAGGCGGTACGGCTTCCGGACGGGCCGCTGATGTGGCCGATGTGGCGCAAGCCGCGGGGCTGAGCGTCGCGGTCCCGTCCGGGGCGATGGTCCTTGCGTAACCACTTCAGGCGAAGTACTTTGTGCGACGTGCCCCGGTGTGGTGGCACTGCCCAGTGGAAGAGAATCGCTTGCGCAAGCTCACGTACTTCATCGCCACGACCGTCGACGGGTTCATCGGTGCCCCGGACGGCGACGGCGATTTCTTCTACGGCCACGTGGACCCCGAGTTCCTCGGGCACCTGGTGGCCGAGTACCCCGAGACCATCTCGGCGCAGGGGCGCGCCCACCTCGGGATCGCCGACGCCGCGCCCAAGCGCTTCGACGCGGTGATCATGGGGCGCAACACCTACGAGCCGGGCCTCAAGGCGGGCATGACCAGCCCCTACGGCCACCTGCCCGAGCAGTACGTCGTCTCGCGCTCCCTCGCCACCGCGCCGGACCCGCAGGTCCGGCTGATCGGCGGCGACCTGGTCGCCGAGGTGCGCGAGCTCAAGGCCCGGGACGGCCTCGGCATCTGGCTCTGCGGCGGCGCGGACCTCGCCACCCAGCTGATCGACGAGATCGACGAGATCATCGTCAAGACCTACCCGGTCTTCGCGGGCACCGGCATGCCGATGTCCCGCGCCGGCTTCGACGTGCGCCTCCTGGAGCTCACCGGGGTCAAGACCTTCGGCGGCGGCCAGATCATCAGCACGTACGCCGTCAGCAGGAGCTGACCCGCCGAACGCACGGAACCGGCCTACCGTGGAGGTATGGCCGGTGAACAGCAGCACCACGCGCACGAGACGGTGGCCCCGCAGGCCGGGCACGAGCAGCAGACGTGCCCGGCGTGCGGGCGCCGCGTCGACACGGTGGTCAGGCGGCGCAAGTCCCTCGGGATCTTCATCCCGGTGTGGGGTCGGGGTCCCTGCCGGAACCCCGACTGCCCCGATCACGCGGATCCCGAGGAGCGGTGACTCAGCCCTTGGCGGCGAGGTCCTTCGCACCCAGACCGGAGGCGAAGCCGTTGGCCCAGAGCTGGTTGACCCGTGCGCGCTCGGCGGAGTTCGGGTTGGCGTTCGTGCACGAGGTGCCCGGGCCGCCGCCCGACATCAGCTCGCTGCACGGACCCGAGTAGTGGTCCGGCAGACCCAGCACGTGGCCGGTCTCGTGCGCCGTCACCCGGGTGGAGTTGTACTGCTGGTTCTGCCGGTAGTCGAGGAAGATGTAACCCCGTCCGTGCCCGTCCGTGCTCGCGTACGAGCCGCGTGAGTCGTTGCCCTCGCGGTACGAGAAGTTCCCGCCCGAGGACACCTCCTGCAACTTGACGTTGGACACCGAGCCGTTCCAGATCTGGGTGGAGCGGGCTATCTGGGTGCGGAAGCTCGGGGCGCTGCGGGTGTTGTACGTGACGGTCACGGCCAGGGCGCCGGGGTTCGCGGCGCGCTGCTCGGCGACCGCGCGCTGCACGGCCTCGAAGAAGGCGGCGTTGGCGGCCGCGTTCTCCGGCGAACGCTCGTAGGTGGCGTAGCTCACGGCGTTTCCGACGGGGGCGGGCGCGGCGGTGGCGGTGGGGACGACACCAAGGGTGGCGGCGAGGCCGAGGCCGACGGTGGTGGCCAGCATGGCCTTACGGGAGTGGCGCATGTGGGGGAGCTCCTACTCGTCCGGTGCGGTGGGGGGTGGTCTTTCGAACCGGAGTCTGCGGGAGCCGAGGTGCCCGGCGGATGATGTCACTCCCCGATAGCGCGGGCCTATCGGGGAGATTTCGGCAGCCCAACTAGCGTGAGAATGGCGGGATTCGGGGGGCTATCGGTGGCTGGTGCGGTCAGCAGGGGGCGGCCTACCCTCGGAGGATGGAGCTTGAGGTCAGGCACCTGCGCGCGCTGTGCGCCATCGCCGACGCCGGAAGCCTGCACAAGGCCGCCCGGCAACTCGGCGTGAGCCAACCCTCCCTGACGACCCAGCTACGCCGCATCGAACGGGCCCTCGACGGCGAGCTGTTCCTGCGCGAGCGGACCGGCTGCCGGCCCACCCCCTTCGGCCGGACCGTCCTGGGCCGGGCCCGCCCGCTGCTCGCCGAGATGGCCGCGCTGGTGGCGGAGGCCCGCGAACTGGCCCACGCATCGCGGCTGCGCATCGGCTCCACCGCCAGCAGCGCGCTGCCGGGCTGGCTGCGGCGGATCCACCGGCGGCTCCCGGACACCGAGACCTCGCTCGTCGTCGACGTCTCCGCCAACGCACTGCTGCGGATGGTGGCCGCGGGACAGCTGGACGTGGCGTTCGTGCACGAGGTGGAGGGCAGTCCGCTGCGGGTGCCGCCCGGACTGCAGATGCACGTGCTGATGGAACGGGAACCGCAGTTCGTGTCGATGTCCCGGGACCATCCGGCCGCCGGGCAGGCGGTGGTCTCCTTACGGGACCTGGCCGCCGACCGCTGGATGGTCGACCCCTCGGTCGACGGTGAGTGGGACGGCCTGCGCCGGGTCTTCGCCGGGGCCGGACTCGACCCGCCGGTGCTCCACGCCGACTACCACACGGCGACCTCGCTGATCATCTCCGGCGAGGCGGTCGCCCCGTGCCAGCCGACCTCCGGGCCGCGCGAAGACATGGCGATCCGGCCGCTCTGCGGGGACCCCCTCGCCGTGCGCCTGCTGCTGGCCACCAGACCGGGCGCGCACGCGGAGGTCTACGAGGACCTGCGCGCCGCCTATCGCGAGGCCGCCCTGCGCACGCCCCCGTACCGGGCCTGGCTCCACCACCACGCGAGCCCGCTGCTGGAGGTGGCCTGACCCGGCGCCCCGGGTCCGCCCCCTCCTAGGCTGTCCCTTCCGGATCGCTGCCCCTTCCGGATCGGGCCGACGCCCCGCGGGCGGCCGTCCGCTCCGCGACGGACGTGACGCAGGTCACGGGAACTCCGCCCCGGGTGCCGGACAGCCGACAGGAGTGACGACAGAGATGCGAACCCGGGTGCGGTCCGGAGATCCGGACGCCTACGCGGAGCTGTTCGACAGCTACGCCCGCACCCTCTACAACCACGCCTTCCGGATGACCGGCGACTGGGCCGCCGCGGAGGACGTCATGTCGGCCGCCTTCCTGGAGGCGTGGCGGCTGCGCGCCGCGATCGACCCCGAAGGCGGCTCGCTGCGGCCCTGGCTCCTGGGCATCGCCACCAACCTCGCCCGCAACCACTGCCGCAGCAACCGGCGCTATCGGGCCGCCGCTGCCGCCGCCACGGCGGCGGCCGGCGCCGCCTCCGTGCCCGACCACGCCGAGGAGGTGGCCGGCCGGTTGGACGACCGGCGGCAGATCGCGGCCACGCTCGGGCAGTTGAGTGCGCTGCGCGGACCCGAGCGCGAGGTCCTCCTGTTGTGCCTGGGCGAGGGACTGGAGTACGCGGAGGTCGCCCGGGTCCTCGGCATCCCGGTCGGAACCGTCCGTTCCAGGCTGTCCCGCGCCCGTACGAAGCTACGCAAACTCGCTGAAACAGAAATGAAGAAGAAAAACCGGGAACTCGCGGCCCGGCCCCGACAGACACATGGCGACCGCACGAACACGGTCCGGTCCGCACAGGAAGGAACCCGATGAACCCCGACCTCTCCCGGCCCCGCCCGGCCGGCCAGGAGGAGCACCCGCTCCTTGCGCCGTTCGCCGAACGGGAACTGCCCGCGGGCCGCCACCAGTTCCACAAGGAGCGCCTGATGGCCCAGATCCACGAAGACCTCCGAGCCGCCGACACCGCCACCTCGGTCCCCGCCCGGACCGCCCCCGCCCGTGCCGCCGGGTCGCGCAACCCGTTCCTGCGCCGGGCGGTCCTCGTGCCCGCCGCCGCCTTCGCGCTGGCCGGAGCGCTCGCCGTCGGCTTCCTCTCCTACGTGGACCGGGGCGCCGCGGACGGACCCGGCTCCACGATCGCCACGGGCCCGGCGCTGACCACCCGGATCGGCACCGCCGACCCCAAGGGGGCGCCGCAGCTCCTGGACCGGATCTCGCTGGCCTCCGCTTCGGTCTCCGGCCCGGCCGTGCGCGCGGACCAGTTCGTCTACATCGGCAGCAAGACGGCCAACACCTACGTGAAGACCGTGGGCAAGAAGAGCACCCTGGTCAGCCTGCCGCTGCACGTGCGCCACCAGTGGAACTCCCCGGACGGCACCAAGGGCTGGCTGATCGAGCCCGGCAACACCGGACCGGAGGGCGTGACCCTGGCGGGCCCCGACGAGAAGGGCAACACCCCGACGCCGTACCTGAACGCGCCCACCTACGACTACCTCGCCGCGCTGCCCACCGATCCCGACGTGCTGCTCCGACGGATCTACGAGGAGACCAAGGGCATGGGCAACGGCCCCGACCAGGAGGCCTTCACCACGATCGGCGACCTGCTGCGCTCCAGCTACCCGCCGGCCGAGCTCACGACCGCGCTCTACAAGGCGGCGGCGAAGATCCCCGGCGTGGTGACGGTCGACGAGGCGGTCGACGCCGCGGGCCGCAGCGGCGTCGCGGTCGCCCGGCTCGACGAGCACTCCGGCCAGCGCGTGGAGTGGATCTTCGACCGGCAGACCCTCACCTTCCTCGGCGAGCGCAGCGTCCAGGTACAGGGCGAGGCCGGCGAACAGGGCCTGATCAAGCCCGGCACGGTCGTGTACACCAGCGCCGTCATGACCCGGACGGTCGTCGACCGGATCAAGGAGCTGCCGCCCACGGCCCCCTGACCCCCCGCCCGGGCCCGGCACCGCCCTTAGGTCGGGTGTCGCGCCCGGGCCCGGTCGTACGCCAGGGTCGCGGTCCCGTGCGCCAGCAGGACCGCACCGGCCGTCGCCCAGCCCGGGCTGCGGCGGCGGACCGCTCAGGCCAGCAGGGGCGCGCCGGCCGCCACGTGGGCCGCGCCCAACAGTCGGGCCCGCGGGCCGCGGACCCACCGGCCGAGCGGGCCCCGTTCCACCGCGTCGAGCTCGGCCCGTACCGCGTCGCGCCAGCCCGACCACTCCAGCGTCTCCACGCCGGGAGCCACCCGGGCCGCAGCCCGCAGCCGGTCGGCCGGTTCGCCCGGGGCGAGCCCGGGCGGCAGGGCGAGTCCGGCGCGCGAGAGCAGGGCGACCAGCGCGAGCAGCCGGGCCTCCCCGTCCACGGCGGGGTCGCTGCCGGGGCGGGTGAGGCGCTCCAGTTCCTCCAGGTCGAGTACGGGGTCCAGGCCGAGCCGCGCCGACAGGGCGCGCATGGCATCGGGCTCGCCGGCCGGGCGCCCGGTCACGTCCCACGCGTAGGAGACGGTCCGCCGGAACCCGCCGGCCAGGGCGAATCCGGTCCGGCCGCCCTCCCACCACAGGCTCAGCACCGGCCGGTCGGTACCGAGCGCGATCGCCGAGCCCCAGCCCGAGAGGACCTCCATCACGGTCTCCGGGCCGTCCCGCCACGGCTTGTCCTCGGGGACGAGCACGCTCCACGCGCCCGCCGGGGCGAGCAGCAGGCGTACGCGCAACAGGTGTGCCGGGGGCCGGACGGCAAGGGGTTCGGCACGGCAGAGCAGCATTCCGCCGGTCGCGGCCCTGGATATTGACATGCGCACACAATAGTGCAAAACACCCCGAACCGTGGGGTTTCGGAAGGGCGCTTGACTTCGTTCAACCGCGATATATCGTGTTAACAGAAGACGCGATATGTTGCGTGCGTCGAGCCCGGTCCGTGAACGCACGAGGAGGATCAGCACCATGGCAGAGCAGTCGCCCGAGTCGTCGCCGTCGCCGTCGACATGGCACTTCGACGAACCGCAGAAGCTCACCTTCGAGGAGCCGGTGACCGAGCTCCGCGTCCGCCTCGTGAGCGGCACGGTGAACGTGGTCGCCGCTGAGGAGGGCCCGGCCCGCTTGGAGGTGACCGAGGTGGACGGGCCGCCGCTGTACGTCGTGCAGGACGGCGGCACGCTCACCGTGTCCTACGAGGACCTGCCCTGGAACGGCTCCCAGGGCCTCAAGCAGTGGTTCGAGACGAAGCCCTGGAAGGCCTGGGCCGGTTCCGCCTCCGGCCGCAAGGCCTGGGAGCGCAGCGTCGCGATCACCCTCACCGTGCCCGCCGCCACCCAGGTCCACGTCGCCGCGGTCGGCGCCGCCGTCTTCGTTTCCGGCATCTCCGGCGGCACCGACGTCAACGGGGTCTCCGGCGACGCCACGCTGGTCGGGCTGTCCGGCCGGGTCAAGGCGCACACCGTCTCCGGCGGCGTCGAGGCCCAGTCCGTCTCCGGCGAGTTCGGCTTCCACTCCGTCTCCGGCGGCCTGACGGTGGTCGACGGCTCCGGCGGCAATGTGCGGGCGGACTCGGTCAGCGGCGACATGCTCATCGACCTCGCGGCGGACCCCGCCGACCCGAAGCCGGTGGACATCTTCCTCAATTCCGTCTCCGGGCAGGTCGCGATCCGTCTCCCGCACCCCGCCGACGCCAAGGTCGAGGCCAACACCGCCACCGGCCGCGTCTCCAACGCCTTCGAGGACCTGCGGGTCTCCGGCCAGATGGGTGCCAAGCGGATCACCGGAACCCTCGGTTCCGGCGCCGGCACCCTGCGGGCGACCACGGTCTCCGGCTCGATCGCCCTGCTGCGCCGCCCGCAGGCCGACGCGGACCGCCCCGCCGCCCCCCTCGCGCTCGACAAGAAGGTGCTCTGACATGCCGCCCGTCTTCGCCCACGGCCGACTCCGCCTGTACCTCCTCAAGCTGCTGGACGAGGCCCCGCGCCACGGGTACGAGGTGATCCGCCTGCTGGAGGAGCGCTTCCAGGGCCTGTACGCGCCGTCCGCGGGCACCGTGTACCCGCGGCTGGCGAAGCTGGAGGCCGAGGGGCTGGTCACGCACGCCACCGAGGGCGGGCGCAAGGTGTACTCGATCACCGACGCCGGCCGGGCCGAACTGGCCGACCGGGGCGGCGAACTGGCCGACCTGGAGCTGGAGATCCGCGACTCGGTCACCGAGCTCGCCGCCGAGATCCGCGACGACGTGCGGGGCGCGGCGGGAGACCTGCGCCGCGAGATGCGGGCCGCGGCGTCGGCGTCGGCGACCCAGGTCGAGGACGAGTCCTGGAAGGCCGCCAAGGAGGACCTGCGCAAGGCGCGGCAGGAGTGGAAGGAACAGGCGCGCCGGGCGAAGGACGAGAGCCGCCGCGCCCGCGAGGAGGCGCAGCAGGCCCGCCGCCAGGCCAAGGAGGCCCAGGAGCGGGCCCGCGAGGAGGTCCAGCGCATCGCGGGCCAGCTCCAGGAGCAGTTCGCCAAGTCCGGCGGCGTCCTGGGCAGCCTGGCCGGAGCCTGGCTCGGGGGCGGTACGCAGGCCACGTCCTCGGCGGGGGCGCCGGACGCGGCGGGGGACACCGACTGGGCGGCGGCGGACGCGGACTGGGCCGCAGACCTGGTGCCCACCGGCGACCCGGCCCGTGACCTGGACCGGCTGCTGGACCGTTTCCGCGACGAGGTCCGCGACGCGGCGCGGGACCGCGGGGTGACCGCGGACCAGGTGGCCGAGGCCCGCGGGCACCTCAAGGCGGCCAGCGGTCGGCTGGGAACCACGTTCGGGGCCAGGTCGTAGCCCGCCCGCGGCGCCGCTGCCGGGGCTCCGCCCCGGACCCCGCGCCTCGAACGCCGGCGGGGCTGGATGAGTGGGGCCGGTGTCAGGCTGCCAGGGCCGTTTCGGCCGTGCCGTAGGTGACGCCGTGGTCCGACAGGACCTCGGAGACGGTGCCGGGGCGGGAGATCAGGGCCAGCAGCAGGTGCAGGGTGCCGATGTGGTTGTCCTTGCGGCCCAGTGCGATGCGCAGGGACTGCTCGAGCACCTTCTTCGCCTCCTCGGTGAAGGGGACGTGGCCGCTCCCGTCCGGCTCGGTGCGCCCCAGGGCCGAGCGGATCGAGGCGCCCAGGGTCCGCCTGCGGGGCGCGGGGGCCGCGAGGGCGCCCGGGCCGTGGGTCTCCTCGATGCGGGAGAGGACCTCGGTGAGGTCGATGCCGAGTCCGGCCAGCGCCTCCTCGTCCGCCCTGGACATACCGCCACGGCGGCGGGCCGCCGTGAGGTCGGCGGCGACCGCCGTGCGGTCCACGCCGAGCGGGTCCAGGACGCCCAGGGCCAGTAGGGAGAGCAGCAGGTGCTCCTCGGTGACGGTGGGGGCCCCGTTCTGCCGGGCCTCGGTCACCGCCCCGGTCACGGTCGACCGGGCGTCGCGGGTGAAGCGTTCGAACATCAGAGCCTCCCGTACTTCTTGTGCACGGCCTGCCGGCTGACGCCCAGCTCGGCCGCGATCTCCTGCCAGGACCACCCCTGCGCGCGGGCGCTGCGTACCTGTACGGCCTCCAGCTGCTCCAGCAGCCTCCGGAGGGCGGCCACGGCACGCAGGCCCACGCGCGGGTCACGGTCACCGGCCCGCTCGGCGAGATCAGTGGCTTCGGTCATGCATGTCAATGTAGGTTGACGCGAGAGGCTCGTCAACCCCGGTTGACATCAAGGAGTGTCGGGGAGCGTCGGGGCGCGTCAGGGGGTGAGGACGATCTTGCCGAAGAGGTCGCCCGCCGCGAGCTTCTCGAATCCCTCCCGCGCCCGGTCCAGCGGCAGCACCTCGTCGATGACAGGCCGCAGCCCGGTGGTCGCGCAGAAGGCGAGCAGGTCCTCCAGCTCGTCCTTCGAGCCCATCGTCGAGCCGACGACCTTCAGCTCCAGGAAGAAGATCCGGGTCAGCTCGGCGTGCGCGGGGCGGTCGCCGCTCGTCGCGCCGGAGATCACCAGGGTCCCGCCCGGGCGCAAGGACTTCACGGAGTGCGACCAGGTGGCGGCGCCCACCGTCTCGATCACCGCGTCCACCCGCTGTGGCAGCCGCGCGCCGGGCTCGAGCGCCTCCACCGCGCCCAGCTCCACGGCCCGCTTGCGCTTGGCCTCGTCCCGGCTCGTGGCGAACACCCGCAGGCCGGCCGCCTTGCCGAGGGCGATCGCAGCAGTCGCGACACCGCCGCCGGCCCCCTGCACCAGGACGGAGTCACCGGGGCGGACCCCGGCGTTGGTGAACAGCATCCGGTACGCCGTCAGCCAGGCCGTCGGAAGGCAGGCGGCCTCCTCGAAGGAGAGTTCGGCGGGCTTGCGCAGCACGTTCCAGGCGGGGACGGTCACCTGCTCGGCGAAGGTCCCCTGGTAGCGCTCGGTCAGGATCGAGCGGGGCTCGTCCGGGCCGACCCCGTGGCCGCTCTGGCCGATCACGGAGTGCAGGACGACCTCGTTGCCGTCCTGGTCGATCCCGGCGGCGTCGCAGCCGAGGATCATCGGGAGTCTTTCCTCGCCGAGGCCGACTCCGCGCAGCGACCACAGGTCGTGGTGGTTGAGGGAGGCGGCCTTGACGTTCACGGTCACCCAGCCGGGCCTGGCCTCGGGGGCCGGGCGGTCGCCCAGCACGAGGCCGTTCAGCGGCTGGTCACGGTCGATTCGGGCGGCGTAGGCAGCGAACATGCGGCGACGCTACCGCTCGGTAGGGCCCGGTTCCAGACCTCCCGCGACCGCACGGGTGAGGTCTTCGTCGCACCCGGCCCGGCCGGGGCCCGCGGGCCTCTGCCTTTCCGTGCCGCCCGGGCGCCGCGCGGAAGGGCGGCGGAACGGCAGAGGCCCGGCCGGAGGGGATCCGGTCGGGCCTCTTGACGTACTGCTCAGGTGCGGTCAGGTCCGGTCTCAGACGAGGCGGGCCACACCGTCGGCCTTGGCCGCGGCGGCCACGGCCGTGGCGACGGCCTCGGCCACGCGCTCGTCGAACGGCGACGGGATCACGTAGTCGGCGGCGAGCTCGTCACCCACGACACCGGCGATGGCGTCGGCGGCGGCGATCTTCATGCCCTCGGTGATCCGGGTGGCGCGCACCTTGAAGGCACCCGCGAAGATGCCCGGGAACGCCAGCACGTTGTTGATCTGGTTCGGGAAGTCCGAACGGCCCGTGGCCACGACCGCCGCGTACTTGTGCGCGACGTCCGGGTGGACCTCCGGGTTCGGGTTGGCCATGGCGAAGACGAACGCGTCCTTCGCCATGGTGGCCACCGCCTCCTCGGCGACGGAGCCGCCGGAGACGCCGATGAAGACGTCCGCGCCGTTCAGCGCGGTCTCCAGGGAGCCCGTCTGGCCGGTCTTGTTGGTCAGGCCCGCGATCTCCGCCTTGACGTCCGTCAGGTCGGAGCGGTCCGCGGACACGACGCCCTTGCGGTCGGTGACGCAGACGTCGCCGATGCCCGCGTCCACCAGGATCTTGGCGATGGCGATGCCCGCCGCGCCCGCGCCCGAGATCACGGCGCGCAGGTCGCCGAGGGTGCGACCGGTGAGCTTGGCGGCGTTGCGCAGCGCGGCCAGCGTCACGATGGCCGTGCCGTGCTGGTCGTCGTGGAAGATCGGGATGTCCAGCGCCTCCTGGAGGCGGCGCTCGATCTCGAAGCAGCGGGGCGCCGAGATGTCCTCCAGGTTGACCCCGCCGAAGGACGGGGCCAGACGGATGACCGTCTCGACGATCTCGTCCGTGTCCTTGGTGGCGAGCGCGATCGGAACCGCGTCCACACCACCGAACTGCTTGAAGAGGATGGCCTTGCCCTCCATCACGGGGAGGGAGGCTTCCGGGCCGATGTCACCGAGGCCGAGCACGGCCGTGCCGTCGGTGACGACGGCGACCACGTTGGACTTCCAGGTGTACTCGTTCACCAGCTCCGGCTGCTCGGCGATGGCGGTGCACACCTTCGCCACGCCCGGCGTGTACGCCAGGGACAGGTCGTCCTTGTCGTTCACCGGAACCGTGGCCTGGATGGCCATCTTGCCGCCCCGGTGCAGTGCGAACACCGCGTCGGGGTTGTTGTCCGTCGCGCTGTCGCTGCGAGGGTTGACGATCTCCGCTGCCACTTCGTGTGACCCCTTAATTCCTTTTGTTCGTTGAGGGTGGCCACTCCTGGTTAAGGGGTGGGCGGGCACCGCGTCCGTACTCCGCGTCAACGGTTGGCCCGTCTCCGCGAAGGGGAGGTTCGTACGCGCGGGCGCGCCGCACGCGCGCCCTGAGCCCCGGATGAGGGGTGTAAGGATCTGTTCTACCCGAAGAACGCTCGCCCAGACGAGTCGATTCCCGCTCAACTGTAGGTCCCCTGCCCGGCTTTTGGCGAAAAGTCCAAACCTTGCCGTCCAGTGGGCGAGACGCCCCGTAGAAACTGCGGCAAAAACAGCAGGTCACAGCAGTATCTGCGGCCTCGAACCCCGTTCTCCGCAGTCCTGTTGGGCTACCCGGGGCGCCCGTTATGCGATTTTGACCTGACGGGCACCCTGAATGTCTCAGTCCGAATGGCAAGATGCCGTAATCACACAAGGTCGCGACACTCGATGGTGCGTGTTCGACCGTTTTTCGTTGCTTTTCCACCAGCGCCGGAGGAACCAAGCCATGACCGCTAGCACCACCCGTCGTACGACCGCTGCACGGTCCCGGATCGCCGCGGTCGGCGCGATCGCGGTCGCGGGCGCCCTGATCCTCACCGGTTGTGGTGACCAGACCGACAAGGCCTCCAGCACCCCGTCGGGCTCGGCCGCCAACAGCAGCGCGCCGCTCTTCGCCAAGCTCCCGAAGAAGATCCAGGACGCGGGTGTCATCAAGGTCGGCACGGACGCCACCTACGCGCCGATGGAGTTCACCGAGGGCGGCAAGATCGTCGGTGTCGACCCCGACGTGGCGGCGGCCCTGGCCAAGCAGCTCGGCGTGCAGTTCAAGTTCGAGTCCGGCACCTTCGACACGCTGATCGGCAGCATGCAGACGGGCCGCAGCGACCTGGTCATGTCCTCGCTCACCGACACCAAGGCCCGTCAGGAGGGCCTGGACGACAAGGGCGCCAAGACCGGTGCCGGTGTCGACTTCGTCGACTACTTCTCCGCGTCGACCGGCATCCTGGTCAAGAAGGGCAACCCCCAGAACATCAAGACCCTCGACGACCTGTGCGGCAAGACGGTCGCCGTCCAGCGCGGCACCACGTACGAGGAGTCCGCCAAGACCCAGGCCGAGAAGTGCAAGACGGACGGCAAGGGCGAGCTCAAGATCGAGTCCTTCCCGACCGACGCCGAGGCCCAGACCCGCGTGAAGGCCGGTGGCGCCGCCGCCGACCTGAACGACTCCCCGGTCGCCGCGTACATCGCGCAGACCGCCGGTGGCGGCAACGACTTCGAGGCCATCGCCAACCCGACCGACGCCGGCCTCTTCGGCATCGCGGTGGACAAGAAGAACACCGAGCTGCGCGACGCGCTCAAGGAAGCCCTTGACGCGGTCATCAAGGACGGCACCTACAAGGCCGCCCTGGAGAAGTGGAACGCGGGCTCCGGCGCCGTGACCGAGGCCAAGATCAACGCCGGTTCCTGACCTCCGCGTACCACCGCAGCACACTGAAGGGCAGTCACTGTGACTGACAAGCTCGACAAGGTCCCGGGCCCGGCGGACAACCCGCCGGCCGGGGCCGTCCCCCCCGAGGCCATCAAGGCCATCCCGGTGCGCCACTACGGCCGCTGGATCAGCGCCGTGGTCGTCATCGGCCTGGTCGTGGCGCTCGTCTTCGCCTTCTCGCAGGGCAACGTGCGCTGGGCGACCGTTCCGGAGAAGCTGTTCGACCCGTCGATCCTGCGCGGTGTCGTCAACACGGTCTGGATCAGCATCACCTCGATGGCCCTGGGCCTGGTCCTCGGCATCCTCTTCGCCGTCATGCGGCTCTCGAAGAACCCGGTGACCAGCACGATCGCCTGGTTCTACATCTGGCTGTTCCGCGGCACCCCGGTGTACGTGCAGCTGCTGATCTGGTTCAACCTCGCCCTGATCTTCCCGATCCTGAACCTCGGGTTCTACAAGGACGAGATGACCCAGGTCATGACCCCGTTCCTGGCCGCCCTGCTGGGTCTGGGCCTGAACGAGGGCGCGTACATGGCGGAGATCGTCCGCGCCGGCATCCAGTCGGTCGACGAGGGCCAGACCGAGGCCTCGCACGCGCTCGGCATGACCCGCACGCAGACGATGCGCCGCGTCGTACTGCCGCAGGCCATGCGCGTGATCGTGCCGCCGTCGGGCAACGAGTTCATCAACATGCTCAAGACCTCGTCGCTCGTGGTCGCCGTGCAGTACTTCGACCTGCTGCGCGCCGCCCAGGACATTGCCTCGACCTCGTTCGCGGTGATGGAGATGTTCTTCGTCGCGTCGATCTGGTACCTCGCCCTGACCTCGGTGTTCAGCGTCGGCCAGTACTACCTGGAGCGCCGTTACGCCCGTGGTGCGCTCCGCTCGCTGCCGCCGACACCGCTGCAGAAGATCAAGGCGAAACTGTCCAGCTTCTCGAACCGCAAGGCGGTGGCCTGATGACGACTGCCATGGTGAAGGCCGAGGGCGTCCACAAGTCCTACGGTGCGGCGCACATCCTCAAGGGAATCGACCTGGAGGTCGCCCCGCGTGAGGTCTTCTGTCTGGTCGGCCCGTCCGGCTCCGGCAAGTCGACCTTCCTGCGGTGCATCAACCACCTGGAGCAGATCAACGCCGGACGGCTGTACGTCGACGGGGACCTCGTCGGCTACCGCCAGAAGGGCGACAAGCTCTACGAGCTGAAGGACAGCGAGGTCGCGGCGCAGCGGCGGGACATCGGCATGGTCTTCCAGCGCTTCAACCTCTTCCCGCACATGACGGCCATCGAGAACGTGATGGAAGCCCCGGTCATGGTCAAGGGCGAGTCCAAGGCGGTGGCGCGCGAGCGCGCCATCAAGCTCCTGGACCGCGTCGGTCTCGGTGACAAGGGCGGGAACTACCCCACCCAGCTCTCCGGCGGCCAGCAGCAGCGCGTGGCGATCGCCCGCGCGCTGGCCATGGAGCCGAAGCTGATGCTCTTCGACGAGCCCACCTCGGCGCTCGACCCGGAGCTGGTCGGTGACGTCCTCGACGTCATGCGGGACCTGGCCGAATCGGGCATGACCATGATCGTGGTCACGCACGAGATGGGCTTCGCCCGCGAGGTCGGCGACAACCTCGTCTTCATGGACGGCGGCGTGGTCGTCGAGTCGGGCCACCCCCGCGAGGTCCTGGGCAACCCCCAGCACGACCGCACGAAGGCGTTCCTCTCCAAGGTGCTGTAGCCCGGAGGTGCGGTTACTCCGAGGTGCAGTTACGCAGAGGTCCTGTTGCTCCGAGGTGCAGTGGCCTGCACCCGCGGACGGACGAGGGGCGGTACGGGATCCCGTACCGCCCCTCAGTCATTTCGGGTCCCTACTTCAGACCTAGGACCAGCGCGTCCGAGGGGGAGCGCCAGACCGTACGGGCCTCAGCGAAGCCGGCGGCGCGCAGGGTCTCGGCGTGCCAGGCCTCGGAGGGGGTGTCGCCGTCCGCGTGCTCCCCGTAGATCTCGAAGCGCCGCTTCACGTGCTCGGTCAGCGCCGGGTCGGCGCCCGCCAGGTCCCACCACTCGCGCCAGTCCACCGCCCCGGCCGACTTGGCCCGGTCCATGCCGGCGTGCCGGTGGGCGCGCTCGGCGGCGTTGATGCGCGGGGTGGCCGGTTCGGGCATGTGGTCGGCGTTCATGAACACCCCGCCGGGGGCCAGCAGCGGTGCGAGCTGCCCGTAGAGCACGGCCAGGTCCTCGCTGTGCAGCCAGTGCAGGGCGGTGGCCGTCAGGAGATCCCGCAAAACGCACATGCGTGCGGGAAGTGAGATCGCGCAAGATGAACCGCATGATCACGAGTGAGTACGACGGATGCGGAAAGTGCCTGGTGGGGGTACGTCGCCTCTCTCGCCTGAAGGACTCGACCAACAGCCCTGAGAAGCAGTTGGACCAGGTGCTCAGCGCTGTTGCCGCCGTAGGGGGCCACCTCATTGCATGGGCCGACGACTGGGAGGTCTCGGGCGCCACTGACCCGATGGCGCGCCCGAAGCTCGGTCCCTGGCTGCGGGACGAGATGGGCCCGTACGACGGGATCGCGGGCTCAGCCGTTGACCGGATTGGCCGTAACCAGAGGGACGTACTGAACACGGCCTACACGGTCCACGAGTCCGGGCGTCTGTTGATCACGTACGGTCACGAGGGTCCGTGGAACCTGGATGACCCCAACGACGAGATGCGCCTGTCCATGGAGTCCTTCGGGGCCCAGATGGAGCTGCGCGCCATCCAGAAGCGCAACCGGGACGAGACGAAGCGTGCCCGTGCGGCCGGACAGCCCAAGCAGAAGAACCGGTACGGGTACCAATTCGTCCGCCTGCACCCCGCGGCCAAGGTCGATCACGTGGAGCTGGACCCGGTTGCCGCGCTGATCATCCGGGACGTGGCGCAACGCATCCTCGCCGACGAGACGGGCATGGTGACCGTCCACACGGAGGCCGTCCGGCTCAACCGGGCGGGAGTGCTCTCTCCGGCCGATCACCGATCGGTCATGTACGGGCGGCAGCCCAAGGGGACGCTGTGGAACCCGAAGGCGATCAAGCGGATGCTGACCAGCGAGGCGTCTTTGGGGTACCTGATGCACGACGAGCGCCCGGTGATCGGTCCGGACGGTCATGCCGTCCGCATCGCTCCGGCGCTGTGGGACCACGCGACCCGAGACGCCTTGATCGTTAAAACGGCGGCGAAGTGGACGGGTACACGTGCCCCGAAGGGCGAACACCTGCTGTCCGGTCTGGCGTTCTGCGGCACCTGCGGCCATCGACTGTGGGTGGCGTCCCGCCACAAGCAGAACAACGCGTACGGCTGCTCGGCGCGTGTCCGGGGCATCCCGACGTCGGCGCACTGCAAGCCCGCACCGACGATGTCCATTCCGATGCTGGACGAGCTCGTCACGGAGTGGTTCCTCACCTCGTACGGATCCCACGACGTCCGGCGCAAGGAGTTCGACCCCGGTACCGGGTACGCCGCGCGAATCGCGGAGATCGAGGCCGACCGTACGCGGCTCCGTGGAGACCGTCAGGCGGGCCTGTACGAGTCGGAAGAGGACACGGAGTGGTTCCGGACCGAGTACGCCCGGATGACGCGGGAGATCGCCGAACTGAAGGAGCTTCCGGAGCGCCCGGCGGGGATGCGCTGGATGTCGGTCGGCCGCACCGTGGAACAGGACTGGCTGTCCGCTCCTAACGACGTCGCCCGTCGCGAGATCCTCGCGGAGTTCGAGGTGCGGATAGAGCTTCACCCTGGCCACTCCAAGCGCAGGTTCCGCGCAACGGCGCTCGACCCGGAACAGCAGGCAGCGAATCGTAAAGCGGCGCAAGAACACGCGGAGGAAGCCGCGTTGGCTGAACTGGAGGATGCCCCCACTGGCCACTGACAGCAGCACTTGAGCCCGAACGCCCCGGCTGGACCCATGTGGACCGCCGGGGCGTTTCCATGCCCGCAGACAGGCGCCTAGGACTCCCTGCGGGTCCACCCTCGGACTAGCGTCCCCCGGATGGGCCGCCCGATCCAGCAAGGAAGCGTCCAGCGGGCGGCAGGGTGACGCAGGTGACGTTCAGACCCCTGTTTCTCCTTTTCTCTTGGTTCTCTAGGGAAAAACAGAAACAGCCTCTTGAACGTCACCTGCGTCACCCCGGGGAACGTCCCTCCCTACAAAGCTTGGAAGGGGAGAGCGAACCGGCCAGGCAACCGAGCCCAACACGACCGGGCCGGGTTGGACCGCCGGAGCCTGCTATGCCCGCAGGGGTGCACCGAAGATGTTGCGCCGGATCGCGCAGCAGAAGAGACGGACATCACAGGTCGCGAATGTCCTAGATCTGGCGATCCTCTGGAATCCCTACCGCCCTACAGGAAGCAGAAGGGTGATTCGTTCAGCTTGGGATGCATGACGCGTCGAAGCGGTGCTGTCTGCTGCCCACACGCGGGCATACAGGGGCCCTCGTCGGTTCAGCCTCGGCGGACCGCTGGACAGCGAGAGGCGAGATGGTGTTGAGGGTGTCGAACTTCGACTGTTTTTGGGGAAGCCAAGAAAAACCTAGAGAGAAGAGAGAGCGGGGTCTCTGCCGTCACCCTCAACACCCCCCGTTGCTTGCCGTCCGCTGCTCGGCCCGCGCTAACGGTTCAGAAGCGTTGGAATGTTGCCTGCATCACACTTGGTGTCCGATTCGTCTGACCTGAATAGTTTTGCGGGCAACCCTCGGTCCCTACTATCGGTGAGCCAGGAGGCGGCCGAAGCTCGGGCACCGCCGACGCTGGGGGTGCAGGCAAGCCCCGCTCCCCTACAACCAGTGAGAGGGTCCGCGCGGCCCCTCTCCCTGCACCAGTGAGGAACGATGAACACCACACGACACATAGAGGTCTGCGCACTGCTGCGACGCGCCGAGAGCGCCGCACAGGATGCCGTGAACGGCGATCAGGCCGCAGCACGTACAACGCTCGCTCTCGTGGCCGACGCGCGACAGCGAGCCGAGGACACGGGTCCCGATACGTGCGCGCACCCGAACTGTTCCAACGAACTCCGCTACGTCGGGCGGGGCCGTCGCCCCCTGTATTGCTCGGCGGACTGCCGCACGGACGTTTACCACGCCACGCAAATGGCCGCGCGTGCCCTGATCAAGAACCCGGAAAGGGTAACTGTCTAGCCCTCTCCCGCAACTTCACAGCATCACTCACGAACCCCTGACGTGCTGTACGCAGGGGCTTTTTCATGCCCAAATGCATTACCGAAAGGAGTGTCACCCGATCTTTCGGCTGTGTGCCGACGAGGGGTGGCGAGAAAAGACATGGACAACGAGAACACCGCCGGACAGCTTGGATCCGAAGACGCCAGTGGCGAAGTTGGCGCAGCCGATAAGCGGGCCCTGGAAGAAGCACACAGCCGACTGGAAGTCGCACAGAAGCGCATTGACGCCATGCTGCTGCGAGAGATCAACCACCATGCATCCAAGCGTCTGGAAGTTGCTTCCGACCTGTTCGACCTCGGGAAGCATGAACTTTCCGATCTACTCACAGATGACGGGGACGTGAGCGCTGAAAAAGTCACCGCTGCCATTGATGGTCTGCTGAGCGAGCGCCCCAATCTGGGTAACCGTCCAATGAGTTGGGGTGACGTGGGCGCGGGCGCGAGGAATTCGGACGCTGAAAACAACACCCCCGACTGGTCCGCTGCTCTGCGCGGCCGACACGCCTAAACAGACCCCACATACGGCAACACGCCGAACAAGCTAAGACGATACGGAGAAACGCATGTCCATCTACACCAACACGCCCGGGGCGCAGGGAATCCTTCCCGACGAGTACGGGGCTCTCGTCGAAAAGCCCGTCAAGGAACTGTCTCTCGCAGTGAAGCTCGGCACGGTGGTCAATACGGAGAGCACCATCTACCGCATTCCGATCCTCGCCGATGACGTGACTGTTGGCGCGGTTGCCGAGGGCGCCGAGATCACTCCGTCAGATGTGAAGTTCGATGAGCAGAAGGTTCGCCCCGCCAAGTTCGCTGGACTTACCGTCATCAGCCGCGAAATGGCGGAGGACAGTTCCCCGTCCGCCGGGGAACAGGTTGGGCGTTCCATCGCGCGCCAGATAGCCAACAGCGTGGATAGGGCATTCCTTAACGCGCTGACCGACCCGAACCCCGCCGGACTCGGATCCCTCAAGGGTATTTCCAAGGTCAATGCCCCCGTGGTCTATGCGAACCTCGACCCTTTCGAGGAGGCCATCTCCGTCTCAGAAGCTGCGGGCGGGAATATCACCGCGTGGGTCATGACTGCCTCTACCGCGCTGGATATCGCTAAGCTGAAGGACCAGAGTAATTCAAACCGCAGTCTCCTGAACACGGACATGACGATGGAAGGCCGGCGGTCGATCCTTGGCCGCCCCGTGTTCGTGTCGCCGTTCGTGCAGCCGGACACAGTTTATGGCGTGAGCCAGGCCGATCTGCTGACTATTGTCCGTACGGACACGCGACTTGACGTTGACAAGTCCGTGTTCTTCACGAGTGACCGCGTAGCCGTCAAGGGCACTATGCGAGTCGCTTTCGGCTTCCCCGTCGAAGCGGCCCACGTCCGCATCCAGAACGCAGCGCAGTAGCCCCCATGCCGCGTAAGCCCCGTACCCCCTGCCCGATACCCGGATGCCCCGAGTTGACGGCAGGGGGCCGTTGTGAGGAACACCAGCGACAGGCGAATAGGGAACGCGCCTCGCGTGGTGGCGCTGTCTACACCACGCAGTGGCAGCGCACGCGGCGGGCGTACCTGTACGCCAATCCGTGGTGTGTGTTGTGCGGCCAGTCCGCGAATGTGGCCGACCATTTCCCTCTCAGCCGACGCGAGTTGATAGCGCGTAGGGAGGCAAACCCAGACGCGTGGAAACATCTTCGGCCGCTCTGTTCGACATGTCACAACCGGGAGACAGCACGCAACCAACCGGGCGGATTCGCCGCGGAAGCGCGTTCGCGGCGTGAATCGGCCGAGCGTCCGCCGTTCTGACCAGGGGGGTACCCCCGACCCCTCCCACGCCCGAGCGTGGGGGAGCAGAAAAACTTGCGACGGTGCAGCGGAAGAATTTGGCGGACGCGTTTGGTTCATCATGAAGAAGGAGAATGCGTGGCCGACAGATATAGACCGAAGTCCGCCATCCAGCGGGCGCGGGAGGGGAATCCTTCAAAGGCCCCGATCAAAGAGGGGGTGGTTGTTCCGCGAGCCATCCTCGCCGAGCCGGATTGGTTTGAGGTGTTCAAGTCCTCGCCTGATCCCGTTGTCGAGCCAGCGAACATCCGCTGTCGTGCAGTCGCGTCGGAGGAGTGGCGCCGGATCGTTCCAATCCTGGAAGTGGCAGCAGGGATCGGCGAGGTGGACCACACGACGGTCAAGGATCTGTGCGTGTGCGTCGCTCGCATCGACCAGGCGGAGCGAGACCTTTCCGAGCGCGGGCTCATCGTGACCGCCGAGCGCGGGACCGTGAAGAACGGCTCCGCCACCATTGCCGGGCAGTACCGCACGCAGCTCGCGCGCTACATTCGGGAGCTTGGTCTGTCGCCGAGCGCCCGCACCAGCATCACCCTGCCGGACTCTGAGGAAGACGACTCGGACGTGTGGGACTAGGCCAGACACCAGCCCCACCAGAGAGCCCCCGTGCTCGTCTCCCTTCACAGGGCGGCGGGTGCGGGGGCTTTCTGCGTGTGGCCAGGAATGCGAATAATCGAGAATCACCCCGGACAGGGGCCCCTCCGGATCATCATGCTTGCGCTGTTGTGTCCGACGACGAGGGGAACAGCCATGGCAAGGCGACTGCGGGTCCTCGGGAGCACATCCGGAGTGGGCGACTGCCCGACGCTGTATGAGGACCTGGACACTGGGGAAGTGCTCGTACAAGGGGATGCGGTGACCGACCCCGCGGACGTGGCACAGCTCAAGTACGTCAAGGAGGGAGAAGCGTTCGTGGTCGTGCCTCGGGCGCTGCTGGCGAACTTCTCCCCGAGGGAGGTCACGCACGTGCCCGAGTTCGTGCCGCAACAGAAGATCAGCGAGTTCATCAACGACGGGTTCGAGCACACTGCATGGCGGCTGGAGACCCGAAGCGGGTACGCGTCCGATCAGGCGATGCCGTCCTATCAAGAGTTCCTGCGGACCGGTGACACGGCCGGGGAAGTCGGGCATCCGTGGTTCACCAACGTCCGGCGCATGGTGGACAGCGGCAAGCGCTTCGAGCGGGTACGGATCGTGGACAACCCGCCGACCACCGGTCAGCGGTACCTGCTCTCCTGTGCTCGGACGAACGTGGCAGCCGGCGAGGACATCCGCCACCTGTGGCGCGACGATGCCGAACGCTACGGCGTGAACCTCTCGGACTTCTGGCTGTTCGACTCCCGCACCGTGGCGCGCTTCCACTTTGAGGGTGAGCGCACCATCGGCATGGAGCTGATCACCGATCCGGCGGAAGTGCTGCGGGCCTGCCAGGTGCGGGATGCGGCATGGCACCACGCAGTCCCGTACCAGGAGTTCACGGCTCAGGTACCGTCCGCTGAGTGAGTACGGACTTTCAGCAAGCCCGGGTGTCCCTCGGCGCGCGCCTGCGGGAGCTGCGCACCGAGGGCGGGCTTACGGGCCGCGAACTAGCCGACCGGCTTGAGTGGGGACAGTCCAAGGTCAGCAAGCTGGAGAACGGAAAGCAGACACCGACCGTCGCCGATCTCAAGGCGTGGGCCGAGGGGACCGGGAGCCCGGAGGCAAGCGGCGAATTGGTCGGCCGACTGCGCGGGCTGGAGACGCAGTACCGATCATGGCGCAGACAGTTGGCGGGCGGTTATCGCGCCGTGCAGGAAGCGCACTGGGCACAGGCTCAGAAGACTCACTCTCGGCGCAGCTTCGATCCCGCGCTGATACCCGGGCTTTTTCAGACTGCCGACTATGCGCGCGCCGTTCTCACTCGATACTCGGCGATCCACACTGCTCCCAGGGACATCGAGGCCGCCGTGCAGGCGCGCATGGGGCGGCAGGACATCCTCACGGACCAGAGCCGGACGTTTCACTTCCTCATCTGGGAAGGGGCTCTAAGGGCCCGCCCGTGCTCACCCCCGGTGCTCTCGGCGCAGCTTGATCGAATCGTGGGGCGGCTCGGCTCGGGGAACGTGAGGGTAGGGATCGTGCCGTTCGAAGCGGACATGAACGTCCCCGCCGGGGTCGGATTCTCGGTCCATGACGACAACCTCGTGATCACCGAGACGTGGCACGCCGAAATGTGGTTGGACGATCCGGAAGACGTTGCCCTGCACGTTCGTGCGTGGGAGGCGCTGGAGAGGAACGCTCTCTACGGCGCAGAGGCACACCGGATGCTTATGCGGGCAAGACAGTCTTTGACTCCGCGAGAATAACCGCGAATACCCTTCCTCCGGCATCCCGCGCCTTGCCTAGCGTTCTGTCAGACAGAGCCAGAGGCGAAGGGTGGGGCGGTGAGCCGAGACAACACGAACACCACCAGGCGTAGTGCCATGACGCTGCGCGTATCTCGGGACAGCGGAAAGACCTACGGTCCCGAGATCATCGTGCCGAGTGATCCACAGAACCCGCTGCCTGCCAGCACCGCCGAGCCCCGCTGTACCTGTCGGCGATGCCAGGACATGTGATGAGTACGCGCGCGGTACTTCGATTCGCCCGCTTCCGCATACGCCGCCACCCTTCCGCCGAGACCACTGCGGCCGCGCGATGCCTGAACCCCGGCTGCGACTGGCATTCCGTGCCGACAGGGAACGCGGACGAGTGCAGCGACATGTGCATCGCGCACACGGGTCGCACGGGGCATTTGACGTTCGTGCGGGAGTTCTCGGAAGTCGCCGTGGTGGAGCGCGTCCAGTGACCGACGACAACAAGAAAGGGTGTCCATGGAAACAGCCGATCGTGCACGGCTCGACACGTACTTCGGCAAGGTCGCCGAAGCGTTCACGCCGCCCGAGCGTCCGTCCTCGCTCTTGATCACTCACCTGTTGCCCGAGCGACCCGCGTTCGTCGGGGCCGTGGGCAAGGTGTCGCACCTGCGGGCCGTTCTGCCCAAACCCAAGTCCATCCACGCGAGCGCTCGCCGAGAGATCGAGCGAACGGTGGCGTGCGATGCACTGTCCCGTGCCATGTTCAGCGACCCGGACACCGCCGTGACGTACCTGGAGACCAGAGCAGCCGGCGAGCGCGTTGTTCTGCTCGACGTGGGTGGGTACTTCGCGCCATCGCTGGACGCACTGTGTGAACGGTTCTCGGGAACCGTCCTCGGGGTGGTCGAGGACACCGAGAACGGACACAAGCGCTACGCCGAACGGGACAAGCTGCCGTGCCCGGTCGTGTCCGTGGCTCGCTCGCCGCTCAAGGACCCGGAAGACTTCCTCGTCGGGCAGAGCGTGGTGTTTTCCGCCGAAGCGCTGTTGCGGCAGCGCGGGGACATCCTGCACGGGCGCCCGGCCCTGGTCCTCGGGTTCGGCAAGCTCGGATCCAGCATCGCCCGACTGCTGCACGTCAAGGGCGTACGGGTGATCGTCTACGACATCGACCCCGTACGGCGCGCACAGGCCATGTCGCAGGGGTTCGAAGTGGCCCGGGACCGAGACCAAGCCATAGCCACGGCCGGACTCGTTCTCTGCGCAACGGGGGCGCTGTCTCTGCGCGGCGAGGACTTCCCGCAGCTTAAGAACGGGGCCTACGTGGCGACGGTGACCAGCTCGGAAGACGAGCTGGAGTTGAGCGGCTTGCCCTCGGGCTACACCCGCGACAGCGCCGGCGAGCACGTGAGCCGCTACAGCACGACCGGCCACTACTTCTATCTGCTGAACGGGGGCGAGGCGGTCAACTTCATCCACGGCGCGAGCGTTGGACCGTTCATCTTCCTCGTTCAGGCCGAAATCCTCGCGGGCGCGGCCATGCTGGCTCGCGGCGGGCTGGATGCCGCCGTGTACGAGGTGCCCACCGCTGACCGGGAAGCCATCGCGGCTACTTGGCTCCACTACTACAACAGGTGATCGAATGCCCATCACTACAGACCACATCCGTACGACCCTCGCCGAGTACACCGACGCGCACCCCGAGGAGAAGTCCGCCCTGGCGGTCGTTCACGAGCTGATCGACCAGGGGGCCGACGTGACAAGCCGGAAGGAATTCCGGGGCCACGCCACAGCTGGGGCCGTGGTCATCAACAGCGCGGGTCAGGCACTGTTCATTCGGCACGTGGCGCTTGGTAAGTGGCTGACTCCGGGGGGCCATCTTGAGCCCGAGGATGCGGATCTGTTGGGTGCCGCACTCCGTGAGCTGATCGAAGAGACCGGCATCACCCTGAGTGTCTCCCCGGTCCACGCGGTCCCGGTCCACATCGACGTGCACTCGATTCCCGCGAACGAGAGCAAGGGGGAGCCTGCGCACCAGCACTTCGACTTCCGGTACCTCTTCCGGCTGGAGGGGGATCAGGCCGTGACGCTCCAGGAGGAAGAGGTGAGCGGGTACGCGTGGCGCAGCGTGGAAACGATCACGGATGAGACGTTGCGGGCGCGGGTCCTCGCGTCGCTTCGCTAGACGCGCCCCAGACCCTGATTCGGCCCCGCCCGTCAGCTTCCTCCGAGGCAGACAGGCGGGGCAGACGTCTGTTCGGGCGTTCGTCTTACTAGATCAACAACGGCGCAGTAGGGTGTGTGTTTAGAGGGATTTCCTGGTCAGGATCGCGTCGTAGCCGTCGTGGGGGAGGGCGGCGCGCCAGTTCGGGTCCTTGAGGTCGGCGGTCACGAAGGTGACGCGTGCGTCGCCCGCGAAGTGCCCTTCGGCGATGGTCAACAGGGCGGGGTCGAGATCGACGCCCGTACTGGTGGCTTCCGGGAACCGCTTGAGGACGCGGTCCGTAATACTTCCCGTACCGCATGCGAGATCCAGCACCCGGGGGGCGGGTCCCACCAGTGCCTCGACCATGTCCAGCATCACCCGGAACCGCTCCTCGCGGTCGGGCATGTACCACTCCTGCTGCCGGTCCCAGCTGTCCTGCCAGGACTGCCAGTCGGTCGCGCCCGTCGCTTCGGTCGTATGCGCCGTATCCGCCGTATCCGTCATCCCGAACCCCTCCATACGTAATACCCTCGAAGACGTCTCAGCTGTTACCGGAGACATTAATCCGCAGCCGTAAGGACTACAAGTGGAACTGGCCCATTACTCGGACTTCGCCGTGCGCCTGGTCAACACCGAGGAGCCGGCCCGCAACAAGGACGCGCTCACCTCGGTGGACGCCGTCCGCGCCCTGTTCGGCGCAAGTCAGCAGATGGCGCGCCGCGTCACCGACGGTGACGTCACCCGCTTCCGCAACGTCCGCGGCCGGTTGCGCTCCGTCTTCGAGGCCGCCGACGGCGGCGACGAGGTCCTCGCGGTCGACCTGCTGAACTCGCTGCTCATGGAGTTCCCCGTCAGCCCCCAGGTGTCCGGCCACGAGACCCTCGCCGACGACGGCCGCCCCGACTGGCACATCCACCTCGCCGAGCACCCCTCGAACGCCTCCGCCGGCTACGCCGCGATGGCCGCCATGGGACTGGCCTTCGCCCTCACCGAACACGGCCCCGACCGCCTCGGCCTGTGCCAGGCCGCGCCCTGCCGCAACGCCTACCTGGACACCTCCACCAACCGCTCCCGGCGCTACTGCTCCGACCGCTGCGCCACCCGGGCGAACGTGGCCGCCTACCGGGCCCGCAAGCGGCTGGAGGCCGAGGAGTCCGCCCGTAGCGGGCGCAGCGCCGAGACCGCCCAGGACAGCCGGGCCCTCAGTGAACGCTGATCCTCCTCGCGCGGCCTGAAGCGCAGCACCGCGGTGGCCAGCACCAGCTCGGCCGGCACCGGCCCGAAGACGGTGCTGTCGCCGGTCTCGTTGTACGGGTTGTCGCCGAGCACCCACCAGCTGCCGCCCGGCCGCCGCTCCACCGCGCGCTTGATCACCAGCAGGTCCTGCTGGAGCGGATGGCGCAGCACGACCACGTTGCCCGGCCGGACGGCAGCCCCGTACCGGACCACCAGCTGGTCCCCGTTCAGCAGCGTGGGCACCATCGACGGCCCCGTCACCTCCGCCACCCCGAACCGCTTGCGCGGGCGCCCGAACTCCACCATGCGTGTCCTCCTCGTCACCCCCGCATGCTGCCGCACGGGCCCGTACGTTCGCTCACCGGTCCGGCCGCGCGCCTGGACTTTTGTCCTAAGCCCATGGGGGCGCCCGCGAAATCCGGTTCTTCAGCGAGTAATCTCCACCTTGAGAAGACGATCACGAGGAGGACAAACTCCATGCTTTCCCGCCTCTTCGCCCCCAAGGCGAAGGTCTCCGCCCACTGCGATCTTCCGTGCGGCGTGTACGACCCTGCCCAGGCCCGCATCGAGGCCGAGTCCGTCAAGGCCGTGCAGGAGAAGTACCAGGCCAACGAAGACGCCGACTTCCGTGCGCGCGCCATCACCATCAAGGAGCAGCGCGCCGAGCTCGCCAAGCACCACGTTTCGGTGCTGTGGAGCGACTACTTCAAGCCCCCGCACTTCGAGAAGTACCCGCAGCTGCACACCCTGGTCAACGACACCCTGAAGGCCCTCTCGGCCGCCAAGGCGTCGAACGACCCGGCGACCGGCGCGAAGGCTCTTGAGCTCATCGCCGAGATCGACCGCATCTTCTGGGAGACCAAGGCCGCCTGAGCCGGGGCGCCCGAAGGATCTCCCCGCGCTGCTGTTCAGAGCGCACACGACACCGGCCCGACCGCCCCGAAGCGGCCGGGCCGGTGTCGTGCGCACCCTCTGCGGGACGCCCTCAGGGCGTCTCACCGAGGACGGTCCGCAGCCAGTCGAGGGGGTCCTGGCCCAGCAGCTCGTCGGCCAGCCGCTGCCCGGTCTCCGTCGTCAGGCGGGCCCTGCTGTTGTCGATCCACCGCTGGGCGTGGGCGTGTCCCTGGGCCTTGTACTCGATGCCCTGGAGCATGCACTCCAACTTGTCCGCGTCGCGGGCGCAGACGGCCTCCGGCGAGTCCTTGGCCTCGTACTCGGCGACAAGCTCTTGAATCGTCGAGGCGAGCCGCTCCGGCATGCCGAGGGTCTGATCGGCAGTCACCGTGCCCGGGTCGGCGTTGGTCGCGTACTTCTTCCCGAGGTGGTTCACGTCCCCGGTACGGGTCTCCTGGGTGTCGTGCCACACGGCGAGGAAGGCCGCCCGCGCGGGGTCGGCGCCTTCCAGCTTCGCGATGATGGACGCGATGAGCGACGTGCGCCAGGAGTGCTCGGCGACGCTCTCCGGGTCGTTGACGCCGGCCATCCACCAGCCCGTGCGGCGCGTGTGCTTGAGCGTTCCCGCCTCGTAGAGGAAACCGGCCACCGCGGACAGGTCGTCAGCCACTGTGTCTCTCCTTCATGCCTCGGCGAGGCGGATCGCGTACCGAATGCCTTCCAGCTCCCGACGCGCGTGCGGCGAGGGCCCGGTGCCATCCAACAACATGGGCAGCCGGTCCCGGAGGGTCCGCCCGGCGGCGGAGCTCAGGAGGGTGGGGCGCGCGGCGAGTAGGGCCCACAGGGTGTGAATGTTCAGATCGAGGAAGCCCTGCTCGGGCGCGAGGCCTTTCACGAGGTGCTGGAACACTCTGTGGCCGTGCCAGGTCCCGCGTCCGGGTGCGGCTATGAAGTCGTCGGAGAGCTGGAGGTGAGGGCTCTCGCCGAGCCAGTAGGCCCAGTAGTTCAGATTGGCCGCCTCGCCCGCCTCGTCGTCCAGCGTGGTGGAGATGAAGTGCCGCATGGGGTCTCGGTCGCCCTGGCGGGCGGCGACGGCGGCCACGGAGCGCGCCGCCAGCCAGCGGGTGAGCCAGTCCTGCGGACGCTCCGCTCGCTGCTGCTGCGCGAGCCAGGCAGCGGTGTCCGGTGCATCGTCGTAACCGGCCAGGTAGAGAGCCTGACGGCGGAGCAGGAACTCGCCCGAGCGGGCTTCTTCCGCAGTTCGGCGGATGCGCCGGAAGAACCGTCGCCGGTCGTCCGCCGATAGCGCGGGTCCGTCGGGGCTGGGGCCGCGGCGTGGCCTGCCGAGGGCCACGTGGGCGCGCATCGGCTCGGGGGCCACCCCGTTCAAGGGCCAGACCAGTACCTCGACGAGGTCGCGTTGCAGGACCCAGGTACCCAGGGGGCTGTGACCTATGGGCACGTCGTCGGTGAGTACGTTCGCCAGGAGGAGATCCGCCTCCAGTGCCTTCTCCAGGGCGAGGAGCAACGCCGTACTCGCACCCATGCGCATGAGCCGGTGGCGATGCGCCAGCATCTGCCCCACCGCCAACGAGGTCAGCGGCCGCCTCCCCGACTCCCAACCCGCCACCGTGTCCACGGAGACCCCGAAGGCTTCGGACAGAGAATCCTGCGTGTGACCCAGATGCTCCCGGACCAACCGAAAAACGTAGCCGGACACCACGCCGCCGCGACCCCGTTGCCGGGTTCCCTGACCGGGGGTCGGGGTGGGATCCACCGGTGCGCCCACGACACTCTCCCGCCTGCGAAATGTCACCAAAGTACCCGTACTGGGGGTCACTTCGTGGGGCGAGCTCTGATTCCTACGCTCGTGTCATCACCCGCTGACGACCGTAGGGAGCCTCCGTGTCCTGGAAGAAGACGGCCGACTGGTACGCCAGCAGCCTCGCCGATCCCGCGGCGGCGCATGCCGCGTGGTGGGAGCACGGTGTCGCCGTACTGCCGCTCGGGGCCCGTTTCGAGGCCGTACGGATCCCGGACCCGCTGGCCCGCGCGGCCGCGGAGAGCAGTGACGAGCGTGTCGTGGACCTCGCGCTGACCCTGGCCCTGGAAGGGCCCTTGATCCACGACTCGCGCGGCAGGAACCGCTACGCGCTCGTTGAGCCGGGTACGGCGGAGTGCTGGAGGACCCGGAGCGCAGTCGAGTGCCTCGGCCACGGCACCCACCTCGGGGTGCCCGAACTAGGCCGGGACCGGCCCGTTCCCGGCCGGCCCCTCTACTGGGCCTCGCTCCCGGGCCCGGGGGCGTACTTCTGCCGGGTCGCCGCCGTTCAGCTGCTCGTCCGGGTGGGCGGGGCACGGCTTGCCGAGGGGGCGGCGAGGTGACGGGCTGCCCGGATCGCCCGTCGGCCGAGGTGTCCGACGCGCACCCCGACGGGGAGTGCACGCGGGCGCAGGCGCGCTGCACCGGGTGCGGCCTGCCGGCTCCGATCGCGATCAAGTACGGCGGTCTCATGGCCGACTGCAGCCTCTGCCGCTACGGGTGGGGCGTCCACCACGACCCGGTGAGCTGCTGGCAGCACACCCGCACGGAGGAGGGCCTGATCGCCCGGATCAGCGAGGTGGCGCCACTCCTCGTCGCTGCTCGCGCCGTGCTCGACGAGATCGTCGACACCCTCTGACCTCCCGCCCCACCGGGGAGCGGGCATCCTGCACACCGAACCGATTGGAGACCCTGATGGGCAAGCACGCCGGACCACCGCAAGACAAGCCGTGGACGCCGCCGTCCCAGCCGTCGAGCCCGGACGGGAGCCGGCCGACACCCCAGCCTTCCACCCCGCCCCCGCCGCCGCCGGGTAAGAAGTGAACCGGGACATCTGCCGCGAGGCCCTGGTGACAGCAGGGTTACTGCGCGAGCCATGGCTGGCCGAGGCCTTCGACAAGGTCGACCGCGAAGCGTTCGTCCCGGGAGCCGTCTGGCTCCCGGTCCGGGACGCCGAAGGCCTCTGGACCTTCGTGGACCGCGACGAGGAGCCGGACGTCTGGCGCCACGCCGTCTGGAACCCTCACCAGTCGGTCGTCACCCAGCTAGACGACGGCGACGTGACACCCGGCCCCAGCGCGGGTGACTTCACGTCCTCCGTGTCAGCCCTGGACATCGTCATGCGGAAGCTCCAGCACTTGGACCTCACACCACGGTCCCGCGTCCTGGAGATCGGCTACGCATCCGGCTACCACACGGCCCTGCTGTGTGAGCGCGTCGGCTCGGATCGGGTGGTCGCCATCGAGGTGGATGACGAGCTTGCACGTGCGGGCGCCGCGAACCTCAAGGCGGCCGGCTACGACCCGGAGCTCATCGTCGGGGACGGGCTCGAAGGCGTCCCCGGCGGGGAGCCGTTCAGCCGGATCATCAACACGGCGTCCCTGCGGCGCGTTCCGTACGCCTGGATCGAGCAGTCCAGGCGGAGCGGGGTGATCCTCACCCCGTTCGGGACGGCCTACAGCAACTCGGGGCTCCTGCGGCTCCGCGTCGACACCTTGGGAACGAAGGCGCAGGGAGCCTTCATCGGCGAGTCCTCGTACATGTGGATCCGCTCCGAGCGGCCGACTGTCGACCTCCAGGTTCCGGACGATTCGACCAGCCGGAAGTCGCCGATCGATCCCGCTCAGGTTCTGGGGGCCGGCTACCTCCAGGATTTCGCCATCGGCCTCCAGGTCCCGGACGTCTCCTACTCACACCGCGGGGAGGGCGACGACCGGCAGGTCCAGTTCGTGGACGAGGCTGGCACCTCGGCAACGATCGTCCGCTACGGCGACTGGTGGGAGGAGGACGCCGTCCGCTCGTGGGGACCGCGCGATCTCTGGGCGGAGGTGACTGCGGCGTACACGTGGTACGAGGTGCGAGGACGGCCGCACATCACCCGCTTCGGCGTCACGGTCGACGGGTCCGGCCAGTACGCATGGCTGGACGACCCCCGACAGCTCGTCGGCTCCTGAGCAGTAGCTCCGGTCGGGCCCGTCCCGGCCGGGGCACCCGGTCTGATCCTGTCTCGGCGGCCCTGGCGCCGCCTGCGCCGAGCGCACCTTGAACGGCCGCCCGCCCGCCGAGTACCTCCGGTAGGTGGGCGGCTCCTTTTGTGCGCTGGGGAGCTGGTCCCATGCGCGTTCGGCCTCCGGCGTCTGCCGGCGCGTGCGCGCGTAGCCCTGCGCCGCGGCGATCGCTTCGTCGTAGAGGTCGCGATCCGCGGGGAGGGTGGCCGAGCGCTCGCGTCGCAACCGTGCGATCAGCCACGGCACGTCCCGGACCAGTGGGGGTTCGCCAAGGAGCGCACGCGCAGGTATCCCAACGGATCCCGCCATCGGCGGCTGTGCCATGTGCGGGAGTCCGCCGGCGGCAGGCCGGGAGGTAGCTCCTTCACCGGACCCATGGTGCCGGGTAGCGGCGCCCGAGCCGATGGAATTGCTCGTGCACCGGTCCGGGCCGCTGCGGCGGCGGACGGAACCGGCCAGTACGGGGCGGGTCCGGGCAGGGCCGTCAGGCCGTCGCCCGGACCCGGAGGATCACTCCTCGTCCTCGTCCTCGTCGTCCAGCCGGGCCAGCCAGGTGGCCAGGCGTTCCACCGGGACCTCGAAGTCCGGGTTCAGGTCGACGAAGGTGCGCAGCTGCTCGGCGAGCCACTCGAAGGTGACCTCCTCCTCGCCGCGCCGCTTCTCCAGCTCCTCGATGCCGCGATCGGTGAAGTACAAGTCGGGCTCCGTGCCGTGATGGGGGTGTGCAGGGGGTGTTTCCCGCCAGGATAATCCGCCTATCGGCGACACCTCCCGCACGCGTCGTCCCCGGGTCTAGCCTGGATGCCCAACGAGCGGGGGGTGCGGATGACGGACGGGCGCACGACAGGGTCCGCGCGCGCCTTCGAGCTTCTGGAGCCCCTCGTCCAGGCGGCGACCGTACGCGTTCACGCCCCGCCGGGCGGGTATGACAACCCTCGCAGCCATCGGACCGGTCCCACGTGGGGGAGCGGCTTCTTCATCGCCCCCGGATGGGTCCTGACGTGCGCGCACGTGGTCGGCGAAGGGGGTGCTGCGGTGCGTCTGACGGGACGCGAGGTCGGCATCACCTTTTCCGCCGGCACCATCACCGGCACGGTCACCGGGCGCGTGGAGTGCGTACTGCCCGAGCGGCTGGAGGAACGGCGGCCCGGCCGGCACGCGCTGTGGGACCTGCCCGACCTGGCGCTGGTCAGAGTGCTGGCTCCCGTCTCGCACGCCTGCGCATGGCTGACCGACCGCTCCAGACCGCGCTTCGACGAGGTCGCCTACTTCGGCTGCACCGAGGACCTCGGCACCCCCGAGATCACCGGCCGCACCACCCGGCTGCGCGGAACCGCCGGGAACGGCGCGGCCATCCGGCTCGGCGACGACGACGAGATCGAGCCCGGCATGTCCGGCGGGCCCGTGGTGGACCTCGTCCGCGGTGAGGTCGTCGGCGTGCTCAAGGCCCGGCGGCAGGCGGGGGGCGGCGGGCTCGCCGTCTCCGTCGTGCAGCTGCGCACCCTGCCGATGGCCGCGCGGGGCCAGGTCGGGCTCTACCGCCGGATCATGCAGGCCCACGACCTGTACCACTACGACCAGCACCTCAGCGATCTCGACAACCGGCGGACCTGGACGGACGTGCACGGCGAGCTCCCGCCGGAGGCGGGCGACCCGTACGCCGGCCGGGGCCGGCTCACCCCCGGCGAGCGCACCACCCTGTTCGGGCTGCTGGCCGGGCTGCCCCCGCCGGGCTCCTCCGAGGTCGTACGCGCCCTGGTCGAGGCGGCGCGCGGCGAGGAGCCGGACCCGCTGCCGCCTGCCCCGCTGAGCTGGCGCGACGGGCTGGGGCTGCTGCACGACCCGCCGGGCGGGACCGGGGAGGCCGCGGCGATGCTCCGGTACGCGACCGACGTGAGCGTGGCCGAGTACCGGGAGCCGGTCACGCCGGGCGCGGACGAGGAACTGTGGGACTGGGTACGGGCCACGGCCGAGCGGCTGTGGCGGCCGCTGCGGCGCGAGCTCGGCGAGCGCCACGAGCGGGGCCTCGCCGAGCGCGAGCGGCGTCGCCGCGCTTCGGCCGGGCGGGCGGCGCTCGGTCCGGCGCGGCGGTCCGGCGGGCTGCCGCCCGGTGCCTCGGTGCTGCTGGAGGTGTGGGCGCACGGCTGGGAGGACCTCTACGACTGGCGGGTCTCCGTGCTGGCCGGTCCCGCACACGCCGGGCGGGTGACGCCCGTGGACTCGGGCGTACGGGCCACCCTGGCGGGCCTGCCGGAGGCCCTGCGGGCCCCGCTCGCCGAGGGCTTCCGGCGCTGCGACACCCACGAGGCCGCGGCCCTGCTCGAAGTGGCCGTGGCACCCGAGCTGTTCGGGCTCGCGGTGGACGAATGGGTGGTGGTGGGCGGCGTACCGCTCGGCGTGCAGCGGCCGGTGGTCCTGCGCCACCCCGCCGGTGCGCACCCGGGCGGTGCGCACCCGGGCGGTGCGCACCCCACAGGTCCGCACCCGGGCGGTGTGCCCCCGGGCGGGGCCAGGGAGCACCCCGCCGACCGCGAGGGGACCGACGCGTCCGCCCGCTGGGCGCGGGTCCAGGCGGGACCCCTGCAGGACGAACGCGCCGACTGCATACGGGGACGCCCGCGCAGCCCCGCCACCGAGTGGCTGACGGGACTCCCCGACAACACCGTGCCGGTGCACTGCCGCGCGGCCGACCAGGAGCCCACCCTCGGCTCGCTGCACGCGGTACGCGACGCCGGGTACGGGGTGGTGGTGACCCGGCGGCCGCCGCCGGACCCGGGAGCCTCCTGCGCGCCCTTCCACCGCGGGCTGCGGGAGGAGCTGGCCGACGCCGGGCGGGCGGAGGCGCTCCCGGTACGCCTGCAGAACCTGCGGGGGCGGGCGTACGGGGCGGATCCCGACGCCTACTGGGCGACCGGGACGGGGCTGGTGTGGGAGGACCCGGCGCGGCCGCTGCCGGACGAGGAGCCGCTCCAGGGCGACCTGTGACGGGGGCCTGTGACGGGGGCCTGTGACGGGGGCGCCGCGGACGACGCGAGGGAGGGAGCAGGAGCACCATGAACGACGAGTGGCTCATTTACCGCGGGGTGGGCGAGCCCCACGACGGGATCGACGCACTGCCCGACCCGCCGCCCTGGCGGGACTTCGACGGCGGCCCCGTGGCGGAACCGGGCGGTCCGGCCCAGGTCGCCGACGGCAACGTGGCCCGGCGGCTCGGGGCGCACCGGCAGGTCGCCGAACTGCACCGGCCGGAACCGGAGGAACTGGAGGCCATCAACGCGGCCCTCTACTTACGGCGGCCGCTGCTCGTGACCGGCTTCCCCGGCACCGGGAAGTCCACCCTCGCGCACGCCGTCGCCCACGAGCTGAAGCTGGGGCGGGTGCTCCGGTGGCCGGTGGTGTCCCGGACCGTGCTCCAGGACGGCCTCTACCGGTACGACGCCCTGGCCCGGCTGCAGGACGTCCAGATCGCCGCGAGCGGCGGGGGCTCCCCCGCCGACGCCGCGGCCTCAGTCCCCGCCGCCGCGGCTTCCGGGGTGCCCGGCATCGGGAAGTACATCCGGCTCGGGCCGCTCGGCACCGCCCTGCTGCCGACGGCCCGGCCCCGCGTCCTGCTCATCGACGAGCTCGACAAGAGCGACATAGACCTCCCCAACGACCTGCTGAACGTGCTGGAGGAAGGGGAGTTCGCCCTCCCCGAGCTGGAACGGGTCGCCGACAGCGAGCCCGAGGTCCAGGTGCTCACCGACGACGGGACCAAGGTCACCGTCCGCGGCGGCCGCGTCCGCTGCCGGGCCTTCCCGTTCATCATCCTGACCAGCAACGGGGAACGGGACTTCCCGGCCGCCCTGTTGCGCCGCTGCATCCAGCTGAAGCTCGGTCAGCCCGGCGAGAAACGGCTCGCCACCATGGTCCGCGCCCACCTCGGCGACGAGGCGGCCCGCCTCGGAGCCGACCTGATCAGGGAGTTCCTCAGCCGCTCCCAGACCGAGCTGGTCGCCGCTGACCAGCTGCTCAACGCCTTGTACCTGACCCACTACGCCGCCCCGCCCACCCGGGAGGACCTCGCGGACCTGCTCATCCAGCGCCTCGACCGCCCGAGGTGAGGGCCGTGGCATCCGCCGGCGCACCCGGCGTCCGGGAACTGGCCGCGCTGTTGCTCGCGGCCGGGCTCGACCCGTCCGCCGGGGAACTCGCCGACGCCCTGTGGCTGGCCGGGCACATCGGCGGGCCCGGGCGGTCCGCCCCGGGCGGTCCGGGGCCGGGCGCCCCGGAGACCGCGCCCGAGGATCCGGGCGGGGAGCCCGCCGGACCCGTACGCACAGAAGTGGAGGTTGATGCTCCGGTCGGGCTCTACGCGCCCGGGGCGGCCCGGGCCGACGGCGCCGACGGGCAACGGCCGGAGGAGTCGCCCGAAGAGTACGGAGTGCCCGTACGGGTGCCCGGAGCCGCCGCGCTGCCCCGCATCCTGGACGTCCAGCGGGCCCTGCGGGCCCTCCAGCGACACCGCCCGCCCGGCCCGCCCACCCGGCTGGTGATCGACGAGGCGGCCACTGCCGAGGCCAGCGCCCGCGCCCTCGGACTGGTCATCCCGGTGCTCCGGCCGGAGAGCCGGCGCGAGGCGACCGTACGGCTGGTGATGGACGCGTCCCCGTCGATGGCCGTCTGGCAGGACATGTTCGAGGAACTGCGCTCCGTGTGCGAGCGGCTGGGTGCCTTCCGGGACGTTCAGGTGCACTACCTGCACCGCCTGGCCGACGGCACGGCCGCGCTCGGCCGCAGCCCCGCACCCGGCTGCGTACGCGCCTCCGGCCTGCGCTCCGGCGACCAGTTGCGGGACCCGACCGGCCGGGCCCTGACCATGCTGGTCTCCGACTGCGCCGGGCGGCTGTGGCGCGAGGGCACCGCGCAGCGGCTGCTGCACCGGTGGGCCGAGTGCACCCCGTGCATGGTCGTCCAGCCGCTGCCGCAGCGGTTGTGGGGGCGCAGTTGGCTGCCCACGGAGCGGGGCACGCTCACCCGGCCGGAGGGCGGCGGGCAGCAGCTCGCCTTCCGGCCCGACCGACCGCCGCTGCCCGGGCGGCCCACGGGCGGGCTGACGGTGCCCGTGCTGCCGCCGAGCGCGACCGCCCTCGGTGCGTGGGCCCGGCTGCTGGCCGGGCTCACGGCCGGGCCCGTACCGGCCGAGGTGGGCCGGGTACTGGCCGACCACCCGGCCGCGCCGCTGCCGCCGCCCCGCGCGGTGCGCCCGCCGCGCGAGCTCGTGGCACGGTTCCGGTCCTCGGCCGCACCCCAGGCCGTACAACTCGCGGTGTACCTGTCGGCGGCGCCGCTGACGCTGCCCGTGATGCGGCTGGTGCAACGCACGATGCTGCCGGACTCCGAGCCGTCCGACCTGGCGGAGGTGCTGCTGAGCGGGTTGCTGCGGCGCAGCGGTCCGGGGCCGGGGCACTGGTACGAGTTCGTCCCCGGGGTGCAGGACGTACTGCTGGGGCCGCTGGGGCGGGACGAAGCCGCGCTGGTGCTCAAGCACTGCTCGGAGTACGTGCTGGCGCACTTCGGCCGGGGCGTACGGAACTTTCCCGCGCTCGCGGTCTCCCAGCTGACCGGGACCCCGCCGGCGGTCGCCGACCCCGGACCCGAGGAGGACGAGCGGGCGCCGGAAGGGCGGCTCCCGCAGGCCTTCGCGCAGGTTTCGGCCAAAGTCGTACGGCGCTACCTGCCCGGGATGCCGCAGGAGGGCCCCCCGGTACGCCGGCCCCCCGCGGCCCCGGTACCCACCCGGGCCGGGGCGGTGCGCGCCGCCCGGGACCGGCTCGCGGACGCCGACGCCGATGCGGAGGGCGGCGCGCGGGCGCTGTACGAGGCCGTGGCGGTGCTCCGGCGGGCGGTGACGGCCCCGCCGGGGCCCGGCGATCCGCCGGAGGAGGCGGAGACCGAGCTGGCGGGGGCGCTGCTGCGGCTGTGGGCGGCCCAGCGGGACCCGGAGCTGCTGGCCGAGGCGGAACGGGCCGTGACCGGGCTGCGCACGGCGCGGGCGGGGGCGGTGCTCGGTCGGGTGCTGTACGAGCGGGCGCTGGCCGCCGGACCGGACGCGGAGCTGCTGGCGGCGGCGGACATGGAATTCGCGGCGGCCGGCGCCGCGGCCGACCCGGAACTACAGCGGGACTGCGCGGTGCGGCGGGCGGAGACCCTGATCCGGCTGAGCGGGCTGCGGGACGAGGCGGGCGCGCTCCGCGAGGCCCGGGCGTCCCTCGAACCCCTGGCGGGCCGGGCGCCGGGCGCGGACCCGGCCGCCGGTACGGACGGCGGCGGGGAGGGCACCGGCGCGGAGGGCGGCGGCGGGGAGGGCGGCGGCGGGCGGGAGGGCGGCCCGGCCCCGTACCCCGAGCTGCACCTGGCCCTGGGCCGCGTCCTGCTGGCCCTGCTGCCCCGCACCCCGGACCCGGCCGAGCGCACGGCCCTGGCCGAACAGGCCGCCGCCCGCCTGGCCACGGCCCTGCCCGCCCTGCCCGCCGCCGCCCCCGGCCGCACTGGTCACACCGGCCGCACGGGTCACACGGGCCACATCGGCCGCACCGGCCCGGGCACCGCACAGGTACGGGTGGAGCTCGCCGAGGCGCTGCGCCACCTCCCCGGCCGGCTGGAGGAAGCCGCGGGGCAGCTGGACGCAGCCCTGGCGGAGTCCGGCGGGGACCCGGAACTGCGGGTGGCCGCCCTGGTCTGCCTGGCGCGCGTGCACCGGGAGCGGTACGCGCGGGACGCCGACCCGACGGCGCTGGAGGACGCGGCCGAAGCGTACGGCCGGGCCCGGCGGCTGATCCCCCGCGACGCGGAGGCCTTCGGGGAACTGCTGCCCGAATGGGGCGACGTACTCCTGGACCGGGCCCGGGCCACCGACGGGCGGCGGTTCACCGGGGCCGCCGTACGCGTCCTGCGCGAGAGCCGGTCCGCGGTCCCGCAGTCCGACCCCGGCGCGGCCCACCGGCTGCTGCGGCTGGCCACCGGGCTCCGGCTGCGGCACACGTACGAGGGCGACCCGGTGGACCTGCGGGAGGCCGAGTACCTACTGGAGCTGGCCGTCCGGCACAGCCGCAACCCGCTGGAACAGGCCCGTATCTGGCGGGACCACGGCGACGTCCAGCAGGAGATCCACGGCCACACCCGGGCGCTGGAGCGCCTCGACCGGGCGGCGGACTCCTACCGGCGGGCCTGGCGGGCCGCCCTCGAGGCCGACGTGGAGGACCGCGCGGACACCGCCGTCCAGCTGGCCGCCCGCGTACAGCAGTTGCGCGGGGACGTGCTGGAACGCATGGCCCGGCCCCGCGCGGCCCTGGACGCGTACCGCTCGGCACTGGAGCTCTGGACGCGGACCCGCGAGGGTGCCGCGGGGCGCTCGGAGGCGGTCCGCGTGCGGATCCTGGCCCTGGAGGCCGGGTTCTGACGCCCGCACCGGGGGCGCGGTCCGGACCAGGGCCGCTGTTTCCACGGCCCGGCCGACGGGAAAAGGAAGCCGATGGGAAAAGGAAGTGGACCATCCGGTGTGCGACGCGACAGGGGGCCCGGCGGCACATGGTGACGAAGCAGCAGGAAGTGGCGGCGGCGACCCCGGAATGCCCGGGGCGGCTGCCGGATCTCTCCGGGCTGGATCTGGCGGCGCTGCGCGGGATCGACCATCCCGTGCTGGCCGGGGTGATCGAGGGCATGGTCGAGCGGGTGACCCATCCCGCGGAGATCCTCAACGCCTTCGACTCCAGCGTGGCCTGAACGCACCATGCCTGATCCGTCCTACCTTGAAACCGAGTTGACCACTTTCCGCCGTTAGCCGGGACCGTCCCCAGGGCAGGGATGGACCGTCCGCCGGGGTGTCCCCGGGCGGTTCTTTGTCGGGGGAGGGAGGTGCGGCGATGCGGCGAGCGGTCACGAGCGGAACCCCGCTGCCCCCACCCGGCGCCCCCGACCCGACGGTGTCTTCTGCCCCAGCACCGCACACCGACCTCACCGTGCTCCCTGACCAGGCTCCGCCTCCCGCCCCGCACGCCGACGCGCCTCCCACCCCGTACGCAGAAGCGTGTTCCGCTCCGCGCATCGAAGCGCGGCCTGCTGTGCACGCCGACGCGCCTCCCGCCCCGCGCGGCGACGCGGTGCCCGCCGCGCACGGCGACGCCGCGGTGGTCGCCCAGTGGCTGCGGCACGCCCGGTACGCGCCCTGGCCCTACACCCGGCTCGACGTGGCCGCCGCGCGGGCCGCCGGCCACCGGCCCCACCCGATACGCCAGTTCGTCCTCAAGACCCGCAGCCGCTGCAACCTCGCCTGCACCTACTGCTACGTCTACGAGATGGCCGACCAGGGCTGGCGCGACCAGCCGTCCGCCATGACCCCCGCCACCACCGCCCGCGCCGCACAGCGGATCGCCGAGCACGCCGCCGCCCACGACCTGCCCCGGATCGACCTCGTCCTGCACGGCGGCGAACCGCTGCTCACCACCCCCGCCCGGCTGGCCGAGCCCGTCGACGCCGTCCGGGCCGCCGTGGCCGGGGCCGCCCCGCGCACCCGGGTCACCGCCACCGTCCAGACCAACGGCACCCTGCTCACCCGCGGCCGCCTCGCCGCCCTGGCCGCCGCCGGGATCCGCGTCGGCGTCAGCCTCGACGGCGGCCTGCCCGTGCACAACACCCGCCGGGTGGACCGCGCAGGACGGCCCGGCTTCGCGTCCGCCGCCCGCGGCCTGCGGCTGCTGGCCCGCCATCCGCAGAGCTACGCCGGGGTGCTCTGCGTCGTCGATCTCGACCACGACCCGGTGGAGACCTACGAGTCCTTGCTCGCCTTCGCCCCGCCCAGCATCGGGCTGCTCCTGCCGCTCGCGAACTGGAGCGCCCCGCCGCCCGGCCACCACCCGGACCGGACCCCGTACGCGGACTGGCTCCTCGCCGTCTTCGAGCGCTGGTGGCACGACGGCGTACGGCGCACCCGGATCCGGCTCTTCGAGGAGATCATCGCCCTGTTGCTCGGCCTGCCCACCACCACCGAGACCCTCGGGCTCACGCCCGCCGCCACCGCCGTGATCGAGACCGACGGCTCCATCGAACAGGCCGACTCACTGAAATCCGCGTACGAGGGGGCCGCCGCGACCGGGATGACCCTCGACACCCACAGCTTCGACCAGCTCCTCGACCACCCCGGACTCGCCGCCCGCCAGCTCGGCCTGGACGCGCTGGCCGCCCGGTGCCGCGCCTGCGAGCTGGTCGACGTGTGCGGCGGAGGGCACTACCCGCACCGTTACCGTGCCGGCGAGGGCTTCCGCCAGCCGTCCGTGTACTGCACCGACCTCCAGCCGCTGATCCGGCACATCGCCGCCGCCGTCCAACGGGCCGCGCAGAACGCCCGTGCCGCGCAGAGCGCCGGGGCCCCGCAGGCCGTCCGGGCCCCGCAGAGCGCCCGGACCGCCGCCGATCCCCCCGCGACCCCATCCCCCGCCGTCCATCCCCCGGCGGTCGCCCCATGACCGACGCCCTCACCGCCTTCACCGTCTCCTCGCCCACCCTGCGCGCCCTCGCCTCCACCGAACCCTCCATGGAGGGCACCCGCCTGGTCCGCGACGTACGCCGCTCCAAACGCCTGCTCCTGCTGCGGGCGGTCCTCGACGCCGCCCCCGGCGGCCGGTCCGGGGAGACCGCCGACCACTGGGCCCTCCTGGAAGAGGCCGAGCGCCGTGACGCGGGCGCCGTGCGCGACGTACTGCACTACCCGGCCACCGGGGTGTGGGCCGAGGAGACCCTGCGCCGGCTGCACGCCCCGTGCGGCCCGCCGCCCGACCTCGGACACCTCGGGGCCCTCGCCGTCGCCGCCGCCCTGCGCGCCGGGATCCCCTTCAGCCACACCCTGCGGCCCCTGCACGGCCGGCTCGTGCTGCCCACCCTCGGGCTGCTGCGCCCGGACCGCCCCGGCCCGCTCGCCCTCACCGAACGCTCCTGGGACCCCGACGATCCGGCCACCGTGCCCCTGCACGCCCTGCCCGGCGGCCGGACCGCCCTCGACGACCTCGACCCCTACCGGGCGCCCGGCCCCGCGCAGCCGGCCCCGGTCCGCCCCGCCCGCCGGCTCACCCCCAAGGGCCACAAGCGGTGGGACACCCAGTGGTCCGGCGCGCTCGCGCTGCTCCAGCGCTACGACACGATCCGCGCCGAGGAAACCGTCCAACTGCTGCGCTCCGTCGTACCGCTGGCCGGCGGCTCCCGCTCCAGCGGTGCCACCCTCCCCGCGGCCGCCGGCTCCGTACTCGCCCGCGCCCAGGCCCCGCCCGCGCTCGCCGCGACCCTCGTCCACGAGGTCCAGCACGGCAAACTGACCGCCCTCACCGACGTCCTGATCCTGCACACCGCCGACCACACGCCCCGCCACTGGGCCCCCTGGCGCAGCGACCCCCGCCCCCTGGAGGGCCTGCTGCACGGCGCCTACGCCCACCTTGCCCTCGCCGGGTACTGGCAGCGCGCCGCCCTCTACGGGGCCCGCGGCGCCTGGGCCCAGCACGCCCGGATCCGCGCGCAGGTGGCCGCCGTTCTGCCGGCCCTGCGGGCGCACGAGCGACTGACCACCGCGGGACGGGAGTTCACCGATGCGATGGGGGTCGCCGAACGCGCCATGGACGACCTGCCGCCGCCCGGCGACCAGCACACCGCGGCCCGCCGGGCCGTCGACCGCGAACGCCGCGCCTGGTGCGAGGCGCACCCCGAACTCGCGCCGTTCGCAGACGGCTGACGGACCGTCCGCTGCGGTACCTTTCAAGCCCGTCCACCGCCCGGATTCCAGGGAGACGGCCCGATGACCACCGGTAGTCGCCAGGACCGTGAACCGGCGGCGCAGCAGCCGCCCCAGCCGCCCCAACCGCAGCGATTCGTCATCAGCTTCGCGGGGTTCAACCGCCCCTGGGCGGTGTGGATCGCGCACCGCCTGGAGGAGCACGGCCACCGCGTCGCCCTCCAGCGCTGGGACCCGCAGAGCAGCCCCGGCATCGACCAGGCCCTCGACGACCTGGCCCGCTCCGGCAGCCGGGTCCTCCTCGTCCTCAGCGAGCGCTACTTCTCCGCCGGCACCCACACCGACGAGCAGTGGAACACCGCCCTGCGCGCCGTCACCGACCGCCATCCCGACCGGTTCGCGGCGGTCTGCCTCACCGATGCGCCGCTGCCCAGCGCCGTCGCCGTACTGGAGAAGACCGACCTGTGGGGCCTGGACGCGTACGAGGCCGAGTACCGCGTGCTGCGCCGCCTGGAGCTGCCCACCGACCGGATCGGCACCGAGACCGGCCGCCGCGGCCCCCGCTTCCCCAACGACCCGCCGGAGATCTGGGGCCGCGTCCCGCGTCGCAACCCGCGCTTCACCGGCCGCAACGACGTCATCGGCACCTTGCGCGAGGCGCTGACCGAAGCCCCGCCCGGAGCGTCCACCGTCACCCTCCTCGGGCTCTCGGGCGTCGGCAAGACCCAGGTCGCCACCGAGTACGCCTACCGCTTCGCCTCCGAGTACGACGTGGTGTGGTGGGTCCCCGCCGAGGACCGGCCCACCCTGCGCGAACGCCTGGCCGACCTGGCTCCCGCGCTCGGGCTGCCGCGCGGCGCGGGCAGCTACGGCGAGCAGATCCGGGCCGTCCTCGAAGCGCTGCGGCGCGGGAACCCGTACGGCCGTTGGCTCATGGTCTTCGACGGCTGCGACAACCCCGACGACCTGATCGACCTGCTGCCCTCCGGCGCGGGCGATGTGATCATCACCTCGCGCAACCGCGAGTGGGCCGCCCGGCACACCAGCCTGGTCGAGGTCCCCCTCTACGCCCGCCCCGAGTCGATCACCTTCATCCGCCGCCGGGCCCTGCGCCTGACCGCCGACGAGGCCGACCAGCTCGCCGAGGCCCTGGAGGACTACCCGCTCGCCCTCGATCAGACCGCCGGCTGGCTCGCCGACTCCCCGCTGCCGGTCGGCGACTACCTCGTCCTGCTCCAGCACCGGATGGACTCCCGCGACGCCGTCACGGTCTCCGAGGACTACCCCCTGCCCTTCCCGACCGCCCTCGCCATACTGCTCAACAACGTCCGGGAGAACTTCCCCGACGCCCTCGCCCTGCTCCGGCTGTTCGTCTTCTTCGCCCCCGGCCCGGTGCCGCTGCGCCTGCTGCGCGAATTCCCCGCCGACGACGTGCCCGAACAGCTGGCCGGGCTGATCAACGACCAGATCCGGTGGAACGCCGCCCTCAACAAACTCGTCCAGTTCTCCGTCGTCCGGCTGGAGTACTCCGACCTGGCCGTGGAGGAGGGCGGCGGCGGGCTGGAGACCGTACAACTGCACCGCATGGTCCACGGCATCGTCCGCGAGGACCTCTCCGAGGAGGAGGCCGAGCCCCTGGCCCGCGCCGTCCGTCAGGTCCTCGCCGCGGCCGACCCGGGCCGACCCTCCGACTCGCGCCTGTGGCCCCGGTACGCCGAACTCATCCCGCACCTGGCCACCTCGGGCGTGCTCACCAGCAGCAACCCGCGCATCCAGAACTTCCTGCTGCACTGCCTGCGCTACCTGATCCTCGCCGGGGAGTACCGCACGTGCCTGCGGCTCTCCGAGGAGACCGACCTGATCTGGCGGGCCCTGCTCGGCGAGGACCACCCCAAGGTCCGCGAACTCAGCTACCACTACGGCGGAGCGCTGCGCAACCTCGGCCTGTTCCGGCGCGCCGAGACCCTCACCCGTGCCCGCGCCGCCCAACTCACCGAGGAACGTGGCGACCGCGACCTGGAAACCCTGCGCGCCACCAGCTCGTACGGCGGGGTCCTGCTGTGCATCGCCCGCTTCGAACCGGCCCGGGAGATCTTCGAGCACTGCCTGGCCACCTACCGCGAACTGCTCGGCGAGGACGACTCCACCACCCTCGCCGCCCAGAACAACCTCGCCGCCACCTACCGCCTGCTCGGCCGCTACCAGGACGCCTACGACCTCGACCTGGACACCCTGCGCCGCCGCGAACGGGTCCTGAGGACCCACCACATCTCCACCCTGTCCTCCGGGATCGCCTGCGCCATGGGACTGCGGCTGATGGGCCGCTACCACGAGGCACAGACCCGGCAGGAACAGGGCGTGAAGATCAACACCCAGGTGCTGGGCCTGGAACACCCGCAGACCCTGCGCGCCGAGCACAACCTCGGGATGTGCCTGCGCCGCTCCGGGGACATCCCCGGCGCGGGCCTGCGCCTGCGGACCGTGTGGGAGCGGGCCACCCGGGTCTTCGGCGTCGACTACCCGTGGACCCTGATGGTCGCCTCCGACTACGCCACCTACCTCAGGGAGTACGGGGACATCGGAGAGGCCCGCCGGATCTCCGAGGACGTGGTCCGCGGCTACCAGTCCCAGCTCGGCCTCGCCCACCCGTACAGCATCGGCACGGTCGGCAACCTCGGCCTCGTCCTGCGGGCCCAGGGCGAACGCACGGCGGCCCTCTCCCTCGCCGAACAGGCACTGGTGGGCATGCGGGGAGCCCTCGGCGACCGGCACCCCTGGACCTTGGGCTGCGCCCTGAACGCCACCGGGCACCGCAACATCACCGGGCGGCTGGAGGACGCGCTGGACCTGAGCCGCGACACGCTGCGCACGGCCGAGCGGGTCCTGGGCCCGGACCACCCGATGGTGCTGAGCGCCCAGATCGCCCTGGCGGCGGACCTCCGGTCGGTACGGGAGTACGAGGAGGCGGCGAAATACGAGGACGCCGGCATCAAGGGCCTCACCCGCACCCTGGGCCCGCAACACGTCCACACGATCTCGGCGAAACAACAGACCAGGCCGTACTGGGACTTCGAGCCACAGCCGTAGGGCCGGGGGGCGGGCCATGCCGGGCGGGCTCGGGCTGGCTCGGACGGTGGCGGATGTCCAGAGTCGGGGCCGACTGGAAGGGCCGGCTTCGGTGAGCGGGAGCCACTTGATCGGCATCAGGGATGCGTACGGGGTTTCCCGTCAGTCTCATCGTCTCTCCGGTTCGTGCCGGTCCCTCAAGGGCGCTCGTTCCTCGCGTCGCTCCGCGATGGCCTCCGGCCACCCTTGACCGACCGTCCCGCCCCGGAACGTCGAAGACTGCCGGGAAGCCCCCGAAGGAACGGGCCGGGGGATGAGAGGCCAGGACGGGCCGGTCGGGGATGCCCGACCCGGTCGGGCGTAGGCGCCCGTTTCCGAGGCGGGGCCCACAGGACCGGCCTTCCGTGTCGCGGGAGCGCCTCAGATCGCTACGCGCTCCTCACCTATGGGCGTCTCCCGCCCGTCTCGGGCCGGGCAGGGGCCGCCCGAGATCTGTGCGGGCTTCTCGTTGACGGTGTCCGGAGGGGGTGGTCATTCGGCTGGTTCGACGTTGCTGGCCTCGGTGGTGAACTCGCGGTCTGAGGCGGCTCGGATGTAGGCGAGTTCCGTCCAGTGCGGGTGGTCGGAGTCCGACACGTTCTCGTTGATCGCGGCCATCAGTACTCCTTCGGTGCCGGACGCGCCATCGCGTACGCGGTGGCGCAGCAGGTGGTGGGGGAGGTATTCGTACCGTTCAGTCATCGGACGGCTCCGGGAGGGAGGCGACGAAACGCTCCCAGCCGACCCGAGCGCGGTCGAGGAGTTCCTGACTGGGCCCGGGCCGCTGGCTCGGCCGCGGGCCGGCAGGGCACAGGGCGCACTCGCAACTCGGGAATACGAGGGGGTGCACGGGCGGGCTGTCGCGCACTGTGGGGGCTACGACCACATGGGCGCGTTCGCGGACGATCCGTCCCGTCTGGGTGTTGACGTCATACACGCGAATGGTCATGGACATACGTACTCCTGCAGCTCAAGGGCGTTGCGAATTCGGCATGTCACCAGTGCATCGTCTGAGGGGGCGCCACGGGCTGCCGGGCACCGGACGTTTCGGCGGACGTTTTCCGGCCCGTATCTGGAGCCAGGTCACTACGGTGAAGGCATGAGTCCGGGGCCGAAGGGGCGAAGCGCATGGCTGGGCAGGTGACGGGCGGGCTGGCACGGTTACGGCAGGCCGCTGGCTACACACAGGAGTCATTCGTCGAGGCGTTCCGGCAGGAAGCCGTCCGCCTCGGCGTTGCCGCAGCGGTGAGCGTCCGGCAACTGCGGCGATGGGAGCGCGAGACACCCCCGCCGCTCCCTCATCCAGGGCAGCAGGCCGTGCTCGAGGCACTCTTCGGCGTGCCGCTCACCGAGATGGGGTTCGACACCCCTGCACATCGAGTGTCGGTCGCCGTGCCGATCAGCGACGCTGAAGGAGTGAAACGGAGAACCTTCGTCGCAGACGCGGGAGCTCTCGCCGCTGCGGCCCTGCTCCCGCCGGCAGCAGGGCCCCGCATCGGTACGGCCGATCTCGGCCGGCTGAGAGAACGGCTGGACGGTCTTTATCAGACGGACCACACCGCGGGAAGCGTTCCTGCGGGGGCCGAGGCCGGAGGCATCGAGCAAGAGATCACACGCGCCCTCGGGAGCGCCTCGTACACGTCGCGTGTCGGTCGGGAGCTACAGACGATGCTCGCAGAGCTGTACGGGCATCGTGCCTGGTACGGCTACGACGGGGGACGCTTCGCTGAAGGCCGTTCCGCCTGCATGGAAGCCCTTGCCGCGGCCCAGTTCGTCGACAGCCCATTGCTACAAGTATCGGTGCTGGAGACTCTGGTACTCCTCGCGGTCAAGGCGAACCGGTCGTGGGAAGCGGCGAGCGCAGTCGAGAACGCCTACCGTCTCGCGAGCCGAGCGGGTGCCGGCCCGACGGTTCACCTTGTGATTGCCCTTCGAGATGCCAACGTCGCCACGCATGCCGGGGATCTGTCGGGCGCGCGTCGCGCCCTGACCCGGGCGGTCACCTACCAGGGGCGCGCGACCTCCGATCCGGAAGTACCGAACTGGGCCCGGTTCGTGGGGCCCTTCGAGGTCGACTACGCGACGGCGGACATGTACGTGCGTGCTGCGCAACCCAAGCGCGCAGTTCCGTTCCTGCGCGCGGCTCTGAGCAGCATGGGTGGTGGATTGGCCAGGAACAGTGCCTCGTACCGCGTCAGGCTCGCTGATGTGCTTCTGGCCACTGGGGAGGTCGACGAGGCGTGCGCCGAAGTGAACGGAGTGCTCGACACCTTGGGTGGCATCGCTTCACCCCGTCTGACGGGCAAGGTGCGTGACTTCAAGCGGGCGGCCGGGGTAGTCGACAGCCCAACTGCCCGCGCGTGCGTGGCGCGCATTCACGAGACCGTATGAGAGGACGTCCCATGACTCAGGCTGGGGGAGCGTCGGTCGAGCAGCTCGGTGGGTCGGCTGCCGCGGAGGCCGAGAGTGCCTTCCGGCTCGTCTACGCCGAGGCGTTCGCCGAGGCGCCGTACCACGAGGGGGAGAGCGACGTTGCGGCCGCGTTTCGCCGATTTCGGTCGCAGACCCGTAAGCCCGGCTTTCGGAGCGCCTTGGCACGCAGCTCGGACGGTCAACCCACAGGCATCGCGTACGGCCACCCGCTCGGGCCGCAGACGGGCTGGTGGGATCAGTTGACCGAGCCCGTGCCCGAGGAGATGCGGAGAGAGGACGGTCAGCGGACCTTCGGTCTGATGGAACTCGCCGTGCGCGCAGCGTGGCGCGGGCAAGGCATCGCAGGACGCCTACACGGCATCCTGCTCGACGGAGTCGAGGCCGAGCGGGTCCTGCTCAACGTTCACCCGGAAAGCACGGCGGCCGTCGCTGCCTATCGGGCATGGGGCTACCGGAAGGTCGGTGAAGCGCGTCCGTGGAGCGGCGCGGACCTGCACGACGTGATGTTGCTGGACCTCCGCTGAAGGAACGGGCCGGGTGTTCGTCGGCGTCCGGAGGGGGTGGTCATTCGGCTGGTTCGATGTTGCTGGCCTCGGTGGTGAACTCGCGGTCTGAGGCGGCTCGGATGTAGGCGAGTTCCGTCCAGTGCGGGTGGTCGGAGTCCGACACGTTCTCGTTGATCGCGGCCATCAGTACTCCTTCGGTGCCGGACGCGCCATCGCGTACGCGGTGGCGCAGCAGGTGGTGGGGGAGGTATTCGTACCGTTCAGTCATCGGACGGCTCCGGGAGGGAGGCGACGAAACGCTCCCAGCCGACCCGAGCGCGGTCGAGGAGTTCCTGACTGGGCCCGGGCGTCGAGAGTCGATGGGGCGCTTCGGCATGGCCTCATGGCCTCCATGTCGGTGTCCTTCCAGAGGGTCCGTCGGCTGGTTACGGTTCAGCCTGGACGTCCTCCAGGGATGCGGAATGTCCGCCCGTTGTACTTCCGTTTGCTGTGTGTCCCGATGCGTGTCCGTGCCGTGCTGGGCTACGAGTACACCTGCCACCAGCTGATCAGAGCTTGTGGCCCTCCGGGAGTCGGTCGGGCACACGCTCTTCGCCGGTGAGGCGGGCGCAGGGATGTCCGGCGCATCCAACGGGGCGGCGTGCCGCGTCTGCGGTACCGGGGACGAGGGGGACGCGGGATAATCAGGTTCATGGTCATGTCCTCCTCCAGTAGCGCGGTGCCGTCGGCAGCCGAGGTGCTTCACGGCCGGTACGCGAGCCGGCTTCCCGCTTCGCTGGAGAAGCTCGCAGGTCCGCAGCACGGAGTGGTCGAGCTGCCCCTGCACGTTGCCTGGTCCGGGCTGCGCGCCTACGACCTGGACCGGCCCCGCCTGCGCATGGGCCTGTACCGCACCGTCCTGGCCGAGGGACAGCACGAAGACCTCGTGGCCCTGCTGAACCGCGACCTCCTCGTGGCCCAGTGGCCGGTTCTGCGCACCCTGGTCAGCAGACACGTGCGACAGGTCTGGGAGGAAGCCTTCCCCGAGCTCGAAGGGTCTGCCGCCGCGTGAGGCTGAGCGACCTGCACCGCCGGCTCCTGGCCGCAGTTATCGACATCGGTACCCCGTATCCCCTCGTGATCACTGGCGGATACGCGGTCCAGGCCCACGGTCTCGTCGAACGGCTCAGTCAGGACCTCGACGTTGCCACGGAGAACCCGGCTCCGATGGCAGAGATCGTCGCGAGCCTGGAGCAGGGCCTGGCAGCACGGCGCTGGCAGGTCCGTGTGATGGAAGTGGATGCGCTCTCGGCCCGGCTCATGGCTGCCGATCCGGACACCGGGGAGGAGTGCGAGGTGGACGTCCTTAAAGAACACTTCTGGACGCCGCCCGCCCAGACCGAGTACGGACCGGTTCTGGCGTTCGACTCCGTCATCGGCACCAAGGTCCGTGCCCTGGCCGACCGCGGTGCTGTCCGCGATCTGATCGACGTCCACGCGGCTTCTCACCACCGCACGATCAACGAGCTCGAACGCCTCGGCAGGCGCCACGGCCGCGACGAATTCCGGCTCCACGACCTCCGTGACCGCTTGACCGGTGCGGACTGGGCCGACGACGACGAGTTCGCCGCGTACGGCCTCACCGAGGACGAGACGGCTGAACTGCGTGCCTGGGCCCAGCGCTGGGCGAGCGACCTCGACCAGCGCCTGCACGATCACGACGACGAGGGCTGACATCTAGGTACGCCGGAAGGCGGTTGCGCCTCGAAGACCTCGTTCAGCGTGAGCCAGGTCGTCACCCCACTCGTTACCGCCCGCGTCGCGTCCGGCAACCCCGGCTATTTGCTACTTGAGAATGATGTTGGCGCCGAAAATGTTTCCGACCTCCGCGCATTCCTTGACGTTTTCACGGCTGAAGTAAGGGGTGCTGGCGGTGCCGGTCAGGCCCTTCGCGGTCGCGGTGCAGTACCACTTGCGCGGCCCCTTGTACGCCACCCTCCAAACCTCGCTCTTTCCTGCCGCCATGTTTCCGGAGCATTGCGTTGCGATGTCCGTGTGGACGCAGATGTTCGCGATGGTCGCCGAGAAGTTGCTCAGGCGGAAGGCCGCGACCGGTGCTGCCTGGCTCGCAGGTGCGGTCACGAACATTCCCGCACTGATGGCCATCGCCATTCCGGCGACCGTGGCCATTTTGGTGGTCCGCTTGATGGTTCGAGACATGTTGCCTCCAGGCGTAGGAATTCTATGCTGCAATAGATGAATGGATTGCCCGTGCGCGGGTGACGGGCATACCGGGTATGTCTGCGGCGAATCGTTGCATCGATCTGACAATTCCCCGGGTGGATGCGTTCGATTTCGGACATCGCCTTACGCGATTCCCGATCCGCGATCGCGCCGATATGCCCGTTGTAATGGCGGAGGTACGTATTCAACTTTCCGGTGCTCGGTCCGTCCCGGCCCGGAGTTGTCGGACCTCGAAACGGGGTCGGCACGCGCGGTGCTACTCAGAGTCAGGTTGGGGCGCGCCGTTGTCGTTGTCTTGATCTTGGTGGTTCATGGCCGGTCGTCAGGCCTTGCACCGGTGCTGTTCGGCCTGCCGTGCGAACTCGCCGCGCTCCCGGCGGGCCGCGTCCGCCTCCTCGCGCATCGTGTCGAGCCGCTCCTCCAGCTGGGCGACCCGCTCGCGGTAGCGCTCCAGTTCGACCCGCACGAACTGCACGTCGGTCACTTGCTGTGCGGACTCCTGGCGGATCTCGTCCGTCTCCACCTCGAACCGGTGCCTGGCCACGTCCAGTTGGGCGATGGCCATGTCCGCGGCCTGCTCCGCCAGTGCGGTGCGCCGTTCGGCGTCCCGGGCCCGCTGGGCCGCAGCCTCGGTCACGGCCTTGATGCGCTCCTCCGCCGCGGTCGAGTCCGTGATGATCGCGAGCTCCTCGATGTAGCCCGGCAGGTCCGTGGACAGCTGGGAGATGAGCGCCACGAGGTCGGCGCGGGCGCCGGATCCGTCCTTGCCCGCCTTCTTGGCCTCGGTGGCCCGGCGCTTCTCGTCCTTGCGCTGCTGGCGCTTGGCCCGGAACCTGCGGAACGCCCCCAGCGCGTTGTGATCCGGGTGGGCGCAGTACGCGGGCTCGGGGTTGCCGGGCGTCGGCGCCTCGGGGTGGTTGGTGCACTCCGGGTAGGCGCAGAGGGGAAGCGTCTCGACCGTCATCGTCCTGCTTTCTCATGAGATTTCGGATTCGTCGGAGACGGGCCGGTATCGGGTGCGGCGCGCGCCGTCCGGTCGGACTCGGTGATGTACGAACACGCTAGATGCAGCAGGGGACTTGTGGGCGTCCCGTGAGGGGGCGTCATGAATCGGTAAGATCATCGGCCGCCAGGGGGCACGACAGCCGGAAGGCCCGGCCCCTGTGAGGGGCCGGGCCTTCCGAACAACGCATCCGCCCGTACGAGGACTTCGAAGCGCAGCCCTGATTCAGCCCCGCCGGCGTTCGCGTCGCGCCCGGCCGCGGTGTCAGTCGACGGGACGCAGTGCCCGCTCGGAACGCAGTGCCGCCCAGGCGGCCACGGCGGCCAGGGCCGCGACCCCGGCGAGGGCGAGACCGCCGGTCAGGGGCGACGGATCGGTCGGGGCCTGATTCCAGAAGTAGAGCTGGTACTGGGCCTCGGAGGGCAGGTTCAGCAGGTCGGCGATCCAACGGTGCGGCAGGAACGGAGCCGCCGGAAGCAGCACGAGCGGCGCGGTCACCAACAGGGGGCCGACTCCGAGCGCGAGGGTCCCGATCACGCTGCGCAGCAGGGCCGCCCCGAGTCCGGCCAGGCAGACGAAGAGGAACTGGATGAGGACGGCGCTGGCGATCGCGCCCGCGGCCTGGCCCCAGGCGGCGGACTCGACGGGCAGGGGAGGCACAGGGGCGGCCGTGCCGCCACCGAACCCCGGGGGGATCGTGCGGGGCCGCACCGGCCACAGCCGGGCGAGCGCCGAAGTGGCCAGCCACAGCAACACGCCGGTGACGATCTGCACGGCGAGGGACAGGGCGAGCGCGGCGCCGGCCTTGCGCGCCCACAGCACCCCGACGCGGTTCTCGAACAGGCGCAGGGCGCTCCAGGTACCGCCCTCCAAGGTCTGGCCGAGTCCGGTCGCGACGACCACTGCCGTGAGGAGGAGCCCCAGCAGGGTCCCGGACTGCCAGGCCGCCGCCCGCAAGGCGGACGGGAGCGAGGTGAGCGCCGACACCGAGGGGTCGAGCACCCCGTACGAGGCGCCCGCCGTCCAGAGCCGGACGACGAGCCCCGACGCCACCGCCGTCGCCACCGCGGTGGCTCCCCAGACCGGGGCGGTCCACAGTGCTCGCAGTTCACCGGCCCAGGCGGCCCCTGCTGCGCGCGCCGGCCGGCGCCGGGTACCGGCCATCAGGCGCGGTCCCGGGTGCGGTTCAGGCGGTTGAGCCCGAGCCACAGCAGTCCGATGAGGGCCAGGGTCGGCAGGACGCGGAGCAGGACGGGGACGGTGGAGGGATCGGTGGAGATCCAGAAGTGGTCCCATACCCCGTCCACCGCACCGAAGCCGACGAGGTCGGCCAGAGCGCCGCCGGGAAGCCAGGCGCCCAGCCCCGGAACGGCGGAGGTGCGGACCACGAGGACGAGCAGCAGCATTCCTGCGAGGAAGGTGCGCAGCGGCTGGCGCAGCAGTGCGGCCAGGGCGACCGCGACGGCCGCCGCCCCGGCGAGTACCGCAGCACCGGCCAGTACACCGAGAGCGGTGTCGGCCAGGACGGACCCGAGCGCCCCGGGCGAAGGCAACAGATAGGCGTCACGGCCGAAGAACAGGCCGAACGCGGCCGTCACGGCGGCGGACACGTACAGCAGCGTCAGGCTCCACACCCAGACCGCGACGGCCTTGGCGGCGAGGAGCCGACCGAGGCGGGACTCGTAGAGGAGGAGCGGCACGATGCTGCCCCGGCTCCACTCGCCGGCGACGGAGAAGGCCGCCACCATGACGAGGAGCGCGAGCCCGGGCACGGACGTCAGCAGGCCGACGGTCCACAGCAGCGAGCCCACCGGGTGCTGGCCGTGCGCCGCACGGACCGCCTCGGCGGTGAACCGGTCCTGGATCCGCTCCAGCGCGACGGCCTGCAGGGGCACATCGGCGAGGCACTTGGCCTTCTGCTCCGGGCCGTTCATCGGGGATTCGCACGACTTCGGGAGGAAGTCGAGATTGGCCTGCACCTGCTTGAGGTTGTACGAGGCCATGCTCTGGCTCACCCAGGCGCAGTACAGGGAGCCGAAGACGAACAGCACGGTGAGCGTGAGGGCGAGCGGGTGCCCCAGCAGCCGCCGGGTCTCGGCGCGGACGAGGCGGTTCACGAGCGCGCCCCGTTCCCGACGAGCCCGAAGAACCAGTCCTCGAAGGCGGCCGGACCGCTTTCCGGTTCGTAGCCGAGCGCGTCGAGCGTGCCGGCGGCGACGACGCGGCCCTGGGCGAGCATGATCACGCGATGGCAGATGCGCTGGATCTCGTCGAGCTGGTGGCTGGAGACGAGGACGGCGGCCCCGCGCTCGGCCTCCTCGGCCACGATCCGCCGCACCATGCGCAGTCCCTCGGGGTCGAGCCCGTTGGTGGGTTCGTCGAGGATCAGCAGGTCGGGCTGCTTGAGCAGCGCCGCGGCGATGGCCAGCCGCTGCCGCATGCCCTGCGAGTACGTCCCGAGGCGGCGGTCGGCGGCGCCGGTCAGCCCGACGCGGTTGAGCGTACGGGCGATCCGTCCGCCGTCGGGAAGCCCAGCCGTGTCGAGCAGGGTGCGCAGCATGGCGCGCCCGGTGGACCACCGGTGGAACGCGGGCGCGTCGAGCGCGGCCCCGAGCCGGTCGAGCTGCCGCGGCCGCATGGGCAGGGGGTCCCCGAACAGCCGCACCTCACCGGAATCGGGGGTGGACAGCCCGGTGATCACCCGCATCAGGGTGGTCTTGCCCGCGCCGTTGAGCCCGAGGAGGCCGACGATCTCGCCGGCCTCCAGGCTGAGGTGGACCCCTTCCAGCACGGAGTGCTTCCGGAAGCTCTTGGTCACTTCGTGACAGGAAAGGACGATCATCATCTGAGATTACTTCCAGTCGAAGACGACGCGACACGACGAGTGCACGAAGCGCGGGGAGTTGACTTCCGCACCTCCCGGTCGGCGGGTGCCGGGGAACGACGAAAGGCGGTACCACCGGAACATCCGGTGGTACCGCCTTCGTGAGGTGGGGGAGCCGGGCCTTCGTGCGGCCCGGCTCGGGGCGCGGTTACGCCTCGAAGACCTCGTTCAGCAGGAGCTGCTGCTCCGCCTGGTGGCGCTTCGCGGAGCCCACCGCCGGGGACGAGCCGTGCGGGCGCGAGATGCGCCGCAGGCGCTCGCCCGCCGGGACGTCCGCGCCGACCGCCAGGTCGAGGTGGTCGATCAGGTTCAGCGCGATGAACGGCCACGCACCCTGGTTCGCCGGCTCCTCCTGCGCCCAGATGTACTTGGCCGCGTTCGGGAACTTCGCGATCTCCGCCTGGAGCTCCGCACCGGCGAGCGGGTACAGCCGCTCGATGCGGATGATCGCGGTGTCCGTGATGCCGCGCTTCTCGCGCTCGGCCTCCAGGTCGTAGTAGACCTTGCCGGCGCAGAAGACGACCTTGCGGACCGCGTTCGGGTCCACGGTGCTGTCACCGATGACCGGACGGAACGAACCGTTCGTGAACTCCTCCGCCTTCGACGCCGCCGCCTTCAGGCGCAGCATCGACTTCGGGGTGAAGACGATGAGCGGCTTGTGGTGCGGGTTGTGGACCTGCCAGCGCAGCAGGTGGAAGTAGTTCGACGGCAGGGTGGGCATGGCCACCGTCATGTTGTCCTGGGCGCACATCTGGAGGAAGCGCTCGGGACGCGCGGACGAGTGGTCCGGGCCCTGGCCCTCGTAGCCGTGCGGGAGGAGCAGCGTGACGCCGGAGGTCTGGCCCCACTTCTGCTCGGCCGAGGAGATGAACTCGTCGACGACGGTCTGCGCGCCGTTGACGAAGTCACCGAACTGGGCCTCCCACAGGACCAGCGCGTCCGGACGGGCCAGCGAGTAGCCGTACTCGAAGCCCATGGCCGCGTACTCGGAGAGCAGCGAGTCGTAGACGTTGTAGCGGGCCTGGTCCTCCGACAGGTAGAGGAGCGGGGTGTAGTCCTCGCCCGTCTCCCGGTCGATGAGGACCGCATGGCGCTGACCGAAGGTGCCGCGGCGGGAGTCCTGGCCGGACAGCCGGACCGGGGTGCCCTCCATCAGCAGCGAGCCGAAGGCGAGGGTCTCGCCCATGCCCCAGTCGATGGTGCCCTCGTCGATCATCGCCGCGCGGCGCTGCAGCTGCGGCAGCAGGCGCGGGTGGACGGTGACGCCCTCGGGGATGGTGACCTGGGACTCGGCGATCCGCTTGACGACGTCCTGGGAGATCGCGGTGTTCACCGCGACCGGGAAGTCGGCGGCCGGGGCCGGGGCGGCCGGCGCGGCGATCGCGGGCTGCGTGGCGGCCTCGCGGACCTCCGCGAAGACCTTCTCCAGCTGGCCCTGGAAGTCCTGGAGCGCCTGCTCGGCCTCTTCCAGCGTGATGTCGCCGCGACCGATGAGGGACTCGGTGTAGAGCTTGCGCACCGAGCGCTTCTTGTCGATCAGGTCGTACATCAGCGGCTGCGTGAAGGCCGGGTTGTCGGACTCGTTGTGACCGCGGCGGCGGTAGCAGATGAGGTCGATGACCACGTCCTTGTTGAACGCCTGGCGGAACTCGAAGGCGAGCCGCGCGACGCGGACGACGGCCTCCGGGTCGTCGCCGTTCACGTGGAAGATCGGCGCCTCGATCATGCGGGCCACGTCGGTCGCGTACATCGAGGAACGCGAGGACTCCGGGGCGGCGGTGAAGCCGACCTGGTTGTTGATGACCACGTGCACGGTGCCGCCGGTGCGGTAGCCGCGCAGCTGCGACATGTTCAGCGTCTCGGCGACCACACCCTGGCCGGCGAAGGCCGCGTCGCCGTGGAGCGCGAGGGGCAGGACCGTGAAGTCCGTGCCGCCCTTGTTGATGACGTCCTGCTTGGCGCGGGCGACACCCTCCAGGACCGGGTCGACCGCCTCCAGGTGCGAGGGGTTCGCGACGAGCGAGACCTTGATCTGCTCGCCGTCCAGGCCGGTGAAGGTGCCCTCGGCGCCCAGGTGGTACTTGACGTCGCCGGAGCCGTGCATGGACTTCGGGTCGAGGTTGCCCTCGAACTCGCGGAAGATCTGCGCGTACGACTTGCCGACGATGTTCGCGAGCACGTTCAGGCGGCCGCGGTGGGCCATGCCGATGACGACCTCTTCGAGGCGGGCCTCGGCGGCCGAGTCGATGACGGCGTCGAGCAGCGGGATGACGGACTCGCCGCCCTCCAGGGAGAAGCGCTTCTGGCCGACGTACTTCGTCTGCAGGAAGGTCTCGAAGGCCTCCGCCGCGTTCAGGCGGCGCAGGATGCGCAGCTGCTCCTCGCGCTCCGGCTTGGTGTGCGGGCGCTCGATGCGGTCCTGGATCCAGCGGCGCTGCTTGGGGTCCTGGATGTGCATGAACTCGACGCCGGTGGTGCGGCAGTACGAGTCGCGCAGCACGCCGAGGATGTCGCGCAGCTTCATCATCGACTTGCCGGAGAAGCCGCCGACCGCGAACTCGCGCTCCAGGTCCCACAGGGTGAGGCCGTGCTCGGTGATGTCGAGGTCGGGGTGCTTGCGCTGCTTGTACTCCAGCGGGTCGGTGTCGGCCATGACGTGGCCGCGGACCCGGTAGGAGTGGATCAGCTCGAAGACGCGGGCGGCCTTCGTGACGTCGTCGTCGTGCGAGGCGTCGATGTCGCGGTTCCAGCGGACGGGCTCGTACGGGATGCGCAGCGACTCGAAGACGGCGTCGTAGAAGCCGTCCTCGCCGAGCAGCAGGTTCGCGACGATGCGCAGGAACTCGCCGGAGGCCGCGCCCTGGATCACCCGGTGGTCGTAGGTCGAGGTCAGGGTCATGACCTTGGAGATGCCCAGCTTGTTCAGGGTGTCCTGCGAGGTGCCCTGGAACTCGGCGGGGTAGTCCATGGAGCCGACGCCCATGATGACCGACTGTCCGGGCATCAGGCGGGGCACGGAGTGCACGGTGCCCAGGCCGCCGGGGTTGGTCAGCGAGACGGTGACGCCGGTGAAGTCGTCCATCGTCAGCTTGCCGACACGGGCGCGGCGGACGATGTCCTCGTAGGCCTGCCAGAACTCGAAGAAGTTGAGGGTCTCGGCCTTCTTGATGCCGGCGACGACGAGCTGACGGTCGCCGTTGGGCTTCACCAGGTCGATCGCGAGACCGAAGTTGATGTGCTCCGGCTTGACCAGGGTCGGCTTGCCGTCCTTCTCCGCGAAGGAGTAGTTCATGGCCGGCATGGCCTTGATCGCCTGCACCATCGCGTAGCCGATCAGGTGCGTGAAGGAGATCTTCCCGCCCCGGGCGCGCTTGAGGTGGTTGTTGATGACGATGCGGTTGTCGAACAGCAGCTTCACCGGGACGGCGCGGACGGAGGTGGCCGTCGGCACGTCGAGGGAGGCGTTCATGTTCTTGGCAACGGCAGCCGCCGGGCCGCGGAGCGTCACCAGCTCGGGGCCCGCGGGGGCCTCGGTGGCGGGCGCGGCCTTTTGGGGGGCTACGGAGGAGGTGGCGGGCGCGGCCGGTGCGGCGGCCGGGGCCTGGGAGGTGACAGTCACAGCAGGGGCACCAGAGGGGGTGGCAGGAGCAGGGGCAGGAGCTGACACGGGCGCAGAAGCCGGCGCGGCGGCAGCCGCTCCGGTGGAGCCGGTGCCCGCACCAGGAGTCGGGGCAGGGGCTGCGGCGCGCGCCGCCCCCGTGGCGGCGGCGTCGGTGACCTGCGGCGCCGCGGTGACGGTGGTGGCGGCCTGTGCGGAGGCGCCGTCCGTCGTCGCGGGCTTCTCGGGACCGTCCGACTTCACCGGAGCGACGGCGCCCCCCGGCTTGTAGTCGGCGAAGAAGTCCCACCAGGCCCGGTCGACCGAATTCGGGTCCTGGAGGTACTGCTGGTAGATCTCGTCGACGAGCCACTCATTGGCGCCGAAGCCTGAGGCAGGGTTCTTCCCGCCCTCTGCTGCTTCGGTCGTGGTGCTCGAGTTACTGGGGGACTGTGGCGACACGGCGGCAACCGCCCTCTTCCGCTTCACAAGGTATGGACAGCGGGAATAAAGGCTACGCCTCCTTGGGCGCTGCATGCAGGCCGGGCGGGACTTACGTCGCGCAGGTCACATCGAACGGCGGGTTTCATCACGTGGAATGGCGGGAAACCAGCCTGGTTCGGGTAGGGGGCACCGAGGTTGCGGCCCCCTGGCTTCGCACCCCTGACGGACCCCGGCTACATGTGGCCGAGATCATGTCCTTCCCACTCGAACCCTACGTCAACACGGCGCCTATGAGCTGCCCGGAAGCGTGACGAGGATGCGGCAGCCGCGTGACGATTCGGCCACCCCGATCCGGCCTCCGTGCAGTTCCACGGCCCAGCGGGCGATCGCCAGGCCCAGTCCGGTGCCTCCGTCGCCGCCGCGCGCGCTGCCCCGGTTGAACCGCTCGAAGACGCGGTGGCGCTCCGCCTCGGGGATGCCCGGGCCCTCGTCCCGCACCTCCAGTACCAGGCTTCCGGGCGCGTCGCCGGTCCGGGCGCGGACCGTGACCCGGCCGTGCGGAGGGCTGTGCTTGACCGCGTTGTCGATCAGATTTGCGACCACCTGGTGCAGCCGCTCGGCGTCCGCGTGCGCCCACAGCTCGGGCGGGAAGACGTCCAGGTGCAGGTGCACGTCGTTGCGGCTGTGCCCGCCCGAACCGGAGAGGAGCCCCGGTCGGCCGGCGGCCGCCAGCCGCGATTCCTTCAGCACGCCCGACAGGTACGGCCACACCTCGAAGCGGCGGGCGCGCAGCGGGACCACGCCGTTGTCCACCCGGGACAGGTCCAGCAGGGTCTCCACGAGCCCGCCGAGGCGCTCGGTCTGCTTCAGCATCGTGCGCATGGTCTCCGGATCGGCGGCCGAGACCCCGTCGACCACGTTCTCCAGCACGGCCCGCAGCGCCGCGATGGGCGTGCGCAGCTCGTGCGAGACATTGGCGACGAGCTCCTTGCGGTGCCGGTCCACGGCCTCCAGGTCGTCCGCCATCAGATTGATGGTGGAAGCCAGGTCGCCCAGTTCGTCGCGGCGCCCCGCCCCGCGTACCCGCCGGGTGAAGTCGCCGTGGGATATGGCCCGGGCCACCGTCGTCATGTCGTCCAGCGGTGCCGTCAGGCTGTGCGCCACGAACTGGGTGATCAGCATCGAGGCGATCACCGAGAAGACCGTGATGAACCGCAGCTCGGTGTCGGTCCGCAGGGCCACCAGCAGCAGGCCCGTCGTGATGAAGACCGAGACCACGACGAGCGTGCCCAGCTTGGTCTTGATCGAGAAGGGCGAGAAGGGCCGCAGCCCCACCGGAGGCCGTTGCCGTGGCCGCAGCCGGTTCGGCGGGCCGCTCATGCCTGGGCCGGGGTCTCCAGGGCGTACCCGACGCCGTGGACCGTGCGGATCCGCTCCGCGCCGATCTTGCGGCGCAGGGCCTTGATGTGACTGTCGACGGTACGGGTCCCGGAGGCGTCGGCCCAGTCCCACACCTCGGCCAGCAACTGCTCCCGGGAGAGCACCGCCCGCGGGGTCCCGGCCAGGCACACCAGCAGGTCGAACTCGGTGGGGGTCAGGTGCACGTCCTCGGTGTGCACCCGGACCCGGCGCTGCGCGTGGTCGATCTCCAGATCGCCCAGGCGCAGGGTGGCCCCGCGCGGGGTGTGCGCGGCCATGGTGGCCCGCTCCACGCGCCGCAGCAGGACGTGGACCCGGGCGGCCAGCTCGCGCATCGAGAACGGCTTGGTCATGTAGTCGTCCGCCCCGACCCCGAGCCCGACCAGCAGGTCGGTCTCGTCGTCGCGCGCGGTGAGCATGAGGACCGGCACGGGCCGCTGGGCCTGGACCCGGCGGCAGACCTCCAGGCCGTCGAAGCCGGGCAGCATGATGTCGAGGACCAGTAGCTCGGGCAGCCAGCTCTCGGCTGCCGCCACGGCCGAGGGGCCGTCGCCGGCGGTCTGCACCTGGAAGCCCTCCGCGCGCAGGCGGGCCGCGATGGCCTCGGCGATGGTGTGGTCGTCCTCGACGACCAGCACACGCCGTTGGGCGCCTGGTGTCGCCGCGGCGCTCTGATGGGTGGTGTGTGTCTGTTCCATGTCCGCCCCTGAAGATCCCGCGTGAATGGGGTGCAGCGTAGAGGAGGCGTCGGCCTGCGGCTACGTGGGGTTCGGACATGGCATATGTACGGGACCGCGATAAGCGGAATGCGCGATACCGGGTGCCGGTTCCCCCAGGGGGCCGGCACCCGGCGGGCGAGACCGGTCAGGTGCCTCGCCGTTCTTGGCCCCCTAGGGGTACCCGGGCGGGTGTTCGGAGGGTGCTCGGAGGGTGTCCACGGGCGCCCCGGGCCGCTAGAGGGTCAGCCCGTGGCCGTGCGGGAAGACCGGGTCGAGCGTGTCGTTCGGCACATCGGGACGGGAGGCTTCGACGGCCTTCATCGAGCGGGGGAGCTCGAAGGGGAGGCGGCCCCCGGGGGCGGCGCGGCCGAAGGCCACGTCCAGCAGTGCCGCGTCGCCGGCCCCGTAGTCGGCGATCAGGGCCGCCGCGCGCTCGGCGATTTCCGGGATGACGGCGGCCCGCTCCAGGTTGATGCAGACCAGGGTCGGTACCCGGTCCAGCAGGGCCAGGATCCGGGTCAGCTCGGGCTCGGGGAAGGCCAGCGAACCCGAGTGGAAGTAGGACTCGAAGACGTTCTCGCGGGGCTCGTACGGGGTCCGCAGTCGCAGTACGGCGAGATCCGCGTCGGCCGGGTCGCCGACGACCTCGCCGTATTCGGCGGCGACGGCCGTGTCCACGTTCCGCACGTACAGCTTCGGCCCCGTGGTGAGCGGGAGCAGGCCGTCCGGGTTGGTCAGGACGGTGAGGGAGCGGCGCTGGGCCGCGGCCCCCAGGGCCGTGAAGTCGGACCGGCCGACGATCTCGGCCGCCGCGTCCGGGTCCACGTACGGGTTCTCGAACAGGCCGAGCGTGAACTTCTCCCGCAGCAGGCGGCGCACCGAGTCGTCGATCCGGGACTCCGCGACGCGGCCCGAGCGGACCAGTTCCACGATCACCTCGGGGCACTGCTCGCCGCCGAACTGGTCGCAGCCGGCCTCCAGGCCGCCGGGCCGCCCGCTCGGCCACGCCCAGGTGCTCCAGGCCCCAGGCGCGCGCCGGGTGCACCTGCCCGAAGATCGTCGCGTCGTTGAGCAGCCCCCAGTCGGCGCAGACGATCCCCTCGAAGCCGAGCTCCTCGCGGAGCAGGCCGGTGACCAGGCCCTTGTTGAAGTCGAAGCCGACCTCCTCCCAGTCCGTGCCCATCGGCTGGCCGTAGTACGGCATCATCTGCGCGCACCCGGCGGCGATCGCCGCCCGGAACGGCTCCAGGTGGTGCTCGCGCATGCCGCCCGGATAGACCTGCTCCTTGCCGTGCGCGAAGTGCGGGTCCTCGCCGTCCTTCTGGGGGCCGCCGCCGGGGAAGTGCTTGACCATCGCGGAGACCGAACCGGGTCCGAGGCTTGGGCCCTGCAGGCCGCGCACGTACGCCGCCACGAGCTCGCCCGTCAGCCGGGCGTCCGAGCCGAAGGTGCCGGACTGGCGGGCCCAGCGGGGTTCGCTGGCCAGGTCGATCTGCGGGTGCAGGGCGACGCGGAAGCCGACGGCGAGGTACTCGCGGCGGACGGTGTCGGCGAACCGGTGGACGAGCTCGGGGTCGCCGATGGCGGCCAGACCCAGCGCCTCCGGCCAGGCGGAGAAGGCGCCGGAGTTGAAGGACGCGCCGATGTTGTCGGTGAAGGTGTGGCGCGGGTCGGTGGAGAGGGTGACCGGGATGCCGAGGCGGGTGGCCGCGGCCATCTCCTGGACGGCGTTCTGCCACCGGGCCATCTCGCGGGCCCCGTAGGTGCCGAGCAGGTTGAAGTGGGTGAGGAAGCGGTCCTCGACCAGCTCGGGCGTGGTGAAGGGGAGCATCGAGCCGTCGGTCTCGGTGACCGGGGTGCCGTCCGCGTTCATCATCAGCATCGAGTGGAAGAGCTGGCCTGCCTTCTCCTCCAGGGTCATCCGGGAGAGCAGGTCCGCCACGCGGCGGCCCACGGGCAGCGCAGCGTCTCGGTAATCGGGCGTCGCGTTCATGGCGGGCTCCTGGAGCACGTGACCGGCGGATCGGCACGGCCACGGTAGAGTCGAAAACCATGCACCTGCTAGGTTTTTAAAAAGTGAGCCGGGTCACACGGGCCGGACGGTCGGAAAGGGCTGAGACCTAGGCTGTCCGCATGGCACAGGACACGGGGCGGACGGAGCGGCCGGCCGCAGGGGCCGCAGGGGCCGCAGGGGCGGCACGGGTCGCAGGGACGGCAGGGGCCGCAAGGGCCGTAAAGGCGACGAAGGGCTCGGCCCGGGGGACCTACGCGGTGGGCGACGCCCGGCGGCAGAAGATCCTCGACACCGCCGTCGAGCACTTCGCGCAGTGGGGCTTCAACGCCTCCTCGCTGGCCCGCATCGCCGCCGACTGCGGGATCACCCAGGGCGGACTGCTGCACCATTTCCGCGGCAAGGAGGACCTGCTGCTCTCGGTCCTGGCCCAGAGCGAGCAGCACGACGTCGAGCGTCTGTTCAGCGCGCCCGCCGAGTCGGTCGCCGCCCACTTCGCCACCGTCGTGGAGCTCGCCGCCGACAACGAGCGGCGGCCCGGCATCGTCCGGATGTTCAACACCCTGGTCGGCGAATCCGGCAACCCGGAGCACCCCGCACACGCGTACTTCACCCAGCGCTACGCCCGGGTGCTCGGCTACACCGTCGAACTGCTGGAGGCCGGCGTCGCACGCGGCGAACTGCGCCCGGACACCGACTGCGAGGCCGTCGGCCGTGAGGTCCTCGCCGTCATGGGCGGCCTGCAGATCCAGTGGGTGCTGGCGCCCGGCAGCGTGGACATGCCGGCCGGGCTGCGCGGATTCCTGGACCGGCTGCTGCGGGACGTCTCGGCTGCGCCCCGGGTCGACCCGGGCTAGGGAGCGTCGGTGCCGCCGGTGAACGCGGGCAGCGCGTCCAGCACCTTCGCCAGGACCTCCGGCAGGGACCCCTGGTCGCTCGTCACCTCGTGGCCGTCGTGGACGAAGGCGTAGTAGTACCCGTCGTAGATGGTGGGGCCGCCGGTCGCGACCCGCGGCAGCCGGGCGAAGTCGGCCTCCCGGAGTGCGGTGCGCAGGCGCGCGAGCTCCGCTCCGGTCAGCTTGCCGGTGCCCGTCGGCTTCGCCCCGGCGTCCAGCCGGGTGAAGGAGCCGTCGCCCTTGACGATGAGGGTGTGGGTCTGCCCGGCGAAGCCGCCGGTACGGGTCACCCGGACCAAGGTCTCGCCGGGGGCGGGGACCCGGCCGGCCGTGGGGCTCGTGGTCGGGTCGGCCGTCGCGCCCGTGCTCGCGCCCGTGCTCGCGCCCGGGCTCGTACCCGGGCTCGTACGGGTGCCCGCGCTCGGGTCCACGGACGCGCTCGCGCTCGTGCCCGGCTCCGTGGAGGGCTTCGGGGCCGGGTCGTCGCCGCCCGCGGTGCCCGAAGGCCCGCAGCCCGCTAGGACCGCTGCGCCCAGTACTGCCACCGCAACCGTTCTCAACGCGTGCACACCCACCTCCGCGGGGACTCGGGTCCACCACCGAGTATGGAGTCCGCACACCCGTTGCGACACCCGTCCCGACCGCACGCGGAGGCCGACATCAGCCGGATCGCCCCCTGGCGCCTGCTCCCGCCGCTGCTGGCCGTGCTCCTCGGCCTGTGGGGCCTGGAACGGGGCGGCAGCATGTGGCGCGACGAGTCCGTCACCTGGCAGGTGGCCCACCGGCCGCTCGGCGGGATCGTCGAGCTGCTCGGCCGGGTCGACGCCGTCCACGGCCTGCACTACGTGCTCGTGCACGGGGTGTTCCAGGCGTGGGAGGGCGGCCTGTGGGCGCTGCGGCTGCCCTCCGTCGTCGCCACCGCCCTCGCGGCCGCCGGGGTCGCCGCCGTCGCCCACCGGCTCGCGGGGGAGCGGGCCGCACTGCTCTCGGGCTGCGCGTACGCCGTACTGCCCCCCGTGCAGATGTACGCCCAGGAGGGGCGCTCGTACGCCATGGTCGCGGCCGCCGTGGCGTGGGCGACGTACCTGATGCTGCGCGAGCGGTGGCTGGCGTACACGGTGGTGCTGCTGATCGGTTGCTGGTTGCACGAGTTCGCCGCGCTCGCCCTGCTCGCCCACGCCTTCACCGCGTGGCGCTCGCGCGGCTGGCGCCGGAGCGCCGCCGTCCTGCTGGTCCTGCTGCTGCCGCTGGCCGTGGTGAGCGCCCGGCAGGCCGAGCAGCAACTCGGCTGGCTCGGGCGGCCCAGCTGGCAGGACTGGGTGGCGTACGGGGTGGTGGCCGCCGCGGCCCTGCTGCTCGCGCGGGGCGCTCCGCCCGACCTCGTACGGGTGGCGCTCCCGCTCGTCCTGTTGCCGCCCGGGGTACTGATGGTGATCTCCCTGTTCAACCCCTGGTACGTCGACCGGTACGTGATCTACGCGCTGGCCGGGCTCGCCCTGCTGGCGGGGGTCCGGCTCGCGCGGGCCCGCGGGTGGTGGCCGTGGGTGCTGGCGGGCGCGCTCCTGGTGCCGTTCGGCCTCTGGTCGGTGTGGCTGCGCACGCCCGAGAGCCGCAAGGACGACGTGCTCGCGGTGGCCGCCGCGGTCCGGGAGCGGGCCCGGCCGGGGGACGCGGTGCTGTTCACGCCCTCGCGCAGGCGCGAGTGGCTGCTGTCCTCGCCCGAGCTCTACGGAGAACTGCGCGACGTGGCCCTGGACCGCACCCCGGCGGCCTCGCACAGCCTCCAGGGCACCGAGCTGCCCCCGGACCGGATCCGCGCGGCACTGCTGGCCTCGCCCCGGGTGATCGTGCTGTCGGACCCGGCCGGTCAGCCGCTGGACCCGTACCCGCGGGAGGCGGTCAAGCGGGAGGAACTGGCCGCCCGCTTCGACCTGTGCTCGATGACCGGGGTGCGCGGCGCCCGGGTGGCGGTCTACGCCCGGCCGGGCGGCTGCGGTTGACCCCCGGACGGGAAGCCGGTGCGGGCCACGGCGGAGGATGGGGCGACCCGTGTCGTACAGCCGGAGGTGCCGCATGACCCAGCCCCAGGACGCCGCGTCCGAAGCACGGCCCGAAGCACGGCCCGAAGCACGGCCCGAAGCTCTGCCCGTGGCACGGCCCGAAACCCTGCCCGTGGCACGGCCCGAAGTGCTGATCGGGCCCCTTCCCGGACCGCTCGTCGGGGTCGACTGGCTCGCCGAGCGACTGGGTGCGCCCGGCCTGGTCCTCTTCGACGCCTCGGTCGGCGCCCACCGCGCCGCGTCCCACCGGATCCCGGGCGCCCGCCCGTTCGACCTCGACGGGCCCCTGTCCGACCACACCGCCCCCACCCCGCACACCGTGCCCGGGGCCCCGGAGTTCACCGAGGCGATGCGCGTCCTCGGTGTCGAGGACGCGGACACCGTCGTCGTCTACGACGGGGCCGGCATCTACTCCAGCGCCCGCGCCTGGTGGATGCTGCGCGCCATGGGCTTCGACCGGGCCGCCGTCCTCGACGGGGGACTGCCCGCCTGGACCGCCGCCGGCCTGCCGACCTCGGCCACCGGCCCCGCGTACAGGGGTCCGCGCGGCTCCTTCACCGCCCGGCCCCGGGCCGGGCTGCTCGTCGACGGCGCCACCATCGCGCGGGCCCTGGCCGACCCGGCCGCGGCCGTCCTCGACGCCCGCACGCGGGAACGCTTCGCCGGTACCGCCCCCGAACCCCGCCCGGGCCTGCGCAGCGGCCACATGCCGGGTGCGGTCAACCTGCCGTTCGCCGAACTCCAGGACCCGAGCGGTCTGATGCGACCGGCCGGGGAACTGCGCGCGGCCTTCAGGGCGCTGACGGGGGACCGGGACCGGCTCTACTTCAGCTGCGGGTCCGGGGTGACCGCCTGCGTGCTGGCCCTCGGCGCCGACCTCGCCGGGTACGAGGAGATCGCGGTGTACGACGGTTCCTGGAGCGAGTGGGGACTGCCCGGTGCGCCCGGCACGCCCTCGGAATTCCCCGTGACCACCGGCCCGTAGCGGACGGGGAGTGGACGGGGAACGGGGGTTAACCCCACCGGGGGTTCGGGTACGTGCCCCATCGGCCCGGGACGGGCTGCCGACCCAGAATCGGTCCATGACCTCCTCCACCACGTCCGCCCGCACGTCCCGCACCGCGATCGCCGCCCTCGGCGCCGGCCTCCTCCTGGCCGGCTGCTCCTTCTCCGGCGGCGCCCTCGCGGACGACGCCTACAAGACGGCGAGCGCCGATGCCACGGTCACCGAGGCGGTCAAGGCGGTGAAGGTGACGGGGGCCCGGTCCGGCTCGATCGACGTCACCCCCGGGACCGGCCCCGGAGTCACGGTCCACCGCACCGTCCACTACCGCGGGGACACCGTTCCGAAGACCGGCCAGAAGGTCACCGGAGGCGTACTGACCTTCAGCAACAACTGCTCCGGGAACTGCTACGTCGACTACCGACTGGAGGTACCGGCCGCGGCCACGGTCGAGCTGGAGAGCTCCAGCGGCGCCATCACGGTGACGGGGGTAGCGGGGGCCGAGGTGGAGGCCGATTCCGGGAACGTCACGGCCGACCGGATCGGCGGCCCGCTGAAGGTCCGCACCTCCTCGGGCGGGATCACCGCCACCGGCCTGACCGGCCCCAGCGCCGAGATCCGCTCGTCCTCGGGCGACGCACGCCTGGACTTCACGAAGGCCCCGTCATCGGTGCTCGCGGAAACCAGCTCGGGCGACGTCACCCTGAAGGCCCCGCAGGACCCGTACCGGATCAAGGTCTCCACCGACTCCGGCGACCGCGACGTCACCCTCCCCGACGACGCCTCGGCCTCCTCCCGCATCTCGGTGGAGACCACGTCGGGCAACATCCGCATCTCCGCGGTCTGATGTCCGATCCGATGTGAGCCCCCCCGGTAGGGCGCGTGAGGTGAGCCAGCCCCGCCCGCAGACCTGGTGGCGGCCTGCCACTCCTAGAAGGGGGGCTCCAAGGAGTACCCGTGTTCGTCCAGAGGGACGGGTACGGGCTTCGGTTTGGCAGCTCGCTGCTCGGCCGCGGTGGGGTGGACGGCGATCGCCTCGGCGGCCCGCCCTTGCCGGACCAAGAGCTCGCACAGTTCTTCACGTGCCTTGATCGTGCCGAGGGATCGCAGTTCGGCAGCGGCAGCATCGAACCGGCCGGCCGTGCTGAGGAGGTGGGCCTTGACGATGCGGGGGTCGGTCCAGGGGCGCGGGTCGGCCTCGGCCAGGGCGATCGCCTCGTCGAGGCGACCAAGTCCGGCGAGCGCCAAGGCCCGCCACCCGAGCTGGAACTCCTCGTGGTCATGGTGGGGCACGACGCTGGGGTGCTCCACCAGGTGCATCAGCTCCTCGGGGCGGTGGAGAAGCGGGAGGACGAGCGGGGCCAGGAGGTTGGAGCAGTCGTACCAGCCGAAGCCGGGTTCGGCCACGGAGATCGCGTCGTCCAGTCGGCCGTCCCGCAGCAAGGTCGAGGAGAGCCAAGCCCGGTACCCGACCCAGTCGTCGGCGGCAATGGCTTCGCGCATCACGGTCTCGGCTTCCTCGGCCCGGCCGTGGTCGCGAAGGGCACCGGCGTAAAGGTCCAGGACGGCGCGCGCGTCCTGCCCGGTGGCCAGCTCGCGCAGCTCGTCGAGCCGACCATGACGCGACAGCAGCCCGGCATAGGCGGTGAGGGTGTTCTGCGTCAGGTAATTGCGTCCGGCTATGTCCTGACCGAGGATCCGGATCGCTTCGTCGGCATGGCCCGCGCGCTCCAACACCTGGGCCTGGAGTTCCTGCGCGTTGTCGAAGGGGTGATTCCACCGGCTCTCGCCCCGGGCGCGGCGCGCACTGTCGGCGTGCGGGGCGATCAGCTGCAGCACCTGCTCGTCACGGTCCCGGCCTTCGGTGATCTCCACGAGGACGGACAGGGTCCACCATCCGTCGATGTGCGGGACGAGTAGCTCGACGGCCTCGCCGACGCGCCCTGCCCTGGCGAGCAAACCGGCGAAGTCATGGGACTCGGCTTTCGAGGTCCCACCGGCTGCGTCCGGGCGTACCAGGTCCAGTGCTTCCTGCGGCCGTCCCGACCGGAGCAAGACGTCAGCCTTCGCCCACAAGGCGGTCGGCCACCCGGTTGCGACGAACGGCTCCATGACCTTCAGCGCCCGGTCGAACTCCCCTCCCCGGCACAACTCCTCCACCGCGCCTTCCGCACAGAACCACTCGCCGCGTTCCGCCGCCGCTTGGATCACCAGTTCCAGGTGGCCGTGCTCCAACAGGAGGTCCACGCTTCTCGGGGCGATGCCGCCGAAGTTGCCCGCCTGCCAGGCAAGATCATCCATGTGCATGAACGGGAGCGTAGATGCACCCGCCGACACGAAGAGATCCACGTCAAAGGACGGGCCATGGCGGGTGCCGTTTCGTATTGCGTCGGCTCCGACGTCCTAGCTGCGGGGCGAAGAGTTGGGTTGCGCCGAGGCATGAGGTCTTTTGCTGGTCTACTTTTCGATTTCCGTCCGCTCTGACAAGGGCTCCGGGGTTTGTCAGTGGTGGTTGTGATGCTGTGCCGCATGGACGAGAAGACCTTCTGGGCGCTCATGGACGGGCTGAGTTGTCACCCCGGTGACCGGCATGAACGGCTGGAGTGGCTGCGTGGGGAGTTGCGTCGCCGGCCGGCCGTCGAGGGCGTGGAGTTTCAGGCGCGTCTGGAAGTTGCGTGCGCGGCGGTCACCACGGGCGCACTGTGGCGGGCGGTGGGCCGGATTGAGGGCGGCTTGTGCTCCGACGACGGCTTCGACTACTTCGCGCTCTGGCTGGTGGCCCAGGGGCGCGAAACGTACCGAGCGGTGCTTGCTGATCCGGACGCCCTCGCTGACGTTGCCGAGGTGCGGGCCCTGGTGGGACGGCACCCGCGGGAGTGGTGCGACGACGAGTGGCCGGAATGGGAGGAGCTCGACTACGTGGCCCAGGAGGTATTCGACGAGCTGACAGGCCAGGAGGACGGCTGTGGGGAGGCGTTCCACGAGGCCCTGGAAGCCGTCCAGGACGCATGCGCGAAGGTCGAAGAAGAGACCGTCACCGTAGAAGCCACGGTGACGGCTGGGACTCCTCGGCTCGACGTCCTCTTCCCCGTAGCAACCACCTCTTAATCGGTTCCTTCGGGAGCCCGGCGCTTCTTCGCGACTTCATCGCGCATGAGGTCGTCGGTGCGTGTGCTGCGCCAGATGGTGCCTTCCTACTTAGGACGGGCCGGCTGCGTTCGCCCCCGGCGAACGGGGCTTGGGGAACATCGGGAGGCGCAGATGCATTGAGTCGGCAGAGCTCAACTTCACTGCCGGAGGGAAGATCATGGCTTCGACGTCCGTCACACTCACCCTGCCCGTACTGCCGCTCGACGACGAGGTCGTGCTGCCCGGAATGGTCGTACCGCTGGACCTCTCCGACGCCGAGGTACGCGCCGCCGTGGAGGCGGCGCAGGCCGCCGCCGGGAAGAGCGGCAGCGGCAAACCCCGGGTCCTGCTCGTGCCGCGCATCGACGGGACGTACGCCGGGACCGGTGTGCTCGGCACCGTCGAGCAGGTCGGCCGACTGTCCGGCGGGGACCCCGGGGCGCTCATCCGCGGCCTCGGCCGGGTCCGCATCGGAGCCGGGACCACCGGCCCGGGAGCAGCGCTCTGGGTCGAGGGCGAGACCGTCGACGAAACGGTGCCCGATCCGCTGCCCGGGGCGGTTACCGAGCTCGTCAAGGAGTACAAGGCACTCGCCACCAGCTGGCTCAAGAAACGCGGCGCCTGGCAGGTCGTGGACCGGGTCCAGCAGATCGAAGGCGTCTCCGCGCTCGCCGACAACTCCGGCTACTCGCCCTTCCTGACGGTCGAGCAGAAGGTCGAACTGCTGGAGACCGCCGACCCGGTCGCCCGCCTCAAGCTCGCCGTCAAGGCGCTCAGCGACCACCTCGCCGAGCAGGACGTGGCCGAGTCCATCGCCAAGGACGTCCAGGACGGCGTCGACAAGCAGCAGCGCGAGTTCCTGCTCCGGCGGCAGCTGGAGGCCGTGCGCAAGGAACTGCGCGAGCTGAACGGCGAGAAGGACGGCGAGGAGTCCGACGACTACCGCGCCCGCGTCGAGGCCGCCGACCTCCCCGAGAAGGTCCGGGAGGCCGCGCTCAAGGAGGTCGAGAAGCTGGAGCGGGCCAGCGACCAGAGCCCGGAGGGGTCCTGGATCCGGACCTGGCTGGACACCGTGCTGGAACTGCCCTGGAACGAGCGCACCGAAGACGCGTACGACATCCGGGGGGCCAGGGCCGTGCTCGACGCCGAGCACGCCGGCCTCGGAGACGTGAAGGACCGCATCACCGAATACCTCGCCGTCCGCAAGCGGCGCGGCGAGCGCGGCATGGGCGTCATCGGCGGCCGACGAGGGGGCGCCGTGCTCGCGCTCGTGGGTCCGCCCGGTGTCGGAAAGACCTCGCTCGGCGAGAGCGTGGCCCACGCCATGGGCCGCAAGTTCGTCCGCGTCGCCCTCGGCGGCGTCCGCGACGAAGCCGAGATCCGCGGCCACCGCCGCACCTACGTCGGCGCCCTCCCCGGCCGGATCGTCCGGGCGATCAAGGAAGCCGGCTCGATGAACCCGGTGGTCCTCCTCGACGAGATCGACAAGGTGGGCTCCGACTTCCGGGGAGACCCGGCGGCCGCCCTGCTGGAGGTCCTCGACCCGGCACAGAACCACACCTTCCGCGACCACTACCTGGAGGTGGAACTGGACCTCAGCGACGTCGTCTTCCTGGCCACCGCCAACGTCATGGAGGCCATCCCCGAGGCCCTGGCCGACCGGATGGAGCTCGTCCGGCTCGACGGGTACACCGAGGACGAGAAGGTCGTCATCGCCCGCGACCACCTGCTGCCGCGCCAACTGGAGCGGGCCGGGCTCGGCTCCGACGAGGTGGTCCTGGAGGAGGACGCCCTGCGCAAGCTGGCCGGGGAGTACACCCGCGAGGCGGGCGTACGCACCCTGGAGCGGTCCCTCGCCCGCCTGCTGCGCAAGGTCGCCTCGCAGCACGAACTGGGCGAGCGGGAGCTGCCCCTGAGCATCGGCGCCGACGACCTGCGGGCCCTGATCGGGCGCCCGCACCACGTACCGGAGTCCGCCCAGGACCCGGCCGAGCGGCGCACCGCCGTCCCCGGCGTGGCCACCGGCCTCGCGGTCACCGGCGCGGGCGGCGACGTGCTGTTCGTGGAGGCCTCGCTGGCCGACCCGGAAACGGGCGCGGCCGGCCTGACCCTCACCGGCCAGCTCGGCGACGTCATGAAGGAGTCGGCGCAGATCGCCCTGAGCTTCCTGCGCTCCCACGGCGCCGAACTGGAGCTCCCGGTCGCCGACCTGAAGGACCGGGGCGTGCACATCCACTTCCCGGCGGGCGCCGTGCCCAAGGACGGCCCGAGCGCGGGCATCACCATGACCACCGCCCTCGCCTCGCTGCTCTCCGGGCGGCAGGTGCGCACGGACGTGGCCATGACCGGCGAGGTCTCGCTGACCGGGCGCGTCCTGCCCATCGGCGGGGTGAAGCAGAAGCTGCTGGCGGCGCACCGGGCCGGACTGACCACCGTCATCATCCCCAAGCGCAACGAGGCCGACCTGGACGACGTCCCGGCCGAGGTGCTGGAGAAGCTGGAGGTGCACCCGGTGACGGACGTGCGCCAGGTCCTGGAGCTCGCCCTGGCCCGGGCGGAGGCCGCGGTCGTCGCGGCGGCCTGACCCGTGCACGCGGCCCGGTGTCCCGCTCCGGCGGGGTACCAGGCCGTCGGCACACCCACTGCGAAATACTGGCCCCGCATCCACGTGGGTGCCACACAGCATCGAAGGAGCGGGACGTGCACGGGAGCGAAGACCAGGAGTTCCTTGCCCTGGAGCGGGAGCTGTCCGTCTTCCTCCGGCGGGCCCGGGCCTCTTCGGGCGAGATGGCCCGCGAGCTCCACCCCGAGCTGGAGCCCGCCGCGTACGGGCTCCTCGTACGCCTGGAAGCGGCCGGCCGGCAGCGGGCCACCGAGCTCGCCGCCTACTTCGGGGTCGGCAAGGCCACCATGAGTCGGCAGCTGCGGGCCCTGGAGGTGCTCGGCCTGGTGGCCCGCGAGCCGGACCCCGCAGACGGCCGGGCCTCCCTGGTCGGCCTCACGGAGGAGGGCCGGGAGCGGTTCCTGCGGGTCCGCGGAGCGCGCCGCGAGCGGTACATGCGCAAGCTCGCCGACTGGGACCGCGGCGAGGTGGCGGAACTGGCCCGGCTGCTGAACCAGTTGAACGCGGGCGCGGAGTAGGGCGGCGCAGGGACCACCCGTGCGCACGGACGCCCGTGCGCGGGGCCGCCGGGGGGTCGGGGCAGTTCAGAGCTCCGCGTAGACCGCTGACGCGTCGTCGTGCCGCTTGGACCGGGCCGCCGACGGGCGCTTCGCGCCGGACTCGATGGCGCGCACCCGGCCGATCAGGCCCTGCGCCCCCTCTTTCCGCAGCACCGCCAGACAGTCCGCCCAGTCGCCCTGCCCGAAGGTGTCGGTCCACCGGCTCGCCCCGTCCGTGAGCGCGGCCACCGCCCGCACCCGCCCGCGCGGGGTGCGCCCCACAAGCGCCCGGGCCGCCACCGCCGGGTCCGCGGCCGCCGTGAAGAAGCCGCCCTCCGCGTTGCGCAGGGCGTCCGTCGCGGCCACCGAGCCCAGTACTTCCCGTGGAACCCGGTCCAGCCGGTCGTCGAGCACCGCCGTCACCTCGCCGTCGGGCGCCTGCAGGAGCAGCACGGAGTCCGAGAGGACGAGGTGTTCCACGTACTGCGCGTCCCAGCGGACCACGACGACCGTTGCCTGCGGGGTGCGTGCGTGAGAAAGGTCACAGGTGTCGCGGTGGGCGTCGGCCGTGGCGCGGACGGACTCGGCCAGAACCTGATCGAGCCGCATGTCCCGCCGCGATCCGGACAGTTCGGTCAATCGGCCGCCGAGGCGGGCCGCGAACCAGGGCACTCCGTGCACGCATCCGTCGTCGCCCTGCGGCGGGGTGACGCCGTCCAGGAGCACCAGGACGCCTCCTCCCGAAGCGGGGATCGCGGCCGACACCCAGTCCTCATTGGGGCGTTCCTGGTGACCGGGGGCCGAGGCGAGGTCGATGCGCATGTCCGCATTCTGCCGCGCGGGAGGCCGCGGGTGCGGGTAGGTCCGTACCAAATCGGGTGCGCCGGGGCGGCTCCACCCGCCGGCCGCCCGGGGCGGGCGGCGGGTGCCGGGACGGCGGGTCGGTCGTGTGGGCGGGCATCCTGCCAAAGCCCGCATCGATCTTTCAACCACCTGTCCATGGAGGCGCCCCGGCACGGGGTGCCCGAGTTGGTCGGCAACTCATCCGTGATGTTCACTCGTTCGGGTGGCCGGTTGGGCGATGTGCGGCTCTCTTCCCAGCACGCTGCAAAGGTCTGAGGCGGTACGAGGGAGCAGGGGGCGTTTACTTGTTGACCGGCCGTTACCTCGGCCACACGAGTAGACGATCAAGAGCACACGTACAGGATTGCGAGCACCGGTGCAGAAGAAGCGGTCTCGGAAGAACGGCACCGCCGCCGACGGCCCGGCCCCCGCAGGACGCCGCGTCCGCGTGCGCCGCAGGCTGGTCATCGGCGTGGCTGTCGCCGGCCTCACCGTCCTCGTGGCAGGCGCGCCCGCCGTCGTCTCCGCCTCGAGGGAACTGAACGACTCCCAGCACCTGGTCACCCTCGCGGATCAGACCCGGCAGACCCTCACCCTCACGCACCTCCTCGGTGACGAGCGTGACGCGGTCGTCGAGTACGCCGCGAAGGGCCGGCCCGGCGCGGCCAAGGGGCCCGTCCAGGAACGCATCGCCGGGACCGACCGGCAGCTCGCCGAGGTCCAGGCCGAGGCCGACGAGGCGACCGCCCGGGCCCTCGCCCGCGTACGGACCGTCCGCGCCGAGGCCGTCGACGGCAAGGGCAGCGCCCTCGCCGTCCACCAGGCCTACGCCGGGGTCATCGCGGAACTCCTCGCCCCGAACGACCGGCTCGCCGAGCTGACCCCGCCGCGCGCCGAGGCCGCGCTCACCACCACCCGTCCGCTGGCCCCGCTGGGACAGGCCGTGGAACAGGCCTCGGCCACCCGCGGACTGCTGCTCGCCGCACTGGCCGTCCCCCGCGGCGACCAGCCCCCCAACTCGGCCGTGGTCGACGAACTCACCGCCGCCGCCCAGCGGGCGCGCGTGCGCGAGCAGGCCGCCCTCGACGACTTCGCCCGGGCCGCGCGGCCCGACGTGCGCCAGACCCTGGCCGCCACCGTCACCGGACCCGAGGTCAAGACGGCCGACGACTTCCTCAAGCGGCTCACCGACCGGCCCACCCTCACGCCCGCCGACCGCAAGTCCGACGGGGCCGCCGTCGGCACCGCGCTGACCGCCCGCATCGACCGCATGCGCACCGTGGAGGCCACCCTCGCGAGTGAACGGGCCTCCGCCCTGGCCGCGCTGCGCGACGACGACGTGACCCGGCTCGAACTCGTGATCGCGTTCATGGGCGTGCTGTTCCTGCTCGCCGTCGGCATCTCGACCGCCGTGGCGCGGTCGCTGACCCGGCCGCTGTCGGTCCTGCGCCGCGGCGCGGAGCGGCTGGCCACGCCGGAGGGCTCGGTGGAACCGGTGCGGTTCACGGGCCGCAACGACGAGTTCGCCGAGGTCGTGCGCCACCTGAACGCGGTGCGCGACCAGACGGTCTCCCTGCACACCCGGATCGCCGGGCTCGACGCCGACCGGCGCCGGATCATCGGCCGCAGCGAGGCGCTGGCCGCCGCCCGGGACGTGCTGGAAGAAGAACTGAAGACGCTGCGGGCGGGGCTGGAGGAGCACCGGCGCATCATGTCGACGACCTCCGTCTCGCTGTCGCTGCGGACCCTGGGCCTCGTGGAGCGCCAGCTCGCGGTCATCGAGGAACTGGAGTCCAAGGAACAGGACCCAGACAGGCTGGCGACCCTCTTCAAGCTGGACCACCTGGCGACCGTGATGCGCCGCCACAACGAGAACCTGCTGGTCCTCGCCGGGCAGGAGCACGGACACGGGCAGGGCCTGCCGGTGCCGCTGGTCGACGTGATGCGGGCCGCCGTCAGCGAGATCGAGCGCTACGAGCGCGTCGACCTCGCCGCGCTGCCTTCGTACACCCAGGTCGCGGGCCACGCCGCCGACGACATCTCACACGTACTGGCCGAGCTGTTGGAGAACGCGACCACGTTCTCCCCGCCGGAGGTCAAGGTGAAGGTGTCCTGCTGGCTGGAGGGCGCCGGCGACGTGGTGCTGTCCGTCGTGGACGAAGGCATCGGCATCACCGAGGACCGCCTGGAGGCGCTGAACACCCGGCTGTCCACGCCCGAGGCCTACGACGAGGAACCCGAGGCGGAACACGGCCTCGGCCTGGGCCTGTACGTGGCCGGCCGGCTCGCGGCCCGGCACGGGGTCACCGCCGAACTGCGCACTCCGCGGCACGGCGGGACCGAGGCCCTGGTGGTCATCCCGGTGACGCTGCTGCCCACCACCCCGGTGGTCTCCCCGGTGCATGCCTTGGCCATGCCGGGAGGGCCCGCGCTGCGGCTGCCGGGAGTGATAGCTGAGGCGAACGAGAACACGCTGCCGGTGCGGCGCCGAGGGACGCATGCCGCTCCGGACCCGGACGCGGACGCGGGCCCGTACGTGGATGCGGATGCGGAGGTCGCCACGGAGGCGGCCGCGGAAGCGGAGCCCGAGGCCGTGACCGACGCCGAGACCGAGACCGAGGCTGCTACCGAGGGCCTTGCCGAGGGCCTCGCCGAGGAGCCGGTCGTCCCCGTCGCCGTCGAGCCGGAACCAGCACCAGCACCGGAACCGGAGCCGGCCCCGGAGCCCGCCGTCGCGGCGGTCCCGATCACCTTGGCCGAAGCCCTGGCGGGCCCCGCCGTCGTTGCCGAGGCCCCGGCCGAGCCGGTCCCCGCTGACCAGGTGTTCGTGGCCGAGCCCCCGGCAGGAGACGGGCCCACCCCCGAGGAGCAGCTGCTCGCGCGGGTCGTACCCGACGCGGAGCCGGCCGCCCCCGGCGTGGCGGACCCCGCCGAGGAGATCCCGACCACGGCGCACACCACCGCACCCGTGGCCGACGTACAGGAAGTCGAACCGGAGGCGGAGCCGCACACCCACGCCCCGGCCGAGGGCAACTGGCTCCCCCGCCAGAGCAGCCACCCGGCCGACCGGGCCGAGGCCGAAGGCGCCGTCACCGACAAGGGCCTGCCCAAGCGGACCCCGCGCACCGTCCCCGCCAAGCGTCCGGCCCGTGCCGACGGACCGTCCGAGCCGCCACGCCGGGTCGACGCCGAGGAGTTGCGGCGCCGGCTCGGAGGCTTCTACCAGGGAGCCCAGGACGGACGGCGCGTCGCCGCCGCCGAACTCGCCCAGGACCAGGGGTCCGACCACACCCCTGACCAGGGGCCCACGGAGCGGCAGGGCCAGAGCAAGACTGACCGGGGGGACACCGCACAGGAGGCACGCACATGACCGCGCCCAGTACGTACGGACTGAGCACCCAGGCCCGCAACCTGCAATGGCTGCTGACCGACCTGGTCGAGGAGGTGCCCGGCGTCAACTCCGTCGCCGTCGTCTCCTCGGACGGGCTGCTGCTCCTGTCCTCCGACCCGGGGGCGGGCGCGGCCGAACCGGTCGACCGGCCGGGGCCCAAGGGTCCGCGCGGCGCGTCCGCCGACCTCGCCACCATCGTCTCCGGCCTCGGTAGCCTCACCACCGGCGCCGCCGCCCTCATGGAGACCGGCTCGGTCAAGCAGACCATGGTGGCGATGGAGCACGGCTCGGTCTTCGTCATGGCCATCAGCGACGGCTCACTGCTCGGCGTGCACGCCACCCCCGACTGCGACATGAGCGTCGTCGCCTACCACATGGCCCTGTTCGTCGGCCGCGCCGGCCACGTCCTGACCCCCGAAGTCCGCAGCGAGCTGCGCCAGTCGATGGAGAACACCCCGTGAGGAGTACGGCCTCCGACCGGCTGCCCATACGCGGCGCCGACCGCCGCCCCGCCCGCGTCCGTCCGTACTCCCTCACGGGCGGCCGCACCCGCTTCACGCAGGTCCTGCACGTCGAGACGTTCGTCGCCGCCCTGGACACGAAGGTCTCCGAGCCGCAGAAGCCCGACCGCATGCCCGAGATGCCCGCCATCGTCGAGGTCTGCCGCCGCATGCGGACGATCGCCGAGATAGCCGCGCTGCTCAAGCTCCCGCTCGGCGTGGTCCGGGTCCTGGTCAGCGACCTCGCCGACCAGGGGCGGGTCCGCGTCTACGCCACGGGCCACGGCAGCGGCCGTCCCGAACGCGCGCTGCTGGAAAGGGTGCTCAGTGGTCTTCGCCGTCTCTGACAATCCGGTGTCCCTGCCGCAGTCGGACGACGAGCCGGCCCAGCCCTGGCAGTACGACCGCTCCCGCGCACCCGTCGCCGTCAAGGTGCTGGTCGCGGGCGGGTTCGGCGTGGGGAAGACCACCTTCGTCTCGTCCGTCTCCGAGATCACCCCGCTGCGCACCGAGGCGGTGATGACCCAGGCGAGCGCTCCGACCGACGACCTGTCCGGCACCCCCGACAAGAACACCACCACCGTCGCCATGGACTTCGGCCGCGTCACCCTCGACGACGACCTCGTCCTCTACGTGTACGGGACCCCCGGCCAGCAGCGGTTCTGGTTCATGTGGGACGACCTGGTGCGCGGTGCCATCGGCGGTCTCGTCCTCGCCGACACCCGCCGCCTGCGCGACTGCTTCCCGGCCCTCGACTACTTCGAGACCTGCGGGCTCCCGTACGCCGTCGCCGTCAACCACTTCGACGGCTCGCAGTCGTACGAGCCCGACGACGTGCGCGAGGCGCTCAGCGTCCCGCCCCACGTACCCGTCGTGATCATGGATGCGCGGCGCCGCGACACGGTGGTCGAATCCCTGCTCGCCCTGGTGGGCCACGCCCTCGACACCACTCCCGAATAGAGCCCCCCCGAACAGAGAGCGTGAGAGATGCGCAAGATACTCGTCGTGGGAGCCGGTCAGTCCGGTCTCCAGCTCGCCCTCGGACTCCAGTCGAAGGGGTACGAGGTCACCCTCATGTCCAACCGGACGGCGGACGAGATCCGCACCGGGCGGGTGATGTCCACGCAGTGCATGTTCGACACGGCCCTGCAGCACGAGCGCGATCTCCAGATCAACTTCTGGGAGCACCAGGCCCCGAAGATAGAGGGCCTCGGCGTCTCCGTCGCCACCCCCGACGCCGGCCGCGCCATCGACTGGCTCGGCAGGCTCAAGGGGTACGCGCAGTCCGTAGACCAGCGCGTGAAGATGGCCGGCTGGCTCGACACCTTCGTGCAGCGGGGCGGTCAGCTCGTCATCCACGGCGCCTCGGTCGCCGACCTCGACTTCTTCTCCCGTACGTACGACCTGGTGCTGGTCGCCGCCGGCAAGGGCGAGCTCGTCTCGATGTTCGGGCGGGACGGGGCGCGTTCCCCGTACGACGCCCCGCAGCGCGCGCTCGCCGTCGCCTACGTGCACGGCCTGGGCCCGCGCCCGGAGCACCCGGAGACGGAAGCGGTCCGCTGCAATCTGGTCCCGGGCGTCGGCGAACTGTTCGTCATGCCCACCCTGACCACTTCGGGCCGGGCGGACATCCTGTTCTGGGAGGGCCTCCCGGGCGGTCCGTTGGACGTCTTCAACGGCGTCAAGGACCCGGCGCAGCACCTGGCGCTCACGCTGGAGCTGATGGAGAAGTTCGTGCCGTGGGAGTACTCCCGGGCCACGAAGGTAGAGCTGACGGACGCGGGCGCCACGCTCGCCGGGCGCTACGCGCCGGTCGTCCGCAACCCGATCGGACGCCTCCCCGGCGGTGGTTCGGTGCTGGGCGTCGCGGACGTGGTCGTCGCGAACGACCCGATCACCGGGCAGGGCTCGAACTCCGCCGCGAAGTGCGCCGCCTCGTACCTGTCGTCGATCCTGATGCACGGGGACAAGCCGTTCGACGAGGCCTGGATGAAGGCCACCTTCGACAAGTACTGGTTCACCACGGGCAAGCCGGTGACCCAGTGGACGAACGCGATGCTGGGCGTTCCGCCGGAGCACGTACTGAACCTGATCGGCGCGGCCGGGCAGCTCCAGCCGGTGGCGAATCGATTCGCCAACGGTTTCGACAACCCGGCCGACTTCGACGCGTACTTCTACGACCCCGAGGACACCGCCGACTACCTGGCGGAGGTCGCGGCGTCGTCGGCGTCCGCGGCGTCCGGGGCCTCCTCGGCTGAATAGCCGGCATCATCGCCCACCCCGCCCGTCGCCGCCTCCGGCAGCTCGGGCGGGGTGAACTCCGCGAGCGGGGCACCGTCCGGGTCCGGCCGGACCGCCCCCAGCAGCGGATTCGCCGCGATCGGCGAGACCTTGACCCGCGCCCCCGGCCGCGGCGCCTGGATCACCTTGCCGTCGCCGACGTACAGGCCCACATGGGTGGCCTTGGGGAAGTAGACCACCAGGTCCCCGGGACGCAGCCGGTCCAGCGGCACCTTCGGCAGTTGCGCCCACTGCTCCTGACTCGTCCGCGGGATGGTGCGCCCCGCGTGCGCCCAAGCCTGCGAGGTCAGCCCGGAGCAGTCGAAGGCCCCCGGCCCCTCGGCACCCCAGAGGTACGGCTTGCCGATCTGCGCCGCCGCGTACCTGAAGGCGGCCCCACCGGCCGCCGTGGGGGTGCCCGTACGGGTGGGCAGGCGGCCCGAACCGACCAGGTCCCGCTGCGCGGCCGCAGTGTTGTCGGCCTCCCGCGCGCCCAGCCGGTCGAGCTGGTCCGGGGTCAGGGCGGAGAGCAGTCGCTCGACCTCCTTGAGCTGCGCCGCGACCTCGTCCTGGTGGATCTTCTGCTGCGCGGCCAGGGCCTGCCGGGTGTCCAGGGCCTCGCGGGCCCGAATCGCGAGCGCGTCGGCCTTCTTCTCGCCCCGGGAGAGCCGGGCCAGCACGCCCGCCCGCCGGGCGCCCTCGCGGGCGGCGAGCCGATGCTGGTCCAGGGCGGCCTGCGGGTTCCCGGCGAGCAGCATCCGCGCGTACGGGGACAGCCCCTGGCCGCCCTGGTACTGCTCCCGGGCGAGCCGCCCGGCGAGGGCGCGCTCGGAGTCGAGCGCGGTACGGGCCTTGCCGAGCTCGGCGGCGCGCCGCCGCTCCTCGGCCTGGCCGGCCCGGAGGGCCACGTCGGTGGCGTTGTAGGCCTCGCTGGCCTCCTCGGCCTTCTGGTACAGGCCCTGCAGGCGGGTGAGCAGCACGCCGACGGACTCCCCCTCGGGAAGCCCGGGCTCGGCCCCGGCCCCCGGGACCGGGCCGGCGAAGACGAGCGCCGCGGCGATGCAGACGGCGCGAAGCGGCCGGTAGGACAGCCGACGTGACGGTCGATGTGGCATGGGATCACCTCCGAGGCGGCCGATGCTGCCACGCCCGGTATGACAAATCCCCCAGCGAATCCGGCCGGTCGCCGGCCCTCACCCGGTTGGGGGCGGGGCGGGGGCTTCGGGAAGGTGGGGCGGGGGCTCCCGCTCTCCGCAGCCCCCGCCCCACCATCCGACCCCGGTCGATCGGCTCCCGCCCCCCCACCCCGCCCCCTCACCTCGCCGCGCGGCGGGCCTCGCGGATTGCGCGGGTGATCGCCCAGGCGTCCGCCACCGGGCCCAGGTGGGAGAGCTTGTCGGGGTTGACCAACGAGCGGATGGTGCTGATGCTGCCGTCGAGCATCTCGAAGGCCAGGACGTGGAGCACCCGGCCGTCCGGGTCGCGGACGATCGCGCCCGGCTCGCCGTTCACGTCGTGGGGCTCGGCGGTCACGCCGATGCGGGACAGCCAGGGGAAGAACGCGGCGAGCAGGCGGGCCACGTTCTCCGCGCCGTTGATGGTCTTCGCCAGCTGCGGGGCCTTGCCGCCGCTGTCCCCGACCAGTTGGGCGTCCGCGGCCAGCAGTCGCTGCAGTCCGGTGATGTCGCCGTCCTTCATCGCGTCCAGGAACCGCGTCGCCAGTTCCTGCCGCTCCTGACGGTCAGCCCGGAACCTCGGCCGGCCGGCCTCCATGTGCCGCCGCGCCCGGACCAGCAGTTGGCGGCAAGCCGCCTCCGAGCGGCCCACCGCCGCGGCGACCTCGTCGAAGCCGAAGGCGAAGACCTCCCGCAGGACGAACACCGAGCGCTCCAGCGGGCTGAGCCGCTCCAGGAGCAGCAGCGAGGCCATCGACACCGAGTCCGCCAGCTCCACCGACCGTGCCGGGTCCTGGTAGGGATCGCTCAGCAAGGGCTCCGGGAACCACGGTCCGACGTACTCCTCGCGACGCACCCGCGCGGAGCGCAGTACGTCGATCGAGAGCCGGGTGACCGTCGTCGACAGGAAGGCCTTGACGGATGCGGGCCGGGTCGCCGAGGCGTCGAAGCGCAGCCAGGTCTCCTGCACCGCGTCCTCGGCCTCGCTCACGCTGCCCAAAATCCGGTACGCGATCGAGAACAGCAGCGGCCGCAGGTCCTCGAACTCCTCGACCTTGCTCATGTCGGCTCCCCTCCCCCGGGTGGTTCTGGATGATCATCAGGGTGACGGTGGGGGAGGACAAGCCCTCGCCGGTGGCTTTCAGCGGAACTGCCCGGCCACGTAGTCGCCGCCCGGCTGCTGGGTGATGAGGTTGATCCGGTTCGCCATGTTCATGAGGGCGATCAGCAGCACGAGGGCGTTGAGCTCCTCCTCGTCGTAGTGCTCGGCGACCCGTGCCCACACCGCGTCGGCCACCCCGCCCGCCCCGTCCGCGGTCCGGGTGCCTTCCTCCGCCAGTTGCAGCGCGGCACGCTCGGCCTCGGTGAAGACCGTGGCCTCCCGCCACGCCGCCACCAGGTGCAGCCGTACCGGGGTCTCGCCGGCGGCTGCGGCCTCCTTGGTGTGCATGTCGATGCAGACGGCGCAGCCGTTGATCTGGCTCACCCGCAGCGACACCAGCTCCTGCGTTGCGGCCGGCAGTGGCGACTCCTTGATCACCTTGCCGGCCGACATGAGGTGCTTCAGGGCCTTGCCGGTGGTCGGGCCGGCGAAGAGGTTCAGTCGCGCGTCCATGGTGTGCTCCTCGGTGGTCGTCGTTGGCTACATCCCCGAGACGAGATGGCCCGACCTCCTGTGACACGGGCGCGTGTGACCTACGTCTCCCAGGACCTGCGTCTCCCGGTTCTCGGACTGCGCGAGGATGCGCCGGAGCCAGCGCGTGCGGGCGTCGCGGGCGTCCCGGCTGAGGGCCGCCTCGGGGGCGAGGCCGTCGAAGCCGTGGAAGGCGCCGGGCCATACGTGGAGTTCGGCCCGGCCGCCGGCGCGCCAGATCGTGTCGGCGTAGGCCATGTCTTCGTCCCGGAAGGTGTCGACCGACCCGACGTCGATGTGGGCCGGGGGAGCCCGGCAAGATCCGAAAGAGACGGCCTAGTCGAAGACCACGCGGTCCGGCCGCCCCGTCGCGCGGACGTCGACCACGTCGAACCCGTCCTCGTGGCGCAGGAGGTGCTGGACCCCGTCAGAGCCCGAATGCCGCAGGAAGCCGACCCACCCCCGGGTGGTCGCGAGCTCGAGCACCCATTCGACGACCTCCATCACCATCCCGAACACGTCCTCGTGGACGCACGTCCGGACGGTCAGGGCCCAGGGCGTGCTGCCGTCCGCGTACGTCCTGTCCGTCCGCAGCAGCGACGAGCTGTCCACGCCGTCGAAGGCGTGGCTCGGGGTGCCGCCGTCGAAGACCTGCCACGGGTACCCCCAGGCCTCCCAGTCGGCCGACACGAGCGGTGTCGGCGCCTCCGCCTCGCCCAGGAGCCACCTCAGCTCCCGCATGGCCGGCTCGGGCAGGTCCTCCGGCAGTTCCACCGTCAGGAACAGGTCGTAGTAGTCACTCATGCGGTCGATTCTGGATCCGGCCACTGACAATGCGCCGGGACGGTGTTGTCGCCCGGGCCGGGGTCTGCGTCGCGGCTGTCGCGGTCAGCCCCGCAGCAGGCGGGCCTTGGCCGTCGTGAACTCCTGGGGGGTCAGCAGGCCCTCGCGGGCCAGGCCGGCGAGCTGGGTGAGCTCCGCCACCAGGCCGGCCGGGGCGGGTCCGGGCGCGGTCGCCGCCGCCGGCTCCGGTCCGGTCGGCAGCGGGGGCTCGGGCGGAGCTTCGGGCGGCGTCCCGGCCGGGAGCTGCTCGACCTGTGCCCCGCTCCGGTCCGGCGCGCCCGCCGGGTCCGTGGCGGTCTCCGGGCCCGGTGTTCCCACCGAGCCCGCCGTCGGCTCCGCCGCTCCCGACGCCCGCGCCAGCAGGCCCCGCAGCAGCGGGTGCCCCGGTGGGCGGTTCGCCGCACGGACCGTCACTCCCATCGGACGGATGAACATCAGGCCACCCCCGCCCGCGGATCCGCCGGTACCCGGTCCGGCGGGATGCGGACCGAGCCGACGATCCGGCCGCCCGCGGCCCGTACGGCGATCGCCGCGTCCTCGGCCCACAGGTGTTCGACCACCAGCAGCAGTGCGCAGCTCCCGCGTTCCAGCAGCCCCGCCGCCTCCTGGATGTCCTCCGGCCCGATCAGCCGGGCCACGTCCCGGCCGGTCAGCAGGCCGTGCAGTTCGACGAACTCGTCGAACTCGGCCGCCAGGACTTCCCCCGACGCCGTCCTCGTCGCCACGATCCCGTCGATCAGCCGGACCACCCCGGTCTTGCGCAGCCCCATCACGGCCTCGACCGCCGGGGCCCGCAGCTGTTCCTCCGGGAAGGCGAGGACGATGAATTCCACGGGTCCCATGCGCCTCGGCTCCTCACGTGCGGGGATACTTCCGACCGTTTGTGACGACTCTTCGGCACACTATGGCATAAGCGGACATATCATCCGCCCGCTTGCTACGTTTCGGTGTATGACCGCTCTGACGGCAAAGGTGGCGGAGCCCGCCCCGCCCCCGCCCCCGGGCGCCGGCGCCCCCAAACGGCGCGGCGTCGAGCTGACCCTCCTCGCCGGAGCAGTCCTGATCTCCGTCCTCGGTCACCTCTACGTCGGCCTCGCGACCACCGGCCACGTCCCCGGCCCCGCCGCCCGCTACGCCACCGGTCTGTGCGTCGCCGCCCTGCTCGCGCACCTCGCCGTCCGCCTGCGGGCCCCCTACGCCGATCCCCTCCTGCTCCCCATCGCCGCCCTCCTCAACGGCCTCGGCCTCGTCCTCATCCAGCGCCTCGACGTGACCACCCCCGGGCACCTCACCGCCGGGGACCAGCTCCTGTGGTCCGGGCTGGGCGTGGCGCTCTTCGTGCTGGTCGTCGTACTGCTCGGCGACCACCGGGTGCTCCAGCGCTACGCGTACCTGTCCGTCGCGGTGGCCCTCGTCCTGATGCTGGTCCCCGTCTTCTTCCCGGCGGTCAACGGCGCGCACATCTGGATCCGGTTCGCCGGGCTCTCCTTCCAGCCCGGGGAGTTCGCCAAGATCCTGCTCGCGGTCTTCTTCGCCGCCTACCTCGCCGCGAACCGCACCGCGCTCGCCCTCACCGGCCGCCGGCTCTTCTGGAAGCTCCGGCTCCTCCCCGGCCGCGTCCTCGGCCCGATCCTCGCGATCTGGCTGCTCAGCGTCGGCGTGCTGGTCCTGGAGCGGGATCTGGGCACCTCGCTGCTGTTCTTCGGACTGTTCGTGATCATGCTGTTCACCGCCACCGGGCGGATCGGCTGGATCGCGATCGGGCTCCTGCTCGCCGCCCTCGGCGCGTACGCCGTCGGGACCTTCGAACCGCACGTGCACGGCCGGGTGGACGACTGGCTGAACCCCTTCGCCTCCATCGAGCGCGGCGAGGGACCCGGTCAGCTCGCCCAGTCCCTCTTCGCCTTCGGCGCCGGCGGCCTCCTCGGCGCAGGCCTCGGCCACGGCCAGTCCTTCCTCATCGGCTTCGCCGCCAAGTCGGACTTCGTCCTCGCCACCGCCGGAGAGGAGCTCGGCCTCGTCGGCCTCGCCGCGATCCTGCTCCTCTACGGGCTGCTCGTCGCCCGCGGCTTCCGTGCCGGACTCGCCCTGCGCGACCCCTTCGGGAGGCTGCTCGCCACCGGACTCGCCTCGATCGTCGCGCTCCAGGTGTTCGTCATCGCGGGCGGCGTCACCGGCCTGATCCCGCTCACCGGCATGGCCATGCCCTTCCTCGCGCAGGGCGGCTCCTCCGTCGTCACCAACTGGATCATCGTCGCCCTGCTGGTCCGGCTCAGTGACAGCGCCCGCAGCCCCCGCCCCGCGAAGGAGCCGGACCAGTGATCCGCTACATCCGCTGGTGCGCGTACTTCTGCGCCCTCCTGCTGGTCGCCCTGCTGGTCAACATCGCCCGCGTGCAGGTCTGGGAGTCCGCCGCCTACGGCGCGAACCCGGCCAACAAGCGCCCCGCCATCGAGCGCTACGCCGAACCCCGGGGGGACATCCTGGTCGACGGGCGCCCCGTCACCGGCTCCCGCGACAGCGGCCAACTGCTGCGCTACGAGAGGACGTACGCGAACGGTCCGCTCTACGCGCCCGTCACCGGCTTCTCCTCCCAGACCTACGGGACCAGCTTCGTCGAGCGCGCCGAGGACCCGATCCTGTCGGGCACCGACCCCGGTCTCTCCGCCTTCCCGCTCTGGTACGAACTGGCCCGCGGCCGCCCCGCCGGCGGGAACGCCGCCACCACCGTCCGCTCCGGCACGCAGCGCGCCGCGTACGCCGGGCTCGCGGGCAAGCGCGGCGCGGTGGCCGCCGTCGAGCCGGCCACCGGGAAGATCCTCGCGCTGGTCAGCAGCCCCTCGTACGACCCCTCCGCGCTCTCCGGTACCGGTACGAAGGTCAAGGAGGCCTGGTCCGCCCTGAACGCGGATCCCGCTCGGCCGATGCTCAACCGGGCCCTGCGCGAGACGTACCCGCCCGGCTCCACCTTCAAGATCGTGACGGCCGCGGCCGCCCTCGATGCGGGCGTGGTCACCGACGTGGACGCGCCGACCCGGACCCCCGACCCCTACCCGCTGCCCGGGACCAGCACCCTGCTGCCGAACGCGGGCGCCGGCTGCGAGGACGCCTCGATGGCGGACGCGGTGCAGTGGTCCTGCAACACGGTGATGGCCAAGATCGGGGTGCAGGTCGGACTGCGCGGGATGGTGGAGGCGGCACGCCGCTTCGGCTTCAACACCGAGGGGCTGCGCGTGCCCTCGTGGGTGTCCCGGTCGAACTTCGACACCGACATGAGCCAGGACCAGCTGGCCCTGTCCTCGATCGGACAGTTCAACACCACGGCGACACCGCTGCAGATGGCGATGGTGGCGGCGGCCGTCGCGAACGGCGGCGAGCTCACCTATCCGTACCTGGTGGAACGGACGACCCGGGACGACGGATCCCAGGTCCGGCGCGGCGACCAGCGCAGCCTGGGCCGGGCGATGACCCCGGCCACCGCCGTCCGGCTGCAGGAGCTGATGGTCAAGGTGGTGGAGAACGGGACGGGCCGCAACGCCGCGATCCCGGGCGCGGTGGTCGGCGGCAAGACGGGCACCGCACAGCACGGGGTCGGCAACAAGGGCACCCCGTACGCCTGGTTCATCTCCTGGGCCAGGGCCGAAGGTGCGGCGCTGCCCCGGGTGGCGGTCGCGGTGGTGGTCGAGGACGCGTCGGCGGACCGGGGTGACATCAGCGGCAACGGCGCGGCGGCGCCGATCGCGCGGGCGGTGATGGAGGCGGCGCTGGCCGCCGGCTGACGCCCGGCCCGCCGCGCGTGCGCGTCGGGGGCGGCACGGCGGCCCGACTCAGGGGGCGGCCGATCCGTCGGCGATGGCGGCCTCGACCTCCGCCACCCGCGCCGACTCCTCGGCCGCGAACCGCTCGCGGTCGAGGGCCTCGGCCATCTCCTCGTCCTGGCTCATCAGCAGGTCCAGGTTCGAGTCGCCCATGTCGAAGACGCCGAGGTCCACATAGGCCCGCTGCAACCGCTCGCCCCACAGCCCGATGTCCTTGACGCACGGCACGATCCTGCTGAACAGCAGCTTGCGGAAGAGTTGCAGGAACTCGGACTGCTCGCTGAGCAGCGTCGCCTCCTCGGCCGCGACCCCGAAGTTCTCCAGCACCTCCACCCCGAGCAGCCGGTCCCGCATCAGGTAGCAGCCCTCGATCACGAACTCCTCGCGCTCGCGCAGTTCGGCGTCGGTGAGCTGCGCGTAGTGGTCGCGCAGCGCCATCCGCCCGAAGGCCACGTGCCGGGCCTCGTCCTGCATCACGTACGCCAGGAGCTGCTTGGGCAGCGGCTTGGTGGTCGTGTCGCGGATCAAGCCGAAGGCGGCCAGCGCCAGCCCCTCGATGAGCACCTGCATGCCCAGGTACGGCATGTCCCAGCGGGAGTCGCGCAGGGTGTCGCCCAGCAGCCCCCGGAGGCTGTCGTTGATCGGGTACAGCATCCCGACCTTCTCGTGCAGGAAGCGCCCGAAGATCTCGGCGTGCCGTGCCTCGTCCATCGTCTGCGTGGCGGAGTAGAACTTCGCGTCCAGGTCCGGCACCGACTCCACGATGCGCGCCGCGCACACCATCGCGCCCTGTTCGCCGTGCAGGAACTGGCTGAAGTTCCAGGAGGCGTAGTGCCGGCGCAGCTCGCCCTTGTCCTTCGCGGTGAGCTTGGCCCAGTGCCGCGTCCCGTACAGCGGCAGGGCCTCGTCGGGAGTGCCCAGCGGATCGTACGGGTCCACCTCGATGTCCCAGTCGATGCGCTTGGTGCCGTCCCACTGCTTGTCCTTGCCCTTCTGGTAGAGCGCCAGGAGCCGCTCGCGGCCGTCGGCGTACTCCCAGTTGAAGCGGGCGGATCCGGCAGTGGGAACCTGCCAGACCGGCTCGCCAGGGTTCTCGGTGTAGAGCTCGTGCGTCGACACTGACGCCCCCTCGTCTCACGTACTGCCGTGTGGGACCGGACAGTTGGCAGCGTCACACGTTGGTAGACACGGGGTCAACAAGTCGTGCGCAAGGGATTGACGGTCTTGCTGACAGGCAGTCTCATAAGAAGTGACCGCCGGTAACTCGACGACGAGGTGTCCGAACCCATGACGACCGTGACCGAACGAGCTGCGCTGCGGGACGCCCTCGGCCTGCTCAAGGACCGCGAGCAGATAGCCGAGCGACTCCTCGAATCCTCGGCCAAGCACTCCTTCGACCCCGACAAGGAACTCGACTGGGACGCCCCGCCGATCGAGGGCAAGTACTACTGGCCGCCGGAACTGCTCTCCCTCTACGACACCCCGCTGTGGAAGAAGATGGGGGAGGAGCAGCGCATCGACCTCTCCCGCCACGAGGCGGCGGCGCTCGGCTCGCTCGGCATCTGGTTCGAGATCATCCTCATGCAGCTCCTGGTCCGGCACATCTACGACAAGTCCCTGACCAGCAACCACGTCCGCTACGCGCTCACCGAGATCGCCGACGAGTGCCGCCACTCGATGATGTTCGCCCGCATGATCCAGAAGGCCGGCGCCCCCGCGTACCCGGTCACCCGCGTCAACCACAACCTCGCGCGGATCCTGAAGACCGTCTCCACCACCCCCGGCTCCTTCGCCTGCACCCTCCTCGGCGAGGAGATCCTCGACTGGATGCAGCGCCTGACCTTCCCCGACGAGCGCATCCAGCCGCTGGTCCGCGGCGTCACCCGGATCCACGTCATCGAGGAGGCCCGGCACGTCCGGTACGCCCGCGAGGAACTGCGCCGCCAGATGCTGACGGCCCCGCGCTGGGAGCAGGAACTCACCCGGATCAGCTGCGGCGAGGCCGCCCGCGTCTTCTCGCTGGCCTTCGTGAACCCGGCCGTCTACGACAACATCGGCGTGGACCGCCGCGAGGCCGTCGCCCAGGTGAAGGCGAGCGGCCACCGCCGCGAGGTCATGCAGAGCGGAGCGAAGCGGCTCACCGACTTCCTCGACGACATCGGTGTGCTGCGCGGGGTCGGCCGCAGGCTCTGGCAGAGCTCGGGGCTGCTCGCGTAGCGCAAGGGCGTGACGCCCGCCCGACTTGCCGGCTTGCTCGACCCGCCGGTTCGCCGTCGGCCCCGCCTGCTCGCCCGCCCCGCCGGCCCCGCCTGCTCGCCCGCCCCGCCTGCTCGCCCGACCCCGCCCGCCCGCGGTCCGGGCCGGACGGGTCCGGCACACGGGGCCCCGTGCCGGCGCCGATCGGGCCCGATCCACAGGACGCCCAGTCGTCCGGCGCCCGCGGGGATACGCTGCGGACATGACCGTACGCGCGTACCGCAGGCTGAGCGTCGAGGAGCGGCGGGCCCAACTCCTCGACGCCGCCCTCTCGCTGTTCGCGCACCGGGCGCCGGAAGAGGTCTCGCTCGACGACGTCGCCGAGGCCGCCGGGGTGTCCCGCCCGCTCGTCTACCGCTACTTCCCGGGCGGCAAGCAGCAGCTCTACGAGGCCGCCCTCCGCTCGGCCGCCGACGTCCTCGAGCTGTGCTTCGCCGAACCCCAGCAAGGTCCCCTGACCCGGCGCCTGTCCCGGGCCCTGGACCGCTACCTCGCCTTCGTCGACGAACACGACGCCGGCTTCGCCGCTCTCCTCCAGGGCGGCAGCGTCGTGGAGACCTCCCGCACCACGGCGACGGTCGACGGCATCCGGCGGGCCGCTGCCGAGCAGATCCTCTTCCACCTGGGCGTACCGGCCCCCGGCCCCCGGCTGCGCATGATGGTCCGTACGTGGATCACGGCCGTCGAGGGGGCCTCCCTCATCTGGATCGACGAGGGCAAGCAGCCCGAGGTCGAACACCTCCGGGACTGGTTGCTGGACCAGTTCATCGCCCTGCTGACGGCCACCGCCGCCACGGACCCGGAGACGGCCGCGGCCGCCCGGGCCGCCCTCGCCCTGGAATCGGCGGACGGCCCGGTCGGGGTCCTGGCCCGCCGCGTGATCCCGGTGGTGTCCGAGGCCGCCCACCTGCTGTGACACTGGTGGGGTGAGAAGCGAACCGACCCCGTTCGAGGGCGGCCCGATGGACGGCCGGGTCCTCCCCGTCCTCCTCGGCCCGACCGGACACCCCCCGAAGTGGTACGAGATCCCCGTCCCGGCACCGGACGGCGGCCCGTCGACGGTGCTGCTGTACGAGCGCGTCCCCGCGGGGCACTCCAAGCGGCTCGGCCTGCAGAAGGGGTGGAAGTACGACTTCCGCCCCGCGGGCACCAAGCCCAAGCTCCGCTGGCCCTGGACGAAGACGCCGCCCCCTGACGTCCCTCGCGTCCCCTGACGTCCCTGGCGTCGCTGACGTTTCTTGGCGTCCCTGGCGCCCACCGGACCTCCGCCCGCCCGCCCGCCCGCCCGCCCGCCCGTGCGTCGCGCCGGCGCGTGCTGCGGGTGGATGGGGCTACGGCGCCTGCGTCGGCACGTCGTCGGGGAGGGTCAGGACCGCCAGCCCGCCGCCCCCCTCCGCCACCAGGAACTCCAGCCGCGCCCCGATCACCCGCGCCTGCCCCACGGCGATGGTCAGGCCCAGCCCGTGGCCCTTGCCCCCGCTGCGGAAGCGCTGCGGGCCGTGCGCCGCCAGGTACTCGGGGAACCCGTCCCCGTGGTCCCGTACGGTCACCACCGGCCCGTCCACCGTCAGCACCACCGGCGGCCGCCCGTGCTTGTGGGCGTTGGCCACCAGGTTCCCGAGCACCCGTTCCAGCCTCCGGCGGTCCGTCTCCACGTGCGCGTCGCGGACGATCACCACCTCCGAGTCCGTCCCGGACGCCCGCACCACCCGGCGTACCAGCCGCCCCAGCTGGTGCAGATCGCTCTCCACCACCTCGCTGCCCGAGTCCAACCGGGAGATCTCCAGCAGGTCCTCCGTCAGCTGCCGCATCGTCCGTACCCGCTCGCGCACCAGCTCCGTCGGCCGCCCCTCCGGCAGCAGCTCCGAAGCCGCCTGCAGGCCCGTCAGCGGGGTGCGCAGCTCGTGCGCCACGTCCGCCGTGAACCGCCGCTCGCTCTCCAGCTTCGCCTGCAGGCTCCCGGCCATGGTGTCCAGTGCCGCGGCCACCGTCGCCACCTCGTCCTGGTGCCGCGAGGGTGTCCTCGTCCGCGGGTCGTCCACCCGCGCGTCGAGGTCGCCCTGGGTGATCCGCCGGGCTACGGCCGCCGTCTGGTGCAGGCGCCGGGTCACCCGGGTCACCGAGAAGGCGCCCACCAGCAGCGTGCCACCGATCGCCAGCAGCGAGGAGCCGATGATCGCGTTGTCCAGCCCGCTGATCGTGCGCGCGCTCTGCCCGTAGTCGACGGTGGTCGCGAGGGCGCGGCCGTCCGCCGGGCCCGCCGCCCACATGGTCGGGCGGCCCCGGTGGTCCGCCACCAGAGTGCCCCGGCGCCCGCTGACGGCGAGCGTGCGCAGATCGGGCGGCAGCCCGACGGGATCCAACCAGGAACCGCGCGGAAGGGGCTCGCCCGCCTCGTACGCGCGCGAGACCTCCAGCAGTTTGGCCAGAGCCTTCTCCCGCGCCGTGGCCACCGTCTGCCGCGTCACCTCCACGTGCACGAGCGCGCCGAGCACGGCAGCCAGCGAGCAGCACATCACGACGATGAAGCACGCCGACTTCCAGGTCAGCGTGGCCGTCCAGGCGGGCAGCCGCACGGGCCTCACGGTCGGCCCGGCACGGGAGCGGGCTCCCGGCTGCCCGGGGCCCCCTGATTGCCGGGTACCCGTACGATCTGCTCGCGCGTCGGCAGCATGGTGAGCTGCCTCTCGTCCCAGGACCAGGCGGTGACCAGCTCGTAGCCGCGGTTGCCGCTGGGCACCCGCAGGATCACGTCGCGCCCGGCCAGTTCCACCGTGATGACGGTCTCCGTGGTCGCCATGATCCGGTTCAGCCGCCCGTCCGGGTCGGCGGTGTACACCCGTACGGACATCATCTTGTCCGGGAACTCGATGCCGACGATCAGCTCGTCCTTGCCGTTGCCCGTGAGGTCCCGGTAGTACGGCTTCAGCACCGGGCACGCCTCCGGCTCCTTCGCGTCCTCCTCCTTCGGACACTCCTGGATCGCGGCCGCCGTGCGGGGCGGCATCCCGTCCGTGCCGACCTCGGTGTCCGGATGGGTGCGCAGCTCGGCCTGGACGAGGGCCACCGGGTCGACGGCGTGCACGTCCTGGTCGCGGACCGGCGGGATCCCCTTGACGTATTCGGGCGGGGCCCCACCCGGATCGGCGGGCGGCACGGACGCCCCACGGCGGTCGGGCCACAGATGTACGGGTCCGCTCACGGTCGGCGTGGAGCCGGCGCTCACCAGCCCGCCGGTGTCCCCGCAGCCCGCCAGCAGCGGAACCAGCCCGAGCAGGGGGACCAGCGGGCGCGCGGACACACGCAAGCGCAACCTGTTCACAGCCCCTGTGCCCTTCTGCCCGCGACGGTCCGACGGTCGACCTCGTCAACCATATGCGGAGGTCCAGCCGATTTACCCGGTGGCGGTCTCAGCCGTCCGTGCGCCCTCGGCGCAGCATCGCGAAGCCCAGCCCGGCGGCGCCGACCGCCGCGATCCCGCCGGCGGCGCCGAGCAGCAGCACGCCGTCGCCCGGCCCGTCCGCCAGCGTACTCAGCCGCCGCCCACCGCCGGAGCCGTCGGCGACGACGTGGGCGTCCCCGGTGGTCGCCTTCCGCGCAACGGAGGCCGGCACGACCTGCCCGCCGCGGGCCTCGTTGCGGGCTTCGTTGCTGGCCTCGCCGCGGTCTTCGCCGCGGTCTTCGTTGCGGGCCTCGTCTCGGGTTCCGGTCTTGTGACCGTCGCCCGCCACGGTGTGGTCGCCGCCCCGGGCCGGGACGTCGCCCACCCAGGAGGTCAGCCGTCCGGAGGAGTCCAGCGCCGCGTGCAGGTCCCCGGAGCCGCCGAAGGCGGTGACCCCGTCACCGCTGGTCAGGGTGGCCGCCCTGGTGCCGTCGGCCGCCAGGACCTCGGCCCGGTAGACCCCGTTCGCCGTGCGGTAGACCTTCGCGGTCGAGACCCCGTCCGCGAGCGCGAGGCTCTTGACGAGGACCGCCTGCGGGGCCGCGGAGTGCGCGGACGAGGCCGCGGGGACCCCCTCGGCCAGGGCGGCGGCGGTGGGCAGCGCCAGCAGACTTCCGGCGCATGCGGTCACGGCGGCGGCGCGAACGAGAGTGCGGCGGCTGACGGTGCTCACGGAGAAGTCCTTCGGTGCCGGTCAGGGCCTGGGCCATCCAGGCGGGTCAAACCTAGGGCCCGGCCGTTGCGGCAGCGCCCCGTTCGTGTAACAGCGGAGTCGCAACGTTCCGTCGGAGTCGTTACACATCCGAGGGATTGCCCTGCGGCGCCCCGGCTGCTCCCATGGACGGCGGGGGTGAGGGCGATGCGCGGACTCAAGGTACTGCCGAGCGGCCGGCCCGGCCGCGGCCGGCTGTACGTCAATCTGCCCGACGGGCAGGCGGTGGCCTGGTACGACCGGCAGGCCAACCGGATCAGCGTCCTCGCGGACGACCACCGCGAGGCGATCCTGGCGGCGCTGCGCCCCTACTTGAGCGGGACGGTCTCGATCGGCCCGCCCCCGGTCCCCACCGCCTCCGACCTGCGACGTCTCGCGCTGCCGCCGGACGCCGACCTGGCCCCGAACCGCCCGGGGGAGACCCTGCTGGGCGAACTGGAACACGGCCCGGCGGGCACCAGGGCCCGGCACCGGCTGCGCCAGGACCTGACCGCGCAGCAGCGGATGGGCGACGCCTTCGACGCCCTGGAACCCGAAGGGTGGCGGACCCTGCACTGCGTCCCGCTCCCGGGCCTGGGCCGCATCGACCACTTGCTCATCGGCCCGGCGGGGACCTTCTGCGTGCGTACGGTCCCGGGCCGCCGGCAACGCGCGGTGATCGGCGACCTCCTGCTCACGGTGGGCCGCACGGAACCCCGCCCGGACCCCCGCTGGATCCGCCGCGCGGCGGCCTTCGCCACGGCGGCCCTGGCCACCGAGGTCACCCCGGCGCTGGCGCTGGTCGACGCCTCGCGGGTCGAAACGGCCCCCACCGTCCGCGACATCCGCATCCTCCAGCCCCCGACGGCCACCCCGAACCTCGCGGCAGCCCCCACGACGCTCAAACCCCCGGAGGTCGAAAACCTCTTCGCCCGCGCCCGCGACACCACCACCTGGCTCACCCCGACCACACCCTGAGCCCCGCCCCTGCGCTTCCGCCGCGTATTCCAGCCTCGCCGGCGTTTGAGGCGCGGGGTCCGGGGCGGAGCCCCAGTTTCGGGAAGGGGCGGGCAGGGGGAAGCGCCGCAGGCCCCGACCCGCCACAACGCAGGCTCCGGCTCAGGCAGAGGTCCGCTTCCGAGGCGTCGCGGCCTTCTTCGCAGCCGCCGCACCGGTCTTCTTCGCCGCCGCCGTACTGGCCGTGCTCTTCGCCGTGCTCCTGGCCGTGCTCTTCGTCGTGCTCTTCGTCGCCGCCGCACCCGAAGTGGACTTGCCGGAAGCCGACTTGCCCGTGGTCGTCGCCTTCTTCTTCGTCGCAGCCGAAGCCGCCGTCTTCTTGGCCGAAGCCGCCGTCGACTTCTTCCCGCCGACCGCCTTCGGCGCAGCCGAACCCGTACCCGTACCCGCACCCCCGCGCGCCTTTCGCCGAATCGGCGTGACCTCCGCTTCCGCCTCCGCTTCGGCCTCGGCCCCCGCCTCCCCCCGGGACGCCTTCGCGGCCCGCACGCTCTTCTCCAACGCCGCCATCAGGTCGATCACTTGCCCGCCGGCCGGCTCCACCGCGGCCTCCGTCGGCTCGAACGCCCCGCCCGACTTCGCCACGATCAGCGCCTCCACGGCCTCCCGGTAGTCGTCGTGCAGCGAGGCCAGCTCCACCTCTCCCAGCGTCGCCATCAGCGCGTCCGCCAGGTCGAGTTCGGCGTCCCGTACGGACACCGTGACCTCCGGCGCCACCCCCTCCGGCGCCCGGATCTCGTCCGGCCAGAGCAGCCCGTGCATCGCGATCACGTCGTCCACCACCCGCAGCATGCCCAGCCGCTCCCGCCCCCGCAGCGCGTACTTGGCGATCGCGACCTTCCGGCTCCGCTTGAGCGCCTCCCGCAGCAGCGTGTACGGCTTCGCCGCCGTGGCGCCGTTCGCCGCGAGGTAGTACGCCGCGTCCATCTGCAGCGGATCGATCTCCTCCGCCGGTACGAACGACATGATCTCGATCGTCTTCGCGGTCGCCAGCGGCAGCTGCGCCAGGTCCTCGTCCGTGATCGGGACGATCGACCCGTCGGCCTCCTCGTACCCCTTGCCGATCTCGGCGCTCGGCACCTCCTCCCCGTCCAGCTCGCACACCTTGCGGTACCGGACGCGCCCGCCGTCACTCACATGGATCTGGCGGAAGGAGATCGAGTGGCTCTCGGTGGCGTTCACGAGCTTGATCGGGATGCTGACCAGGCCGAAGGAGATCGCCCCGTTCCAAATGGATCGCACGGTTCCTCCTGTTTCGTGGCAGTCTCATCGTATGACGCCGATCACATGGGTGGAGGGCCGTCGCATCGCGCTCAGCAATCTCGACAAGGTCCTGTACCCGGAGACCGGCTTCACCAAGGGCGAGGTGTTGCACTACTACGCCACCGTCGCGGGCCCGCTGCTCGCCCACGTCCACGACCGACCGGTGTCCTTCCTGCGCTATCCCGACGGACCGGACGGGCAACTCTTCTTCACCAAGAACCCGCCGCCCGGCACGCCCGACTGGGTGAGGACCACCCCCGTGCCGCGCACCGAGGACCTCTCCGCCGCCCAGGTGGTCGTCGCCGACCTGGCCACCCTCATGTGGTCCGCCAACCTCGTCGTGGAGTTCCACACCCCCCAGTGGACCGCCGGCCACCCCGCCCTCGCCGACCGGATGGTCCTCGACCTCGACCCCGGCCCGCCCGCCACGGTCGTCGAGTGCTGCACCGCCGCGCTCTGGCTGCGCGAGCGGCTCGCCGCCGACGGCCTGCACGCCTACGCCAAGACCTCCGGCTCCAAGGGCATGCACCTGGCCGTGCCGCTGGAGCCGACCCCGTCCGACCGGGTGTCCGCGTACGCGAAGCAGCTCGCCCAGGAGGCCGAGCGCGCGCTCCCCGACCTGGTTGTCCACCTCATGGCCAAGGCCCTGCGCCCCGGCAAGGTGTTCGTCGACCACAGCCAGAACGCCGCCGCCAAGACCACCGCGGCCCCCTACACCCTGCGCGCGCGGGCCCGGCCGACCGTGTCCGCGCCCGTGTCCTGGGCGGAGGTCGAGGCCTGCCGGACCGCCGCCGGGCTCGTCTTCCTCGCCGACGACATCGCTCCCAGGCTCGCCCGCGACGGAGACCTGTTCGCCCCGCTGACCGACCCCGCGCGCGCCCGCCCGCTCCCCGGACCCCCCGGAACCCCCGGGACCCGGCCGTGATCCGCGTCGCGCTGGCCGCCGCCGTACGCACCCTGCCGCGCGGGGCGGGGCTGGCGTACGAGCCGAAGTTCGACGGCCACCGGCTCGTCGTGCTGCGCTCGGCGACCGACGTGACGCTCCAGGCGCGCTCCGGCCGGATCGTGACCAGCGCCTTCCCGGACCTGGCCGCGGCCGCGCTGCTGCTGCCCGCAGACACGGTCCTGGACGGCGAGGTGGTGGTCTGGCACGCGGGGCGTACGGACTTCGCCCTGGTGCAGCGCAGGGCGGCGGCCACCGCGGCGCGGGCCGCCGTCCTCGCACAGCGCCTGCCCGCCTCGTACGCCGCCTTCGACGTGCTGGAACTGGCCGGACTGGACCTGCGCGGCCGCCCGTACGAGCGCCGCCGGGCCCTCCTCGTCGACCTGCTGCTGCCGCTGGGGCCGCCGCTGCAACCGGTGCCGATGACGACCGATCCGGAACTGGCCGCCACCTGGTACGAGACCCTGCCGGCCAGCGGGATCGAGGGCCTCGTCGTGAAGCGGCTGGACCAGGCCTATCCCGCCGGGCGGCGCGGCTGGCAGAAGCTGCGGCACACCGACGTCCGGGACGCGGCGGTGGTCGGCTACACCGGCACCCCGCGCCGCCCGCTCGCGCTGGTGCTCGTCCTGCCGGTCGGGGACGAGAGCCCGCTGGTGTCGAGCCCGCTGAGCGCGGCGCTGCGTTCGCAGGTGGCGGCCGAGGTGGCCGCCCGCGGGTCGGCCGCGCCGGCCCTGGCCACGGTCACGGCGATCGGGTTCGGGGAGGTCCCCTTCCGGGCGCTCGACCCGCCGCTCACGGCGGAGGTCCGACACGCCTCGACCCGGCACCCGCCGCCGGAGGTGCTGCGGCTGCGGGTTGACCTCTGACCCGCGACGGACCTCTGACCCGCGACGGAGGCGCGGGTCAGAGGGCGAGGCGGTCCTGGTGTCAGGAGTGTGCGCCCCGTCCTGCGTCCGGCGGAGCCCCCGGCTGGGGGTGCGGTCCCGGCCCCTCGGGGAGTTCGTAGCCGGACTCCCGTTCGGCGCGGGCCTCTTCGGGATGGCTGGAGGTGGTGGAGCCGAAGTTCCCGTAGCCCTGCATCTCGTGCGGCCGTAGGCCGCCCTCCGGGATCTCCACCTGGTCCCGCTCCTCGCGGACCTCGTAGACCGCGCCCCCCTCGGGCAGGTGCGGCTGACTCTCCGGGGTGGGCGGGGGTGGCTCCTTGGCCCGTACCCTCTTGCCCAACAGGAAGCCGCCCAGCAGGAAGCCGGCGACGAAGATGCCGACGACCAGGAACCATGCGATGTCGGCGAGGGTCGCGTCCACGCTCAAAGTCGTGTCCATACCGACCATGTTCCCGTACTCAAGTCCGAAATGCTCCGCTATGCCCTGGATACCTTGGGCCATCCGGGGTATGCGCCCGGTGTGCGCACCCGCCGAACCAGAAGGAGGCCGGCCATGCCCCGCGGATCGTCCCCGAAGCGCGAACGGCAGTACGAGCACATCAAGGAAGGCCTGGAGCGGCGCGGCGAGCCAGAGGAGAAGGCGAAGGAGATCGCGGCCCGGACGGTGAACAAGGAACGCGCCCGGGCCGGCGAATCCCGGACCGCGAGCAAGGAATCCGTCGAGGACATCTCCTCGTCGCGGCGCGGAGGCCTGCACTCCCACTCGGGCGCGCAGGGCCCCACGTACGAACAGCTCTACGCCGAGGCCCGGCGCCGCAACGTCCACGGCCGCTCGGACATGAACAAGACACAGCTCAAGCGGGCCCTGGGGAAGTGAAGGTCGCTGCCTTCGCCTAGGAGTTGATGGGGCCGTCGGCGTCCCGCAGGGCGCCGGCGGCCTTGCGCTCCCCGAGCGCCCCCAGGATCTCGGCGCAGATCGCCAGCGCGGTCTCCGCCGGGGTGCGGGCGCCGAGGTCCAGTCCGATCGGTCCGTGCACCCGCGCCAGTTGGGCCTCGGTGGCCCCGGCCGCGAGCAGCCCCTCGCGCCGCCGGGCCGTGGTCTTGCGGGAGCCCAGTGCGCCGACGTAAGGCACCTCCCGGTTCAGGGCCACCCGCAGCGTCGGCACGTCGAACGACTCCTCATGGCTCAGCATCACCAGGCACGCGGCGTCCCGGCGCGCCTCCAGCACCGTGCCGGCCTCCTCCGGGCCGGTGACCAGAACGGCCTCCCAGCCCAGCAACAACGCCTGCCGCTCGATGATCTCGGCGAGCTCGCCGCCGCCACCGATGACCACGTACGGGGCCGACGGGAACGCCTCGACCAGCACCAGCCCCGACTCCGCGTACAGCGCGTCCCGCCCGGCCCGCCGCGTCGCCAGCAGCTCGCCCGCCCGCCGCCCGGCATCGTCACCGGGCGCGTCCGTGGCCCGTACGATCTCGCTGACGGCCCGGTCCGCAGCCTCGTTCAGCCGGGTCACCAACGCCACCCCGACCCCGTCGCCGAGCAGCTCCCACCACTGGGCCGGGATCGCCGACAGCGGCTGCAGCAGCACCTCGGCCTGCCCGCCGCAGGTCAGCTTCGCGGCCACGGCCTCGGCCGCCCGCACGGACACCTCGCACACCCGCGCCGAGACACCGGCCGGCAGGGCCGCGACCTCGGTGGCGAGCTCGGCGTCGAAGACCCCGCGGTAGAGCGTGCCGACGCACTCCCCCCGCGCATCGATGAGCACGGCCCCGGCCGGATCTCGCGGCCCGAACCCCTGCTCGGTCACGGGCCGGGCCAGATACCCGGCCCGCCCCTCGGCCACCCACCGCCGCGCCGTCTCCACCAGCTCACGCATCCGCGCCGCCCCTTCTCGATCGTCAGAGCCCGCCACAGGGCACCTGGCCAGCGGCGCCGTGCGGCCTCACCCCCAACGTACGCACGCACCCCGCCCCTACCCACCCCCCCGGATCCCACAGACCCCGCCCCACCTCCCTCGTACGGACCACCGGAAACGCCCGCCCCGCCGGAATGTGCATGGTGTGGGCCCCGGTGGCCGAGGCGTCGGCGGGCGGATTCCTTCCCCGCCGCCTCGGCGAGGGCGTAGGGGGGACAGTCAGAAGCGAGCTAGCATCTAAGTAAGATTCAATCTACGTAATATCGAATCTATGTCTCATGGACGCTGGGGGTGGGGCGCTGATGGAGTTCAAGGGCAGGTCTGCCGACCTGGATCAGCTGGCTCGGCAGCTGGGCCTGGTGGTCGGTGGTACGGGTGCCACGCGTGGTCAGGCTGTGATCGTGACGGGCCGGCGCCGGGTGGGCAAGTCTCGTCTGGTCCAGGAGTTCTGCGACCGTTCCGGGCTTCCGTACGTGGTCTTCCAGGCGACCCGGGGACGCAACGCGGTGGCCGAGCGGGCGGACTTCGCCGCGACGCTGGCGCATTCCCCTCTTCCCGGGGCTGAGCTGGTGGCCGGGCTGCAGGCCGCCGACTGGAACCAGGCGCTGCGTTCCCTCGCAGTCGCGATTCCGGACGATGCACCGAGCATTGCGGTGGTCGACGAGGTGCCGTGGCTGGTCGAACAGGACGGGGAGTTCGAGGGGGCGCTGCAGACGGTCTGGGACCGGCACTTGTCCGCCAAGCCCGTCCTGTTGATCCTGGTCGGCAGCGACATGTCGGTGATGGAGGCGCTGCAGTCCTATGGGCGCCCCTTCTTCGGCCGGGCGGCCAAGATGACCGTACAGCCGCTGCATCTGGCCGATGTGCAGGCGATGACCGGCCTTGACGCGGCGGAAGCGGTGGACGCACTGCTGATCACCGGAGGGTTCCCGGAGATCGTTCAGTCCTGGCGGCCGGGGATGGGCCGCCGAGACTTTCTGCGCGAGACTGTGTCCAACCCGCTTGCCCCGCTGTTGGTGGCGGGCGAGCTGTCGCTGCTGGGGGAGTTTCCCGAGGCGTCCCACTCGCGCGCGATCTTGGAAGCGGTCGGCAGCGGCGAGCGGACCTTCTCCACCATTGCCGCACAAGCCGGTGGTGCCGGCGCGTTGCCCTCGGGCACGCTGTCTCCGCTGCTGAACACGCTGCTGGCCAAGCGAGTCCTGGCCGCTGACCTGCCGCTCTCGGTCAAGGCTGACAGCAAGAACAAGCGTTATCGCATCTCTGATCCGTACCTGCGGTTCTGGCTGGCTTTCCTGCAACGCGGGATCCCGCTCATCGAGCGCGGTCGCGGTGATCTGGCGCTGGAGCGCATCGAGCGGTCGTGGACGACATGGCGGGGCCGGGCCGTCGAGCCGGTCGTCCGCGAGTCGCTGCTGCGGCTGCTGCCCGACGAGACGTGGCCGCAGACGGAAGCGGTCGGGGGCTGGTGGAACCGGCAGAACAACCCGGAGATCGACCTGATCGGAGCCGATCGGGAACCCGTCGCAGGGCAGGTTCACTTCATCGGCTCGGTGAAGTGGCTGGAGTCGCAGCCGTTCGGCCGACGTGAGTACGACGCACTGGTGCGGGACATGCTCGCCGTGCCCGGTGCCGAGCCGGACACGGCGCTGGTTGCGGTGTCCCGTTGCGGTGTCGAGGACGATCTGCCTCTTGCGGCGCACTGGGGTCCGGAAGACCTTGTCCGTGCCTGGCGGTAGTCAGGGAAACCGCGAGGGTGGTCATGGTGATGCACCTACCTCGGGCGCCCAATGGCAGTAGGCGTCGACGATCCTCTGAGAACCTCCCGGGCATCGAAGCCCATATGCGCGGGGGGGGGAAAAGGTGACGGCCCCGGAGGGGGGAGCCTGCGCCGGCACTGGGCGCGGGGGTCCGAGGGGACGCGGCCGGTTCACCCCCGCGGGGTGACCGGACGGCGCTAGCCTGGCCGGGTGAATGCGCGTACCGCCCTTGTGAAATGGCTGGGAACCCTGGATCCTCAGCGGCTGACCGCGTTGCTGGAGGAGCGGGATCTGCCGCTCGCCGCCGGGTACCGACGGATCACCACCCTCCGCGAGCTCGCCGAACACCTGCTCACCGACGAGTCGGTGGGCCAGGGCCTGATGGCGGGCACCGCCGGAGAGCTGGAATTGCTCGCTTCGATCGCCGCCCTTGCTCTGGAGCGGCACGGCCCCGTAGCCGGTGGCGAGTCCGAGGACGGGCCTCGGTATCCCTGGCAACAGCGGAAGTCCGTTCCCCCGGTGGAACCCGCGGACCGATTGGTGCCTGAGCGGGACGTACTGTCCTGGTTCGAGCCGGGAGAGAAGCGGCAGCGGGCGGAACGCACGCTCACCCGACTGCGGGAGCGCGCACTGTTGCTTCCCGCGCCCAAGGGCCGACTGGCGCTCCCACCACTTCTACACGTCCGCGCCGCCGGGTTCGACGGTTACGGGCGTACGGCCGACCGGCTGCTGACCACCGCCTACAACGCCCCCGAGGTCAAGCGGATCGCCGCAACCCTCTTCGGCGAGGGGGTGGCCCGCACCCGCGACCAGGCCCAGGAGCTGATCACCGCTCTGCTCGCCGACCCCGCCAGGGTGCGGGCACTGGTGGCGGACGCCCCGGTCCGGGCGCTGGAGCTGCTGGACCACCTGGTACCCGGCCCGCCGCTGCTGCGGACCCACTGCTTCGTCGGCCGGTACGGGTCGCAGTACGCGGGCCCGGACGCCAAGTACGTCTTCCGGGAGGGCGGCAGCGGTGACGAGGGCACCGACTGGCTGGCCGTGCGCGGACTGCTGGCCCCCGTCGGTCTCGACCTGGTGGAGCTTCCCTACGAGGTCGCCCGTGCGCTCCGCCATGGGGGCGCGGCACCCAGCCCCCGACTGGAACCAGAGCCGTTCACCGCCACCGCACCGCTGCCGTCCGGCTGGGAGGGCGAGGGCGGCACGGCCGCCGCGGCGGCGGCCTGGCGGGCCGAACTGGTCCTGCGGGCGCTGGCCGCGCAGCCGGTCGCGATCCGCAAGGCGGGCGGGATCGCCGTACGGGACACCCGGCGGCTGGCCAAGGCGGCCGGGGCGGACGAAGCCGACACCCGGCTGTGGCTCGACCTCTCTGTGAACGCCGGGCTCGCCGCACCCCAGGACGAGGAGCCGGCCCCCGCCGCCCGGGGCCGGAACTCCAAGGCCCCCAAGCCCTCGGCCCGGCTGCTGCCCAGTGACCGCTACGACGCCTGGGCCGCCGCCCCGGCCGCGGGCAAGCTGCTGCCGCTGCTGGCCGCCTGGGCCGTGGTCCCCGAAGTCCTCAGCCACTGGCCGGACCCCGACGAGACCCCGGTCGCGCTCACCAGCCCGAGCGACGAGGAAGCCGTGACCCTGCGCACCGGAGTACTGCGGGCTCTCGCCACCCTCCCCGACGGACAGGGCCTCACCGGGGAGGCGCAGGGGCATGCCGAACTCCTCGCTCTGGCCGCATGGTTCCGGCCCGCCCTGCGCGCCCACCTGGCCGGAGACGGCACCGGAACACTGACCGGTGCGGACGAACTACTCGACCGGCTGGCCGCCACCCTGGAGGAGGCGGCCCTGCTCGGCGTGGTCGCCCACGGTGCCCTCACCCCCGTCGGGCGGGCCCTGTGCCGCCTGCTGGAGTCGGGCGCCGCCCACCACTACCCCGCCGTGCCCGGAGCGGGCGCCGACCCGGCCGCCCGCGGCTCCGAGGGCCTGGGCGAGGACCTCACCCACCGCCCCGCCCTGGCCCAGGCCGTGACCGCGCTGCGCGAGGCGCTGTACGCCACCCTGCCCGCACCCAGCGGCACGGCCCGGTTCCAGGGCGACCTGACCGCCACTGTCACCGGCGCGCCCGCGCCCGCCCTCGCCGACCTGCTCTCCGCCGTCGGGGACATCGAGTCCGAGGGCCACGCGGTGGTCTGGCGCATCACAGCAAGCTCCGTACGCCGGGCCCTGGACGCAGGCTGGAGCGCCGACGAACTCCTCGACCGTCTGACCGAGGCGAGCGAGTGCGGCACCCCGCTGCCGCAGCCACTGGCCTACACGATCAAGGACACCGCCCGTACCCACGGACAGCTCAAGGTCGTCCGCTCCGCCTGCTGCATCCGCTCGGACGACACCGGCCTGATCGCCGAGGTGGCCCAGGCCCGCGGCCTGGCCAAGCTCCGCCTGCGCCGGATCGCCCCCACCGTCCTCATTTCCACCGCACCTCCCGAGGACACCCTTACCGCCCTGCGCGCCGCGGGCTACGCCCCCACCCAAGAGGCCGAGACCGGCACCACCGTCCTCGACCGCGCCCCCACCGACCGCGCGCCGAGCCTCCTGCCCACCCTGGACCAGGCCCACCCCCTGTACGGCAAACCGGTCCGCGGCGTCCCGGCGAGCGCCCGCGCGCTGGCCTGCGCATTCACCTCGGCCGGCTAGGAGGCGTGGGTCCTCGATGAGGGTGGCCCGACCGCCGCACAGCGCCGTCAGGCCTTCCGGAGCGGAGGCGAGCACGGTGACAGGGCCGGGCGAGTCGAGGCGCGGTGGCGCAGAGCATGGCATCGATGGCGTACATGTGCTTTCGCGCGTCGCCGTCCCGGATTTCGCCGATGGGGACGGGCGGCCGTGCCGCGTCGCTAGGCTGCCGGGATGAACACCGCCACGCCACTTCTCCTTGATCTGGACTCGTTCCTCGCCCGGGCCGAAGAGCGAGGCGCTCCGCTGGACGCGCGGGCGGCCGAGGCCGTCCTCGGTCTGCTCGCGCTGGGCGAGGCACGCCGCCGGACCGGCCTGCCCGAGCCCACCGAGGAGCTGGCCGAGGAACTGCTGCACATCCTGCTCCCGCTGTACGTCAGTGCCACCGAGGAAGAGCTGCCGGGCTTCGTGGCCGCGCTGGTCGCGCTGGTCGACCACACCCACGAGGCCGGCCGCCTCAACGCCAAGCGGCAGGCGAAGCTCGTGACCCGGGTGCACGAGCTGGCCGAGGGCTTCACCCAGGCGATGACGAGCCCCCGCCGCCTCACCTGGCCGCGGCTGTACGGAAACCTGCTGCGCGCCGCGGGCGTGGACGCCACCGATCCCCGGGCTGTGCGCGACTGGCTGGAGGCGTTCGCCGCCCGCCCGCACGCCGGGCGGAACGCCACGCTCGGCTTCGCCTCCTCCGCCTCCTCCGCCTCCTCCTCTCCGAACGGACCGCTCGCCGAAGCGGCATACGCGGAGGCGCTGTGCGCGGAACGCTCCCGGCAGGCCCGTCCGCTGCTCGCCGCACGGCTGGAGGCCGTGGCGCTGGCCGAGCAGGTGCGGCCCCGCCCCGGCGAGGGCCTGCTGGTCGCCGATGCCCCGGTAGGCAAGCCGGACGACGAGAGAGACGACTGGTACGGGGCGCAGGCAGCGGTGCTCACGGATCGCTGGACGGCAGCCGGGCTCGACGCCCTGCTGCGCGGACCCTTCGCGCACCTGGCGCCGGGCGGCGGCAGCGCTCCCACCCCTCTCCTCGCCCTCGTCGAGGCCATGGCCGGCCAGCACCTGGAGATGAACGGCGACGCCTTCGCGCCGCTGCCCCCGGCCCCGTTGCCGGCCTCCCCGGAGGAACAGGCCGCGCTGCTGCGTTCCGCCCCGTTGCCCCAGCTCCTGGCGCAAGCCGCCGCCGACCCGCAGGGCGCGGACGAGCGAACGCGCGAACTGGCGCTGGCCAGCGGCTTCCTGGTGCGGGAGCAGGGCGGCGCGCTGAGCGCGGGGCCATCGGCCGAAGCCTGGCGTAAGGGTGGCCCCGCCGAGCTGACCGGGCTGGCCCTGAACCTGCTCGGCGTCCTGCTGACACAGCTGGCCGAGGAGGAAGAGACCGCGGAGGAGTACGACGGCGAGCACCTGATCACCCTCTACTTCCTGTGCGAGCAAGCGGGGATGACGCAGTCCGTGGCCCGCATGGCCGCCCTGGACGACATGTGGTCCCTGCCGCCGGGTCATGAGAGCGACCCCGACGCGTCCGTCCCGGCCACCGGAGACTACGAACTGCCCGACCCTCAGGCGCTGTCCGCGGTCCTGGGAATCCCGGCACTCACCGCGTCCGACCGTACGGATCTGATCCCGTCCGCTGCCCGCCTCGTGCGCCTGATGGACCGCCTGGCTGCTCTGGGTGTCACCGAGCGCGCCGGAGACGCCGTCAGCCTCACCCCTCTCGGCTCCGCCCTGCTGCGCGACAGCCTCCTCGTGGGCCTCGAAGGCGACGCCGCCCATGTCCTCCCCACTCGGCAGCAGATGCTCGCCTGGGACGCGGAACGGCTCGTCGCGGCAGCCCAGTGGTGGCCGAAGCGGGCCGCCCGCCCGGCCGTCGGCGACTGGCTGGCCGCGCAGCGCACCGACGGATGGACCCCTCTGTTCGCGGCGATCTCCGTTGCCCGCCCCGAGGCCGAGCCCGCGAGGCGGCGGGCGCTGCTCGCCGCTCTGGACGCGATGGCCGTGCCCGACGAGGCCCTGTACGCACTGCTGGCCGACCCGGTCCTGGGCGGCTGGGCCGAGCACACCCTGCACGCACGCGGCCAGGCGCCCGACCCCTCAGCCGTTCCGCTGTCGGCCCGCGCGGTGTACCTGGTCGACGCGCTCGAAGCCGTACGGAGCGCCGCATCCCTCGACCATCGCATGACGGCGGCTCGGAACGAGGAGGAGCCCGAACTGTTCGCCGAGGTCCACGCCGCCTTCGACAAGGCCGCGGCAGCCTGGCCCGGCGGCGGCCCGGCCCTGGTCACCGCCCTCACGGCGGCGGACCCGTACACGTCCGCCTTCCTGGCGGAGCAGCTCGCACACCACCCCGACCGCGCCACCGCCGAACAGGCCCGCCGAGCCTGGCGGGCCTTCCAGACCAGCGGTACGGCCCGCTCCCCGGGCAGGAAGAAGCCCGCCAAGCGCGCGGGCGGGAAACGCAAGCGGCGCTGACCGACGTGAACGCCGGGCCGGGGGCCGCGCGGAGCCCGTCCCGCGCCGGCGACGTGGTCGCCCGGCTCCTGCCCCCGGGTCGCCCCGGTCAGCCCACCTGCGTGACGAACGCCTGCCAGGCGCCGGCCCCGAACCCGATCACAGGCCCGGCGGGCCGCTTGCTGTCGCGGACGGGGACGATTCCGGGGACGTTGTCGGCGACCTCGACGCAGTCGCCTTGGCCTCCGCTGTAGCTGCTCGTGCGCCATATCGCGGTCTTGTGGCCGGTCGTCGAGCGGACCTCGTTGCTCATGCTCTGTGCTCCTTGGCAACACGCTGGATCAGCGCGAGTGACTCCGTAGGCGGCAATGCTGCCATGCGCGCGTCATCGAAGAGCCCTCGGTAGCAGGCGACTTCCTGCTCTCGCTCCATCCAGATGTTGCCAGTGGGGGCCTCGGTGAGTACGAGGTCGAGCGACGCCAGTTGCGGGAAGCTGAGCAGCACGTACGGGCCGAACATGCCCGAGTGGGCGCCGCGTGTGAACGGCAGCACCTGAACGGTGATGTTGGGTCGCTCGGCCATGGTCAGTAGGTGTTTCAACTGTGCGTGCATGATGTCCGGCCCGCCGACTTGTTGGCGCAGCACTCCTTCAGCGAGTACTGCCCAGAACTCCATGGGTTCCGCACTCGTCAACCGTTCCTGCCTGGCAAGTCGTACCTGGACGAACCGGTCGATCTCCTCAGCCGTATGCCAGGCGCGTGATGCCACTGTTACGGCCCGCCCGTACTCCGGAGTCTGGAGGAGTCCGGGCACCATCTGCACTTGGTAAGTGCGGATGCTGTCGCAGATCGACTCCATCTCGATCTGGTCGCGGTACGCGTCACTGAGAACGGAGGCGTACTCATGCCACCACCCTTCACGCCGTCGTCTGTTCGCCCTCAAGGCAAGGGAAGTCAGGCGCTCCCGCGACTCCGTGTCCATCACCCCGTATGCCTCCATGAGCGCGATGAGATCAGGTGTGCGGACCGGGACATGGCCGTTTTCGATGCGGCTGATCTTTCCCTTTGTGCAGTCCAGCACCTCGGCAGCAGCCGCAGTGGTGAGGCCTGCGGCTTCTCGGGACCGGCGTAGTTCATCGCCGAGTTGGCGACCCAGGACCGTGGAGGGCATCACGTTTGGCATAGGTAACTCCCTATCAGAGCCGGAGGCTTGCGGACTCGCGAATGCCCGTATGGGTGAATTAAGAGCCAGCAATCCATTCAACGTTGCGCCGTTACCTGTTCTGCGGACACTCTCCTGGTGTCGGTAACTGAGCCCCCGCTTGTCCGGGGGTTCCGACCCTCTGGAGCTGCCATGGCCGCACTGATCGACGTCTCATTCCGGCTCTCACGCCGACCCCGCAGCGCGGCAAGGGCCCGCGCGGCACTGCGCGCCCTACTCGGGGACTGGGGCGCGGGGGACGACCTCCTCCACACCGCCGAACTCGTCCTCTCCGAGCTCGTGACCAACGCCCTCCGCGCACCCGCACCCAGCGACCGCCAAGTCGGCGTACGGATCGCACACTCCTCGACGGACGGGCTGCTGCGCCTGGAGGTGAGCGACGCCGGATCCGGCCGGCCGGAACTTCGTCACCCCGGCGCGGAAGACGAACGCGGCCGGGGGCTAAGGCTCGTGGACGCGCTCAGCCACCGCTGGGGCGTCACCGCACGCGCGGGCGGCATCGGCAAAACGGTCTGGTCGGAGCTGAAGGCCCCCGACCTCCTCCCCACCCCGTCAACGAGGGAGGTCGCGGCGGTCACGGTCAGCCCCGGCCAACAGGTCCGCGTCTGGGGCGCGTGGCGCGCGGTCCGCAGCGTACGGACGGCCCGCCACGCCACCGGCGGCCTGACGGTCGTCCTCGCCCTGGACGAAGGCCCACCCCTCCACCTGGCCGCAGCGGAGCCGCTGGCCGTACGAGGGCTGCCGTAAGGTGAAACGCGCCGTACGAGTGCCGAGTGCGATGTACACCCAGGCCCCGCACCCACTCCCCGCAGGCAAGGAGGCGACACCGTGTCGGACCCGGCTCACCACCCCATCCCCGTCCGCCGCGGACACCTGCGCGACGCCGCCGAGCAGATCGAGCAGGCCACCGGCATGCGCGTGGAGATCATCGGGGGCACCCTCATGATGTCCCCGAGCCCGAGCGGCAAGCACGCCGGGACCGTCATCGACCTGCGCGACGCCATCCGTCCGAGCCTCGCCGCCGCGTACGAGGCCTACGAGAACGTGTCCGTCCCGATGCCCGACGATCCGGACGACTACGCGACCCCGGACCTGACCATCGGTCCCCGCGCCTTCAAGGAGGACGACGGCTGGCTCCTGGAGGCGGACGCGATCGCCCTCGCGGTCGAGGTCATCTCGCCCAGCGAGCGGCTGAGGGGGATCAACGAGAAGACCGCGTGGTACGCGGCGGCACGTGTCGCCCGCCTGTTGCAGATCGACCCGCGCACGGGCACGTGGTCCCTGTTCACCCGTCCGGGAGAAGGCGAGTACAAGGGCGTCGTCCACGGAAAGTACGGCGACCCGGTCCCGCTGCCCGACGACCTCGGCGGTGACCTGCCCACTTCCGGTCTTCCCCTGTACGGGACGCCGCCCGGCTCTTGAGACGCCGAGGGCGCCACGGACAGCAGTCCACAGCGCCCTCACCCATCCCAGAGGTCAGCCGAGAACCTTGGCGATCGCGAGAGCGATCCGCTCGATCCAGTCGATCGCGTCCGTCACGTCGGCGTCGGAGATGGGGCGGCGCCGCTTGAGGTCGCCGTCCAGCAGGTCCGCGTCATGGGCGATCTTGTTGCGGCGGTCGGTGATGGAGACGTACTGCTTCTTCAGCGTCTGGTCCGTCATCCCCGTGCGGCCGTGGTTCCACTCGTTGAGCTGGACCGCAGCCTTGGCCCAGATGTTCTCCTCCGTGACCAGCTTCAGCGCCTCGCTGATCTTGCGCGGGTTCTGGAGGGAGGCGTTGGCCCACTTCGCCTTGACGTGCTCGGACACGGCGTCGGCGAGTGTGGTGGTGCCCCGCCGGACCTCCTCGACCTTCTCCAGCGGTAGCTCGAACTTCGTCAGCTGGTATGGCATGCCAGGACTGTCCGCGGCGGCGAGGTCGGCCACCCGGCGGTACAGCTCCTCGTGGAACCAGTGGTCGATGGCGCTGACCGCCTGCACCCACGCGGCACGGTAGAAGTCGCCGATGTCGAAGACGGGGGACTGGAAGGCGGCCAGGCTCTGGCCGGCGAGGACCATCTTCCGGGCGTACTCGATGTTGGTCTTGAACGCCTGGAACTCGCGCGTCTGTGGCTGCGGAACTGCCATGGGATGCCCCCGTCTCGCTGATTGATCGAGATCAAGACTTCCGGCGAGACGGGGACGGGTCAACTCAGTTGCGGGTCAGGCGCCTTCGCCTGGCTGGATCTCGTCAGTATCAGCCGAGATCTCGCCACCGAGCGCCTCCGCGATCGCGGCGAACTCGCTGAGCGCGGCCTGCAAGTCCTCCACGATCTCCTGCGCGATCACCTCGGGCGGCAGCAGGCTGTCGGCGTCGTCGAGGGCCGGGTCCTTCATCCAGGTGATGTCGAGGTTCACCTTGTCGCGGGCGATGAGTTCGTCGTAGTCGAAGCACTTGAAGCGCTCGGTTTCGACACGCTCGCCGCGAGCCTTGCCCGGCAGGTAGGCCTCGACGAACTCCTCCAGAGCAGCACGAGTCAGCGGGTGCTGCTTGAGGGTGAAGTGCTTGGCGGTGCGGAAGTCGTAGACCCAGAGCTTGGAGGTGTTGTGCGCGCCTCCGCTGCGGGGCGGCTTCTTCTCGAAGAAGAGGACGTTGGCCTTGACGCCGCCCGCGTAGAAGATGCCGGTGGGCAGACGAAGGATCGTGTGCAGGTCGAAGTCTTCGAGCAGGCGACGCCGGATCTTTTCGCCGGCCCCACCCTCGAAAAGCACGTTGTCGGGGAGGACCACCGCCGCGCGGCCGTTCATCTCCATCAGCGACATGATGTGCTGGAGGAAGTTCAGCTGCTTGTTGGTGGTGGTGGCGCGGAAGTCATCGCGGTCGTAGGAGATGTCCTGCTTGTCGGCCTTGCCGTCGGTGCCGACGATGGTGATCGCGGACTTCTTGCCGAAGGGCGGGTTGGCGAGGACCAGGGAAGCATGCTGCTTGGGCTGTTCGGCGAGCGCGTCCCCTTCGGTGATGAGGGACTTGCCGTCGGCGTCACCGATGCCGTGCAGCAGCATGTTCATCGCGGCGAGGCGGGCGGTGCCGGTGACCAGCTCGTTGCCCCAGATCTTGCCGTCCCCGAGCGCGAGCCGCTCCTCGCGGGAGAGGTTCTGCATGTGGTGCTCGCGGATGTAGGCGTGCGCGGCGATGAGGAAGCCGGCGGTTCCGCAGGCGGGGTCGGTGATGGTGTCGCCCGGCTGGGGCTGCATCACGTCGACCATGGCGTCGATGAGCGCGCGGGGCGTGAAGTACTGGCCGGCGCCGGTCTTGGTGTCCTCGGCGCCCTTGGCCAGCAGGCCCTCGTAGGCGTCGCCCTTGAGGTCGGTGCCCTGGATCGTCCAGTCTTCCTTGCCGATCAGCTCGACCACGAGCTTTTCGAGGAGGGCGGGCTCGGTGATGCGGTTCTGCGCCTTGGCGAAGATCCTGCCGAGGGTGGTACCGGGGCTCTTGCCGAGCTCGGCCAGGATCTCGCGGTAGTGGACTTCGAGCTCGATGCCCTTCTTGGAGGCGAGCGACTGCCAGTCGTACTTGGCGGGTACGACGGTCCGCGCTTCGGCCTCGGTGAAGGGATCGGAGGCGATCTCGTCGGCCATCTTGAGGAAGAGCAGGTACGAGAGCTGCTCGACGTACTCGATGGTGGACAGGCCGTTGTCCCGCAGGACGTTGCAGTAGTTCCAGAGCTTCGCGACCAGGGTGTTGGTTTGTGCGTGCGCCAGGGCGGGGGATGCGGGGGTCACAGCGGAAGCTCCTGCTGAACGGCGGTAGTGGGCGAAGGGGTTGAGGCGGGGGCCGGAGGCGGTGCGGCTTCGGCCGCCTTACGGGGCCGACGGGTGCCCCGCTTGACCTTGCCGCCCTGAGCTTCGCGCTCGGCCCGGATGCGGTCGAGAAGCGCGGTGGCGGGCTCGTCGACGGGGTCTTGGGGGACCAGCCGACCGCTGAACGCGCGGTTCGCTACTGAAATTCGCAGGTGCCTCGACCGCGTGATGGCCGCATTGGTGGCGGAGACCAGACGGACAGCCCCGGCGACTGCGGTGTCTACTGCGGCGAGCGTTTCACGCTGTACTTCCAAGGGCGGGACAGGGATCGGAAGCCGCGAGAGCGTTTCGGCGCTGAGGTTGTACTGACCAGCTGACGAGGCTGCGTACCGTTCGATCGCTCGCCGCCAAAGTGGGCTCTGCGTGACCAATTCGATCCAGCGAGGTTCCACAAAACCGGGTGTGAGTCGGAACCTGATGAGGTAGGACGCGAAGGCGTAGGCGAGAGGTTTCTCCACTACGCCTACTCGACCGATGAGACTCGGGCTGCCATTGGTGCGTACGAACAGTAGGTCTCCAGGATCGAGGGAGAATTTCGTCAGGTCGAGTTCCGGGTCAACCGCGTTCTTGACGTCTGATAGATCGATTGATCCACCCTGAACATTGGGAATGCGCAGAACTGGATAACCCAGGGCGCCGTAGCCACACTTGGTCGAAGTGCCGTATCCAGACGAGTGTGACAAGGTGCCTAGGCTGATATTCGTCCAATTATCCGGCAGGGTGTATCCAGGAATACTGACGGGAGTGATGGGCTGCCACCGGCGGGTGGCCAGGGATCTGCTGGCTCGGTGGAGAGTGCTTTCTGTTACTGTTTCGTCCGCATTTACTGGGCGGCTGAAACCTCCAGACATCGCGCGGCCGTAGAGAAGTGACCTGAGTCGTTGGGACTTCGTCTGAGCCACGGTCAAGTCAGCACTGCCTGCGTCGAGGCGGGAGAGGTGGCTTTCGAGGGATTCGACGATGCGGCGCTGCTCGGCTAGAGGTGGCACGGGGATCTGCCAAGCGGCCAGCTTTGCAGCTCCGAGGTGGTGGATCCCGACTCCACGCGCCCCCTTTGCGAAAGCCCCTCGCGTGGCTTCATGGCGCAATAGGTGCAGGAGATAATGTGGCTCAATGTCGGTCGTGGCGCGCACCCGGATCAAGGTGTTTTGGAAGCAGCAGTCGGCGATCTGATTGTTCCAGATGGCTGGTTTGCCAACCTCACCCGCGCTTCCCGATGCCTCGCTTAGAATGATGTCTCCGGGAATCAGACGATACGTCTCCAGCTCGGCGTCGGTGAAGTTCATCTCCTTCACGTCGCCAAGTTTGAGGCCGTTCCAGTCTACGTTGGCGGCTCTCAGGTATGGGCGCATTTGGTCGCCGGAATGGTTCTTTGGGGAACGTTGCCGACCAAGTCGCACTTCGGCGACTTCCTCCAGCCTGGACCAGGCCCATCCCGCCGGAAGTTCCACGTCACTCAAGCCAATTCTCGATTCAACTCATTCAATAGAGACCGCACATCCCGCCCCGGGAAAGCGTGCTGGAAACCGCGGCCTCCGCCCTTCCCCTTGAAGGGCTCCGCGTTGAACTCCTTGGTGCTGATGCCGACGTCACTCGCCACCACGTCCCGTATGGACCGCAGCCACCACAGCTGCTCCTGCGAGAAGTCCGCCCCGGCCTGGCTCTGCTTCAGCAGCCACGCCTCGAAGCGTTCCTCCACCGTCTCACGGTACGGCCGCAGCTCCTCGTCCACGCCCAGCTCGTACCGGATCAGGGAGATCAGATCCGGCACGCCCGCCTCGCGGCCGGGAGAGTGGGCTGCCACACCCAGGTCCTCGTAGTACGTCCAGAGAGCCTTCGGCGTCCACCCGAAGTGCGGGCGGCGGATCTCCAGCGCCAGCTCCTGGAGCGCCGCGTACGTCTCCGCCGGGGAGACCGACCTCGGGCTCGTCAGGGCGATGCTGACCGCCGCGATGCGGTCGCGCTCCTCCTTCAGGAGCCGGCTCCAGCGGTCGACCTGCTCCTTCGCCCGCTCCTCGCGCGGGATCTCGTTCAGATCCGTCACCGCGACGGGCGTGAACTCGTCGAAGACGTAGTCCTTGTCCCGCCGGATCTCGATGATGTGCCGCCGCAGCTCAGGCCGCTCCGTCAGCGGCGCGATCGCGTTCTCGACCAGTCGCCGGGCCGCCGCCTGGCCGCCCTCGTCCAGCGCGCGTTCCTGCCGGTCCGGGTCCACCGCCTTGACGATCGCTCCCGCGATCTCGGACAGCGTCTGTCCGCCCGCCGCCCGCGTCAGCTGCTCGCGTTCCTCCGTCGTCAGCTGCTGGTTGAGGCGAGCCAGACGTCCCGCCAGGATCTCGGCCTCGTTCGCGCTGATCGACTTCGTACCGGCCTTGTCGAGCAGCTTGGCCAGCGACACCTGGCGCTCACCCGCCGGAACCAGCGGCCGGGCGTCCACCAGCGGCGAGTCCGTCACGCCCACCGCGTCCACGAGCACGAAGCGGTCCTTGCGCACCGACGCGTCCGCGTCCGGCGTGACCTCCTGGAGCTCCGTCGCGTCGATGGTCCGGGCGCCGCGCCCCTTCATCTGCTCGAAGAGCACCGCGCTGCGCACCTCGCGCAGGAAGATGACGCACTCCAGGGCCTTTACGTCCGTGCCCGTAGCGATCATGTCGACGGTCACGGCGACCCGCATCCGGGGCGAGTTCCGCAGCGCGCGGATCAGCTCGTCCGGGTCCTCGCCGGCCTGGCGGCTCTTGTACGTGATCTTCTTCGCGAAATCGTCTCCACGCCCGAAGATCTCCTTGACCTGGGCCAGGACGTCCTCGGCATGGTCCTCGCCGACCGCGAAGATCAGGGTCTTGGGGAGTTCGCTACGCCCGGGGAACCAGCGCTGCCAGTTGTCCCGGTACGCCGTCAGGACCGCACGGATCTCGTCCACCGTGACCACCGACCGGCCGATCTGCCTGGTCGTGTACGTGAAGTCGTCGTCCAGCTCCTGGTAGCGCTGCCGCCGGGTCTTGCGGTCCTTGATCCGTACCGTCGTACCCGACTCGATCTTCGCGCCGCCGTTCTCCCGCAGGTCGGTCCGCATCCGTACGACGTCGAAGTCGACGTTCACCCCGTCCGCCACCGCCTGCGGGTAGGTGTACTCGGAGACCAGGTTGCGGCCGAAGAAGCCGAGGGTCTGGAGCGTGGGCGTGGCGGTCAGGCCGACCAGATGCGCGTCGAAGTACTCCAGGACCCCCCGCCACAGCCCGTAGATCGACCGGTGGCACTCGTCCACGATGATCAGGTCGAAGGACTCGATCGGCACATCGGGGTTGTAGGAGACGTCGATCGGCAGGTCGGTGGCGTACGTGTCCTCGTACGCCTCGCTGTCCGCGGCCTCGTCCGCTTGCTCGTCCTCGGCGATGGTTTCCCCGCGCAGCAGCGAGTACATCTTCTGGATCGTGCAGATGGTGACCGACGAGGTGTCCTGGAGTCCGGCGGCGGCCAGGCGGTCGACGTTGTAGATGTCGGAGAGCTTGCGGCCGTCGTCGGGCGTCGTGAACTTCCGGAACTCGTCGTAGGCCTGCCGCCCCAGGTTGTTGCGGTCCACGAGGAACAGGATCCGCCGGGCCTTGGCGTGCTTGAGCAGCCGGTACGTCTGCGCCACGGCCGTGAAGGTCTTGCCGGCGCCGGTCGCCATCTGGATCAGCGCCCGCGCGCGGTCCTCGCCCAGGGACTTCTCCAGACCGGTGATCGCGTCGATCTGGGCGAGGCGCAGGCCGTTGGCCTCCAGTACGGGCAGTTGGCGCAGAGCCGCGCGGAACGTGAGGGCCTCCCGGTTCTCCTCCGCGCGCCGCATCCACGCGGCCACCGTCTCGGGCCGGTGGAACGAGAAGACCTCGCGGGAGCGGGCGTCGGGGTCGAGGCGGTTGATGAAGTACGTCTCGGTGCCGGTGGTCGCGTACCGGAACGCGAAGGGCTCCGCCTCGCGCCAGACCGCGAGGCGGTGCTCCTTCAGGACTCCGGACGCGTAACGGTCGTTCTGCTCGACGGCGCTGGACAGGTGGTCGCCCTCGCGCTTGGCCTCGACCACGCCGACGATGTGCCCGTCGACGTACAGGACGTAGTCCGCGCGGCCGGTCGCGAGGGTGAACTCGCGGACCGCCACACCCTGACCCGCCTCCGGGTTGACCTGGTCGCGGTCCTGCACGACCCAGCCGGACGCGCGCAGCATCCCGTCGATGGCGTCGCGGGCCTGTACCTCGTTGAGCGGGGCCGGCCGCTGCGCACGGTGGATGATCGCCTCGCGGCGCTTGGCGTCCACCTGCCGGGGCTGCTGACGGGCTGCCTCGTACTTCGCCTGCTGGGTGGTGCGCAGTTCGTCGATCTGCGAGGTCAGCTGCTCGACGCGGGCCAGCAGCTTGCTCTTGTTCGCGTCGGCGCTGGCGATGAGGTGCTCGGCCTCGGCCCGTGCCTTGCGCTCGGCTTCGAGGGCGTCGCTTGACTCGGCGAGCCTGGTCCGGGCCTGGGTGAGCGCCTGTCGGTGGCCGTCGAGGGCCTCCCGCAGCTCGGCCAGCTCGGCCGGGTCGGTGACCTGCGCGGTGTCACCGGGGTCCGTGGGCGGTACGAACTCCGCGACCGTCCGCCGGCCCTCGATGGCGTCGTGGAACCAGAGGCCGAGCTTGTAGCAGACGCGTACGGCGGCCAGGGCCCGTGCCGTGTCGAACAGGTGGCTGTGCGCGGCCTTGTTCCGGTCGCGGCGCAGCCGGTCGAAATCGTCACGGATCTCGGGGACGAGTACCCCGGCACGCGTCAGCGCGGTCAGCCGGTCGACCTGCCGGTCGCCCTCGATCCGCATACCGATGCGGGTGATCAGCTCCTCGGCGAGGACCTCACCGAACTGGCCGGCCTGGACCAGGGACGAGTTCGGGTGAGTGAAAACCGTGGCTTCCGCCGAAGCGCCGTAAAGAGAGAGCAGCGGCTGATGCTGGTAGAGGACCCCGAAGTTCGGTGAGCCCTTCGCGAAGTCGCGGAGTCTGTCGTCCACGGTGTCGGTCCCCCCGAATGCTGGTCTGCGGGTGTCCATGGTGCGAAACACAAGAAGACCCTCCGAACAGTAATGACACTGTTTGGAGGGTCTCTTTGGCACTTCCTGCGAAGTGCCCCCGGCAGGATTCGAACCTGCGCACACGGCTCCGGAGGCCGTTGCTCTATCCCCTGAGCTACGGGGGCGCGTCGTTGGTGTTGCGGCGACGGGTTGAACACTACCAGCTTCCGTGGGGTGATCAGGAACTGCTTTACGGGGGAGGAGGGAGTGGTTCGCCCGCAGGGGGTGGAAGTGGCGAAAACCCGGACGCGGGGGCCCCCGCGGACCTACTCTCGAGTTGTGCCAGGCGTCTCGGGTCGGGTGCTTGTTGTCGACGACAACAAGGTCATCCGGCAGCTGATCAAGGTCAATCTCGAGCTGGAGGGCTTCGAGGTCGTGACCGCGAACGATGGTGCCGAGTGTCTGGACGTCGTGCATCAGGTGTGTCCCGATGCGATCACCCTTGATGTGGTCATGCCGCGGCTGGACGGGTTCGGGGCTGCCGCGCAGCTGCGGGCCGATCCGCGGACCAGGGACGTCCCCGTCGCCATCGTCAGCGCCTGCACGCAGCAAGAGGTGGAGGCCGGGATCGCGGCCGGGGTGGACGCCTTCCTCGCGAAGCCGTTCGAGCCCACCGAGCTGGTACGGGTCGTGCGCCGGCTGATCGAGAGCAAGGACCGGCACGACGGGTGGGAAGGGGCGCCCGCCGGGAGGGGGAGGGGCGGTCCCCTCCAGTAGGGCGGCCCGTTTGCCGGGCCCGCTCGTCCAGGGCGCTGTTCACATGGCGAAACCCTTCGACCCATGACGGTGCGTCTCCCCTAGGCTGGGTCCCGTGACCCCCGCAGACCTCTCCCGTTGCGTCGTGAGCGCCGTGCGCCGCGCCGTCGAGGACGGTGAGCTGGGCGGGGCGGTGCCCGCGCGGGTCGTGGTCGAGCGGACCCGGCCCGGTGGGGTGGGGGAGTACGCCACCCCCGTCGCCTTCCAGATCGCGAAGGGCGCCGGAGCGCGGCCGGCCGAGGTGGCCGAGGTACTGGCCCGCCGGCTGGGCGGTGTGGCCGGGATCGAGCGGGTCGAGGTCACCGGGGCCGGGTTCCTGAACTTTTCGCTGAGTTCCGTTTCCGCCGCCCAGCTGGTGCGTGACGTGCGCCCGGTGGCGGTGATCGAGGTCCCGGATCCGCCGTCCGGCGAGCTGCGCGAGCGCCTCGTACGGGCCGCCGTCGCGCGGATCGAGGCCCTGCAGGGAGCCCTGCCCGGTCCGGCCGTGAGCGTCGCGCCCGTCGCCCGCCGGGACGGGGACGTGCTCGCGCGGTACGGGGCCGACGCCGTCGCCTGGGCCGCGCTCACCACCCCCGCGCGCGAGACCCCTGAGTTCCGCGACGAGCTGCTCGTACAGGGGGAGGGCAACGAGCTCTTCCGGGTGCGGTACGCCCGTGCCCGCGCCCACGCGCTCGTACGCAATGCCGAGCAGCTGGGGTTCCGCCCCGAGCCCGGCGAGGTCGACGCGCCCGCCCTGTTGCGCGTCCTCGCCGACCACCCCCTCGTCCTCGAAGCCGCCGCGCACCACCGTGCGCCCGAGCGGCTCGCCCGGCACCTCGTCGAGCTGGCCGACGCGCTGCTCGACTTCCAGCACCGCGTCCTGCCCAAGGGCGACGAGAAACCCTCGGCCGCCCACCGTGCCCGGCTGGCTCTTGCCGAAGCCGCCGGGACGGTGCTGGCCGGCGGCCTGGCCCTGCTCGGCATAGACGCACCGACACGCTTGTGACCCGCGAAGAGAGATACCGATGAGCCGTTCCGCGCACCCCGCCGGGCCCCGCCACGCCGACGTCCTGCCCGAGGGGCACTACTCCCCGCCGCCCGCCGACCTGAACGCGCTCGACGAGAAGGTCTGGGCCCGGACCGTCGAGCGTGGGGCCGACGGGGTCGTCGCCGTGGGCGGCATCGAAGTCACCGAGCTCGCCGAGGAGTTCGGCACCCCCGCCTACTTCCTCGACGAGGAGGACTTCCGGGCCCGCTGCCGGGCCTGGGCGCACGCCTTCGGTCCCGACGCCGACGTGTTCTACGCCGGCAAGGCGTTCCTCTCCAAGGCCGTCGTGAAGTGGCTGAAGGAAGAGGGACTGAACGTCGACGTGTGCTCCGGCGGGGAGCTGACCACCGCGCTCGCCGCCGGGATGCCCGCCGCGCGGATCGCCTTCCACGGGAACAATAAGTCCGAGGGCGAGATCCGGCGGGCCGTCGAGGCCGGGGTCGGACGCATCGTGCTCGACTCCTTCCAGGAGATCGCCCGCGTCGCGCACGTCGCCCGTGAGCTGGGCGTCCGCCAGCCCGTCCAGATCCGCGTGACGGTCGGCGTCGAGGCGCACACCCACGAGTTCATCGCCACCGCGCACGAGGACCAGAAGTTCGGCATCGCGGTCGCCGACGGGTCCGCCGCCGAGGCCGTGCGCCGGGCGCTCGGGCACGACTCGCTGGAGCTGCTCGGCGTCCACTCCCACATCGGTTCGCAGATCTTCGACATGGCCGGCTTCGAGGTCTCCGCCAAGCGCGTCGTGCGGCTGCTGGCCGCCGTACGGGACGAGCACGGGGTGGAGCTGCCCGAGATCGACCTCGGCGGTGGCCTCGGCATCGCGTACACCTCGAACGACGACCCGCGCGAGCCCCACGAGATCGCCAAGGCCCTCACCGAGATCGTGGCCCGCGAGTGCGAGAGCGCCGGACTGCGCGCCCCGCGGATCTCGGTCGAGCCCGGCCGCGCCATCGTCGGCCCGACCGCGTTCACGCTGTACGAGGTGGGGACGATCAAGCCGCTGGAAGGCCTGCGGACCTACGTGAGCGTCGACGGCGGGATGTCCGACAACATCCGTACCGCCCTCTACGACGCCGAGTACTCCATCTCCTTGGTCTCGCGCACCTCCACCGCCGAGCCCATGCTCGTACGCGTCGTCGGCAAGCACTGCGAGAGCGGCGACATCGTCGTGAAGGACGCGTTCCTGCCCGCCGACCTCGCACCCGGCGACCTGCTGGCCGTTCCGGCCACCGGCGCGTACTGCCGCTCCATGGCCAGCAACTACAACCACGCGCTGCGCCCGCCCGTCGTCGCGGTGCGCGACGGACAGGCCCGAGTGATCGTCCGCCGCGAGACGGAGGAAGATCTCCTGCGTCTCGACCTCGGATGATGAAATAGGTGTCTCACTCAATGGACCGAGGATGGAAACTGCTGTCCATTGAGTGAGACTTGTTCCACCCGACGGGCAAACCGCCCGCACGGGGACTGATGGAAGATCGAAAGGCGTAGGTCGAATGATGCGTACGCGTCCGCTGAAGGTGGCGCTGCTGGGCTGTGGAGTGGTCGGCTCAGAGGTGGCTCGCATCATGACGACGCACGCCGACGACCTCACGCAGAGGATCGGCGCGCCCGTGGAGCTCGCCGGCGTGGCCGTACGCCGCCCTTCCAAGGTCCGTGAGGGCATCGACCCGGCGCTGATCACCACTGACGCGACCGCCCTGCTCAAACGCGGTGACATCGACATCGCCATCGAGGTCATCGGCGGCATCGAGCCCGCCCGCACCCTCATCACCACCGCCTTCGAGCACGGCATCTCCGTGGTCTCCGCGAACAAGGCGCTGCTGGCCCAGGACGGCGCCGCACTGCACGCCGCCGCCGAGCAGGCCGGGCTGGACCTCTACTACGAGGCCGCCGTCGCCGGCGCCATCCCGCTGGTCCGCCCGATGCGCGAGTCGCTCGCGGGCGACAAGATCAACCGCGTGATGGGCATCGTCAACGGCACGACGAACTTCATCCTCGACAAGATGGACTCCACCGGCGCCGGGTACCAGGAGGCGCTCGACGAGGCCACGGCCCTCGGGTACGCCGAGGCCGACCCGACCGCCGACGTCGAGGGCTACGACGCCGCCGCGAAGGCCGCGATCCTGGCCGGCATCGCCTTCCACACCCGCGTCCGGCTGGACGACGTGTACCGCGAGGGCATGACGGAGGTCAGCGCCGCCGACTTCGCCTCCGCCAAGCGCATGGGCTGCACCATCAAGCTCCTCGCCATCCTGGAGCGCGCCGCCGACGGCGAATCCGTCACCGCCCGCGTCCACCCGGCGATGATTCCGCTCAGCCACCCGCTCGCCTCCGTCCGCGAGGCGTACAACGCGGTCTTCGTCGAGGCGGAGGCCGCCGGGCAGCTCATGTTCTACGGGCCCGGAGCGGGCGGCGCGCCGACCGCGTCCGCGGTCCTCGGCGACCTCGTCGCCGTCGCCCGCAACAAGCTCGCCGAGGCAACGGGGCCCGGCGAGTCGGCGTACACCCAGCTGCCGGTCAGCCCCATGGGGGACGTCGTCACCCGCTACCACATCAGCCTTGATGTGGCGGACAAGCCGGGCGTCCTCGCCCAGGTGGCGACCACCTTCGCGGAGCACGGCGTGTCGATCGACACGGTGCGGCAGCAAGGTCGTCCGGACGGGGTCGGCAAGGAGGCCTCCCTCGTCGTCGTCACTCACCGCGCACCCGACGCCGCCCTTTCCGGGACCGTCGAGGCGCTGCGGAAGCTGGACACCGTCCGCGGTGTCGCCAGCATCATGCGTGTTGAAGGGGAGTAAGGACCCATGAGCAGCAATCGCACCCACCAGTGGCGCGGCATCATCGAGGAGTACCGGGACCGCCTGCCGGTGACGGACACGACCCCGGTGGTGACGCTCCGCGAGGGCGGTACTCCCCTCGTTCCCGCCCAGGTGCTCTCCGAGCGCACCGGCTGCGAGGTGCACCTGAAGGTCGAGGGGGCGAACCCCACCGGGTCCTTCAAGGACCGCGGCATGACCATGGCGATCACCAGGGCGAAGGAGGAGGGCGCGAAGGCGGTCATCTGCGCCTCCACCGGCAACACCTCGGCCTCCGCCGCCGCGTACGCGGTGCGCGCCGGCATGGTCTCCGCGGTGCTCGTGCCCCGCGGCAAGATCGCGCTGGGCAAGATGGGCCAGGCCCTGGTGCACGGAGCCAAGATCCTGCAGGTGGACGGCAACTTCGACGACTGCCTGAACCTGGCCCGCGCGCTCTCCGACAACTACCCGGTCGCGCTGGTCAATTCGGTCAATCCGGTGCGTATCGAGGGCCAGAAGACGGCCGCGTTCGAGATCGTCGACGCGCTCGGTGACGCGCCCGACATCCACGTGCTGCCGGTCGGCAACGCGGGCAACATCACCGCGTACTGGAAGGGCTTCAAGGAGTACAAGGCCGACGGCCTGTCCACCCGTACGCCCCGCGTGTGGGGTTTCCAGGCCTCCGGTTCCGCGCCCATCGTGCGCGGCGAGGTCGTCAAGGAGCCGCACACCATCGCCACCGCGATCCGGATCGGAAACCCGGCCTCCTGGGACTACGCGCTGGCCGCACGGGACGAGTCGGGCGGCTTCATCGACGAGGTGACGGACCGCCAGATCCTCGCCGCCTACCGGCTGTTGGCCTCGCAGGAGGGCGTCTTCGTCGAGCCCGCCTCGGCCGCATCGGTGGCCGGTCTGCTCAAGGCCGCCGAGCTGGGCCTGGTCGACCCGGGTCAGAAGATCGTGTGCACCGTCACCGGCAACGGCCTGAAGGACCCCGACTGGGCGATCGCCGGTGCTCCGCAGCCGGTCACCGTTCCGGTGGACGCCGAAGCCGCCGCCGTCCGCCTCGGCCTGGTCTGACGGCACTGCTGCTCCACTACTGCGGCACTCCCGCAGTAGTGGAGCAGCACCCGCAGGGGCCTTCCCGAGATCCTTCGGAACCCGGCAACTCACCCGTACGGCAACAAAAATACGGCTCAAGTCGGTCGAAGTCGGTTGAAGTCCGCGACACGCATCGTGCGCCTCCTGTGCGCCCTATGTCGCGAGAGAACCTTCCTTCGATACGCTGTACCCACATCCGCCACCGCGCATATGACTGCGGTGCTGCCCAGAGGGCCTTCGGGTGTCGTACGTTCTCCAGTACATTCGCAGCGAGCCAGCGAAGAGCGAAGATCTCGCACAGTCACAAGGAGTGTCATCGGACGATGGCCGGTCCAGCGTTCCGCGCCGCCGCCGTACGGGTGCGCGTCCCCGCCAGCAGTGCCAACCTCGGCCCGGGCTTCGACGCCCTGGGTCTGGCCCTGGGGCTCTACGACGACGTAGTCGTCCGGGTGGCCGACTCCGGCCTGAACATCGACATCGCGGGTGAGGGCGCCGACACCCTCCCGCGGGACGAGAGCCACCTGCTCGTACGCTCCATGCGCACCGCCTTCGACCTGCTGGGCGGTCAGCCGCGGGGCCTGGAGGTCGTCTGCGCCAACCGCATCCCGCACGGCCGCGGACTCGGCTCCTCCTCCGCCGCCATCTGCGCCGGCATCGTCGCCGCGCGCGCCGTGACCATAGGCGGCGAGGCCAAGCTCGACGACGCGGCGCTGTTGGAGCTCGCCACTGAGATCGAAGGCCACCCCGACAACGTCGCCGCCTGCCTGTTGGGCGGCTTCACCCTCGCCTGGATGGACGGCGGCAGCGCCAAGGCGATCCGGATGGAGCCCGCCGAATCCATCGTTCCGGTGGTCTTCGTGCCTTCCAAGCCGGTCCTCACGGAGACGGCGCGCGGCCTGCTGCCGCGCACCGTCCCGCACGTGGACGCGGCCGTCAATGCGGGTCGCGCGGGCCTGCTCGTGGAAGCCCTGACCAGGCGTCCCGAGCTCCTCCTGCCGGCCACCGAAGACCGGCTCCACCAGGAGTACCGGTCCCCGGCGATGCCCGAGAGCGTGGCACTCGTCAACAGGCTGCGGGCGGACGGGATCCCCGCGGTCATCTCCGGTGCGGGCCCCACGGTCCTCGCGCTGGTCGACAACGGCGCGGCCGACAAGGTCGCGCAGCTCGCGGGCGAGGGGTGGGCGGCCAACCGGCTCGCCCTCGACGCCGCGGGCGCGAGCGTACTTCCGCTGGGCACCCAGGGCGGCTAGACCCGCTTCCCCGGAGTGCACAGCCGGTCAGGGGCGGGCGGCCGGGGCAGGCCGCCCGCACGGAAGGGCGCGATTGCCGGTGATTGAGAGGGGGAATAACTATTGGATCCGGTAGTGTTAGTCTCAAGTGCGCATCGGAAGCCGCTATGGCTCGGTGCTCAGTGTCCCCATTCGGGACCACATTTCTTCCGGGAGCCTCCCCGACTGCTTTGATCACCTCCAGCAGTTTCGAGCACGCTCCGGAATCGGCGTGACATTCCCACGCTTTCAGCTCGGGGGCTTCTCGCCGGAACCAGCCATGCACGTTTCTTCCGCCGTACTTCTACCGGCGGACCACCGCCCCGGCACGGTCCACACCAAGGACTGCTGTCGGACAGCACAACCGGTCGCCGAGCCAGACAGGCCGACGTCCGCTCCAGGGAAGGACCCTTCGTGAGCGACACCACCGATCTGATGGGCGCTGCCGACACCTCTGTCGACACCAGTGCCCCCGCCGCGGGCGCCGCACCCAAGCGTCGACGCACCGGCACCGGCCTTGACGGCATGGTCCTGGCCGAGCTGCAGCAGGTCGCTTCGGGCCTCGGGATCAGGGGCACCGCGCGGATGCGCAAGAGCCAGCTGATCGAGGTCATCAAGGAGGCGCAGGCGGGCAGCGGTGCCCCCAAGGCCGCCGCCTCCACCGCCGCAGCCACCGCCGAGGCCAAGCCGAAGCGCCGTGCCACCAGCAAGGCCCGCACGGGTGAGGCCGCCGCCGAGGCGCCCGCCGAGAAGCCCGCAGTGCAGGCGCAGATCGAGATCCCGGGTCAGCCGGCGGGGGGTCCCTCCCGCACGAGCGAAGCCGAGCGCGGGGGAGATGACGCCCCGGTCGGCGAGCGCCGCCGCCGCCGTGCCACGGCTCCCTCCGGCAGCCCGGAGGCCTCGGCCCCCGTCGCCGTACAGGTCGAGCAGAAGACCGAGACCGCGCCCGCCGCCACCGCCCCGTCCGAGACCAAGGCCGAAGCCGCCACCGCGGTCTCCGCCGGCCAGGCGCAGGGCCAGGACGGCGAGGGCCGTGGTCGTCGCGATCGCCGTGACCGCGGTGACCGTGCCGAGCGCACCGACCGTCAGCGCGACCGCCGTGACCGCGGCGCCAAGGCCGACGACCAGGGCCAGGGCGGCCAGGGTCAGGGCGGCCAGGGCCAGGGCGCACAGGGCGGCCAGGGCGGCGGCCGTCAGGAGCGCGCCGACCGTCAGCAGCAGGGCGGCCGCGGCCAGGGCCAGGGTCAGCAGGGCCGTCAGGACCGCCAGGACAACGGTCCCCAGGACGACTTCGACGGTGAGGACGGCCGGCGCGGCCGGCGCGGTCGCTACCGCGACCGCCGTGGCCGCCGTGGCCGCGACGAGTTCGCGCCGAGCGAGCCGCAGGTCGCCGACGACGACGTGCTGATCCCCGTCGCGGGCATCCTCGACATCCTGGACAACTACGCGTTCATCCGGACCTCGGGCTACCTGCCCGGCCCCAACGACGTGTACGTCTCCCTCGCCCAGGTCCGCAAGGCCGGCCTGCGCAAGGGTGACCACACCACCGGTGCCGTGCGCCAGCCCAAGGACGGCGAGCGCCGCGAGAAGTTCAACGCCCTCGTGCGGCTGGACTCGGTGAACGGCATGGCGCCCGAATCCGGCCGCGGCCGACCGGAGTTCCAGAAGCTCACCCCGCTGTACCCGCAGGACCGGCTCCGTCTGGAGACCGACCCGGGCGTGCTGACCACCCGCATCATCGACCTCGTGTCGCCGATCGGTAAGGGTCAGCGAGGCCTGATCGTGGCCCCGCCGAAGACCGGTAAGACCATGATCATGCAGGCGATCGCCAACGCGATCACCACCAACAACCCCGAGTGCCACCTGATGGTCGTCCTGGTCGACGAGCGTCCGGAAGAGGTCACCGACATGCAGCGGTCGGTCAAGGGCGAGGTCATCTCCTCGACCTTCGACCGCCCGGCCGAGGACCACACCACCGTCGCCGAGCTGGCCATCGAGCGCGCCAAGCGTCTCGTCGAGCTGGGTCACGACGTGGTCGTCCTGCTGGACTCCATCACCCGCCTGGGCCGCGCGTACAACCTCGCGGCGCCCGCCTCCGGCCGCATCCTGTCCGGTGGTGTCGACTCGACCGCGCTCTACCCGCCGAAGCGCTTCTTCGGTGCCGCGCGCAACATCGAGGACGGCGGCTCGCTGACCATCCTGGCCACCGCGCTCGTCGACACCGGCTCGCGCATGGACGAGGTGATCTTCGAGGAGTTCAAGGGCACCGGCAACATGGAGCTCAAGCTCGACCGGAAGCTCGCCGACAAGCGCATCTTCCCGGCCGTCGACGTCGACCCGTCGGGCACCCGCAAGGAGGAGATCCTCCTCAACGCGGAGGAGCTCGCCATCGTCTGGAAGCTGCGCCGGGTGCTGCACGCGCTCGACTCGCAGCAGGCGATCGAGCTGCTGCTCGACAAGATGAAGCAGACGAAGTCGAACGCCGAGTTCCTGATGCAGATCGCGAAGACGACCCCGTCGGGCAAGAACGACGACTGACGTCCGGCTCGCGCATCACCGCGACAGCCCCCGCCGCACCCGCGGCGGGGGCTGTCGCGCGTACGGGCGGATTTCCTGGGTACGGGCGCCCCAGCGGCGCGGCTGCGCCCCCGCCGGGCGGTTCGGGCGGGAATGGAACCCTGCGCGGCGTACGCCCGTCTGTGTCAGAGGAACCGCGGGGTGGACGGCGGGCCGAACGACCAGGGGACCGGACACAGGACTGAGGAGAGCATGACCGAGGAGAGCAAGGAGCACGGCGGACGTGCCGCGGCCCGGCGCGCCCGCCGCAAACCGGCGAAGCGCCGCAGGGCCGTCGCCGTCGCCGCCTGGAGCGCCGCGGGGGTGGTCCTGCTGGGCGGAGCCGGCCTCGGCTACTTCTACTTCAAGCTCAACGGCAACCTGAAGAGCGTCGACCTCGACCAGGCCCTCGGCACCGACCGCCCGCAGAACGTCGACAACGGCTCCATGGACATCCTGGTCCTCGGCTCCGACTCCCGGGGCGGCGCCAATGGCGAGTACGGCCAGGACGACGGCGGCTCCGCCCGCTCCGACACGGCGATGATCATCCACCTGTACGAGGGCCACGAGAAGGCCAGCGTCGTGTCGATACCGCGCGACACCATGATCTCCCGGCCCTCCTGCCCGACGTCCGGCGGCAAGACCGACCCCGGCGGTCAGCGAACCCAGTTCAACGAGGCGTTCACCGTCGGCGGGGCCGCCTGTGCGGTTAAGACCGTCGAGAAGATGTCGGGGATCCGCATGGATCACTACATAGAGGTCGACTTCACCGGCTTCAAGAAGATCATCGACAATCTCGGCGGCGTCGAGGTGACCACCACCAAGCCGATCAAGGACGGTGCCAGCCACCTCGACCTCGCGGCCGGCACCAACAGGCTCGACGGGGAGCAGGCCCTCGGCCTCGTACGCACCCGCAAGAGCGTCGGCGACGGCAGCGACCTGGGCCGAATACAGCTCCAGCAGGCCTTCATCAAGGCGCTCATCAAGCAGGTGAAGGGCATCGGGGTCTTCGACAACCCCAAGAAGCTGCTCGGCATCGCCGACTCCGCGACCAAGGCGATCACCACCGACAAGGCGCTCGGCGATGTGAAGTCCCTCATGGGCTTCGCCCAGGGGCTCCAGGGCATCGACGCGCAGGACATGCAGATGATCACGCTGCCGGTGACCACGGACCCCCGCGACCCGAACCGCGTGGCCCCGCTCACCAAGGAGACGAAGATGGTGTGGGACGCCCTGCTGGCGGACCGGCCGATCCCGGCCGAGGCCACCGTGAACTCCTCCGGGGACAAGAGCGCCGCCGGGTCGATCGTCCAGTAGCACCCCTGGTCGCAGGGCCTGCGCACCGGTGCGGAATAGACGGCGACCCCCTGCCGTTGAGGAAGGCGTCCTCAGAATTTTGACAGGCGGCCCGGTCCTGGCAGACTGGTCTGTCGGCCCCGGTTCACGCAGTACGCAATTCGGCTTCCTGCGACCCGGCGCCCTCCCGAATCTAGGAGACACCTTGAAGCGCGATGTTCACCCCGAGTACGTCGAGACCGCGGTCAGCTGCACCTGCGGCGCGTCGTTCACCACCCGTAGCACCCTGACCGAGGGCACCATCCGTGCCGAGGTCTGCTCCGAGTGCCACCCGTTCTACACGGGCAAGCAGAAGATCCTCGACACCGGTGGCCGCGTGGCCCGCTTCGAGGCGCGCTTCGGCAAGGGTGCGGCCAAGAAGTAGCGCGACCCAGGCGCCGGTCTCCGGCCGCCCCCTGTCCACTCGGGGGCGGCCGGACCGGCGCCTTTGTCGTCGTTCCGGCACGTCCCCTGCAGTCCTTCGCACTTTTCACCCCAGGAGTCCCCCGATGTTCGAAGCGGTCGAGGAATTGGTCGGCGAGCACGCCGATCTTGAGAAGAAGCTCGCCGACCCTTCGGTCCACTCGGATCAGGCCAACGCGCGCAAGCTGAACAAGCGCTACGCGGAACTGACCCCGATCGTCGCGACCTTCCGTGCCTGGAAGCAGTCCGCCGAGGACATCGAGACGGCCAAGGAGCTCGCGGCCGACGACCCCGATTTCGCTGCCGAGGCCAAGGAACTGGCCGCACAGCGCGAAGAGCTCACCGAGAAGCTCCGCCTGCTGCTCGTTCCGCGCGACCCCAGCGACGACAAGGACGTGCTCCTCGAGGTCAAGGCGGGCGCGGGCGGCGACGAGTCGGCCCTGTTCGCCGGCGACCTGCTGCGCATGTACCTGCGCTACGCCGAGCGCGTGGGCTGGAAGACCGAGATCATCGACGCCACCGAGTCCGAGCTCGGCGGCTACAAGGACGTCCAGGTCTCCGTCCGCACCAAGGGCGGCAACGGCGCCACCGAGCCCGGCCAGGGCGTCTGGGCCCGCCTGAAGTACGAGGGCGGCGTGCACCGCGTCCAGCGGGTTCCGGCCACCGAGTCCCAGGGCCGCATCCACACCTCAGCCGCCGGCGTGCTCGTCACCCCGGAGGCCGAGGAGGTCGAGGTCGAGATCAACATGAACGACCTCCGCATCGACGTGTACCGCTCGTCCGGCCCCGGCGGCCAGTCCGTCAACACCACCGACTCGGCCGTGCGCATCACGCACATCCCCACCGGTGTGGTCGCCTCCTGCCAGAACGAGAAGAGCCAGCTCCAGAACAAGGAGCAGGCCATGCGCATCCTGCGCTCGCGGCTCCTGGCCGCGGCCCAGGAAGCCGCCGAGCAGGAGGCCTCGGACGTGCGCCGCAGCCAGGTGCGCTCCGTGGACCGTTCCGAGAAGATCCGTACGTACAACTACCCGGAGAACCGGATCTCGGACCACCGGACCGGTTTCAAGGCGTACAACTTGGACCAGGTGCTCGACGGTGACCTCGACTCGGTCATCCAGGCCTGTGTCGACACGGACTCCGCGGCCAAGCTCGCGGCCGCGCACTGACCCGATCCCCGCACCACCCCCGTACGACAGCAGCCCGGAGGACCAGCGTGAACTTGCTGCTTGCCGAGGTGGCCCAGGCCACCCAGCGGCTGGCCGCCGCCGGCGTGCCCTCACCGCGCTTCGACGCGGAGGAGCTCGCCGCCTTCGTGCACGGCGTCAAACGGGGGGAACTGCACCACGTCAAGGACGCGGACTTCGACGCCCGCTACTGGGAGGCCGTCGCCCGCCGCGAGGCGCGCGAGCCGCTCCAGCACATCACCGGCCGCGCCTTCTTCCGGTACCTGGAGCTCCAGGTCGGGCCCGGGGTCTTCGTGCCCCGGCCCGAGACCGAGTCGGTCGTGGACTGGGCCATACACGCCGTGCGCGCGATGGACGTCGTCGAGCCGCTGATCGTGGACCTGTGCACCGGCTCCGGCGCCATCGCGCTGGCCATGGCCCAGGAGGTGCCGCGCTCGCGCGTGCACGCGGTCGAGCTGTCCGAGGACGCCCTGCGGTGGACCCGCAAGAACGCCGAGGGCTCCCGGGTCACCGTCCACCAGGGTGACGCCCTGAGCGCACTGCCCGAGCTCGACGGCCAGGTCGACCTCGTCATCTCCAACCCGCCGTACATCCCGCTCACCGAGTGGGAGTACGTCGCCCCCGAGGCCCGCGACCACGATCCGGAGATGGCGCTCTTCTCCGGCGAGGACGGCCTCGACACCATCCGCGGCATCGAGCGGACCGCCCACCGGCTGCTGCGGCCCGGCGGCATCGTCGTCATCGAGCACGCCGACACCCAGGGCGGCCAGGTGCCGTGGATCTTCGCCGAGGAGCAGGGCTGGGCCGACGCCGCCGACCACCCGGACCTCAACAACCGCCCGCGCTTCGCGACGGCCCGCAAGGCCCTGCCGTGACCGGCGCGACGATTCCCGCCACCCCCCTGCTGCACGAGGAGGCCCGCTGATGGCCCGGCGATACGACTGCAACGACGCGACGGACCGCAAGACCGGTCTGCGTGAAGCCGCATCCGCCGTGCGCCGCGGAGAGCTCGTCGTGCTGCCCACCGACACCCTGTACGGGATCGGCGCGGACGCCTTCAGCCCGGAGGCCGTCCACGACCTCCTGGCCGCCAAGGGCCGCGGTCGCGGCATGCCCACCCCGGTGCTCATCGGCTCCCCGAACACGCTCCACGGCCTCGTCACGGACTTCTCCGAGCAGGCCTGGGAGCTCGTCGACGCCTTCTGGCCCGGCGCGCTGACCCTGGTCGCTAAGCACCAGCCCTCGCTCGCGTGGGACCTGGGGGACACCCAGGGCACCGTCGCCGTGCGCATGCCCCTGCACCCCGTGGCGATCGAGCTGCTGACCGAGGTCGGCCCGATGGCGGTGTCCTCGGCCAACCTGTCCGGTCACCCGGCGCCCGAGGACTGCGACGCCGCGCGCGAGATGCTCGGGGACTCCGTGTCCGTGTACCTGGACGGCGGCCCGACGCCCGGCATCCAGCCGTCGTCGATCGTCGACGTCACCGGGAAGGTTCCCCTCCTGCTGCGCGAGGGGGCACTTACCGCAGATCAGCTGCGGGAGGTCGTACCCGACCTCGAGGTCGCCCCGTGAGCCCTGAGGGGCGTGGCATAGCAGGGGGGTACCGGCCGGCGGTAGCCGGAGGAACCACTTTCCGCATACTCCACGTCAGCACCGGGAACGTGTGCCGCTCGCCCATCACCGAGCGGCTGACGCGGCATGCCCTCGCGCACCGCCTCGGCGGCCCCGTCACCGGCGACCTCATCGTGGAGAGCGCCGGCACCTGGGGCCACGAGGGCGCCCCCATGGAGGCCAACGCGGCCGCCGTGCTGGCGGACTTCGGGGCCGACGCCTCCGGGTTCACCGGGCGGGAGCTGCTGGACGAGCACGTCATACGCGCCGACCTGGTCCTGACCGCCACCCGCGACCACCGGGCCCAGGTCATCTCGATGGGCCACTCGGCGGGGCTGCGCACCTTCACGCTGAAGGAATTCACCCGGCTGGTGCGGGCGATAGATCCGGCCACGCTGCCGCCGCTGGACGACGGCATGGCGGAGCGGGCGCGGGCGCTCGTGCGGGCCGCCGCGGCCCTGCGCGGCTGGCTGCTGGCGCCGTCGCCCGACGCGGACGAGGTGTACGACCCGTACGGGGCTCCGATCACCTTCTTCCGCTCCATCGGCGACGAAATCAACCAGGCGCTCGATCCGGTCGTGACGGCCCTGACGGGCGTGACCGCCGCGCGCTGACCGGGCACCGCGGGGTCCGCGGGCCTACAGTGGCTGGTACCCGGTACCCCTGGAGCGCCGCCATGAGCGTCATCACCCAGCCCACGGACCTGCTGCGCGCGCAGGACCCGCAGATGGCCGACGTACTGGCCGGGGAGCGGCAGCGGCAGGCCGACACGTTGCAGATGAGCGCCGCGGAGAACTTCACCTCGACCGCCGTGCTCGCCGCGCTCGGGTCCGCGCTCGCCAACAAGTACGCCGAGGGGTACCCCGGCGCCCGGCACCACGGCGGGTGCGAGTACGCCGATCTCGCCGAGCGGACCGCCGTGGAGCGGGCCAAGGCGCTCTTCGGGGCCGAGCACGCCAACGTACAGCCGCACTCCGGCTCCTCGGCGGTCCTGGCCGCGTACGCCGCCCTGCTGCGGCCGGGGGACACCGTGCTGGCGATGGGTCTCCCGTACGGCGGGCACCTCACCCACGGGTCGCCCGCCAACTTCTCCGGGCGGTGGTTCGACTTCGTCGGCTACGGCGTCGACGCCGCGACGGGCCTCATCGACTACCGGCAGGTCCAGCGCCTCGCCCACGCGCACCGCCCCAAGGCGATCGTGTGCGGCTCCATCTCCTACCCCCGCCACCCCGAGTACTCGGCCTTCCGGGAGATCGCCGACGAGGTCGGGGCCTATCTGATCGTGGACGCCGCCCATCCGATCGGGCTGGTGGCCGGCGGGGCCGCGCCCAGCCCCGTCCCGTACGCCGACGTCGTCTGCGCTACCACGCACAAGGTGCTGCGCGGCCCGCGCGGCGGCATGGTGCTGTGCGGCGCCGAATACGCGGAGCGCGTCGACCGGGCGGTGTTTCCCTTCACCCAGGGCGGGGCCCAGATGCACACCATCGCCGCCAAGGCCGTGGCCTTCGGCGAGGCGGCCCGGCCGGCCTTCACCACGTACGCGCACCGGGTCGTCGCCCATGCGCGGGTGCTGGCGGGCGCGCTCCAGGAGCACGGGTTCACCCTCACCACCGGCGGTACCGACACCCATCTGATCACCGCCGATCCGGCCCCGCTGGGCGTGGACGGTCCGACAGCCCGCGGCCGGCTGGCCGCCGCCGGGATCGTGCTGGACACCTGTGCCCTCCCGTACGGGGACCAGCGCGGCATCCGGCTGGGAACGGCCGCCGTGACCACCCAGGGGATGGGGGAGGCGGAGATGGTCCGGATCGCGGCGTTGTTCGCCGCGGCGCTGGACGGGGATGGCGTGAAAACGCGTACGGAGGTCGGCGAGCTCACGGCCGGATTTCCCCCTTACAGGGAGTAAGCGGAACAAGCGGGGCGTACTGGAACCGGGATGCGGTCCCCTCGCGTCCTCGAAGGAGGTGACATCGCAGCTAATGTGTGGGGCTGAGATGGCCGGCGATACATCTGGGGCAGCCCGTGCGTGAATATCTGCTGACGCTTTGCGTCACGGTCGCGGTGACCTACCTGCTGACCGGGCCCGTGCGGAAGTTCGCGATCGCGGCCGGGGCCATGCCGGAGATCCGCGCCCGCGACGTGCACCGCGAGCCCACACCGCGACTGGGCGGCATCGCCATGTTCGGCGGTCTCTGCGCCGGCCTGCTGGTCGCCGACCACCTGCGGAACCTCAACGGCGTCTTCGAGCTGTCGAACGAGCCGCGCGCGCTGCTCTCCGGCGCGGCGCTGATCTGGCTGGTCGGCGTCCTCGACGACAAGTTCGAGCTCGACGCCCTGATCAAGCTCGGCGCGCAGATGATCTCCGCCGGTGTGATGGTCATGCAGGGTCTGACCATCTTGTGGATCCCCGTCCCGGGCATCGGGACGGTGCCGCTCACCCAGTGGCAGGGCAACCTGCTCACCGTCGCCCTCGTCGTGATCACCATCAACGCCGTGAACTTCGTCGACGGCCTGGACGGCCTGGCCGCCGGCATGGTCTGCATCGCCGCCGCGGCGCTCTTCCTCTACGCGTACCGGATCTGGTTCGGCTACGGCATCGAGTCGGCGGCGCCCGCGACCCTCTTCGCCGCGATCCTGATGGGCATGTGCCTGGGCTTCCTGCCGCACAACATGCACCCCGCCCGGATCTTCATGGGCGACTCCGGCTCGATGCTCATCGGCCTGGTGCTGGCCGCCTCCGCGATCTCCCTCACCGGGCAGGTGGACCCGGACGCGCTCGCCCTCTTCGCGGGTGGTGAGCGCAACGCGACGCACGCGATGCTCCCCGCCTACATCCCGCTGATCCTGCCGCTGACGGTCATCGCGATCCCGATGGCGGACCTGGTCCTGGCCATCGTCCGGCGCACGTGGAAGGGCCAGTCGCCCTTCGCCGCCGACCGCGGGCACCTCCACCACCGGCTGCTGGAACTCGGGCATTCGCACAGCCGCGCGGTCATGATCATGTACTTCTGGTCGGGCCTGATCGCCTTCGGCACGGTGGCCTATTCCGTGCATTCCGCCACGATGTGGATCGTGCTGGCGATCGTCGCTCTGAGCGCCGTCGGCCTGATCCTGCTGCTCCTGCCGCGCTTCACCCCGCGCGCCCCGCGCTGGGCGGAAGGTCTGGTTCCGCCGCGCTACCGCCATGCGGAACGGGCGGCCGAGGCTGCCGCACAGGACGCCTCGGGCCAGGAGCCGGAGCCCGTGAGGCCCATCGCCGCGGGCGTCTCCGGCGTCAACGGAGCGACCGCCGTGGGCCCCCGTTCGCGCTTCCCCGACCGGCGTAAGGCTGAATCCACCCGCTGACCCTCCGGTCACATGTCGGACATGGATGCCCTTTACCAGACAAGCCAGCTGCCTGTCGCGCACACACGCGCAGGGTCACTCTCATGTGTGACAGTCGGCACACCGAGCAGGTAAAGCTCTCATCAAATAGTTTGTGATACCGTTCACTAAACCCGGCGACAGAGCCGAAGGACCGTAGTGCGACGGCCCCTTGGCCCGAGGTTCTCTCTCGGACCGGGCTTACGCTCGTCCTGTACGAGTCCAGTGCCCCCACCACCACGCGGAGCAAACCGCCATGCGGTCAGATGACGTCCGACTCCTCCTGCAAGCCGCTGTACCCACAGCTGTAGCCGGCGCTATCGCCGCCGTGATCAGCGCGTTGGTCGTCGGCAGCAAGGGTGCAGTCGGAGCCGTCGTCGCGACGCTGGTCGTGATTCTGTTCATGGGCATCGGATTCGTCGTTCTGCAGCGCACGGCGAAATCACTTCCGCATCTCTTCCAGGCCATGGGGCTCATGCTCTATACGGCCCAGATCCTGCTGCTCTTCGTGTTTGTCGCGGCGTTCAAGAACACCACCCTGTTCAACCCCAAGGCGTTCGCGATCACGCTCGTCGCCACCACCCTGGTGTGGATCGGCGCGCAGACCCGTGCTCACATGAAGGCCAAGATTCTTTACGTCGAGCCGGACTCGGTGAAGGGCGACAAGCCCGAAAATCCGGGGCCGAAGTCGTGAAGGGTAGGGCCGGGATAAGTGGGCGTTCGAGATCCTGCTATCGTCCGGTGCCAACTGCGGCACTGCGGGCGCGGGCATCTGAGCTGACGCCTGTTCCATCGCGAGGCTCGATGCCTGACTGCCGCCCCACCATCCGTTACACCAGTCCAGTGCCGAACCGCGGCTGCGCGCCGCGCCGACACAACGAGGTTGCCGTACCTATGCGCCACGCTGAAGGAGCCCTGCGGTGAGTGCTGCTGACATGACGCTCGCCTTCGAGATCAATTGTCATTTCGAAGACGGCACTGGCTGCGGCTTCCCGGGCCCGACCCTGTACTCGTTCCTGTTCAAGCCGATCTTCGGCGACGACAGCGGCCTGTACTTCAACAAGACGATGCTGCTGGCCCTGCTGGGCTCGATCATCATCGTCGGCTTCTTCTGGGCCGCGTTCCGGAAGCCGAAGGTCGTCCCGGGCAAGCTGCAGATGGTCGCCGAGGCCGGCTACGACTTCGTGCGCCGCGGCATCGTCTACGAGACGATGGGCAAGAAGGAGGGCGAGAAGTACGTCCCCTTCATGGTCGCGACGTTCTTCTTCGTCTGGATGATGAACCTCTGGTCCATCATCCCGCTCGCCCAGTTCCCGGTGACCGCGGTCATCGCGTACCCGGCCGGTCTCGCCCTCGTCATCTACGTCATGTGGATGTCGGTGACCTTCAAGCGCCACGGCTTCGTCGGCGGCTTCAAGAACATCACCGGCTACGACAAGTCGCTCGGCGGGATCCTGCCGCTGGTCATGGTGATCGAGTTCTTCTCGAACGTCCTGGTCCGGCCCTTCACCCACGCGGTCCGACTGTTCGCGAACATGTTCGCCGGTCACACCCTGCTGCTGCTGTTCACCATCGCCAGCTGGTACCTGCTGAACGGGATCGGCATCGCCTACGCGGGCGTCTCGTTCGTCATGGTCATCGTGATGACCGCGTTCGAACTCTTCATCCAGGCTGTCCAGGCCTACGTCTTCGTGCTCCTGGCTTGCAGCTTCCTGCAGGGCGCGCTCGCCGAGCACCACTGAGCGCGACCCGCTCCAAGCAATCCCCCAGTCGTCCGGTGGCCAACCCCCACCGGTCCGTGAAAGAGAAGGAAGAACTGGCATGTCCCAGACCCTTGCTGCCGTCACCGGTTCCCTCAGCTCCGTGGGCTACGGCCTCGCGGCCATCGGCCCCGGCGTCGGCGTCGGCATCATCTTCGGTAACGGCACCCAGGCGCTCGCCCGTCAGCCCGAAGCTGCCGGTCTGATCCGCGCCAACCAGATCCTCGGCTTCGCCTTCTGTGAGGCGCTCGCCCTCATCGGTCTGGTCATGCCGTTCGTCTACAGCTGACGAACCCCACGACTAGTCCGAATCGACGAAAGGCACTGATGTGAACCTCCTGGTTCTCGCGGCCGAGGAGCCGGGTAACCCCCTCGTCCCGCCGATCCCCGAGCTCGTCATCGGTCTGCTCGCCTTCGTCATCGTCTTCGGTTTCCTCGCGAAGAAGCTCCTCCCGAACATCAACAAGGTTCTGGAAGAGCGCCGCGAGGCCATCGAGGGCGGTATCGAGAAGGCGGAATCCGCCCAGACCGAGGCCCAGAGCGTCCTGGAGCAGTACAAGGCCCAGCTCGCCGAAGCCCGGCACGAGGCCGCGCGCCTGCGCCAGGAAGCGCTGGAGCAGGGCACTGCGCTCAAGGAAGAACTGCGCGCAGAGGGCCAGCGGCAGCGTGAGGAGATCATCGCTGCCGGCCACGCCCAGATCGAGGCGGACCGCAAGGCCGCTTCCCAGGCGCTGCGCCAGGACGTGGGCAAGCTCGCCACCGACCTGGCCGGAAAGCTCGTCGGCGAGTCCCTTGAGGACCACGCCCGGCAGAGCCGCACCATCGACCGTTTCCTCAGCGAGCTCGAGGAGAAGGCCGAGGCGGCCCGATGAACGGAGCGAGCCGCGAGGCGCTGGCCTCCGCGCGTGAGCGTCTCGACGCGCTGACGGACAACACGTCCGTCGACGCGGCGAAGCTCGCCGGTGAGCTGGCTGCCGTCACTGCGCTGCTCGACCGTGAGGTCTCGCTGCGTCGGGTCCTGACCGACCCGGCGCAGTCCGGCGAGGCCAAGGCCGAGCTGGCCGGGCGGCTGCTCGGCGGCCAGGTCGGCGGGGAGACCCTCGACCTGGTGTCCGGCATGGTCCGGTCCCGCTGGTCGCAGTCCCGCGACCTGGTGGACTCGCTGGAGGAGCTGGCGGCCACCGCCGACCTCACGGCGGCCCAGCAGGGCGACGCGCTCGACAACGTCGAGGACGAGGTGTTCCGGTTCGGCCGGATCGTCTCCTCGAGCACCGAGCTGCGTTCCGCGCTGACCGACCGTGCGGCGACCGCCTCCGCCAAGAGCGAGCTGCTGCGCAGCCTGCTCGGCGGCAAGGTGAACGCCGTCACCGAGCGCCTGGTGATCCGTCTTGTCACGCACCCGCGTGGACGTAGCCTGGAAGCGGGACTCGAGTCCCTTTCCAAGCTCGCCGCCGAGCGCCGTGACCGCATGGTCGCCACCGTGACCAGCGCGGTTCCGCTCAGCGACGTGCAGAAGACGCGTCTCGGCGCGGTGCTGGCCAAGCTGTACGGCCGCCAGATGCACCTGAACCTCGACGTGGACCCCGAGGTCCTCGGCGGGATCTCGGTGCGAGTCGGCGACGAGGTCATCGACGGCACCATCGCGGACCGCCTCGCCGAGGCGTCGCGCCGCATGGCCGGCTGACCAGCCACCAATAGAACAGAAGCATTCCTAGCGGCCCGGTTGGGCCGTGCAGAACTTGCAGAAGATTCCTGGGGGTCGCCCCCAGACCCCTAAGAAGCTTCAGGCCCAACAAGGAGAGCAGGGAACCCAGATGGCGGAGCTCACGATCCGGCCGGAGGAGATCCGGGACGCACTGGAGAACTTTGTCCAGTCGTACCAGCCGGACGCGGCCTCGCGCGAGGAGGTCGGAACGGTCAGCGTTGCCGGCGACGGCATCGCGAAGGTGGAGGGTCTGCCCTCCGCCATGGCGAACGAGCTGCTGAAGTTCGAGGACGGCACCCTCGGTCTCGCCCTCAACCTCGAGGAGCGCGAGATCGGTGCGGTTGTCCTCGGCGAGTTCAGCGGTATCGAGGAGGGCCAGCCGGTGCAGCGCACCGGTGAGGTGCTCTCGGTCGGCGTCGGCGAGGGCTACCTCGGCCGCGTCGTCGACCCGCTCGGCAACCCGATCGACGGTCTCGGCGAGATCGCGACCGAAGGCCGTCGCGCCCTGGAGCTCCAGGCTCCTGGCGTCATGGTCCGCAAGTCCGTCCACGAGCCGATGCAGACCGGCTACAAGGCCATCGACGCCATGGTGCCGGTCGGTCGCGGTCAGCGTCAGCTGATCATCGGTGACCGTCAGACGGGTAAGACCGCTCTGGCCGTCGACACGATCATCAACCAGCGCGACAACTGGCGCTCGGGCGACGTGAACAAGCAGGTCCGCTGCATCTACGTCGCCATCGGCCAGAAGGGCTCGACCATCGCGTCCGTTCGCGGCGCCCTGGAAGACGCCGGTGCGCTCGAGTACACGACGATCGTCGCCGCCCCGGCGTCCGACCCGGCCGGCTTCAAGTACCTGGCGCCGTACACCGGTTCCGCCATCGGCCAGCACTGGATGTACGCCGGCAAGCACGTCCTGATCATCTTCGACGACCTGTCGAAGCAGGCCGACGCCTACCGCGCCGTGTCGCTGCTGCTGCGCCGCCCGCCGGGCCGCGAGGCCTACCCGGGTGACGTCTTCTACCTGCACTCCCGTCTGCTGGAGCGCTGCGCGAAGCTGTCCGACGACATGGGTGCCGGTTCGATGACCGGTCTGCCGATCGTCGAGACCAAGGCGAACGACGTGTCGGCGTTCATCCCGACCAACGTCATCTCCATCACCGACGGCCAGTGCTTCCTCGAGTCCGACCTGTTCAACGCGGGCCAGCGCCCGGCGCTGAACGTCGGTATCTCGGTCTCCCGCGTCGGTGGCTCCGCCCAGCACAAGGCCATGAAGCAGGTTTCCGGCCGTCTGCGCCTGGACCTGGCCCAGTACCGCGAGCTGGAGGCGTTCGCCGCCTTCGGTTCCGACCTGGACGCCGCGTCGAAGGCTTCGCTGGAGCGCGGCAAGCGTCTGGTCGAGCTGCTGAAGCAGGGCCAGTACCAGCCGATGCCCGTCGAGGAGCAGGTCGTCTCCGTCTGGGCCGGTACCACCGGCAAGATGGACGACGTCCCGGTCGCCGACATCCGTCGCTTCGAGTCGGAGCTGCTGGAGCACCTGCGCCGCGAGCGCAAGGACCTCCTCACCTCCATCGCCGAGGGCGGCAAGATGTCGGACGACACCCTGACGTCGATCGCGGACGCCATTGCTTCCTTCAAGCGCCAGTTCGAGACCTCGGACGGCAAGCTCCTGGGCGAGGACGCACCGGCCGTCAACGTCTCCAAGTGACGACGGAAGGGACCTGACTCATGGGAGCGCAGCTCCGGGTCTACAAGCGTCGCATCCGTGCCATCACGGCGACCAAGAAGATCACCAAGGCGATGGAGATGATCGCCGCCTCGCGCATCGTCAAGGCGCAGCGCAAGGTGGCGGCATCGATGCCGTACGCGACCGAGCTCACCCGTGCGGTGACCGCGGTGGCGACCGGCTCGAACACCAAGCACGCCCTGACCACCGAGGCCGAGGCGCCGACCCGTGCCGCGATCGTGCTCATCACGAGCGACCGCGGTCTGGCCGGCGGCTACTCCTCGAACGCCATCAAGCAGGCGGAGCGGCTCACCGAGCGGCTGCGCGGCGAGGGCAAGGAGGTCGACACCTACATCGTCGGCCGTAAGGGGCTGGCCTACTACGGCTTCCGCGAGCGCAAGGTCGCGGATTCGTGGACCGGCTTCACCGACAGCCCGGCCTACGCCGACGCCAAGCGCGTCGCGGGGCCGCTGATCGAGGCCATCCAGCTGGAAACGGCCGAGGGTGGCGTCGACGAGCTGCACATCGTCTACACGGAATTCGTGTCGATGATGACGCAGAACCCGGTCGACGGCCGGATGCTGCCGCTCAGCCTTGACCAGGCTCCGGAGGAGACCAGCACGAAGGGCGAGATCCTTCCGCTGTTCGACTTCGAGCCGTCGGCGGAGGACGTCCTCGACGCCCTGCTGCCGCGCTACGTCGAGAGCCGCATCTACAACGCACTGCTGCAGTCGGCCGCTTCCGAGCACGCCGCCCGCCGCCGCGCGATGAAGGCGGCGACCGACAACGCCGGAGAGCTCATCAAGAGCCTCTCCCGGCTTGCCAACGCGGCCCGCCAGGCCGAAATCACCCAGGAAATCAGCGAGATCGTCGGTGGCGCGAGCGCCATGGCTGACGCGACCGCGGGGAGTGACAAGTAATGACGACCACTGTTGAGACGGCCGCCGCCACGGGCCGCGTCGCCCGGGTCATCGGCCCGGTCGTCGACGTGGAGTTCCCCGTCGACGCCATGCCCGAGATCTACAACGCCCTCAAGGTCCAGGTCACCGACCCGGCCGAGGACGGCGCGCTCAAGACCCTGACCCTCGAGGTCGCGCAGCACCTGGGTGACGGCCTCGTCCGTACCATCTCGATGCAGCCGACCGACGGCCTGGTCCGCCAGGCCCCGGTGACCGACACGGGCGAGGGCATCACCGTCCCCGTCGGTGACTTCACCAAGGGTAAGGTGTTCAACACCCTCGGTGAGGTGCTGAACTACCCGGAGGAGAACGCCAACGTCACCGAGCGCTGGCCGATCCACCGCAAGGCGCCCCGCTTCGACGAGCTCGAGTCGAAGACCGAGATGTTCGAGACCGGCGTCAAGGTCATCGACCTCCTCACCCCGTACGTCAAGGGTGGAAAGATCGGTCTGTTCGGTGGTGCCGGTGTCGGCAAGACCGTTCTGATCCAGGAAATGATCTACCGCGTCGCCAACAACCACGACGGTGTGTCGGTGTTCGCGGGCGTCGGTGAGCGTACCCGTGAGGGCAACGACCTCATCGAGGAAATGGCCGACTCCGGCGTCATCGACAAGACGGCGCTCGTCTTCGGCCAGATGGACGAGCCGCCGGGCACGCGTCTTCGCGTCGCGCTCGCCGGTCTGACCATGGCGGAGTACTTCCGCGATGTGCAGAAGCAGGACGTGCTCTTCTTCATCGACAACATCTTCCGGTACACCCAGGCGGGTTCCGAGGTGTCGACCCTGCTCGGCCGCATGCCCTCCGCGGTGGGTTACCAGCCGAACCTGGCCGACGAGATGGGTCTCCTCCAGGAGCGCATCACCTCGACCCGTGGTCACTCGATCACCTCGATGCAGGCGATCTACGTCCCCGCGGACGACCTGACCGACCCGGCGCCGGCGACCACCTTCGCCCACCTCGACGCGACGACGGTTCTCTCCCGTCCGATCTCCGAGAAGGGCATCTACCCGGCCGTGGACCCGCTGGACTCGACGTCCCGCATCCTCGACCCGCGGTACATCGCGGCGGACCACTACGCCACGGCGATGCGCGTCAAGGGGATCCTGCAGAAGTACAAGGACCTCCAGGACATCATCGCGATCCTCGGTATCGACGAGCTGGGCGAGGAGGACAAGCTCGTTGTCCACCGTGCCCGTCGCGTCGAGCGCTTCCTGTCGCAGAACACCCACGTGGCGAAGCAGTTCACCGGCGTGGACGGTTCGGACGTTCCGCTCGACGAGTCGATCACCGCGTTCAACGCGATCTGCGACGGTGACTACGACCACTTCCCCGAGCAGGCGTTCTTCCTGTGCGGTGGCATCGAGGACCTGAAGGCCAACGCCAAGGAGCTGGGCGTCTCCTGATCCGGCGCGCTCCTCACGGAGCGCATCCGGTTCGCAGGCCGCCGGCGAAGGCCGACGCCGTCTGCAGACGGAGAGGGGCGGGTGTGTCCCGTCCCTCTCCCCACGCCCATTAGAATTTGACCCAACACCCGGCCGACCCGCCGGGTGGTGACCCGAGGAGCCACCTTGGCTGCTGAGCTGCACGTCGAGCTGGTCGCGGCGGACCGCAATGTCTGGTCCGGCGAGGCCACCCTTGTTGTCGCCCGCACCACGTCCGGCGACATCGGCGTCATGCCCGGTCACCAGCCGCTTCTCGGTGTGCTGGAATCGGGCCCGGTGACCATCCGTACCAGCGACGGCAACACCGTCGTCGCCGCGGTGCACGGCGGTTTCATCTCGTTCGCGGACAACAAGCTGTCCCTGCTGGCCGAGATCGCCGAGCTCGCGGACGAGATTGACGTCCAGCGTGCGGAGCGGGCACTGGAGCGCGCGAAGGCGGAGGCCGATGCGGCCGCCGAGCGTCGCGCTGATGTCCGGCTGCGCGCCGTAACGGGCTGAACGCCCGTCGGAGTTTGATCGTTTGAGTCCCGGGGGGCGACCTCCGGGACCCGACAGACCTCAGCCGCGGTCCGTGCTGGAATTTTCCAGACCGGGTCGCGGCTGAGGCGATGCAGGTCCTCCCCCAGACTCCGTCTGGGAGGGGCCCCCGTTTCTCATGTGTATTCGATGAGCGAGGAGGTCGGTGAAGATGCTCCTCGCTCTGCTTGTGAGCGGCCTGGTCGTCATCCTGGTGGTGATCGGGCTGTTTGTCTTCGGGTTGCGCCGCAGACTCATCCAGCGGTCCGGCGGCACCTTCGACTGCAGCATGCGCTGGGGCGTGTCCGAGGAGCCCGACATCTCCGGCAAGGGCTGGGTGTACGGGGTCGCGCGCTACAGCGGTGACCGGATCGAGTGGTTCCGGGTGTTCTCGTACTCCCCGCGCCCGCGGCGGCTGCTGGAGCGCTCCTCCATCGAGGTCGTCGCCCGCCGTGCCCCGGAGGGCGAGGAGGAGCTGGCGCTGCTCTCCGACGCCGTCGTGCTCGGCTGCCTCCACCGGGGGACCCGCCTGGAGCTGGCGATGAGCGAGGACGCGCTGACCGGGTTCCTCGCGTGGCTGGAGGCGGCGCCCCCCGGCCAGCGGGTGAACGTGGCCTAGCCGGTACGCCGAGAAGCCGGGGAGACGGGGGCGGACCCGTCTCCCCGGCTTCGGTCCTTATTGCAGCCCGGTGTGGATCGCGTTCGCGAGTTCACCGTTGGTGGTGTCGCCGCTGAACTCCCAGAAGAAGGCCCCCTTGAGGCCCTGCTGCTTGGCCCAGGTCATCTTCCCGGCGATCGTGGCGGGGGTGTCGTAGCTCCACCAGTTGCTGCCGCACTTGGCGTAGGCCGTGCCGGCGACCGTGCTGGTCGCCGGGCAGCTGGTCTTGAGCACCTTGTAGTCCTCGATGCCCTGCTCGTACGTGCCCGGCGCGGGCCCGGTGGCGGTGCCGCCGGGGGCCGCCTGGGTCACTCCGGTCCAGCCGCGGCCGTAGAAGCCGATGCCGAGGTTGAGCTTGGCGCCGGCGACGCCCTTGGCCTTGAGCTTGGCGATGGCGTCGGCCGAGTTGAAGCCGGCCTGCGGGATGCCCGCGTAGGAGGTGAGCGGGGAGTGCGGGGCCGTCGGGCCCTGGGCCGCCCAGGCACCGAAGAAGTCGTACGTCATGACGTTGTAGAAGTCGACGTACTGCGCGGCGCCCGCGTAGTCGGCCTTGTCGATCTTGCCGCCGTCCGAGGCGTCGGCGGTGATGGCCGCGGTGACCAGGTTGTTCGCGCCGAACCGGGCCTTCACGGCCTGCATCAGGTTCTTGAAGGCGGCCGGGCCGCTGGTGTCGCAGGACAGGCCGCAGGCGTTCGGGTACTCCCAGTCCAGGTCGATGCCGTCGAAGACGTCGGCCCAGCGCGGGTCCTCGACCAGGTTGTAGCAGGACTGGGCGAAGGCCGTCGGGTTGGCGGCGGCCTGCGGGAAGCCGCCGGACCAGGTCCAGCCGCCGAAGGACCACAGGATTTTGATGTTGGGGTAGGCCTTCTTCAGCTTGCGCAGCTGGTTGAAGCTGCCGCGCAGCGGCTGGTCCCAGGTGTCGGCGACGCCGTCGACGCTCTGGTCGGCGGTGTAGGCCTTGTCGTAGTCGGCGTAGGCGTCCCCGATGGTGCACTGGCCGTTCTGGACGTTGCCGAAGGCGTAGTTGATGTGGGTGATCTTGCCCGCGGTGCCGGAGGTGACCAGGTTCTTCACGTGGTAGTTGCGGCCGTAGACGCCCCAGTTGGTGAAGTAGCCGAGCTTGACCTTGCCGCCCGGGTCCGGGGGGATGACCCCGCCGGTCGTGGTGACCGTGGTGGAGCCGGAGGAGGGGCCCGTCTGGTCGATGGTGTCGCGGGCGGTGACGCTGTACGTGTACGTCGTGCCCTTGGTCAGGCCGGAGTCGGCGTAGCTGGTCCCGGTGACCGTGGCGATCTTGGCGGAGCCCCGGTAGACGTCGTAGTTCTTGACGCCCTTGTCGTCGGTGGCCGGGGTCCAGGTCAAGGTGAGCGAGGTGTCGGCGACGTTGCTCGCGGTGGGGGTGCCGGGAGCGGTGGGGGGAGCGTCGCCGGGCGGAGTGGTGCCGTCGCAGGAGGCGCCGTTGATCTTGCACCCGCTCGGGGCGCCGGCGCCGGCGCCGTTGAAGCCGAAGCTGGCGCTCGCGCCGGGGGCGAGGGTGCCGTTCCAGCCGAGGTTCTTGGCGGTCCAGTGGGTGCCCGAGCTGGTGACGGTGGCGTCCCAGGCGGAGGTGACCGAGGTGCCCGCCGGGTAGTCCCACTCCACGGTCCAGCTGCTGAGGGTGGTGGTGCCGGTGTTCTTCACCACCCACTTGCCCTCGAAGCCGGAGCCCCAGTCGGAGACCTTGGTGTACGTCGCCGTCGCGGCTGCGGCTGCCTGGGCCGGTCCGGCCAGTGCGACGAGGCCGGTGACGGGCAGGGCGAGCGCGGCCACGATCGCCGCGACGCGGTGGAAGAGCCGGGTGCGCCCGGTGCGGGGTGGGGATGCTGTGCTCAAGGGTGATCCTCCGTAGGTCCGTCGCGGTCGTGGGGCCGACTGCGACATGGGGGTGGGACCTGCGCCGCCCGTGAGCACGCTTTGTCATGGCACGCTCACCACAGTGTTGCGGCGAGCGTAGAAAGGTCTGGACCAACCGTCAAGAGGTCCAGACCGGTGCGCGCCTACGTGCCTATATCCCCAACTCCTGCGCCAGCACGGCCGCTTGGAGCCTGCTGCGCAGCTCCAGCTTGCCGAGCAACCGGCTGACGTGCGTCTTGGCCGTCGCCTCCGCCATCTCCAGGCGCACGGCGATCTCCGCGTTCGACAGGCCCTCGCCCAGCGCGCTCAGCACCTCCCGCTCCCGCCGGGTGAGAGAGGCGACCGCCGCGGCCCGCTCCGGCGCCGGGGCGGGCCGCGCCGGGCGGGGCGCCGCGAACTCCGCGATCAGCCGCCTGGTCACCGCCGGGGAGATCAGCCCCTCCCCGCGCGCGACGGTCCGTACCGCCGCGATCAGCTCCGCGGCGTCCGCGTTCTTCAGCAGGAAGCCCGCGGCCCCCGCGCGCAGCGCCCCGAAGACGTACTCGTCGAGGTCGAAGGTGGTCAGCACCAGGACGTCGGCCAGGCCCTCCGAGACCACCTGACGGGTCGCGGACACCCCGTCGAGCCGGGGCATCTGCACGTCCATGAGGACGAGATCCGGCCGTAGCTCCCGGGCCAGGCGCACCGCTTCCTCGCCGTCGCCCGCCTCGCCCACCACCTCCACGTCGCCCGCGCTGCGCAGGATGAGCACCAGCCCGGCCCGGACCGCGCCCTGATCCTCCGCCACCACCACCCGAATGGTCATGCCTCCACCGCTTTCTCCTCCGCGGGCAGTGTCGCCCGCACCTGCCAGACCGCACCGGACCGCCCCGCCGTGAACTCCCCGCCCAGCAGCTCCGTCCGCTCCCGCATGCCGATCAGCCCGGCTCCCGAGCCCGGGGCGCGGGGCCCGGGCCGATCCCCGAAGGGCGAGTCCACCCCCACGGTCAGCAGCCCGTCGGCGTGCGCCACGCGGACGGTGACGGTGCCCGGGGCGGCGTGCTTGAGGGCGTTGGTCAGCGACTCCTGGACGATCCGGTACGCGGCGAGTTCCACGGGCGCCGCCGCAGGCTCCCCGGAGGGGCGGTCGTCGTGGAGCGCGAACGTCAGCCCGCTGGCCGAGCCGTTGGTCCTGGCCTGCCCGAGCAGGGCCTCCAGGCCGTCCAACGAGGGCACGGCGACCGGCTCCGTGTCGCCGCCGGCGTCCCGCAGCAGCCCGATCAGCCGACGCATTTCGGCCAGTCCCTGCACGCTGTTCTCGCGGATCACCCCGAGCGCGTCCCGGCTGGTCGCGGCCGTGTCGATGGAGAGCGCGGCGGTGGAGTGGATGGCGATGGCGGAGAGGTGGTTGGCCACCATGTCGTGCAGCTCGCGGGCCATCCGGGCGCGCTCGGCAGCCACGGCCTGGCTGCGGTCCATCTCGGCCAACAGCGCGGTCTGCTCGGCGCGCAGCCGCGCGGCCTCGGCGGCCTCGCGGTGGTTGCGCAGGGTGGCGCCGGTCAGGGCCGGGCCGAAGCTCACGATGCCGGTGATCGCGCCGATCAGCAGGGCCTGCGGGACGCGCAGCCAGGCCAGCGACGCGATGGTGACCACGAGGGTGACCATGCCGGTGGTGATCGGGAGCCGCCGGGCCATGGCCGGCTTCCCGTACACGACGGCGGCGTACATCAGGTCGGTGAAGATCACGACGGTGGCGAGGCTACCGACGGTGAACTGGTCGACGATCACCCCGATGGTGCCGACGGTCAGGGTCAGATTCGGCTTGGTGCGGCGCAGCAGCTCCATCGAGCCGAGGACCACGAGCGGGACCAGGGCCGCCCAGGCCGGCAGGAAGCCCCGGCCGGGGCTGCTGTAGACGCCGAGCGACCAGAAGACCAGGCCCGCGGCCGTGCTGACCACCGCGAGGAAGACGTCGTCACGGTGGGGGCGCAGGCTCTTCTCGGTCACGTTCCCATCCAACAGGGTGCACGGGCCCCGCACGTCGGCAGGCAGGCCGAGGTTCGGGTACATCGAACGATGCAGGCCCACATGGTCAATGGAGACGACGTATCGGACCCGGCCGGACGGGAGCCTGGAAGGGAACGGAGAACCCGAGCGGACGGAGAGTCCCATGATCGTCGCGCTGATCATCGCCTGCGAGGTCGGCTTCTGGGTACTGCTGGCGGCCGGACTGGCGCTGCGGTACCTCGCGAAGATGCCCGGGCTGGGGGCGGCGGTCCTGCTGTGCGAGCCGCTGATGGAGCTGATCCTGCTGGTCGTCACCACGGTCGACCTCAAGAACGGGGCGGAACCCGACTGGAAGCACGGTGTCGCGGCGCTCTACATCGGCTACACCGTGGCCTACGGCCACTACACGATCAAGTGGCTCGACGGGCACGCCGCGTACCGCCTGGCCGGCGGGCCCAAGCCGGTCGGCGCCGGCTACGGCAAGGCGCGGGCCGTCCACGAGTGGAAGCTGTGGGCCCGCACCGTCCTCGGCGCGGCCGTTGCCCTCGGCCTGCTCCAGGCGGCGATCTGGCACGTGGGCGACACGGGCGACGTCAGCTCGCTGCAGGGCTGGCAGTTCGCCGCCCTGCGGGTGGTCGGGATCCACGCCCTGGTCGCCGCGGCGTACACGGTCTGGCCGAGCAAGCCCCCGGCCGTCCCGGACGCCGCCGCCGAGGAACGCAGGCTCGCCCGGACCGACGGTTAGGCGGTGTCACGCCGGTCGGGCCGCGGGCCCGGACCGACCGGCGGTACCCCCGCTCAGCGCTCGCCGCCCGGCACCCACAACACGTCCCCGACCTCCTTGTTGGCCACCCGGGCCAGGATGAACAGGAGGTCGGAGAGCCGGTTCAGGTAGGTGGCGGTCAGCGGGTTCATCACCTCGCCGTGCACCTCCAGCGCCGCCCAGGTCGAGCGCTCGGCGCGGCGGACCACGGTGCAGGCCTGGTGGAGCAGGGCCGCGCCGGGGGTGCCGCCGGGGAGGATGAAGCTGCGCAGCTTCTCCACCTGCTCCAGGAAGAGGTCGCAGTCCGCCTCCAGCTTGTCCACGTAGAACTGCTCCACGCGCAGCGGCGGGTACTCCGGGTTCTCGACCACCGGGGTGCACAGGTCCGCTCCGACGTCGAACAGGTCGTTCTGCACGCGGACCAGGACCTTCACCACGTCCGCCGACAGCCCGCCGAGCGCGATCGCCGTCCCGATGGCCGCGTTGGCCTCGTTGGCGTCGGCGTACGCGGAGATCCGCAGGTCGGTCTTGGCGGTACGGCTCATGTCGCCCAGAGCGGTCGTGCCCCGGTCGCCGGTACGGGTGTAGATGCGCGTGAGGTTCACCATGCGGCCAGGGTAGACGGCCCCGCCGGGGAAAATCCGGGCGAGGTCGCCGCTGTCCGCGTACGGTCCGAGGGGGCCGTGGGAGCCCCGGGAACGGGGGAGCGGCCACGTGGCCGACGCGTACTACACCTGGCGGCTGGCCGAGGCCGCCCAGCAGATCGACCTCCTGGCGGGCTTCCTGGCGACCCGGCACGCACCGGGTCCGGACCACCACCTCGCCGAACCGGCCGAGTGCGCCCGGGACGGGCGCGCGGCCGTGGCCGCCGGGCGGCTGGGGGAGGCCCTCGACCGCGTCGACGACCTGCGCGAGCACGCCGCCCGCTGGGCGGAGCATCCGCACCATCCGGGCGAACCGGGCGCCGCCGAACACGACGCGCGTGTCTGGGACTACGCCAAGGACATGCTGCGCGCGGAGCACGCGCCCGCGCGGGCGTACCTCCCCGCGGCCCGCGACATCCTCGCGCGGCTCCGCTTCCTGCAACGGGAGATCCATACCTGCCCGCACGCGGACGCGCAGGCCGGGGCCGACGCGCACTACCTCGCGGGCCGGGGCGCCATGGCCGTCGAAATCGGGCATCTCGGGGCCGCGCGCAAGGAGCTGCGGCGACTGCGCGCACTGGCCGAGAAGTGCCCCGGGGCCGACGGTGCGTGAACTGGACGGCCGGGCAGGGCTGCTGGGCCGTACCGGTGTGATGTCCGTCATCTGAGACGTGACGCGTGTTACTTCACGGTCACACCGCACCGCCCGGGCGCTAGTCTCCGCCGGAGTGACTACGTGACTGTGCCGTAGGGAAACGAGGGGTGTGTAGTGGCTGGGAAGCTCGCCGTCATCGGTGCCGGACTCATGGGTTCCGGAATCGCGCAGGTCTCCGCTCAGGCGGGTTGGGACGTCGTGCTCCGCGACGTCACCGAAGCCGCGCTGACCCGTGGCACGGACGGAATCAAGGCCTCCTACGACAAGTTCGTCTCCAAGGGGAAGCTGACGGCGGAGGACGCCGAGGCGGCGCTCGCCCGCATCACCACCACCACGGACCTCGACGCGGTCGCCGACGTCGACATCGTGGTGGAGGCGGCCTTCGAGAAGATCGAGATCAAGCACGAGATCTTCCGCGCCCTGGACAAGATCGTCCGCGAGGACGCGATCCTCGCCTCCAACACCTCCGCCATCCCGATCACGAAGATCGCGGCCGTGACGGAGCGTCCGGAGCGGGTCGTCGGCGCCCACTTCTTCTCGCCCGTTCCGATGATGCAGCTGTGCGAGCTCGTGCGCGGCTACAAGACGAGCGACGAAACCCTCGCCGCCACCCGCGCGTTCGCCGAGTCCGTCGGCAAGACCTGCATCGTCGTCAACCGCGACGTCGCCGGCTTCGTGACGACCCGTCTGATCTCCGCGCTGGTCGTCGAGGCCGCAAAGCTGTACGAGTCGGGCGTGGCCTCCGCCGAGGACATCGACATCGCCTGCAAGCTCGGCTTCGGTCACGCCATGGGCCCGCTGGCCACCGCCGACCTCACGGGCGTCGACATCCTGCTGCACGCCACCAGCAACATCTACACCGAGTCCCAGGACGAGAAGTTCGCCCCGCCGGAGCTCATGCGCCGGATGGTGGACGCGGGGGACTTTGGGCGCAAGAGCGGCCAGGGCTTCTACAAGCACTGAGGCCTGGCCCTGCCACGGAGCGCCACCGTTCGAATGCCTTCACCCCTAAGGGTGAATTAAGTATCGGTTCGCTCACGGTCGGCAACTTCCCTGCCCGCGCGGCAGTCAGTTGCAGTGAGAGTTGCCGACCACGGACCAGTCGGACCATACGTACGCAGTACTGCCGGGAGTACACATGCACATCAGGGGCGACCACGCCGAACTCGCTGTCGGGGGCCGCCTCGACGTGCGCAGCGCGGCGGACGCCCGTACGGCCCTCCACTCCGCCCTCGATGACGGCCAGGGCGATCTCGTGCTCGACCTCACCGGGCTCGACTCCTGGGACGCGACCGGTCTCGGCGTGATCATGGGAGCGCACCGCCGCGCCGGCCGGACCGGCCGGCGCCTGGTCCTGCGCGGCGTGCCGCCGCAGATGCAGCGGCTGCTCGTCGCGACCCGGCTGCACCGGATCCTCGCGATCGAAGGCGGCCTGGAAGCCGAGTCCCTGCCCCGCGTCTGACCGGCACCCCGCTGACCTCCGCATTCCCTGCGGAAACGTAACGGTCCGGTGGTGATCGCACCCCTGCGGTTTCCCGCACGACCGGCCACCGTCTAGGGTTCGGGCGGAAACCGGACCGGTGGCGACAGCGGGTGCGCGAAGGCCGGGCGGTACGACGGCGAGGCGCGCGGCCCGCGATCGGGGGACTGGGTCATGGACCGTACACACGGGCAGACCGAACAGCACGAGCAGCCCACGGGCGGCTCCGCGCCCGTGGCGCCCACGGTCTCCGCGACGCCCGCGGCGGCCTGGCCCGCACGGGTCGTCAGCCTGACCGCGGGCGGGTTCGCCCTCACCGTCAACCCGGTCGACGGCAGCGAGATCGAACCGCTGCGCCCCGGCACCGAGCCGGCCCGACCCGCCAAGCGCACCGAGGCCGCCCGCGCGGCTCGTGCCACCGCCGCCCGGCCGCCCGCACTGCCGGGCCCGGCCGCGCCCGCCCGCCCCTTGCTGGAGCGCGAGGAGGAGTGCGAACGGCTGGTGCGGCTGCTGGGCCGGGGCCGGTCCGTACGCCTGACCGGGCCCTCGGGGTCCGGCCGCAGCGCACTGCTCGACGCGGTCGCCGACCGGTGCGCGGGCCTCGCGCCCGACGGCGTCGTACGGCTCAGCGGATACGGGCACCAGCAGCCCGGCGAACTGCTCCACGCCCTCTACGCGACCGTGTACGAGGCCGAGCAGCAGCGCCCCGGACGGGCCGAGCTCCTGGCCCGCGTACGGGAGATAGGCGCCGTCGTCCTCCTGGACGACCTGGAGATGGGCGGGACCGCCCTCGACGAGCTGATGCGCGCCACCCCCGAATGCGCCTACCTGCTGGCCGGGACCCCCGACACCCGGGCCCCCTCCGACGACTCGCACGTCGAGGAGGTCTTCCTCGGCGGACTGGGCAAGGCCGACTGCCTGGAACTGCTGGAAGCGGGCGTCGGACGACCGCTGACGGACGAGGAGGCCGCCTGGGCGGGGGACCTGGGCTTCGCCTCCGAGGGGCTGCCCCTGCGCTTCGTACAGGCCGCCGCGCTGCTGCGGCAGCGGGACGAGCTCAACCACAGCGACGAGGACGACGAGGAGGAGGAGCCCGGCGTCTTCGAAGGGCGCCCGCGCGACGCCGTGCACGTACCGCTGCCGACCCTCGCCGAGGCCGCCGCCCCGGCAGAGCTGCTGGCCTCGCGGGTCAGCGAGTCGGCGCGCGCGGCCCTGCGCATCGCGTGCGCGCTCGGCGGCGAACTCCCGCACCACGCGCACCTGCCCGCGCTGGTGGGGGACACCCACGCCGACACGGCGGTGGCGGAGCTGCTGGCCTGCGGCCTGCTGACGCCCGTCGGGACGCGGTACCGGCTGGCGTCCGGCGTCGCACGACAGCTGGAGGAGGTCGGCTACGGGGACACCGCGCCGGAGGCGGCCCGCACGGCCGCCCGGCACTACGCCTGGTGGACCGGGCACGCCTCGGTGGTCCCGGAGCGGGTCGCGGCGGAGGCGGATGCGGTGCTGGCGGCACTGGCCGGAGCGGACGTGGTCGCGGCGGTGCTGCTGGCGCGCACGGCGGCTCCGGCGTTCGCGGCCTCGCTGCACTGGGAGGCCTGGGAGCGTGTGCTGCGCTCGGGAGCGGAGGCCGCGCGCAAGGCCGGAGAGGTCGCCGAGCAGGCGTACTTCCACCACGAGCTCGGGGTGCTGGCCCTGTGCGAAGAGCGCCTGGACCGGGCACGGGCCGAGCTGGAGACCTCGATCGGGCTGCGGGGCGCCCTGGCCGACAAGCGGGGCACGGTCGCCGGGCGGCGGGCGCTCGCGCTCGTCGTCGACCAGGAGACGGCGGGGGCAGCCGCATCACCCCCGCTGCGTCTGGAGGCGCCGGTCGCTGCTGCCGCGGCCGGGGAGGCCGTGACGGTGGCCACGCCGGCCGCCGCGGCACCCAAGGCCGCCCCCGCGCCCATGACGGCCCCCTTGCCCACGACGTCCCCGGCGGCCTCCGAGGCGCCCACGAGCAAGGTGCCCCCCGTGGCTCCCGGAGCCCGGGTCGCCCCCGTGGCCCCGGTATCCGCCGAGGCCGTGACCCGGATGACCCCGGTCGTGCCGGTGACCGGCCGCTCGGACGCGCCCACGACGCTGTCCGAGGTCTTCGAGGACGCCTTCCCGCTGAATCCGAAGCCCGCCCCGCCCGCACCGCCCGCCGCGCCCCGGCCCACCACCGCACCGACCCCGTCCCCCGGCCGTCGCCGGCTCGTCCTGCTGGCCGGCGCGGGCGCACTGGCGGTGGTGGCGCTGGGGACGGCCGTGAGCCTCGCCCTGAGCTCCTCGGACAGCGCGCCCCCGGAGCAGGGACCGGCGGTGTCCGCCACCCCCACGGTCACGGAGTCCACCACGACCACCGTGAACAGCGGGAACGATCCTGCACCGGAGCCGCCCGTATCGGCCCCGCCGGCGGAAACCTCCGCGCCCGGGCAGAGCGCCGCCCCGACCCCGGGCCGCAGCCCCGCCCGGACCCCGTCGCGCCGCCCGTCCCCGACGCCGCCCAAGTCCCCGCCGGCGACACCCGTTTCGCCCGCGCCGACCAGCGCGGAGCCCTCGCCGACCCCGACGGGGACCGGCGAGCCCACGCCGACGGCCACCGCCACCCAGACGGGTACGGCCGTCTCACCGGTCACGGAGCAGTGAACGACAACGGCTCCGTCCCTCGGGACGGAGCCGTTGTGCGGAGCGCGGCGGAGTATCAGAACAGGCGGAGCTTGTCGTCCTCGATGCCGCGCAGCGCGTTGTAGTCCAGGACCACGCAGTCCATGCCGCGGTCCGTCGCCAGGACCTTCGCCTGCGGCTTGATCTCCTGGGCCGCGAAGACACCCCGGACCGGGGCCAGGTGCGGGTCGCGGTTGAGGAGTTCGAGGTAGCGCGTCAGCTGCTCGACACCGTCGATCTCGCCGCGGCGCTTGATCTCCACGGCCACCGTCGCGCCCGAGGCGTCCCGGCACAGGATGTCCACCGGGCCGATCGCCGTCATGTATTCGCGCCGGATCAGCGTGTAGCCCTCGCCCAGCGTTTCGATGCGGTCCGCGAGCAGTTCCTGGAGGTGCGCCTCGACGCCGTCCTTGATGAGCCCCGGGTCGGTGCCGAGCTCGTGGGAGGAGTCGTGGAGGACTTCCTCCATGGTGATGATGAGCTTCTCGCCCGCCTTGTTGATGACCGTCCAGATGTTGGCCTCATCACCGCTCCCCTCCTTGAGGGTGCACGGCGGCGACATCCAGTTGAGCGGTTTGTACGCTCGGTCGTCCGCGTGGATCGAGACACTGCCGTCGGCCTTCACGAGGATCAGACGGGGTGCCGAGGGCAGATGGGCGGTGAGCCGGCCCGCGTAGTCGACGGAGCAGCGGGCGATGACGAGACGCATGGTCGGCAACGCTACTCGACGAGAAGGCCTTCACGCGATTCGCCCCTGAAAGCCCCGTTCGCCGATGGCGCGTTGTATGCGCATTCTCCTGGTGCGTCACCGATGGGACGCCTACCGTGGTGAGCGGGAGGTTGTCGAGCGTGCACTCTGCGTCGCGACCTCCTTCCCTGCCCGTAAGACTCCGGCAACCCAAACGGCCGGGGTCGCGAGAGGAGAACCCATGTCGCTCGACGTCTCACCGGCCCTACTCGAACAGGCCGAGCGAGGCGAGGTCGACGAAGCCGCTTTCGTCGACTGCGTCCGGACCTCCCTGCCCTTCGCCTGGGAGATGATCAGCTCGCTGGTGGCTCAGCTGAAGGTGGACGGCGGAGAGTTCGCCGACAACCAGACGCCGCCCCCGGACGAGCAGGCGCGGGGGCAGCTGCTGCGCGCCCTCGCGAGTGACGCGATACGCGGTGCGCTGCAGCGGCACTTCGGAGTGCGCCTGGCATTCCAGAACTGCCACCGGGTGGCGGTGTTCCCGCTGGATTCCTCGGTGGACGACCGGCTGGCCAAGTTCACTTCGATCCGCGGTCAGCTGCTCAACCAGTCGCCCGAGCTGCGCGACTGCTAGGCCCTGCCGGCCGTGTCCGGGCCGCCTCTTTCGGATCATGCCGTTCGGGCGTGATCCGAAAGAAACGTCCAGGTGGGGCCGGCAGCTCTCAGCCGAGGCGGGGAAGGACCTCGACGCCGAGCCGGCGTACGTTCTCCTCCGTCGCGGCAAGATCGCCCGAGCCCTCCGTCAGGAAGGCGAAGCGCGTGATGCCCGTCCGTGCCGACGTGGCCGCCAGTCGGTCCGCCGCCACCTGCGGGGTGCCCACCGGGTGCAGGTCGCACAACAGTTCCGTGTAGGCGACCGGATCCCGCATCGCGCGCGCCCGACCGTCCACCGTCACATGCGCGTCGAGGCCCTGCTTGAGCCAGCCCGGCATCGCCTTCAGCAGGGTCTCGCGCGCGTCCGCCGTACGGTCCGCGATCTGGCACACCCCGGCGGAGACGTGCCCGGCGTCCACCACCTGCTCGTGCGAGTGGCCCGCCGCCAGCGCCGTGCTGCGCCACAGCGCGATCATCTCGGCCTTCGTGTCGTCCCCGCAGTGCATCCCGAGGAGCATCGGCAGCCCGCGCTCCGCGGCCATCCGCACCGACGCCGGCGAGGTGCAGGCCACGATGACCTCGGGCCCCGCCGCGTCCCCGTCCAGGGCCTCCGAGGGGCGGGGCACGACGGCCACCTCGCGGAACCCGTACCGCTCGCCGGCGGCGCCCACCCGCGCCTCCGTCAGCCAGCGCCGCAGCAGGTCCAGGGCCTCCGGGAAGCCGTTCTCGTAACTGTCCAGGCCGCCCCCGAACACCTCCAGGTCGATCCAGGGCCCGCCGCGGCCCACCCCGAGGGTGAACCGGCCGCCCGAGGTCATGTGCAGCAGGGCCGCCTGCTCCCCGAGCGCCACCGGGTGCGTGCTCGGCAGCACGCTCACCGCCGTGGCCACCCGCAGCCGCCGGGTCCGACCCAGCAGCAGGGCCGCCAGGGTCACCGCCGAGGGACAGACCCCGTAGGGGACGAAGTGGTGCTCGGCGAGCCAGACCGAGTCGAGCCCGGCCTCCTCTGCCACGTCGGCGGTCCGCACCGCCCGGTGCAGTGCCTCTCCCTGTCCCTGGCCCGGGAACTGGGCCGCCAGTACAAACGCTCCTACGCGCATCGCCTTTATCCTCCTCGCGGCTGACGCGGCCTCCCCCAGGTGGACCGGTTCTTCCTATGGCAACAACGTCTGACACGTGCCAAAGGCACGGGCTGACACGAAAGTTATTGGGATTGTCGGGCCATTCCTCTCGCGCGGCCGCCTTCCTCAGCAACCCTGCGGGTACCCGGCCTCGCTGCGCGTAGTCTGGGAGAAAGTCACTGCCGTCCGCCCATCCGTGAGGTATACGTGTCACCGCGCAACAACCGCCCCAGGGGCGGCGAGACCCCGGACGAACGCCCGAGCACCGGCCTCGACCGCTACGGGCTGGAGCGCACGGAGGAGTACCAGGGCGAGGACTGGAAGGTCCGGCACGTGGCCGGCGCGAGCGCGGTGGGCAAGCGCTACCGCTGCCCCGGCTGCGACCAGGAGATCCCCTCCGGCACCCCGCACCTGGTGGCCTGGCCCGAATACGGCGGCGTGGACGACCGCCGGCACTGGCACAAGGCCTGCTGGAACGCGAAGGACCGCCGCACCTCGAAGGTGCAGCGGTCCCGCAACGCGCCGCGGTACTGACCCTAGACGTCCCGGCGGCCGACGAACACGTACGAGGCGGCCACCGCGCTGCCGGTGACCAGCACGATGAGCGTCACGTGCGAGAGGCTGCTCGGATCCGGGCCCAGGTCGCCGCCCCCTGGCAGGCCGAACAGCGTCATCAGCGCCACCGGCACGTTGTGCTGCAGGATCATCCGGCCGGCGGGCGCGACGGCCTCCCAGACGGAGAGCATGGCCCCTATCACCGGCGGCAGGGTGACCAGGCCCAGCATGACGGCGATCCCCCCGGCGGAGTGCCGCACGAGCGAGCCGATGGCGAGCGCGAGCACGCCGAGCAGGGTGACGTAGCCACAGCCGAGCAGCGCCCCGAACCACTCGCCGGCCGCGTGCGGGCCGGAGGCGGTGCCGCCGCGCACGACCGCCGCGGTGATCCCGACCACGAAGACCGACAACGCGGTGGTGGCGAAGGCCACCATGCTGAAGACGAGGTACTTCGCGGTGAGCACCCGGAAGCGGTCCGGGGCCGCCGTGAACGTGGTCCGCACCAGCCCGGTGCCGTGCTCCGAGCTGATGGTCAGCACCCCGAGGACGATCACCGCGAGCTGACCGACCAGCAGGCCGAAGAGGGCGGGCGTGGTGAAGTTGATGTCCGTGTAGTCCCCGTCCGCGGTCTGCGCGACGACCGTCAGGCCGACGCCGACCACGGTCAGCACGAGCGAGCCCAGCGTCCACAGGGTGGAGCGGAGCGAGACCAGCTTGGTCCACTCCGAGGCCATGGCGTGCCCCAGGTGCGGCCGCGGCGTGGCGAGGGGAGAGCTGTAGCTCCCGGGCTGCTCCGCCGTCGGGGTCGTCGGGGTCATCGGGTGTCCTCGGGGGTGTGCGGGGTGGTGTCCCTGGCGGTGCTCGCCAGCTCGCCCGGCTCGCTGGGCATCAGGAAGGGCTGCCCGCCCGCCCCGGGCGGCGGGGGCGCGAAGAAGCCGGTCTGCGGGACGTCGGGGGCCGCCGCCGCCTCCGCCTCCTCCTCCCAGGCCGGGACGGAGGGCGGCTCGGGTTCCCACAGCTCGGCACGCGGGTCGTCGGTGGAGGTGTACTCGACGGTGGACTGGGTCATCCGCATGTACGCCTCCTCCAGCGAGGCCCGGTGCGGCGACAGCTCCCACAGTCGTACGCCGGTCTCGTGCGCGAGGTCGGAGATGCGCGGTAGCTCCAGGCCGGTCACGCGCAGTGCTCCGTCGGGCTCCTGGAGGACCCGGCCGCCCGCCTTGGCCAGGGCCGTACCCAGCGCGTCCCGGCCATCAGGATCAGTGTCGGCCGTGCGCACCCGAGCGAATCCGGCCGAGTTGTGCGCGATGAACTCCTGCGTACCCATGTCGGCCAGCAGCCGCCCTCGACCGATCACGATCAGGTGGTCGGCGGTCAGCGCCATCTCGCTCATCAGGTGGGAGGAGACCAGGACGGTGCGGCCCTCGGAGGCGAGGCGGCGCATGAGGTTGCGGACCCAGAGGATGCCCTCGGGGTCGAGCCCGTTGACCGGCTCGTCGAACAGCAGCACCTGCGGGTCGCCGAGCAGGGCGGTGGCGATGCCGAGCCGCTGGCCCATGCCGAGCGAGAAGCCCTTCGTGCGCTGCCGGGCGGCGTCCTGGAGGCCGACCACGGCCAGCACCTCGTCCACCCGCTTCTCCGGGATCCCGGAGAGCTGGGCGATGGACAGCAGGTGGGTTCGGGCCCGGCGACCGCCGTGCACGGCCTTGGCGTCGAGCAGGGCCCCGACGTGTCGCTGGGCGTTCGGCAGCTCCCGGAAGGGCCGGCCGTTGATCGTGACATGACCGGACGTGGGCCGGTCCAGGCCGACGATCATGCGCATGGTGGTGGACTTCCCGGAGCCGTTGGGCCCCAGGAATCCGGTGACGTGCCCCGGCTTGACCTGGAAGGACAGCTGGTCGACGGCGGTCTTGGCGCCGAAGCGCTTGGTCAGGCCGACTGCCTCGATCATCTTTCTGCCCCTTACCAGGCCGGGACGACTTTCGCCGGCGTAAGGGTTAAGAGGATAACGAGGTTCCCGCGGTTCCGTCCCGGCCGAATCCCTGAGCTGCCCCTGAGGTGGGCCCGGGGATCCCCCTTAGTACGCGGGTGGGAGGTCAGGCGTCCCTCTTGCGGAGGACGGCGTAGCCCCCGAGTACCGCGGCCAGCGTCCAGAGGAGCATGATCCCGAAGCCGCCCCAGGGGCCGTAGGGGGTCTCGAAGGTGCCCAGCGCGTTCGGCACGACCTGCATGATCCTCTCCCCGGCGTTGCCCGGCAGGTACTGGCCGACCGTACGCGTCGCCTCGAAACCCACGAGGAGGTTCGAGACGATCAGGAAGAACGGGACCAGGACGCTGATGGCGGCGACCGAGCTGCGCAGCATGGTCGCCACGCCCATGCAGAAGAGGGCCAGCAGCGCCAGGTACAGTCCGGCGCCGGTCACGGCGCGCAGCACGCCCTCCTCGCCGATCCCGATGCGGAGGTCACCGAGGAGCGCCTGGGTGAGGAAGAACGACGTGAAGCTGGTCAGCAGCCCCACGGCCAGGGCCAGCGCCGTCGCGACCGCCATCTTGCCGAGCAGGAAGCGCTCCCGGCGGGGTACGGCGGCCAGTGAGGTGCGGATCATGCCCGTGCTGTACTCGGTGCTCACGACCAGCACGCCGAAGACGATCATGGCGAGCTGTCCGAGCTCCATCGAACTGAGGCTCGTCGAGGTGGGGTCGAAGGCGGCCCGTTGGGTCGCGTCCAGCGTCTTCGGGTCGAACGTGGCGCTGAACAGCGCGGCGAACCCGACGGTGACGAGGAAGACGAGGGCGAGGGTCCAGCTGGTGGAGGCGACCGTGCGGATCTTGGTCCACTCGGACGCCAGGACGGCGGTGAAGGCCATGCTCACTCACCGGCCTTGCGCGTCGCCCGGAAGCCGGCGCCCCAGGCGGGGACGTCGGCCGGCCGGGCCGGGGCGTCGGCAGCCGTGCCCGGTGCGTGGGCGTGGTACTCGACGGAGTCCGCCGTCATGCGCATGAACGCTTCCTCCAGCGAAGCCCGCTGCGGGCTGAGCTCGTGGAGCACGATCCGGTGGTGGGCGGCCAGCTCGCCGAGCTGCTCCGCACTCGCGCCGTCGATCTCCAGGGTGCCGGTGGCGGGAACGCTGACGGCGTTGATCCCGGCCTCGTGCAGGACGTCCTTCAGCCGCTCCTGCTGCGGCGTGCGCAGCCGGACGTAGCTGCGCGAGTTCTGCCGGATGAAATCGGCCATCGGTAGGTCTGCCAGCAGCTTTCCCTGTCCGATGACGACCAAATGGTCTGCGGTCAGCGCCATTTCGCTCATCAGGTGGGAGGAGACGAAGATCGTCCTCCCCTCCGCCGCCAGGCCCTTCATCAGATTGCGGATCCAGAGAATTCCCTCGGGGTCCAGGCCGTTGACCGGTTCGTCGAACATCAGGATTTCCGGGTCACCCAGCAATGCGGAGGCGATTCCAAGCCGTTGGCTCATTCCGAGCGAAAAACCTTTGGGCTTCTTCTTCGCCACGGCCGTCAGGCCGACCAGATCCAGCACTTCATCGACCCGTTGTCGCGGGATGCGGTTCGATTGGGCCAGGCAGAGAAGGTTGTTGTATGCATTTCGGCCACCGTGCATGGCCTTCGCGTCGAGTAGCGCCCCGACGTGCTTCAGCGGTTCCGGCAGGTCGCGGTAGTGCTTCCCGTAGACCCGGACCGTGCCGCTGGTCGGGGTGTCGAGGTCGAGCATCATGCGCATGGTCGTGGACTTGCCCGCGCCGTTGGGGCCGAGGAAACCGGTCACCGCCCCCGGTCGGATCTGGCAGCTGAGGTGGTCGACGGCGGTCGTCGTACCGAATCGTTTCGTGAGGCCCTCAAGCTCGATCATGCGGCCACGCTAGAACGCCCGAGGGCCCTACGCCACCGCAAAAGGTGACATAGGGCCCTCGATCGGGCGTGCGACGGGTGCTGCGTGCCGCCCGGCGGAAATCAGCGGCTCTGCTGAGCCGGCACGCCGCGGGTCACGGGCTCGTCGTCCACGATCGGGTTGGCCGCCGCGACGGCCGCACCGGTGAGCGTCGCCAGCATCTCGCGGACGTTGGTCAGCTGCGCGTTGATCGAGTCGCGGCGGTTGGTGAGCGCCGCCAGCTCGCGCTCGGACTCGCTGCGGATGCGGTCCGCCTTGGCGTTGGCGTCGGCCACGATGTCCTCGGCCTGGCGCTGCGCGGTCTCCACGGTCTGCCGGGCCCGGCGCTCGGCGTCCGTACGCAGCTTCTCGGCCTCCAGGCGCAGCTGCTCGGCGCGGTGCTCGATCTCCGCGAGGCGCTTCTCCGCCTTGGCCTGACGGGAGGCCAGGTCGCGCTCGGACTGCTCGCGGCGCTTGGCCAGGTTGGTCTCGAAGTCCGCGGCGGCCTGGGCGGCCTTCGCGCGGGTCTCCTCGAAGAGGGCGTCGGCCTCCTCGCGCTTGGAGGCCGCGTCCTTCTGGGCCTCGGCGCGCAGGGTGGCGGCGTCGCCCTTGGCCTTCTCGACGATGCGGACGCCCTCGTCCTCCGCCTTCGACTTGCGGTCGGCCGCGAACGACTCGGCGTCGTTGCGCACCTGCTGGGCGGCCGACTCGGCGAGCTCACGGTGCTGCTCCGCCGCGCGACGGGCCTCCTCGCGCAGGTCCTTCGCCTCCTCCTCGGCCAGCCGCAGGATCTTCTCGACCCGGGCGCCGAGACCGGCGTACGACGGCTCCGCGTCGGTCACCTGGGCCTGGGCGTTCTGCGTTTCGAGGTGCAACTCCTCGATCCGCTTTTCCAGAGAGTTGATACGTCCAAGGGCGCTGTCGCGGTCGGAGACCAGCTTGGTAATGCGGTCGTCCACCTGACCACGGTCGTAACCACGCCGCACGAGCTCGAAGCCGAAGGGGGAGGAAGTGTCGCTCATGGGGTTCCTGTCGAATGAGACCGATGAGGTGCTACGTGAGGTGTTAGGGGAATCCTAGGCGCCCAGACGGCGTGTCATCGAGTCAATCCGCGTTTGATCTGGACAATGACACCCCTTTTGAGTGGCAAGGCGGCAGAATGCTTGTCACCCGTTCGCCTGAACCTTCATCAGGTGCACACACCTCGGAGCATTTGGCTACCCCTCCGACGACTTGCCACCCGAACGAGTGGATCCCGCAGTCACTCCGGCCTTCACGCCCCCCGTGCCCTGGCTGCCGACCGCCGGCTTTCCGCCGCCCGAAGGCGCCTCGAATGACTCCAACGCCTCAAGAACGTCCTGGACACGGGAGATCTCCCCCTGAATGTCCTGCCGCCTGCGGACGAGGACCTCCAGCTCGCGGCGGCCCTCCTCGACGAGGCGCTCGGCCTCCGCCTTGGCCTCGGCGAGCGCGCTCTCGGCCTCCCGGGCCAGCTCCGCCTTCTTCTGCTCGGCCTCCTTGAGGAGCGCCTCCGCCTTGCGGACCGCCGCGATGCGCACCTTGCTCGCCTCGCTGCTCGCGTCCGACACCAGCTCCTTGGCCTTCGCCTCGGCCTCGACGCTCTGCTCCGTCGCCGCGCGCACCAGCTTGTCCACGCGCTCGCCGGCCGACTTCATCTGCTCCGCCGACTCCCGGCGGGCCCGCTCGTGCAGCTCCTCGACCTCGCCCTCGACGCGGCCGCGCAGCTCCTCCGCCCGTTCCCTTATGGCAGCCGCGTCCGTGCGCGCGCCGACCAGCAGCTCGTTCGCGTCCGTACGGGCCTTCTCCACCATGGAGTTGCCCTCGACGGTCGCCTCGGAGGTGATCCGCACGGCCTCCTTGCGGGCCGCGTCGACCATCGCGTCGGCCTGCTCCTCGGCCGCCGTGGTGGCGGCGAGGGCCTGCTTCTGCGCATCGGCCGTGAGCTTGTCGGCTTCCGCCGCGGCCTCGGTGATGAGCCGGTCGACCTGCTCCGCGGCCTCGGTGCGGCGCTTGTTGGCCGCCTCGCGCGCCTCGTCGAGCAGCCGCTCGGACTCGGCACGGGCCTCGCTGCGGGTGCGCTCCGCCTCGGCCGCAGCCTGGGCCTTGACCCGCTCGGCCTCCGACCGGGTGCGGGTCGCGTGCTCCTGCGCCGAGGACAGCGCCTCCGACGCGTCCGCGCGCAGCCGCTCGGCCTCGCCGGCCGCCTCGCCGACCGTGCGCTCGTTGTCCTTGCGGGTCTGCTCGGTGAGCTTCTCCGTCTCGGAGATGGCCTCGGTGACGAGCCGGTCCGCCTGCTCGGCCGCCTCGGTGCGCAGCCGGTTCGCCTCGGCGCGCGCCTCGTCCAGCGTCTGCTCGGCATCGCGCTCGGCGCCCGCCAGGGTCTCGTTCGCCGCGGCCGTGACCCGATCCGCCTCCGCGGTGGCCTCGCCGATGATCCGGCCGCCCTCCGCACGGGCTTCGTCCAGCACCTGGGCCGCCTCGGCGCGCAGCCGGTCGGCCTCCGCCGTGGCCTCGCCGACGGTGGCCGCGTTGGCCACGCGGGTCTCGTCGATCAGCCGGTCGCCCTCGGCGCGCGAGTCGACCATGATCCGCGCGGCGTCGCGCTCGGCGCTCGCGAGGGTCTCGGCCGCCTGCGCCTTGAGCCGGGTCGCCGCGGTGGTGAGCCGCTCGGCCTCCAGCGTCGCCTCGCCGACGGTCGCCGCGTTCGCGGCGCGGGTCTCGTCGGTGAGCCGGTCGGCCTCCGCCGCGGCCTCGCTGATGAGCCGGTCGACCTGCTCCGCGGCCTCGGTACGCAGCCGGTTGCCCTCGGCCCGAGCCTCGTCCAGGCTGTTGGCGGCCTCGGTGCGGACGGCCTCGGCGGCCTCGGCCGCCTCGGCGGTGATCCGTTCGGCCTCCGCCGTCGCCTCGGCCGTGATCCGGGCGCCCTCGGCGCGGGAGGCCTCCAGGGACTCCGCCGCCTCGCCGCGGATGCGGTTCGCGTCGGCCCGGGCGTCGGCCCGGGTCCGGGACGCGTCCCGCTCGGAGGAGGCCAGCGCGTCCGTGGCCTCCGTACGCACCCGCTGCGCGTACTCGGCGGTGTCGCTGCGCAGCTGCTCCGCCTCGGCGATGGCCTCGGCGACCGTACGCTCCGCCAGTGCCTTTGCCGCGTCCGTCTCGGCCCGCGCCTCGCTGCGGACCCGGTTGGCGTCCTCGGTGGCCCGCTCCCGCTCCGCGTAGGCGTCGCTGCGGACCCGGCCGGCCTCTTCCTCGGCCTCCGTCTTCGTGCGCTCCGCCGCGTGTTCGGCGGCGTTGCGCAGTCCGGCGATCTCTTCCTCGGCCTGCTCGTGCAGCCCGGCCACGGAGTCCCGTACCTGCTGGGCGGTGGCCTCCGCAGCAGAGACGACCTCCGACGCGCGCCGCTCGGCCTCCTCGGTCAGCCAGACCGCCTCGGCCTGCGCCTCCTCGGAGCGCTTGCGGGCCTGCGCCAGCAGTTCCTCGCTCTGCTCGCGGGCCTGCGCCCGCTCGTTGTCCGCGTCGGTGCGTGCCGACGCCAGGGTCTCCTCGGACTCCCGGCGGCGCCGGGCGGCCTCCTCCTGTGCGGCGGCCAGCGCCTCCGCGGCCTCTTCGGCGACCCGCTCGGCGGCGGCCTTCGCCTCCGCGCGCAGCCGGTCCGCGGTCTCCTGGGCCTCCGAGCGCACCCGTTCGGCCTCGGCCTCGGCCTCACCGCGCAGGCGCACGGCGGACTGCTCGGCCTCGGCGCGCACCCGGCCGGCGTCCTGCGCCGCTTCGGTGCGCAGCTGGTCGGCCTCGACCTCCGACTGCGCCTGCAGCGTGCGGATCCGCTCCGCCGCCTCGGCACGCAGCCGGTCGTTCTCCTCCGTGGTCTCCCGGCGGATGTTCTCCGCCGCACCACGGGCGTCACGCAGCGTCTGCTCGGCCGTCGTCAGCCGGGTCTCGGCCTCCGTGTGCAGCCGTACGAGCTCCTCGTCGGCCTCCGCCCGCTTGGCGGCCAGCGCCTGCTCGGTCTCCTGGCGCCGGGCGGCGGCAGCCGCGTCCGCCTCGGCCCGTACGCCCTCGGCCTGCTCCTCGGCCTCGGTGCGCAGCCGCTCGGCCTCGGCGCGGGTCCGCTCCAGGGTCTCCTCGGCCTGCTTGCGCAGCATGCCGGCCCGCTCCACGGCCTCGGCGCGCACCCGCTCGCTCTCGGCGGTCGCGCCGCCGCGCAGCTCGTCGGCGTCCGCCTTGGCCTTGCCGAGCAGTTCCTCGGCGGTCCGGGCCGCCTCCTCGATCTGCTGGACGGCCTCACGGCGGGCCTCGCCGCGGATCCGCTCGCCCTCGGCGACGGCCTCGGCGCGCAGCTGCTCGGCCTCGCCGCGCAGCCGCCGGGCCTCCGACTGGAGCTCGACCGTACGGGCCCGGTACTCCTCGGTGTCGTCCTTCGCCGCGCCCTTGAGCTCGTCGGCCGTGGCCGCCGCCTGCAGGCGCAGCCGGTCGGCCTCGGTCTCGGCCTCGCGGCGGATCCGCTCGGCCTCCTCGGACGCGGCCCGGGTGGTGGCCCGGGCGTCCTCCGAGGCCTTGTTCAGTACGTCCTCGGCGGTGCGGGCGGCCTTCGCCAGCTGCGCCGCCATGTCCTCGGCCGCAGCCGTACGGGCCTGCTCGCCGGCCTCGGTGCGCTGCCGCTCGGCGTCCGCGCGGGCGTCGGCCAGGACCTGCTCGGCCTCCGCCTTGAGGGCCTCGGCCTCCTTGGTGGCCTCGCCGACCAGCCGGGCGACCTGCTCCTTGGCGGTGCGGGTGCGCTGCTCGTTGACCGACTCCGCCGACGTCAGCTGCCGGGTGGCGCTCTCCTTCGCCTCCGCGAGGAGCTTCTCCGCCTCCGCGCGGGCCCCGCGCAGCGCGGAATCGGCTTCCTGCACGCGGGATTCGGCGATCCGGCCGAGGTCCAGGGTCTGCTGGCGGGTGTGCTCGGCCTCGGCGCTGGTGGTGGAGCGCAGCCGTTCCGCGTGCTCACTGGCCTCCTGGGCCTGCGCGGACGCGGCGGTCAGCAGCCGCTCGGCCTCCTTGCGGGCGCGCAGCAGCGTGGCCTCGGCCTCCGCACGAGCGGTCTCGGCGTCCCCGGCCATCCGGCGCCGGGTCTCCTCGGCGATCCGGGCGGCTTCCGCGCGGGCGGCGTTCAGCGACTGCTCGGCCTCGGCGCGGGACTCCTCCATGAGCCGGCGGGCCTGGGACTCCGTACGGGCGCGCAACTGCTCGGCCCAGGCCACGTTCTCGTTGACGTGGGCCTCGACGGTCTGGCGCCGCTCGCCCAGCTCCTGGTCCAGGCGCTGGCGGCGGTTGACGGCCTCGGCGTGCAGCTCGGCCTGCAGGCGCGCCTGGTGCTCGGCGTGCTCCTGGAGGATGCGCTGGGTCTGGGCCCGGGCGTCACGGAGCTCGCGCTCCGCGTCGGAACGCATCTGGTCGGCCTGGATCTGGGCATTGCGGAGCAGCTGCTCCGCTTGGTACCCCATGTCCGCGCCGTCGTAGGCGGGTCGGGACGCAAGAGCGCGTCGTACCTCGTGAAGCTTGGCCCGCAACACCTCGACCTGGTACCCCAGGTCCTCAGCGTGCTGGACGGCCTTCCCGCGCTCCTTCTTCAGCCGCTCCATCTCGGCCTCGAAGCGCGAGAGATGGTCGGCCTCGGCCTGATGGCTCTCCTGGCTTTCGTAGCCCCGCACAGCGCGGTCCCATCCGTCCCCTGGTCGCAAGCTCACTTCCAATGAGCATCGCTCGCCCGCTGAACGACGCCCCCGGGGGAATGGTGTCAGATACCGGGGCAGGGGTCACAGGCCCCGACCCCGTCTCCGCACCGAACCCCGGCCGAGCCATGGCCACTCTACCGGCCGGGGAATCGGGCCATCAGTGGTCCGTCAGTGCTCGGGGTTCGAGGTGACCAGTTCGGTGAGGACTCCGTGGCAATCCTTGGGGTGCAGGAAGGTGATGGAGGAGCCCATGGAGCCGGTGCGGGGCTGGTCGTAGAGGACGCGGACGCCCTTGCCGCGGATGGCTTCGGAGTCCCCCTGGACGTCCTCGGTGCCGAAGGCGATGTGGTGGACGCCCTCGCCGTTCTTGGCCAGCCATTTGCCAACGGCGGAGTCCTCGCGGGTGGGCTCCAGGAGCTGGAGGTACGAGGCGCCGCCGTCGGACGTCTCGTTGATTTTCAACATGGCCTCGCGGACACCCTGCTCCTCGTTGACCTCGGAGTGGAACACCTCGAAGCCGTACGTGGCACGGTAGAACTCGACAGTCTTGTCCAGGTCGAAGCAGGCGATCCCGATGTGGTCGATTCTTGTCAGCATGGTGACAGTGCACCGCCGAAGGGGGCCGTCACGCAACGTGCGCGCGATCACACCGGCAGCCCGATGACCGCTGCGGTACCGCCCAGTACATTCACGTAAACCCTCGTTCACTCCTCATCCAAGGGGCTGTGCCTCATGTCCGGATCGAACAACACCACTTCTGTGATCGTCGCCGGGGCCCGCACGCCCATGGGGCGGCTGCTCGGCTCGCTGAAGTCCTTCTCGGGTGCCGACCTCGGCGGCTTCGCCATCAAGTCCGCGCTGGACCGGGCCGGGATCTCCGGCGACCAGGTGCAGTACGTGATCATGGGCCAGGTGCTGCAGGCCGGCGCGGGCCAGATCCCCGCCCGCCAGGCGGCGGTCAAGGCCGGCATCCCGATGAACGTGCCCGCGCTCACGATCAACAAGGTGTGCCTCTCGGGCCTGGACGCGATCGCGCTGGCCGACCAGCTGATCCGCGCCGGTGAGTTCGACATCGTGGTCGCGGGTGGTCAGGAGTCCATGACCAACGCCCCGCACCTGCTGCCCAAGACCCGCGAGGGCTACAAGTACGGCGCCGTCGAGATGCTGGACGCGATGGCCTACGACGGCCTCACCGACGCCTTCGAGAACATCGCGATGGGCGAGTCCACCGAGAAGCACAACACCCGCTTGGGCATCGAGCGCGCGCCGCAGGACGAGTTCGCCGCCGCCTCGCACCAGCGGGCCGCGGCCGCGCAGAAGAACGGCGTCTTCGAGGCCGAGATCGTGCCCGTGGAGATCCCGCAGCGCAAGGGCGACCCGGTGATCTTCTCGGCGGACGAGGGCATCCGCCCCGAGACCACCGTGGAGTCCCTCGGCAAGCTGCGTCCGGCCTTCGCCAAGGACGGCACGATCACCGCCGGTACCTCCTCCCAGATCAGCGACGGCGCCGCCGCCGTGGTCGTGATGAGCAAGGCGAAGGCCGAGGAGCTCGGCCTGGAGTGGATCGCCGAGATCGGCGCCCACGGCAATGTGGCCGGTCCCGACAACTCGCTCCAGTCGCAGCCGTCGAACGCGATCCTGCACGCGCTGAAGAAGGAGGGCCTCGAGGTCTCCGACCTGGACCTCATCGAGATCAACGAGGCCTTCGCGGCGGTCGCCGTGCAGTCAATGAAGGACCTCGGCGTGACCCCGGAAAAGGTGAACGTCAACGGTGGCGCCATCGCCCTGGGGCACCCGATCGGCATGTCCGGCGCCCGTGTGGTGCTGCACCTGGCGCTGGAGCTGAAGCGCCGCGGCGGCGGCGTCGGCGCGGCCGCCCTGTGCGGCGGCGGCGGTCAGGGCGACGCGCTGATCGTCCGCGTCGCCAAGTAGGCACGCCAGGCCGCCGGGCCCCGATGCGGGGGCCCGGCGGACCCTCTTCCCCGGGCCCGGTGGCCCGCACGCATCCCGTACGAGAACCGAGGAGCGCAGCACGTATGACGGCGGTGGACGTCCCCCAGCTGGTGGCCCAGGCCCGTGAGGGCCGGCCGAGAGCGGTGGCCCGGCTGATCTCGCTGGTCGAGGGGGCGTCCCCGCAGCTGCGCGAGGTGATGGCCGCGCTGGCCCCGCTGACGGGCGGTGCGTACGTGGTGGGGCTGACGGGGTCGCCGGGCGTCGGCAAGTCGACCTCGACCTCGGCGCTCGTGTCCGCGTACCGCAAGGCCGGCAAGCGGGTCGGCGTCCTCGCCGTCGACCCGTCCTCGCCCTTCTCGGGCGGGGCGCTGCTCGGCGACCGGGTGCGGATGTCGGACCATGCCTCGGACCCCGGGGTCTACATCCGATCCATGGCCACCCGCGGCCACTTGGGCGGGCTCGCCTGGGCCGCCCCGCAGGCGATCCGGGTGCTGGACGCGGCCGGCTGCGAGGTGATCCTGGTCGAGACGGTCGGTGTCGGACAGTCGGAGGTGGAGATCGCCTCGCAGGCCGACACCTCGGTGGTGCTGCTGGCCCCCGGCATGGGGGACGGGATCCAGGCCGCCAAGGCGGGCATTTTGGAGATCGGTGACGTCTACGTGGTCAACAAGGCGGACCGGGACGGCGCGGACGCCACCGCCCGGGAGCTGAACCACATGCTGGGCCTGGGCGAGGCCCGGGGCCGGGACGACTGGCGGCCGCCGATCGTGAAGACGGTCGCGGCCCGCGGCCAGGGCATCGACGAGCTGGTCGAGGCGCTGGAGAAGCACCGGGCGTGGATGGACGAGCGCGGCGTGCTGGCCCAGCGCCGGGCGGCCCGGGCGGGCCGGGAGGTCGAGACGATCGCCGTGACGGCGCTGCGGGCGCGGATGGCGGACGTGCACGGGGACGCGCACCTGGGCGCTCTGGCCGCGAGGGTGGCCGTGGGCGAGCTGGACCCGTACGCGGCGGCGGACGCGCTGCTGACGACGCTGACGGAGGCGTAGGCCAGGCGTAGGACTCGAAACACCGGGCCGGGCCCCGGCAGGGCGCGTGCGGCGCCGCTGCCGGGGCCCGGCCCCGGTGCGTCAGGAGTTCTCGTCCGAGTCCGAATCGGAGTCGGAGTCGGAGTCCGAGTCGGACTGTGCGGTGACCTTGCCGGTCGTGGGGTCCACGGACCCGTTCCACGTCTTGCCGTCGGAACCCTTGACCTCGACGTGCCAGTACGGGGCCTTGCCGTTGTCACCGGAGTCCCATTCGACGGTCCACGTCGTGCCCGGGTGGGCGGCCACGGCGGCCTTGGCGGCCTGTGCCGCGGTGATCTTGGCCGCGATCAGCCCCTTGTGTTCGCCGGGGTTCTCGTCGGTGTCCACGTTCTGCCGGGAGACCTTGCCCGTGGCGGCGTCGACCTCCAGCTCGGCGTGGCCCTTGCCGTCCTTGGTGATCACGTCCACGTGCCAGACGTTGCCGTCGCGGTCGAGGGACTCGACGACGCCGGGGTAGTCCTTCAGTGCGGCGGCGAGGGCTTGCTCGGCCGTGACGTCGGCCTTGGCGGCGGCGGCCGCGGGGGCGGTTCCCGCCAGGTCGGCGGAGACCGCGGCGGCGGTCGCCGCGGGGCCCGCGACCAGCAGGGCCACGGACGCGGCCGCTGAGACGAACACGTTGCGCTTCATGGGCTGGACCTCCTCAGGCCGGCCCACGGACACAGGGCCGGCAGCGAGCGTTCCCCGCCATTGTCGGGCCGATGGCCGTCCGGGGCGCGGCGAGCCCGTGGGGCCCAGCGCTGCCCGGACGGCCCCGGCCTCAGACCTTGCCGCGGTTGTCGCGCAGGTGCTCCGCGACCGGGGTCAGCGAGGCGCGCAGCGCCGCCAGGGCCTCCGGCGGCAGCAGGTCGATGAAGTGCCGGCGGACGGACGCCACGTGGTGCGGGGCGACGCGTCGCATCGTTTCCATGCCCTCGTCCGTGAGCACCGCGAACAGGCCGCGGCGGTCGGACTCGCAGTTCACCCGGCGGACCAGACCGGCCGTCTCCATGCGCGTGATCTGGTGCGACAGCCGGCTCTTGGACTGCAGCGTGGCGGTCGCGAGATCGCTCATCCGCATCCGGTGGTCCTGCGACTCCGAGAGGTTCACGAGGATCTCGTAGTCGTTGTTGGTGAGCCCGAAGGGCTGGAGATCCTTTTCCAGCTGGTGCATCAGCAGCCGGCTGACGTCCAGGTGGGTGCGCCAGGCGCACTGCTCGGCGTCGGTCAGCCAGGGGGTCCCCCCGGGCGGAGTCTGGGGGAGGGCGGCCGTTTCGGTCTCCATGGTCTCCATGAATGAACTCTACCTAAAAAGTTGAATTGCGTACAAAAATCTCAGGTCGGGTGGGTCACAGTCCGAGGCGGCGCTGGAGATCACCCAGCTGCCCCGGCATCCGCGGCACACCCAGCTGCCCCATCGGACCCTGACCGGCCCCGGGAACGCCCTGTGCGTTGCCCGTGGCCGCCCCGGCACCGACCGCGCCGATCGCCTGCTCCGCCATCAGCATCTCCGACGACTGGAGCAGCACCGTCCCCGCACCGACGAACTCGAACTGGTGCTCCTCGCCCGAGCTGCCGCCTATGCCGGTCAGCGAGCGCAGTCCGCCCATCACACCCGTCATGTAGCCGTGATCGTAGTGGTGGCACGGCGAGGGGCAGTCCGCCCAACCCACCAGCGCCTGCGGGTCCACGCGCAGCGGCGGCTCCATGAACACCACCGGTCCGTTGGACGCCGCCACGAACTTCCCGGTTCCGATCAGCGTCAGGAAGCCCGGGACGATCGACTGCTTGAGGGCGAGCGAGGGCTGGTACGCGAGCAGGTTGCCCGACCGGATCGTCAGGTTGCCGTTGTCCAGGTCGTACGAGTTCACGTCGAAGGCCCGGTCGGCCAGCAGCATCTTGCCCGAGCCCTCGGCGACCACCCAGTCACTGGCGTGCAGCGGCGAGTGGAAGCTGGTGCGCAGCAGGCGGTCGAAGCGGCCGTTGCCGATGCCGTTGAACTCGATGTGCCCGTAGTACGAGATCATCTTGCCCTTCTGCAGGAACCACTGGCTCCCCTTGAGCTCCACGCAGAAGGTGTACGCGTTCACGTTGTCGTCGGAGGGCAGCGTGTACGGGTCGTAGACCGTTGGACTGCCAGCGCCGCCCGGTCCGCCGGTCACGGGGCCAAAGTTCACAGCTTCTCCTCGGAGGCCTGTACGTACACCGCGCCCTGGCCGGACAGCTCCAGCTGGAACGCCTCGCCCGAGCCGCGCCCCACCATGTCCCGCCAGCCGAGCGCGGTGGAGAGCTTGTTGCGCACGTCACCGTGGTGGGCGACGTACGCCTGCGGGTCCACGTGGATCGGGCGCTGCGGGGTGATCGGCAGTTCTATGACCCCGCCGTGGGCCATCACGGCGACGGAGCCGTGGCCCTTGAGCGTGGTGGTGAAGAGGCCCTGGCCGGTCACCTGGCCGCGGACCATGCCCATGACCCCGCCCTGGGAGCCCATGAACATCGTGCCCTGCTGGAGGGTGCCGTCGAAGGCGAGCAGCCGGTCGGCCTCGACGTAGAGCGTCTCGCCGGTCAGGTTGATGACCTGGATGTGGTGGCCGCCGTGGCCGAACATCACGGTGCCGCTGCCCTCGACCGCCATCAGCGGGGTTTGCTCGTTCGCCACCCGGCGCCCGATCATGCCCATGACCCCGCCCTGACCGCCCGTCAGGCTCGGGGTGAAGGAGACCTCGCCGCGGTACGCGAGCATGGCGCCGCGCTGGCTGTACATCTTCTGACCCGGGATCACCTGGGCCTCGACCATCTTCGAGTTGATCTCGCGGAACGGCATCAGATGTCGCCCCCGACGGTGTTGCGCTCGCTGGGCTGCACGTAGACCAGGCCCTCGCCCTCGAAGCGGATCTGGAACGCCTCGCCGGAGCCCTCGCCGATGAGTGTGCGGAAGTTCACACCGGACTGGAAGGACTGCTGGAGGTTGCCGGTGTGCGCGATGTACGCACCGGGGTCGACGGACAGCGGGTACTGGGCGCTCACGCGCAGCACCACGGCCGGGCCGTCGGACATGATCGCGGCCTGGCCCGAGCCCTCGACGGTGGTGGTGAACAGGCCGTTGCCCGTCGTCGCACCGCGCAGGCCGGTGAAGGTGGTGCCGGTGCGCAGGCCGGCGTCGGTGCACAGCAGGTTGCTGGACTCGACGTAGAGCTTCTCGCCGCGCAGGTTGACCAGGTTGATCTCGCTCGCGCGGTCGGCGAAGAAGCAGGTGCCGTGCCCCTGCACTTCCATCACTGTCATCTGTTCGCCGGTCAGCCGGCGGGTCACCATGCCGCGGAGGCCTTCGCCGCCGCCGGTCATCTTCTTGAAGGCCATCTGCCCGTCGTACGCGACCATGGAGCCGTTCTTCGCTTTCACGGCGTCCCCGGTCAGGTCGACGGCCAGCACCTTGCTGCCTTGGAGTCGGAACTGAGCCACGGGGAGACGTTATCGGCAGCGGGCGAACCCGAACAGGGCCTCGTGGCTGATATATGCCACACCCAGGAGATATCGGTGCGACCGTACGGGGTACCGGACCTCCCGCGCGGGCCGCGGTGGGGGAGGGGCCGGGTCAAGATCCCGTAAAGCGGCTGAGACACTGGGAAGGACCCTGGCCTCCACCCCGAAGGTTCCACGTGGACATCAAGACCGCCTCCGCCCTGCACCGACTGCGCCTCGTCTCCGTTCCGGAGGCGCTGTCGTTCCCGGCCCTGCTGATCTTCGGTTCGCTGCTGAGCCGGATCTCGGACATCGACTACCTGATGATGCCGCTCGGCGCCATCCACGGGATCCTGTTCGTCCTGTACGCGGTCTTCCTGCTGGACGTCTGGAACAAGGCGAAGTGGCCCTTCAAGAAGGCCCTCCTCTTCTTCGCGCTCGCGCTGGTGCCCTTCGGCGGGTTGTACGGCGACAAGCTCCTCAAGCGCGACGAGGCCGACAGCGTCGTCGCGGCCCGTGCGCGCGAGGCGGCCGACGCATGATCGTCGCGTTCTCGGTCACCCCGCTGGGGGTCGGCGAAGAAGTCGGCGAGTACGTCGCCGACGCGGTGCGGGTGGTCCGCGAGTCCGGGCTGCCGAACCGCACCGACGCGATGTTCACCACCGTGGAAGGCGAGTGGGACGAGGTCATGGACGTGGTCCGGCGTGCGGTGGCGGCCGTCGAGGAACGGGCGCCGCGCGTCTCCTTCATCCTGAAGGCCGACATCCGCCCCGGGGTCCACGACGGGATCACCTCCAAGGTCGAGACGGTGGAGCGGCACCTGGCCGAGGGCTGAGCCGCCCTCACCGGTCCTCGTCCCACCGGTACTTCCGAAAGCGCCCCCGGCCCACAGCGGGCCGGGGGCGCTTTCGCATGCCCCGGGGAGCTGGACGGGCGTGTCTTGAGCGAGCGCTCAACTTCCCCTAAGGTGCCGGTTGAGCGATCGCTCAATTCGCGGCACGGGGGGGGCGATGGGCCTGTACGTCGAGACGCGGATCCGGGTCGGCATGGACGAGCTGTGGGAGCGCAGCCAGGACCCGGCGCAGCACCAGCGGTGGGACCTGCGCTTCACCTCCATCGACCACCTCCCGTGCGCCGAGGGCGAGCCCCAACGGTTCCGGTACGCGACCCGCGTGCTGCCGTTCCTCTCCGTCGAGGGGACCGGGATCTCCGCCGGGGAACGCCACCGGTCCGACGGCAGCCGGGTCTCGGCCCTGCGGTTCGCCTCGGAGCACCCGCTGTCGTTGCTCGCCGAGGGCAGCGGGTACTGGCGCTACGTCCCGGGCCCCGACGGGATCCGCTTCCTCACCGGCTACGACTACCAGCCGCGCTGGGGCCGCTTCGGCGCCCTCGCCGACCGGCTCGTGTTCCGCCCGCTCATGGGCTGGGCCACGGCCTGGTCCTTCGACCGGCTGCGGCTGTGGTGCGAGCGCGGGACCACCCCGGGCCGCGCGCTCGCCCGTGCGATCGGCGAGGGCGCGCTGCGCGTCCTGCTGTCCGTGGCCGCCCTGCTGTACGCGCCGCTACCGGCCGCCCTGCTCGTCCTGGCCGCCGCCCTGCTGCTGCCGCCGCTGCCCGGCACCCCGGCCGCCCGCCGCTGCCTGCGCACCCCGCCCGGCCGCACCCCCGCCCGCGCACCCCGCCTGCTGAGCACCCTGGAGCCGTCGTGACCTCCATCTTCCGGGCCCACATGGGCGCCGCGTTCGACCGCCTGCACCCGCAGATCCAGCGCCGCTTCTCGGTGGGGCTCGCGAGCGGCGAGGGCTGCATCGGCCGCGGCACCATGGAGCGGATCTGGCACGGCCCCGCTTACGTGAAGCCCTTCCTCCGGCTCGGTGGCGTACGGAACATCCTGGTGCCGCACGAGGGACGGAACGTCCCCTTCGTCATCGAGAACCTCCCCTACCTCGACTCCTTCGGGCGCGAGACCGTCACCTTCGTACGGACCTTCCAGCTGCCCGGCGGAGCCCACCGCTTCGACGCCACGATGGTCCACAGCCCCGAACGCGACTGCGTCCTCGACTACCTGGGCACCCACCAGCACCTCGCCAGCGACCTCCACATGAGCGCCGAGCCCGACGGCTCGCTGCTCATCCGCTCCGGCGAACACCGCTTCCGAGAGGGCCGCATCGACGTCCGTGTCCCCGACCTCATCGGCGGCGACGCCGAGGTCCGCGAGTCCTTCGACGAGACCACCGGCCGGTTCCGGATCCGGGTACGGGTGGTCAACCGCCGCTTCGGACCGCTCTTCGGCTACGAGGGCACCTTCACCGCGCAGTACGTCGACGCCCGCGACCGGTGGGCGAGCGGGCTCTGCGGCGACCTGCGCCCGGTCCGCGAGGAGGTCCGGGCATGAGCGCCGCCACCAAGGAGAAGCTGCTCGAAGGGGCCCTGCGCACCGTGGCCGAGCAGGGCATCGCCAAGGCCTCCGCCCGTACCGTCGCGGCCACCGCCGGGGTGGGACAGGGCCTGATCTTCTACCACTTCGGCTCGGTGGACGAGCTGCTCGCCGCGGCCTGCCGGTACGGCGCCGAGCAGCGGGTGGCCCGCTACCGCGACCGGCTCGCCGCCCTGGGCAGCCTCGCCGAGCTGCTGGAGTTCGCCCGCGCCATGCACGAGGAGGAGCGGGCCGCCGGGAACGTCGCCCTGCTCGGGCAGCTACTGGCCGCCGGGCAGACCTCGCCCGTCCTGGCCGCCGCCACCGCCGACGGGCTCGGGCTGTGGATCGCGGAGCTGGAGGAGGTCCTCACCCGGCTGCTGTCGGCGACCCCGCTGGAGGGGTATGCCGACCCGGCCGGGCTGGCCCGGGCCACGGCCGCCTCGTTCATCGGCATCGAGCTGTACGAAGGGGTGGACCCGGGGGGAGCCGGCAGCGCGTTCGCCGCGCTGGAACAGCTCGCCGGGCTGGCCGCCGTGCTGGAGGGCCTCGGCTCCCTGAGCCAGCGCGTGGTGCGCCACGGCCTGCGGCGCGGCACCCGCTGACCCGGGGGTGCCTTGCCAATCGGGTCGGGCTCGCGGTGGCCGCGCCGACCCCGCCGGTCGCGCACGTCACCCGTACGGCCCTGTGGCCCCGGACCTGAGGAAGGACCGCCCGGTCGGCCGATCCCCGTTCGACACGACCGGGTCCGTCACCTTTCGTGGGGGTACAGGCCTCGGGATCGAGCACCGGGAGGGACCGTGGCGCCGGAAGGCTTCGACTACGAGACGCACAGCCGCCTCGCCGGTCCGTTCGCGCAGCCGGCTCCCGGCCCGGGCGGCGTCCACCGGGTGGAGTACCGCTCCCTCCTCTCGCGCGAGGAGGTCCGCACCCGAATACGGGCGATCGCCCTCATGACGCTCGCGCCGGTGGCCGCGGCCGGACTGCTGCTCTACCTGGTCTGGCCCACCCACTGGACCGTCCGGGAGGGCGCCGCCCGCTGGCTGGTCGTCTGCGATGCCATGATGCTCTGCTCCGTCGCGTTGATCATGCTGTTCACGCTGGTGAACGTGGTGTCGATCGCGCACGCCACGATGGCCGCCCGCGACCCCGTCCCCGTACCGCCCGAGCCCGGTACCCGCGTCGCGTTCCTGACGACCTACGTTCCCGGCAAAGAGCCCCTCGCCATGCTGCGGGCCACCCTCCGGGGCGCGCGGCGCGTCCGCCACGACGGGCGGCTGGACGTATGGCTCCTGGACGAGGGCGACGACCCCGAGGCCCGGGCGCTGTGCGCGAAGCTCGGCGTACGGCACTTCACCCGCAGGGGAGTGCCCGAGTGGAACACGAAGAAGGGCCCCCACCGGGCGAAGACCAAGCACGGCAACTACAACGCCTGGCTGGAGCGGCACGGCGACGACTACGAGTTCTTCGCCTCCGTCGACACCGACCACGTCCCCCTCCCGAACTACCTGGAGCGGATGCTCGGCTTCTTCCGCGACCCCGACGTCGCCTTCGTCGTCGGCCCGCAGGTCTACGGCAACTACACCGAGGCCGTCACCAAAGCCGCCGAGTCCCAGCAGTACCTCTTCCACGCCCTGATCCAGCGCGCCGGCAACCGGTACGGCGCCCCCATGTTCGTCGGCACCAACAACACCGTACGGATCAGCGCCCTGCGACAGATCGGCGGGCTCTACGACTCCATCACCGAGGACATGGCCACCGGCTTCGAGCTCCACCGCCGCAAGAACCCCGCCACGGGGCGGTTCTGGCGTTCCGTCTACACCCCCGACGTGCTGGCCGTCGGCGAGGGACCCGCCTCCTGGACCGACCTCTTCACCCAGCAGCTGCGCTGGTCGCGGGGCACCTACGAGACCCTGTTCAAGCAGTACCGCAAGGGCCTCTTCACGATGCCCGCCGGGCGCCGGCTCAACTACACGCTGATGCTCGTCTACTACCCGATGACCGCCGTGAACTGGCTGCTCGGCGTCCTCAGCTGCGCCCTCTTCCTGTGGTTCGGGGCCTCCGGCACCCAGGTCTCCTCCAAGGTCTGGCTGATGCTCTACGCCGACGCGGCCGCCCTCCAGGTGGGCCTCTACCTGTGGAACCGCCGCCACAACGTCTCCCCCCACGAACCGGCCGGCTCCGGAGGTGTCGCGGGCATGGCCCTGTCCGCGGTCTGCGCGCCCGTCTACCTCAGGTCACTCGGCTCGGCGGTGCTGCGCACCGAGGGCCGTTTCGTCGTCACCCCCAAGGGCGGCGACGCCAGCCCCGACCGGCTGATGACCTTCCGCATCCACCTCTTCTGGGCCGCCGTCCTGATCGTCTCGCTCCTGGCGTCCGTCTACTTCGACCACACGCACGTCGCCATGCGCGTCTGGGCGGTGCTGGCGCTGGCCATCGCGCTCGCCCCGGTCGCCGTGTGGTGCATGACGCGCGGCCGGACGGGACCCGGGGGCGCGGCGGACCCGGGCTCCGAGCCGGGTGAGGAGCCGGCGTACGTCCGGGCGACAGGAGGGAACTGAGCATGGACTACCGGCCGTCGAAGAAGTTCAAGAAGACCGCCCTGGGCGCCGCCGCCGTGCTGGTGCTCGTCGCGCTCAACGCGCCCGCCGCGATCTCCTTCGCCGAGGACAAGTACCACGCGTACAAGATCGGGCAGACCAGCTACCGGATCCAGTACGGGTCGTGGGACCTCATCGGGCTCCCCGAGGAGTACCGGATCAACGCCATGCACGCGGCCCTCCTGCACACGGGCAAGGTGCTGCTCATCGCCGGCAGCGGCAACAACCAGAAGAACTTCGACAAGGGAACCTTCGACACCGTCCTGTGGGACCCGAAGGACGACAGCTTCAAGAAGATCCCGACACCGGAGGACTTCTTCTGCGCCGGGCACAGCCAGCTGCCCGACGGGCGGCTGCTGGTGGCCGGTGGCACCGCCCGGTACGAGGTCCTCCACGGGAAGGTCACCCGCGCGGGCGGCCGGATGCGGGTCAAGAACGAGAACCCCGACAAGATCGTCAAGCTGCGCAAGGGCACCCGGTTCCGCTCTCCGTCCGGGGTGGAGTACGAGGCGAAGTTCGACGTGGTCGTGCCGAAGGCCGAGAAGAAGTTCGAGATCACCTACGGGCGCGGCGGGCAGGTCATGCCGTGGCGCACCACCGTGGTCGCCGCCGAGTCGCGGGTCTTCGTGGAGGCGGTGAAGCCCGGCGCCGAGGGGCTGACGACGGAGGCCGCGCAGTACGAGGTGGTCGGGCTGACCGGCAAGGACGCCGACAACGTCTACGGGCTCGCGGAGCGGCTGAGCGCCGACAAGCAGGACTTCCAGGGCATCAAGTCGGCGTACGAGTTCGACCCGGTGGCGGAGAAGTACCTGCGCGTCGACCCGATGAGCGACGCCCGCTGGTACCCGACCCTCGTGACCCTGGAGGACGGGCGGGTGCTCGCGGTCTCCGGGCTCAACGACGTGGGCGACGTGGTGCCCGGCGACAACGAGTACTACGACCCGCGGACGAAGAAGTGGTCCAAGGCCCCCTTCCACTACTTCCCGACCTATCCCGCGCTCTTCCTGATGCAGAGCGGCAAGCTCCTCTACACCGGCTCCAACGCGGGCTACGGTCCGAAGACCAAGGGGCGCGAGCCGGGCGTGTGGGACCTTGCGACCAACGAGTTCAAGAAGGTGGGCGGGCTCGCGGAGCCGGACCGGCTGGAGACCTCCGCCTCGCTCCTGCTGCCGCCCGCCCAGGAGCAGAAGGTGATGGTCCTCGGCGGCGGCGGGGTCGGCGAGTCCAAGCTCTCCTCCAGCCGGACCGCGATCGTGGACCTGAAGGAGGAGAATCCGGTCTTCCGGTCCTCGGCGCGGCTGCCGCGCGCCACCCGCTACCTGAGCAGCGTGCTGTTGCCGGACGACTCGGTCTTCACCACGGGCGGCTCCGCCGACTACCGCGGCCGCGGCGCCAGCGACATCCACAAGGCGCAGTTCTACTTCCCGCGCACCGACTCCTTCGTGGCCGCAGCCGATCCGACCGTGGGCCGCAACTACCACTCCGAGGCGCTGCTGCTGCCCGACGGGCGCGTGGCGACCTTCGGCTCGGACCCGCTCTTCGCCGACAAGGACAACACCAGGCTCGGGAAGTTCGAGCACCGGCTGGAGGTGTACTCGCCCCCGTACCTCTACCGCGGCGAGGACCGGCGGCCCGTCCTGGGCGAGGGGCCGAAGGAGTTCGACGCGGACGGGCGGGCCACCTTCGCCGCCGCGCACCCGGAGCGGATCGAGCGGGCCCGCCTGATGCGGCCGAGCGCGGTCACGCACACCACGGACGTGGAACAGCGCTCGATCGAACTCGGGCTGACCAAGACGGACGACTCGGTCACGGTCGAGGTGCCGCAGGATCCGACGCTGGTGCCGCCGGGCTGGTACATGCTGTTCGTGACCGATGGCGACGGGACGCCCTCGGTGGCGAAGTGGCTCCGGGTCGAGGCCCCGCAGCCGGCGGCCCCGTAGGAGCTGTCCGGCCGGTCGCGCAGGGCCCGACCGACGGGACACCCCCCGTCATTCCCTGGCGCGGCGGGCCAGCCCCAGGGCGTAGTCCGGCCACCAGGTGCCGGCGGACGGGCCGCCGCGGCAGGTCCCGTCGGACTCGCCGGGCCGCTTGACCCAGAGGTACGCGTCGACGAGCGGGTCGCCCGTCTTGTCGGTCGGCGGCGCCCCGAGCGCCCGGCCCGGCGGATTGCACCAGGCCTGGGTGCGGTTGCCGGGCAGCGGGCCGTCGCCGTTGCGGCTGGTGTCGATGACGAAGTGCTTGCCGCTGGTGCCCTTGGAGATCTTGGCGCCGTAGGCCCGGGCGGCCGCGTCGGGCTGGAAGTTGGAGACGTTGAGGGCGAAGCCGTCGGCGCGGTCGAGGCCCGCCTTGAAGAGCGGGTCGACCAGGTCCATGGGGTTGGGGATCCAGGCCGGGTTGCCGGCGTCCAGATAGACCTTGGTGTTGGGGTTCTTCTTCAACCGGTCGACGGCCTCGGAGAGCAGCTGGTAGCGCTCGGCGTGGTGCTCGGGCCGGGTGCAGCCGTCGATGATGTGCGCGATGGCGTCCGGCTCCAGGACGACGACGGCCTTGGTGTCCTCGATGTTGTCGGCGAAGGCGCCGATCCAACTGCGGTAGGCCCGGGCGTCGGGGGCGCCGCCTGCCGAGTGCTGACCGCAGTCCCGGTAGGGGATGTTGTACGCGGCGAGCAGCAGGGTCCGCCCGGTGGCCCGGGCTCCCGCCCTGGCCCGGCGGATCTCGGGGCCGGGGTCGCCGCCGGGTCCCCACAGGGTGAGAGGGCGGTCCGCGATCCTGCGCAGCACCTGGGCGTCGCTGTTGCGGCCCGCCGCCTCCCAGGCCGCGACCTGCCGGGCGGCGTCGCTGTGCGGGTCCACCCAGAACGGGGACTCCTCGGCCGCGACGATGGCGGAGGGCGCCGCGGGCGTGACGGCGGGGGTCCCCGGCTCGGGTGCGGGCTCGCCGCCGCAGGCGGGGGCCGCGGCGAGGAGCGCGAGGAGGCCGAGGACGGGGGCGGTGGTGCGAAAACGCGGCCTGTGAGCGGCGGGGGGCATCCGGCTTCCTCGGGACGAAGGGTCGGGCAGCGGAGCGAGATACCGGGATATGTTGACATGTCGGATAGTTGGCATGGCTGTGCGACACCGGCGGCAGGTGCGGGCGGGCCGAGCCGGCCGGGCAGGGCGGACGAGCCGGCCGGGTAGGGCGGACGAGGTCGCCGAGCTGGTCGGCCGGGCTCAGGGGGCCGGGTCGCCCGTGGTGAGCGCGATCGCCAGCGGGGTGCGCTCGTAGCGGACCTGGCGGCCGTGGCGTGCGGAGATGAGCAGCCCCGCCGCCCGCAGGACCCCCAGATGGGCCGAGACCGTGGACGGGGCCAGACCGAGCCGGTGGGCCAGCGCCGTGGTGGAGGCCGGTTCCTCCAGCGCGCACAGCACCTCGGCCCGGGCCCGGCCCAGCAGCTGGGCGAGCACGTCCGGGGTGTTCTCCCGGGCCGGGGTCCACAGAGCGCCGATGCCGCGGGCCGGGTAGACGATGGTGGGCTGCCAGGGCGCGTCGAAACCGCCCGCGATCCCCGGCCAGATGAAGGCGCTCGGCATCAGGAGCAGTCCCCGGCCGCCCAGGACGCGCTCGTGGTGACTGGTGGGCCGGTCGATGGTCAGGGTCAGGGAGGCGGCGTCCCAGGAGAGGCTCGGGTGCAGCCCGTCGAAGAGGGACTGCAGACCGCCGGCCGCGAGGCGGCGCGAGTGGAAGAGGATGTCCGCCTCCAGCAGGGCCCGCAGCCGCGGCCAGTGCGGCTCGATCAGCACGCTCCAGGACCGTTCCAGCAGATCGGCCAGGTCCCGCACGGCCCGGGCCGGATCGGCCAGCAGCGACCGGCCCAGGTCGCTGTCGAGGGCGCCCGGTGTACAGGCCAGCGACTGGCGGATGTCCTCGCGCGCCAGGTCCGGATCCGCCCCGCGGATCAGCGCGATCTCCTCCTCGAAGGAGACCCCGGGGCCGCTGGGCGGCGGGCCGATGAAGTCCGCGCTGTGCCCGTGGTGCGGCATCAGCAGCCACAGCGGCCGCAGGTCCAGCCCGTCGGCTGCGGCGCGGATCCGCCGCAGCCAGGGCAGGTGGTAGCCCTGCCGGTCCGGGCGGTTCAGGGTGCGGACCGCCTCCTGCGTCTCCCATGCGGGCGAGAGCGCGAAGCGGCACCGCAGCAGGTCCTCGTGCCCGAAGTAGTGGTGCAACCCCATCCCGGCGCTCCCTCCCCTTCCCCGTCCCGCGCGATGCCGGTGCCGCCCACGACGCCGGTGCCGACGATGTTGCCGGCGACGTGAGGACTCTGCACCACCATTCGGCCCCAGCCGAATCTCTGGGGCGCGGGCCCCGGGCCCGGGACGCTGGGCCCATGCCAACCGACACCCAGGCGCCCGGGCGGTCCGTACCGCCACCGGGCTACCGCTCCGTGTTCCGGGTCCGTGAGTTCCGGACCGTCTTCGCCGCCCACCTGCTGTCCGTGTTCGGCGTGGTCGTCGCCGAGATCTCGCTGTCCGTCCTCGTCTACCGCACCACCGGCTCGCCCCTGATGAGCGCGCTGACCTTCGCCCTCGGCTTCCTCCCGTACGTCCTCGGCGGCACCCTGCTCGCCGGGATCGCCGACCGCCACCCCGCCCGCCGGGTGCTCGTCGCCTGCGACCTCGTCTGCGCGCTCTGCGCGGCCGCCATGGTGGCGCCGGGCACGCCCGTCGCCGTGCTCCTCGTACTGCGCTGCGCGATGGCCTTCGTGGCGCCGCTGTTCCAGGGCACGCGCAACGCCTCCCTCGCCGACGTCCTCGGCACCGGCGACGCCTTCGTCCTGGGCCGCTCGCTGCTGCGCATGGTGGCCCAGAGCGCCCAGCTCATCGGGTTCGGCCTCGGCGGGCTGCTGCTCACCGCGCTCGCGCCGCGCGCGGCCATCGCCCTCACCGCCGCCGGCTTCCTCGGCTCCGCGCTGCTGCTGAGGCTGGGCACGCGCAGCCGCCCCGCCCGCAGCGGCGCCCGAACCTCCCCGCTCGCCGGACTGCGCGCCGTCCTCGGCCGGCGCCGGCTGCGCGCGCTGATGCTGCTGTTCTGGCTGCCGCCCGTCTTCCTCGTCGCCCCGGAGGCGCTGCTCGCTCCGTACGCGGACGGCATCGGCGTCGGCACCGCCGCCCTCGGCCTGATGATGTGCGCCCTGCCCGTCGGCACCATCGTCGGGGAGCTCTGGGCCGGCTCGGCCCTCACCGCCCCCGCGCGATCGAGGATCGTGGTGCCGCTCGCGGCCGCCGGGCTGCTGCCGCTCCTGCTCTTCGCCGTCCGGCCGGGCCTGCCCGTGGTCCTCGCCGCCCTGCTGCTCGCCGGGCTGGCCCACGCCTACACCCTCGGGCTGGACCAGTGGTACGTCGAAGCCGTTCCCGACGAGCTGCGAGGCCGGGCGATGACGCTGCTCAGCACCGGCCTGATGACCCTCCAGGGGGTCGGCATGGCCCTGGCCGGCCTCGCCGCCGAATTCCGCCCGGTGCACGAGGTCGTCACCGGAGCCGGGCTCCTCGGTACGGGGGTCGTCCTGCTGCTCCTGGCCGAACTCCGGGCGGCCGCCCGGCAGGAGGAACGACTGAGGGGTGAGACGGCCCCCGCGGTGAAGTGACCTCCCGGTAGGGTCGGACGCGTGCCCAAGCCGCTCAGCCTTCCCTTCGACCCCATCGCCCGCGCCGACGAGCTCTGGCAGCAGCGCTGGGGACCCGTGCCCTCGATGGCCGCGATCACCTCGATCATGCGCGCGCAGCAGATCCTGCTCGGTGAGGTCGACGCGGTCGTCAAGCCGTACGGGCTGACCTTCGCCCGGTACGAGGCGCTGGTGCTGCTCACCTTCTCCAAGGCCGGCGAACTGCCGATGTCCAAGATCGGCGAGCGGCTGATGGTCCACCCGACGTCGGTGACCAACACGGTGGACCGGCTGGTGAAGTCCGGACTGGTCGCCAAGCGGCCCAACCCGAACGACGGCCGCGGCACCCTCGCCTCCATCACGGAGAAGGGCCGCGAGGTCGTCGAGGCCGCCACGAAGGACCTGATGGCCGTCGACTTCGGCCTGGGCGCGTACGACGCCGAGGAGTGCGGGGAGATCTTCGCGCTGCTGCGCCCGCTGCGGGTGGCCGCGGCGGACTTCCAGGAGTAGCCCGGGCCGGAGGCCGGGGCCCGGGGCCGCGTCAAGATCGAGCAAAACGGACGGCTAGGCTCGTCGGCATGAAACGAAGCGTGCTGACCCGCTACCGCGTCATGGCCTACGTGACCGCGGTCATGCTCCTGATCCTCTGTGCCTGCATGGTGGCGAAGTACGGCTTCGACACCGGCGCCGACCTGACCTTCGTGGTCTCGCAGGCCCACGGTGTGCTCTTCATGATCTATCTGGTCTTCGCCTTCGACCTGAGCTCCAAGGCCAGGTGGCCCTTCGGCAAGATGCTCTGGGTCATGCTCAGCGGAACGATTCCGGTGGCCGCCTTCTTCGTCGAGCGCAAGATCCGCGCCGAGGTCGAGCCGCTGGTCAGCGACTCGCTCGCGACCGCCAAGGCCTGATCGCCGCCGCGCAGGAGGCGAGCGTCACCCACCCCCGGGGCGAGTCCCCGGGGGTTTGCCATCGACATTTACTAGGACGTCCTAGTAAATTCGTGGGTATGGACGCTGACGCCATCGAGGAAGGCCGCCGTCGCTGGCAGGCCCGCTATGACAAGGCCCGCAAGCGCGAGGCAGACTTCACCACGCTCTCCGGCGACGAGGTCGAGCCGGTCTACGGACCCCGGCCCGGCGACGCGTACGAGGGCTTCGAGCGCATCGGGTGGCCGGGCGAGTACCCGTACACCCGCGGGCTCCACGCCACCGGCTACCGCGGGCGGACCTGGACCATCCGGCAGTTCGCCGGGTTCGGGAACGCCGAGCAGACCAACGAGCGCTACAAGATGATCCTCGCCGCCGGCGGCGGCGGGCTCTCGGTCGCCTTCGACATGCCGACCCTCATGGGGCGCGACTCCGACGACCCCCGCTCCCTCGGCGAGGTCGGGCACTGCGGGGTCGCCATCGACTCCGCCGCCGACATGGAGGTCCTGTTCAAGGACATCCCGCTCGGTGACGTCACGACCTCGATGACGATCTCCGGCCCGGCCGTCCCCGCCTTCTGCATGTACCTGGTCGCCGCCGAGCGGCAGGGCGTGGACCCCGCCGTCCTCAACGGCACGCTCCAGACCGACATCTTCAAGGAGTACATCGCCCAGAAGGAGTGGCTCTTCGAACCGGAGCCGCACCTGCGCCTCATCGGCGACCTCATGGAGTACTGCACGAAGGGCATTCCGGCCTACAAGCCGCTGTCCGTCTCCGGCTACCACATCCGCGAGGCCGGGGCCACGGCCGCGCAGGAGCTCGCGTACACCCTCGCCGACGGCTTCGGCTACGTGGAGCTGGGCCTCTCGCGCGGGATGGACGTCGACGCCTTCGCGCCCGGCCTCTCCTTCTTCTTCGACGCGCACCTCGACTTCTTCGAGGAGATCGCCAAGTTCCGCGCCGCACGCCGGATCTGGGCCCGCTGGATGAAGGAGGTCTACGGGGCGAAGAGCGAGAAGTCCATGTGGCTGCGCTTCCACACCCAGACCGCCGGTGTCTCGCTGACCGCGCAGCAGCCGTACAACAACGTCGTGCGCACCGCCGTGGAGGCCCTGGCGGCCGTGCTCGGCGGCACGAACTCGCTGCACACCAACGCCCTCGACGAGACCCTCGCCCTGCCGAGCGAGCAGGCGGCCGAGATCGCCCTGCGCACGCAGCAGGTGCTGATGGAGGAGACGGGCGTGGCCAACGTGGCGGACCCGCTGGGCGGCTCCTGGTTCGTGGAGCAGCTCACCGACCGCATCGAGGCCGAGGCCGAGAAGATCTTCGAGCAGATCAAGGAGCGCGGTCTGCGCGCCCACCCCGACGGGCAGCACCCGATCGGGCCGATCACCTCGGGCATCCTGCGCGGCATCGAGGACGGCTGGTTCACCGGCGAGATCGCCGAATCGGCCTTCCAGTACCAGCGGTCGCTGGAGAAGGGCGACAAGCGCGTCGTCGGCGTCAACGTGCACCACGGGTCGGTCACGGGTGACCTGGAGATCCTCCGGGTCAGCCACGAGGTGGAGACCGTCCAGGTGCGGGAGCTGGCGGCCCGCAAGGCCCGCCGCGACGACGCCAAGGTCGACGCGGCGCTGAAGACGATGCTGGACGCCGCCCGGGACGGGACGAACATGATCCCGGCCATGCTGGACGCGGTGCGGGCCGAGGCCACGATGGGCGAGATCTGCAACGTCCTGCGCGACGAGTGGGGCACGTACACCGAGCCGCCGGGCTTCTAGGTCCGGCGGGGTGAGACGGCCGGTCGTGGCGCCCGTACGGTGGCGCCATGACCGGCCTTCCTGTTCCCGTACGGGGCGTCAGCGCGCGCGTGGTGATGAACAAGGGCGGCTGCGGGGGCCACTACGCCTACGTCGTCGTCGACTTCGAGCCACCGGGGCCGGCCGGGACGGAGATCCTGAACCTGGCGCGGGAGGACCGGCTGCCCGCCGAGTTCCTCGCGGCGGTGCGGGACGGCATCGAGCTGGGGCTGGACGGGGTCGAGGCCGCGGCCTTGATCACCGACGGCGGCGTCTACTGGCCGGACGCCCGCGACATCGGCTACCGCACGGCCGGGGCCCAAGCGGCCCGGGGCGCGCTTGTCGCGGCCGGTCTGCGGCCCGAGGAAGAGGCCGACGCGCTGCGCTGGGCGAGCTGGCCGGGCCGTCGGCGGCCCTGGCCGGGGGAGAACCCGCGGGCCGCGGCGCTGGCGGAGCAGGTCCTGGAATCCCGGCGCCGCTCGGGGGCGTGGACCTTCTGACGGCGCGGCGGCAGCGGGCGGTCGGGTGGGTTCGGGCGACGGCCCGGGTTCAGGCGACGGCCGGGCCGCGCAGGCCGTGCATCAGCAGGGCCGTGAAGGTGGCCACCCAGAGCTCGTCCACCGGTTCGGAGCTCACCAGGGCGCGGTGCACCACCGTGCCCGCGATCACGTCGAAGATCAGGTCCGTGGTGCGGCCCGCGAGGGACTCGTCCTCCTCGTACGGGAGTTCGCCACGGGCCTGGGCCCGTTCGCGACCCAGTACGACGAGACGTTTCTGCCGGTCCACGATCGCCGACCGGATCCGGTCGCGCAGGGCCTCGTCCCGGGTGGACTCGGCGACGACCGCCATCAGGGCGGTACGGGCCTCCGGGCGCCGCAGCAGCTCCGCGAACTGCAGCACCACGTTTTCGATGTCCGCTTCGAGGGAGCCCCGGTCCGGGAGTTCGAGGGCGTCGAAGAGCTCTGCGACCGCGTCCACGACCAGCTCGTTCTTGCCCGCCCAGCGCCGGTAGAGGGTGGTCTTGGCGACCCCCGCCCGGGCGGACACGTCCCCCATCGTCAGCTTCGACCAGCCCAGCTCGACGAGCGCGTCCCGGGTCGCGGCGAGGATCGCGGCGTCCGCGGCGGCACTGCGGGGACGACCGGTGCGGCCGGGGCTGGGGTTGCGCATGGCCGAGACCATACCCGCCGGTAGGCAAAAGGGCCGCTGTGGTTCAGATCACGGGACCGGAAGGGGCGCGGGGGGCCGCCGGGGGAGTTACGCTACGGCTCGTAGCGTAAGAGCGACAACCACGCGAAGAGCTACAGGCGCCAGGTGGGGACCCGGCGCCGTTCAACATCACGATCGCGACGGTACGGCGGCACGGCCAATTCACGCGATCTTTTTCGTCGGCGCGCGCACACGGGGGAGGATGTACGCATGCAGCCCAGAAACATGTCCATGAGCGGCGTCGTCGACCTCGCCGCGGTGAAGGCGGCCGGCGAGGCCAAGGCCAAGGCCGAGCAGGCCCGCGCCGAAGCGGCGAACCGGGCCGGCGGGGCCGGTGGGGCGGGTCCGTCCGCCGGTGCCGTGCCGCCGTCGGCGCTCGTCATCGACGTAGACGAGGCCGGTTTTGAAAGCGATGTGCTCCAGCTCTCCGCAGAGGTTCCGGTCGTCCTGGACTTCTGGGCCGAGTGGTGCCAGCCGTGCAAGCAGCTCAGTCCGCTGCTGGAGCGCCTGATCACCGAGGCCAACGGCCGCCTCGTGCTCGCCAAGATCGACGTCGACGCCAATCAGATGCTCATGCAGCAGTTCCAGATCCAGGGCATCCCGGCCGTCTTCGCCGTGGTCGCGGGCCAGGTGCTGCCGCTGTTCCAGGGCGTGGTTCCCGAGCAGCAGATCCGCGAGACCTTCGCCCAGCTCGTCCAGGTCGCCGAGGACCGCTTCGGGATCATCGGCATCGAGGTGGACCCGGACGCGGAGGGGGCCGGTGCGGCCGCCACCGACGCGGACGAGATCCCGGCCGGCCCGCACGACGCCCTGCTGGAGGCGGCCGTCGTCGCGCTCGACGCCGGTGACCTCGGCGGCGCGGTCCAGGCGTACAAGAACGTGCTCGCGGACGACCCGGGCAACACCGAGGCCAAGCTGGGCCTGGCCCAGGCGGAGCTCCTCGCTCGGGTCCAGCACATGAACCCGCAGGCGGTGCGGGCCGCGGCGGCCGAGAACCCGCGCGACCCGGCGGCGCAGATCGCCGCGGCCGACCTCGACCTGGTCGGCGGTCACGTGGAGGACGCCTTCGGGCGCCTGGTGGACACCGTCCGCGTCACGTTCGGTGAGGACCGGGACGCCGTGCGACTGCGGCTGCTGGAGCTGTTCGAGGTCATCGGCGCGGACGACCCGCGGGTCTCCGCGGCGCGCACGGCGCTCGCGCGGGTGCTCTTCTAGGCCGCCGTCCGGACCGGCTCCGCGGCCGTTCCGGGGCCTGCGCCGCGCGCCGCCCGTACGCCACCGGGTCGCCGGCGATTTGTTGACACGTAGATAAACAGCGGCCGCGCTTTGCCAAAACTTGGCAATCGCGGCCGCTGTTACTCGCAGTAAATCGAACCCCGTGAACTGTCCGGTGTGTTCGCCATTCGTCCGTTCTGTCGTGGCCCTGGGTGGCACCCTGTGTTGCTGCCCGACGGCGACGGGTCGTCCTCAGGTTATCTGGCCGTTACCCGCCAGTAACGAACCCCCTTGTGCCCCGGCCTGGAATGGACCACGATCGGCGACGCTCGGTCCTTCCCGCAGAGCCGCTCACTCGGAGCCGCGGTGGAGGGTCCCCACCGAGCCGGCCTGTGGCAGTGGCACCGGCCGTGGGACAGGGGGGTCTCTGCCACACCGGCGGGGCCTGTCCTCCAGGTTGCGCGAACGCGTGGCCCAGTGGTTGTCGCTCGGGGGTGATCGCCGGTGTATCGGACGTGGCACAGCCGCGGCCCGGCCGCCTGCGCTCCTTCCCGAGGACGTAGCACTTCTCCCATCCCAGGACGGGCACGGCCCGGACCGGAGATGTACGTCCGAGAAGGAGGAACGAAATGAGTTCTCAGGTTCGTGGCGGGACCAGATGGAAGCGCTTCGCGCTCGTCATGGTGCCGAGCATCGCGGCCACGGCCGCGGTCGGTGTGGGTCTGGCGCAGGGTGCCCTCGCGGCGTCGTTCAGCGTCTCCGGCCAGGACTTCAAGGTCTCGGCCGACAAGCTCGACGGTCAAAACCTGATCCAGTACGGCGGTGTCGCCGAGGGACACGACCTCAAGGGCAACGCCCAGCACCACCCGGTCACCATCTCCGGGTTCAGCAACGCCAAGATCACCAACATGTGCCAGTCCCTGGTCACCCCGACTCCGCTGGGCAACATCACGCTCCAGCTGAAGACCGGTCACAAGGGCACCCCGGCCGAGGCCAGCAACATCTACCTGGATGTGGCCGAGCTCGACACCGACGCCGAGTTCACCAACCTGGACATCGGTGTCGCGGTCGGCGACTCGAGCCACAAGACCAAGCCGCAGGCCGGTACGGTCGCGAGCCCGTACGCGTTCTCGCAGCGTGCCGACCGGGCCGTCCTGACGAACGTGAAGCAGAAGGCGTGGGCGACCACGGCGGGCACCTTCAAGCTGCCCAACCTGAAGCTGCGCCTCCTCGGTGGCGACCAGCCCTGCTACCAGGACATCAAGGACTGACCGGTCCCCGTGCCTGACCGGACGGGCGGGTGGTGACAGCCGTTGCCCCCGCCCGTTCGGGCTCCACAGAGTTTTCAAGTACCACCGTTTCCAGGGAGCTGTTGTCCATGAACCCCCAGGCCCCGGTTTACGTTCGCGCAGAAGACGACGCCTGGCCCACCGTGGTCTACTACCACTTCCACGCCTGGAGCGGCCGCCGTCCCTTCTGGGCCGGGCTGTTCACGCTCCTCGGCGGCTTCCCGATCGCCTACTTCCCTTACGCGGACCTGCGGCTGGGCAACGTCAGCCTCGCGATGGCCACCACCGGCGGCGCCGGTGCACTGATCATCGGCGTACTGCTGATCACGCTGGGCCTGGCCCTCTGGTTCCAGGAAACCATCCGTGTCTTCGCCGGCGTGGCCGCGATCCTGCTCGCCCTGGTCTCGATCCCGGTGTCCAACCTCGGTGGCTTCTTCGTCGGCTTCACCTTCTCCATGGTCGGCGGCGCACTCGCCCTGGCCTGGGCGCCGGGGCAGCCGGTCGAGGAGGGCGAGGAGCCGGTGGCGGAGCCGGGCGTCGTCGGCCTGAGCAAGGCGGACGCGACGGCGAACATGGGCGCCCACGGCGTCCCGGGTCCCCACGTGACGGAAACGGCACACGCGAGCGAGACGACTGCCCACGCCGATGGCGGGAGGAACAGTGCGGGGTGACGAGACGCAGCGGGGCGTGGCCCCAGGCGCAGAGTCCCGTGTAGTGAAGGGGCCGCGCCACGCGGCGCCCAGGAAGTCGCTGCTGAACAAGATCCAGATACCCGTCGGCAAGACGATGGCGCTCGCGGCGATGCCGACGGCCGTGTTCGTCGGGATGGGCATGGCGCCGAAACTGGCCGTGGCCGACGACAAGGAGATCCCCTTCGCGCCCGGGCCGTGTGTGACACGGTCCGACGAGCCGGCGGAGACCGAGTCGAAGTCCCCCTCGCCCTCGCCCTCGAAGACGCCTTCGGCGAGCACGTCGCCCAGCGCGACGCCCTCTCCGTCGGCATCGGCATCGGCCTCCGTGAAGGAGAAGGCGAAGCCGAGCACGTCTCCGTCGGCGGCCAAGCCCCCGGTGGCGAACGAGAAGGCCCCGGCCGCGCCCGCGGCCACGACGCCGGCTCCGGAGGCGACCAAGTCCACGAACCCGCTGGACCCGCTGGGTGTCGGCGACGCGCTCAAGAACCTCGTGGACGAGCTCGGCAGGCCCCTCAAGGACGCGACGGCGAAGGCGACCCCGACGCCCGCGACCACTCCGTCGGGCCCCGCCACGGCGGCCCCGACGCCGGACCCGGCCGCGGACGCGATCCGCGAAGCGGCGAAGAAGGCCGGTGTCGACGTCAAGGAGCTGTCCGCGGAGGTCAAGAAGACCGAGCAGGACCCCAAGGACGAGACGGGCGACGCCAAGGCCAAGGACGAAGCCGCGGACAAGGCCAAGGGCGACGCGTCCAAGGACAAGGCCAAGGACGAGGCCAAGGACGAGGCCAAGGACGAGGACAAGGACGAGGACAAGGACGAGGACAAGGCCAAGGACGAGGAGACGAAGGACCCGGACGGGAAGCAGCCCTTCCCGTGCCCGACCTACGACGCCAAGGCGCTGGCCGACGCCGAGCTGGAGCAGGACATCCCGCTCCTGCCGGATGAGCCCTGGTACCTCGACAGCTCCAGGCTGACCCTCTACGGCCTGGACTACCACGGCATCGTCGAGGTGAAGACGGCCGGCGGCAAGACCAAGAAGGTCCTCAAGTTCACCGCGGAATCGCTGGACATCAAGGACCTCTACCAGACGGTCGGCGCGTCGGGGAACGTCGCCCACCTGAAGTCGCGTCCGGGCTCCACGTCCAAGATCCGCGGCGGCACGGTGACGATGTACACCGAGAGCCTCAAGGGCGACCTCTTCGACCTGATCCCGGTCGAGTTCACCCCGAACAGCCCGCCGCCGCTGAACGTCCCGTTCGCCTTCTTCACGGACGTCAAGGTGGTTCAGGCCGGCCAGTTCGGCGGCACCCTGACGGTTCCGGGCCTGAAGAACTACATCGGCCCGCCGGAGTAGTCCCGTACCGGGCACGCGCGAAAACGCCGAGGGCGGCACCCCGCATCACTGCGGGGTGCCGCCCTCGGCCTCTGTGCGGCAGAGTCGGTGCGGCGGGCGACGTCAGTCGCGGGCGTCGCCGCCCAGGTGGTGGACCCGGACCATGTTGGTGGTGCCGGGGACGCCGGGGGGCGAGCCGGCGGTGATGACCATGGTGTCGCCCTGGTTGTAGCGGTTCAGCTTGAGCAGCTCGCCGTCCACCAGGTCGACCATCGCGTCGGTGGTGTCCACGTGCGGCACGATGTAGGACTCGACGCCCCAGCTCAGCGTGAGCTGGTTGCGGGTGTTGACGTCGGTGGTGAAGGCCAGGATCGGCTGGGTCACGCGGTAGCGCGACAGGCGGCGGGCGGTGTCGCCGGACTGGGTGAAGGCGATCAGCGCCTGGCCGTCCAGGAAGTCGGCGATCTCGCAGGCCGCGCGGGCCACGGAGCCGCCCTGGGTGCGCGGCTTCTTGCCCGGGACCAGCGGCTGGAGGCCCTTGGACAGGAGCTCCTCCTCGGCCGCCGTGACGATCTTCGACATCGTCTTGACGGTCTCGATCGGGTAGGCGCCGACCGAGGACTCGGCCGACAGCATGACCGCGTCCGCGCCGTCGAGGATCGCGTTGGCGACGTCGGACGCCTCCGCGCGCGTCGGGCGGGAGTTGGTGATCATCGACTCCATCATCTGGGTCGCGACGATCACCGGCTTGGCGTTGCGGCGGCACATCTCGATGAGCCGCTTCTGGACCATCGGGACCTTTTCGAGCGGGTACTCGACGGCCAGGTCACCGCGGGCCACCATGACCGCGTCGAAGGCGTCGACCACGGCCGCCATGTTCTCGACGGCCTGCGGCTTCTCGACCTTGGCGATGACGGGGACCCGGCGGCCCTCCTCGTCCATCACCTTGTGGACGTCCTTGACGTCGTTGGCGTCGCGGACGAAGGACAGGGCGACCATGTCGCAGCCCATCCGCAGGGCGAAGCGGAGGTCGTCGACGTCCTTCTCCGACAGGGCGGGGACGTTCACGGCGGCACCCGGCAGGTTGATGCCCTTGTGGTCCGAGATGACACCGCCCTCGATGACGATGGTCCGCACCCGCGGGCCCTCGACCTCGGTCACCCGGAGCTCGACGTTTCCGTCGTTGATCAGGATCTGGTCACCCTTGGCGACGTCGCCCGGGAGGCCCTTGTAGGTGGTGCCGCAGATGGACTTGTCACCCGGGACGTCCTCGGTGGTGATGGTGAACTCGTCACCGCGCACCAGCTCGACGGGACCCTCGGCGAAGGTCTCCAGACGGATCTTCGGGCCCTGGAGGTCGGCGAGGACGCCGACGGCGCGCCCGGTGTCCTCGGAGACCTGCCGGACGCGGTCGTACCGCTCCTGGTGTTCTGCCTGGGACCCGTGGCTGAAGTTGAATCGGGCCACGTTCATACCTGCCTCGATGAGCGCTTTCAGCTGCTCATACGAGTCGACGGCGGGGCCCAGCGTGCAGACGATTTTGGAACGGCGCATGACTGGATCCTATCGGTTTGTTTCGTAGCGGAATATTCCGGCTGGTGGAAAGTCCAAGTGACTACTGGGTAACCAGCGCGTACGCCTGGGTGGCGATCTCCAGTTCCTCATCCGTCGGGACCACCGCCACCGCCACCCGGGCACGTTCCGCCGAGACCAGCCGCGGCTCGGGGGAGCGCACGGCATTGGCCTCCGGATCCAGCACCAGGCCCAGCGCGGCCAGGCCGTCGATCGCAGCCTCGCGCACCTGGTGGGCGTTCTCGCCGACCCCGGCCGTGAAGGTCACCGCATCCACCCGCCCGAGCACCGCCGCGTAGGCCCCGATGTACTTCTTCAGCCGATGGACGTACGCGGCGAAGGCGAGGCTCGCCGCCTCGTCGCCCTCGCCCGCGCGCCGCAGCACCTCGCGCATGTCGTTGTCGCCGCACATGCCCAGCAGACCGCTCTTCTTGTTCAGGAGCGAATCGATCTCATCCACCGAGAAGCCGCCCACCCGCGCCAGGTGGAAGACGACCGCCGGATCGACATCGCCCGAACGGGTCCCCATGACCAGCCCCTCCAGCGGGGTCAGGCCCATGGACGTCTCCACGCACACCCCGCCCCGCACGGCCGAGGCGGAGGCGCCGTTGCCGAGGTGCAGCACGATCACGTTCACGTCCTCCACCGGCTTGCCGAGCAGCCGGGCCGTCGCGCGCGAGACATAGGCGTGCGAGGTGCCGTGGAAGCCGTACCGCCGGATGGAGTACGCGTCGGCGACCCGGGCGTCGATCGCGTACCGCGCCACGTGCTCCGGCATCGTCGAGTGGAAGGCCGTGTCGAAGACGGCGACCTGCGGAAGGTCCGCGCGCAGCGAGCGCGCTACCTCGATGCCCGTCACGTTCGCCGGGTTGTGCAGCGGGGCGAGCGGGATCAGGTTCCGGATCTCCGCCAGCACCTCGTCGTCGATCACGGTCGGCCTGGTGAACCGCGTCCCGCCGTGCACCACCCGGTGCCCCACCGCCGCCAGTTCGGGCGAGTCCAGGCCCATTCCGTCCGCGGCGAGCTCCGCGGCCACGGCCTTCAGCGCGGCCCCGTGGTCCGCGATCGGGCCGAGCCGCTCCCGTCGGCCGGCGGCCGCGCCCGGACCCGAGAGCGGCTCGTGCACCAGCCGGGAGGTCTCCTCGCCGATGCGCTCCACCAGGCCGGCGGCGAGCCGGGACCGGTCGGTCATGTCGAGGAGCTGGTACTTGACCGACGAGGAGCCGGAGTTGAGGACGAGTACGCGCGATGCGGTCACGATGAGGGTCTTTCCTTGTCGCGGGCTGTGGGGATGCGGGGGATCAGGCGGTGGCCGCGGGCGCCGGCGCGCCCTGCGCCTGGATCGCGGTGATGGCCACGGTGGTGACGATGTCCTGGACGAGCGCACCGCGCGAGAGGTCGTTGACCGGCTTGCGCAGACCCTGGAGCACCGGGCCGACCGCCACCGCTCCCGCCGACCGCTGCACGGCCTTGTACGTGTTGTTGCCCGTGTTGAGGTCCGGGAAGATCAGCACCGTCGCGCGGCCGGCCACCTGGGACCCGGGCAACTTGGTCGCGGCGACCGAGGGCTCCACGGCCGCGTCGTACTGGATCGGCCCCTCGACGGCGAGGTCGGGGCGTTGCTCGCGGATCAGCTCGGTGGCCTTGCGGACCTTGTCGACGTCCGCGCCGCTGCCCGAGGTGCCGGTCGAGTACGAGAGCATCGCGATCCGCGGCTCCACCCCGAAGGCGGCCGCGGTGGCGGCCGACTGGACGGCGATGTCGGCGAGCTGCTCGGCGTTCGGGTCCGGGTTGACCGCGCAGTCCCCGTAGACCAGGACCCGGTCGGCCAGGCACATGAAGAAGACGGAGGAGACGATGGACGCCTCGGCCTTGGTCTTGATGATCTCGAAGGCCGGGCGGATGGTCGCCGCGGTGGAGTGCACCGAACCGGAGACCATGCCGTCGGCCAGGCCCCGCTGGACCATCAGGGTGCCGAAGTAGTTGACGTCGGTGACCACGTCGGCCGCCAGCTCGACGGTCATCCCCTTGTGGGCGCGGACCTGCGCGTAGTACTCGGAGAAACCTTCCCGCAGCGGGGAGGTCGCCGGGTCGATGAGTTGTGCGCCGGAGATGTCCACGCCGAGGTCGGCGGCCTTCTTCAGGATCGCTTGCTCGTCGCCCAGCAGGGTCAGGTCGCAGACCCCCCGGCGCAGCACCACGTCCGCGGCGCGCAGCACGCGCTCCTCGGTGCCCTCGGGCAGCACGACGCGGCGGCGGTCCGAGCGGGCCCGCTCCAACAGCTCGTGCTCGAACATCATGGGGGTGACGCGCTCCGAGCGGGCCACCGACAGCAGACCCCGCAGCTCGCCGGTGTCCACGTGCCGCTCGAACAGGCCGAGCGCGGTCTCCAGCTTGCGCGGGGTCGCGGAGTTCAGCCGGCTCTGCAGCGAGAAGAGTTCGGCGGCGGTGGGGAAGCTGTTGCCGGCCACCGACACCACGGGCGTGCCCGGTGCCAGCTTCGAGGCCAGCGTCAGGATCTCCGGGGTCGGCCGCTCGTTCAGGGTGAGCAGCACTCCGGCGATCGGCGGGGTCCCGGAAGTGTGCGCGGCCAGCGCGCCGATGACCAGGTCGGAGCGGTCTCCCGGGGTGACGACCAGGCAGCCGGGGGTCAGGGCGTTCAGGAAGTTCGGCAGCATCGCGCCGCCGAAGACGAAGTCCAGGGCGTCACGGGCCAGCCCGGCCTCGTCGCCGAGGAGCACCTCGCCACCGAGCGCCCGGGTGATCTGGGCGACGGTCGGTGCGGAGAGCGACTTGTCGTCCGGCAGCACGTAGCAGGGCACGGGCAGCCGGGCGGCCAGCCGCTCGGCTATGACGTCGCGGTCCTCCGCGGCCACCCGGTTCACGACCATCGCGACGACGTGGCAGCCCAGGGTCTCGTAGGCGCGGTAGGCGTTGCGGGCCTCGGCGCGCACGGCCTCGGCGTGGTGCTTGGTGCCGCCCACCACGGGCACGACGACCGCGCCCAGCTCGTTGGCGAGGCGGGCGTTGAGCGCCAGCTCGTCGGGGAGGTTGGTCTCCGCGTAGTCGGTGCCGAGGACGAGCATGACCTCGTAGTCGCGGGCCACCCGGTGGTAGTGGTCGACCAGCCGCGAGACCAGCTCGTCGGTGCCCTTCTCGGCCAGGATCGCCGAGGCCTCCTGGTAGGACATGCCGTAGGCCGCCGCGGCGTCCTGATCGAGCCGGTAGCGGGCCTTGAGGAGGTCGAAGAGCAGGTCCGGTGCGTCGTGCAGCAGCGGACGGTAGACGCCGACCCGGCCCGTCTGCCGGGTCAGCAGCTCCATGATTCCCAGCTCGACGACCTGCCGGCCGTCCCCCCGCTCGATACCGGTCACGTACACGCTGCGCGTCACGCCCGTTCTCCGTCCCATGCTGTGGATGTCATGCCGTGAATGTCACTTTGCTCTGCCTCGACCTCTTGACAATACCTCTGCCAATGGCTAGGGCGCCCCCGGGGAAAAGGCCTGGCCGGGAGGGCCGAAGGGCCTTCGGGGTGCAGCCGGCGAAAACGTGCGGCGCCCCGGGCCCGTGGAACAATCGGACAGGCTTCACCATTACGCCCTTCATGTACGGCAGGAGACACAGCACGATGCGTATCGGAGTTCTCACCGCAGGCGGCGACTGTCCGGGCCTCAACGCTGTCATCCGGTCGGTCGTACACCGCGCCCTGGTCGGGCACGGAGATGAGGTCATCGGTTTCGAGGACGGCTTCAAGGGGCTCCTCGACGGCCACTTCCGCCCCCTCGACATCAATGCCGTCAGCGGCATCCTCGCCCGTGGCGGCACGATCCTCGGCTCGGCGCGCATGGAACGCGCCCGTCTCCACGAAGCCGCCGAGAACGCCCAGGAGCTGGCGACGCGCTACGGCATCGACGCCCTCATCCCGATCGGCGGCGAAGGCACCCTGACCGCCTCCCGGATGCTGTCGGACGCCGGGATGCCGGTCGTCGGCGTACCGAAGACCATCGACAACGACATCTCCTGCACCGACCGCACCTTCGGCTTCGACACCGCCGTCATGGTCGCCACCGAGGCGATCGACCGCCTCAAGACCACCGCCGAATCGCACCAGCGCGTGATGGTGGTCGAGGTCATGGGCCGGCACGCGGGCTGGATCGCCCTGGAGTCCGGCATGGCCGGTGGCGCGCACGGCATCTGCCTGCCGGAGCGCCCCTTCGAGGTGGACGCCCTGGTGAAGATGGTGGAAGAACGATTCGCCCGCGGCAAGAAGTTCGCCGTGATCTGCGTGGCCGAGGGTGCACACCCGGCCGAGGGCTCCATGCCGTACGAGAAGGGCGCGATCGACCAGTACGGTCACGAGCGCTTCGCCGGCATCGGCAACCGCCTGGCGATCGAACTGGAGCACCGCCTCGGCAAGGAGGCCCGCCCGGTCATCCTCGGCCACGTCCAGCGCGGCGGCACCCCGACCGCGTACGACCGGGTGCTCGCGACCCGGTTCGGCTGGCACGCCGTAGAGGCCGTCCACCGCGGCGAATTCGGCAAGATGACCGCCCTGCGCGGCATCGACGTCGTGATGGCCCCGCTCGCCGAGGCGGTCACCGAGCTGAAGACCGTCCCCGAGGAGCGGATGTACGAGGCCGAATCGGTCTTCTGACGCCGGTCCGGGCGGCGCCTGCGACCCCGGGGCGGTCCTTCTACGCCGCACCGCCCGCGAGGTGCCAGAACCGCTCCACGATCTCGGCGAGGAACTCCCGGCCCGCGTCCCCGCTGCCCGCCTCGCCCTGGCCGCCGCCCCAGCTGAGCGTCGCCACCATCCGTGACTGGTAGTCGCCGTGCAGCTGCTCCAGCACCGTCTCCAGATGGTGCTTGGGGATCGGCAGCAGCTTGCCGAGCGGTTTCACGTAGGCCTGCCAGCGCGTGGTCACCGCACTGCGCAGCAGCTCGGCGAGTTCCTCGTGCTTGCCGGTCGCCGTCACGAACTGGGCCAGCGTCAGACCCAGCACCGTGGCCAGCGCGGCGGACTGTCGTTCGTTGCCCTTCCAGCGCCCGGTGTCCTCCATCTTCTGGTAGGAGCTCGTCTCCAGGCCGATCCGACGGGCCAGGTCGTCCGCCGCGAGCCCCCGGGCGACCCGGTGCTCCCGCAGGGTGACCGGTTCGGCGAGCAGTTCGCCGGGCGCACACCACAGGACGCCCGCGAGCGCCGTGAGCTCGGCGGAGGAAGGCGATATCTCGCCACGTTCCCAGGCCATCACGGTCTCGGGCGCGACGACGAGTCCGTACTGGGCGCGCAGGCCGTAGGCGACATGTCCGGGAGCCATGCCCAGGGCCGCGCGCAGGCGACGCGCGGCGGGGGCATTGAAAGGTGGGCTGGAGTGCACACCGCACACCGTAGAAGTGGCCAGGCTGCGGCGCCTACAGACCAAACAAACAAGCCCATACCTCGTAGGAACGTCCTATGAAGTTAAGGCCTTTCGCCGGGTTTCCGAGCGACTGTCCGGTAATCGGTGAGCCGGAAGATCTTTCCGTGTGTACGTTTCCAGCCAACGCCCGTCGATGCAATACCCCTCACACTCTTCACACCATGTGAACCGACCACCCCTTTTTTTGCGTGATCCTTTCCGGGGCCCTCGCGCACGGGGGTGGCGAGGGCCCCCGCCCCTTTCTCCCCTGCCTCGCCTCGCCTCGCCTCGCCTCGCCTCGCCTCGCCTCGCCTTGCCTTGACGCCGGCGTCAAGGAATACGGTCGCTCCATGCGCATCGGCGAACTGGCGGAGCGGGCCGGGACCAGCACCCGGACGCTCCGGTACTACGAGTCGCGCGGGCTGCTCCCCGCGCGGCGGGCCGGCAACGGCTACCGGACCTACGACGAGGACGACCTGCGGCTGCTGAGCCAGATCCGCACGCTCCAGGACTTCGGATTCGAACTGGAGGAGACCCGGCCCTTCGTGGACTGCCTGCGGGCCGGCCACCCGGCCGGGGACTCCTGTCCCGCCTCGCTCGCCGTCTACCGGCGCAAGCTCGCCGAGCTGGACGGCCTGATCGGCCAGCTGGCCGACGTGCGCGAGCAGCTCGGACGGCAGTTGGCCGACGCGGAACGGGCGGCCGGCGAAGCGGCCGTGCCGAAGTGCGAGATGACCGGATGAACGACCGGACGGACGAGAGGGACGGTGGCATGAAGGCCCACGGCGTGGCACAGGTGACCGAAGCGGATTTCGAGGCCGAGGTGCTCGGCGAGCGGGGACGGCCCGTCCTCGTGGAGTTCACGGCGGACTGGTGCGGCCCCTGCCGCCAGCTCGCCCCCGTCCTCTCCTCGATCGCGGCCGAAGAGGCCGACCGGCTCAAGGTCGTGCAGATCGACGCGGACAGCAACCCCGGGGCCGTCACCCGGTACGGGGTGCTGTCCCTGCCGACCCTGCTCGTCTTCCGTGACGGCGGGCCCGTCCGGCAGATGGTCGGGGCCCGGGCCAAGCGCAAGCTGCTCCAGGAACTGGAAGAGCAGCTCGCCCCGGCCTGAGCCCCGGCCCGGGCACCCGGCCAGGGCACCCGACCAGGGCCCCTGGCACGGGCCCCGCGGCCGCACCCCCGCGGCATCAGTCCTGTGGCCGGAACCAGACCGTCGCCAGCGGCGGGAGGGTCATGCGCAGGCTCGCCGGGCGGCCCTGCGCCGGCACCGGCTCAGGCCGCATCGGCTGCGCGTGGTGGATGCCGCTGCCGCCGTAGACCTCCCGGTCGGTGTTGAGCACCTCCCGCCACAGCGGCACCTCCTCGGGGACCCCGATCCGGTAGCCGTGCCGGACCACGGGCGAGAAGTTCGACACCGCCAGGAGCTGCGAGCCGTCCTGCGCGTACCGCAGGAACGCGAAGACGTTGTCCTCCGCGGCGTCCGCCTCCACCCAGGCGAAGCCCTCCGGCACGGTGTCCCGCTCCCACAGGGCGGGTGCCGCCGAGTACGTCCGGTTCAGGTCGCGCACCAGGTTCCGTACGCCCCGGTGGTCGCCGGCCGCAGCGTAGGAGTCGTCCAGCACCCACCAGTCCGGCCCGTACACCTCCGACCACTCCGACCCCTGGGCGAACTCCTGCCCCATGAAGAGCAGTTGCTTGCCCGGATGGGCCCACATGAAGCCCAAGTAGGCCCGGTGCGCGGCCCGCTGCTGCCACCAGTCGCCCCCGGGCATCTTGGACACCAGCGAACCCTTGCCGTGCACCACCTCGTCGTGCGAGATCGGCAGCACGTAGTTCTCGCTGAAGGCGTAGATCATCCCGAAGGTCATGTCGTGGTGGTGGTACTTGCGGTGCACCGACTCCTTCGACATGTAGCGCAGGGTGTCGTGCATCCACCCCATGTTCCACTTCAGGCCGAAGCCGAGCCCGCCGGAGTCCGTGGGCCGGGTCACGCCCGTCCAGGCCGTGGACTCCTCCGCGATCGTCACGACCCCCGGGCAGCGCCGGTACACCGTCGCGTTCATCTCCTGGAGGAAGCCGACCGCGTCCAGGTTCTCCCGCCCGCCGTGCTCGTTGGGCGCCCACTCGCCCTCGGCGCGCGAGTAGTCGAGGTAGAGCATCGAGGCCACCGCGTCCACGCGCAGGCCGTCCACGTGGAACTCCTCGCACCAGTACACGGCGTTGGCGACGAGGAAGTTGCGGACCTCCTTGCGCCCGTAGTCGAACTCCAGCGTCCCCCAGTCCGGGTGCGCGGCCCGGCGCGGGTCCTGGTGCTCGTACAGCGGCCGTCCGTCGAACTCCGCCAGGGCCCAGTCGTCGCGGGGGAAGTGCGCCGGCACCCAGTCGACGATCACCCCGATGCCGGCCCGGTGCAGCGCGTCCACGAGGAAGCGGAAGTCGTCCGGGGTGCCCATCCGCGAGGTCGGCGCGTAGAAGCCGGTGACCTGGTACCCCCACGAGCCGCCGAAGGGGTGCTCGGCGACCGGCATCAGCTCCACGTGCGTGAAGCCCAGTTCCTTGACGTACGCGGGGAGCTGCTCGGCGAGCTGCCGGTAGGACAGCCCCGGCCGCCAGGACGCCAGGTGCAGCTCGTACACCGAGAAGGGGGCCTGGTGCGGGGGCCGGGCGCCGCGCTCGGCCATCCACGCCGCGTCCTGCCACTCGTACCGGGACGAGGCGACCACCGAGGCGTTCGCCGGGGGGACCTCCGCCGACCGGGCCATGGGGTCGGCGCGCAAGGTGTGTCTGCCGTCCGGGCGGGTGATGTCGTACTTGTAGAGCGTTCCGGCGCCCACCCCGGGCAGGAACAGCTCCCACACCCCCGTCGAGCCCAGCGAGCGCATCGGATAGGCGACGGAGTCCCAGTACGAGAAGTCCCCGCTGACCCTGACCCCCTGGGCGTTCGGCGCCCACACCGTGAAGCGGGTCCCGGACACGCCCTGGTGCTCCATCGGCTCGGCGCCGAGCGCCTTCCACAGCTGCTCGTGGCGGCCCTCGCCGATCAGGTGCAGGTCCAGCTCGCCGAGGGCGGGCAGGAAGCGGTACGGGTCGTGCACCTCGATCTCGTCGCTGTCGTAGGCGATCAGCAGCCGGTACTCCGGCACGCCGGTCAGCGGCAGCAGCCCCGAGAACAGCCCGTCGCCCTCGTCGAAGAGCTCGGCCCGCAGCCCCTTGGCGACGACGGTGACCGCCCTGGCGTAGGGGCGCAGCACCCGGAAGGCCACCCCGCCCCGCTGGGTACGGGCCCCCAGCACCGCGTGCGGATCGTGGTGGCGGCCCTCCAGCAGTCGGGCCCGTTCGTCGGCGCCGAGTGCGGGCGCCGGCCGGACGCCGCGCGGAGGGGCGGCGCGGCGGGCCCGGGGCGTCCGGGCCTTCTTCGCCGCCGCCGGGACGGGTGTGGCTTCCTCGCGGACGGTCGGTGACGGCTGTCGTGCGGCGCTCACGCGAGCGGCCTCCTCGGGGGCTTCGGGTGGGGGTGGGGGGAGATGGAGCCGGGGGCGGACGGGGTCGGCGGCACGCGGTGGGCGGGCCGTACGGGCTCCGAGAGCCGCCGGATCGCGGCCATCGGGACGTGCAGCCAGTCGGGGCGGTGCCGGGACTCGTAGCGGGCCTCGTACACCGCCTTGTCGGTCTCGTACGCGCGCAGCAGCACGGGGTCCTCGCGGGGGTCCCGGCCGGTGGTGCGGGCGTAGCCCTCGCAGAAGGCGGCCCGGCAGTCGTCCGCCCAGGCGGGGGCGAACGGCCGGTGCGAGCGGGCGGCGTAGTCGAAGGAGCGCAGTATCCCGGCGATGTCGCGCACCGCCGGTTCGGGACGGCGCCGGTCGGCCAACGGCCGGGCCGGCTCGCCCTCGAAGTCGATCAACGACCAGCTGCCGTCGAGGGTGCGCAGGGTCTGACCCAAATGGAGGTCCCCGTGGATCCGCTGGGCGGGCACCCCCGCCCCCCGGGAGGCCGCCAGTGCGTCGAAGGCGCCCCGCAACCCCGCCTCGTAGGGCCGCAGCGCCGCCACCTCCCGGGCGGTGGCGGCCAGCCGGGCCGTCATCCCCGCGGCGAGCCGGGCGGTCTGCTCCGGGCCGAGCGCGACCGTGGGCAGCGCCGCGGCCAGCGCGCTGTGCACCTCGGCGGTGGCCCGGCCCAGCGCGTGCGCCTCGGCGGTGAAGTCGGCCCCGGAGCCGAGCCGGCGCAGCGCGAGCTGCCAACCGTCGTCGGAGCCCCGCAGGTACGGCTGGAGCACGCCCAGCGTCAGCGGTTCGCTGCCGGGCGGCTCGGCCTCGTACCAGGCGACGGGGGCCGGGACCCGGGCACAGCCGGCGGCGGCCAGCGCCCTGGGCAGCTCCAGGTCCGGGTTGACCCCGGGGCCGACCCGACGGAACACCTTCAGGATGAACGAATCTCCGTAAATGAGCGAGGAGTTGGTCTGCTCGCCGGAGAGCGGCCGGGGGGTGAGCCCCGCCGGGATCGGCGTGGCCGGGTCCCGGTCGAAGCGCAGCGGGCCGAGGGCCCCGGGGGAGCGCAGCCGTTCCAGGAGCATGGCCGCGAGCCGGGGATCGCCCAGCGCCTCGTAGACCGCCCGGCCCGCGTACGGGCCGTCCTCGGCATGGCCGATCAGGGTGGGGGCGAGGGCGGGCGGCAGGGACGGGCGGATGCCCAGCAGCAGTTGGTAGCAGTCCCCGTCGACATCGAGGAGCAGGTGCAGCAGGCCGGGGGTGGATCCCGGCGGCAGCAGTTCGGCCGCCGATACGGTCCTGAGCCTGCTGATGGTGCGGCCCTTGCCCGCGAACCAGCGCTGTGCGGGCAGCCAGGCCCTCAGCATCGGCTCCAGTGGAGCGATCCCGGCGGCCCGGTCGGCCGTCAGACGGCTCCGGGCGGATGCAGCCTCCGACATGGCGTCGCGTCCTTTCCCCGGGCGGTCACAGAATGCGCAGAGTGTCCCGGATGCGCGGCAGTTGCTTCTCCGGCATGTGCGAGTGTCGGGTCAGGATGGTCCGTACAGGGGCGGGCGATTGACCCGTTAGAGCTGCCCGCCCCCTGGTGCGAAGGCCCGGTTCGCCTCCGGAGCGCCGTGAACCTGACCTGCAGGTCGCGCTCCTTCGGCTCACTGGGCCCTGGACCGGCTCCCGGCTACGTGGCGCGCCGCTCGCCGCGCTGTTCCTTCCGCAGCCGGAACCAGTAGAAGCCGTGGCCCGCCAGGGTCAGCAGGTACGGCCACTCGCCGATCGGCGGGAAGCGCACGTCGCCCGTGAGCTCCACCGGGACGCGTCCGTTGAACGACCGCAGGTCGAGCTCGGTGGGCTGCGCGAAGCGCGAGAAGTTGTGCACGCACAGCACCAGGTCGTCCCCGTGCTCGCGCAGGAACGCGAGCACCGCCGGGTTCGACGACGGCAGTTCGGTGTACGAGCCGAGGCCGAAGGCCGGGTTCGCCTTGCGGACCTCGATCAGCCGACGGGTCCAGTGCAGCAGCGAGGAGGGCGAGGACATCGCGGCCTCGACGTTGGTGACCCGGTACCCGTAGACGGGATCCATGATGACCGGCAGGTTCAGCCTGCCCGGATCGCACGAGGAGAAACCGGCGTTGCGGTCCGGGGTCCACTGCATCGGCGTGCGGACGCCGTCGCGGTCGCCCAGCCAGATGTTGTCACCCATGCCGATCTCGTCGCCGTAGTAGAGCACCGGCGAGCCGGGCAGCGACAGCAGCAGGGCCGTGAACAGCTCCATCTGGTTGCGGTCGTTGTCCAGGAGCGGGGCGAGCCGGCGCCGGATGCCGATGTTGGCCCGCATCCGCGGGTCCTTGGCGTACTCGGCGTACATGTAGTCGCGCTCTTCGTCCGTGACCATTTCGAGGGTGAGCTCGTCGTGGTTGCGCAGGAAGATGCCCCACTGGCAGCGGTCCGGGATCGCCGGGGTCTTGGCCAGGATTTCGGAGACGGGGTAGCGGGACTCTCTTCGCACGGCCATGAAGATGCGCGGCATGACGGGGAAGTGGAAGGCCATGTGGCACTCGTCCCCGCCCTTCTCGTAGTCGCCGAAGTAGTCGACGACGTCCTCGGGCCACTGGTTGGCCTCGGCGAGCAGCACGGTGTCCGGGTAGTGCGCGTCGATCTCGGCCCGGACCCGCTTGAGGAGCTGGTGGGTGCGGGGCAGGTTCTCGCAGTTGGTGCCCTCCTCGGCGTACAGGTAGGGCACGGCGTCGAGACGGAAGCCGTCGATGCCGAGGTCGAGCCAGAAGCGCAGGGCGGAGACGATCTCCTCCACCACGGCCGGGTTCTCGTAGTTGAGGTCCGGCTGGTGGGAGAAGAATCTGTGCCAGTAGTACTGCTTGCGTACGGGGTCGTACGTCCAGTTGGAGGTCTCGGTGTCGACGAAGATGATGCGGGCGTCCTGGTACTGCTTGTCGTTGTCGGCCCACATGTAGTAGTCGCCGTACGGTCCGTCCGGGTCCTTGCGCGACTGCTGGAACCACTCGTGCTGATCGCTCGTGTGGTTCATGACGAAGTCGATGATCACCCGCATGCCGCGGGTGTGCGCGGCGTCCACGAACTCCACGAAGTCGGCGAGGTCGCCGAATTCGGGGAGCACGGAGGTGTAGTCGGCGACGTCGTAACCCCCGTCGCGCAGGGGTGAGGCGAAGAACGGCGGCAGCCAGAGGCAGTCGACACCGAGCCACTGGAGGTAGTCCAGTTTGCTGGTGAGCCCCTTGAGGTCCCCGACGCCGTCGCCGTTGCTGTCGTGGAAGGAGCGGACGAGGACCTCGTAGAACACCGCCCGCTTGAACCAGTCGGGATCGCGGTCCTTGGCGGGGGTGTCCTCGAAGGTGTCGTGGACGGGATCGTTGATCATCATGTGGTGGGTGACCCTCCGGTGGGCGGGGACGGTCGCAGAGCGGCCAGTACGTGCGCGGGCGTGCGGCCCGGCTCTAGGCGCACGTAGTTCGCCCTGCCCCAGTGATAGGTCTCGCCGGTGAGCTCGTCGCGCACCGCGAGGGACCCGTGCCAGTCGAGGCCGAGTACCGGCATGTCCAACGACACGGTCGCCTCCTGGGTGTGGTGCGGATCGAGGTTGACGACCACCAGTACGGAATTGGCTCCGGCGTGCTTCGAATAGGCGATCACCTGTTCGTTGTCGGTCGAGTGGAAGTGGATGTCGCGCAGCTGCTGGAGCGCGGGGTTGCGGCGGCGCAGCCGGTTCAGGGCGGTGATCAGCGGGGCGATGGTGGTGCCGGTGCGGTCGGCGGCCGCCCAGTCGCGCGGCCGGAACTCGTACTTCTCGGAGTTCTGGTACTCCTCGCTGCCCTCGCGCACCGGGGTGTTCTCGCAGAGCTCGTAGCCGGCGTAGACCCCCCAGGCGGGCGAGAGGGTGGCGGCCAGGACGGCCCGGACCTCGAAGGCGGGACGGCCGCCGTGCTGGAGGTACTCGTGCAGGATGTCCGGCGTGTTGACGAAGAAGTTCGGCCGCATGACCGAGGCGGAGGGGGTGTCCGCCAGCTCGGTCAGGTACTCGGTCAGCTCGGCCTTGGTGTTGCGCCAGGTGAAGTACGTGTAGGACTGCTGGAAGCCGACGGCGGCCAGCGCCCGCATCATCGCGGGCCGGGTGAAGGCCTCGGCCAGGAAGATCACGTCCGGGTCGGACTTGTTGATGTCCGCGATCACCTTCTGCCAGAAGACCACCGGCTTGGTGTGCGGATTGTCGACCCGGAAGATGCGGACGCCGTGGTCCATCCAGTGCCGCAGGATCCGGCAGGTCTCCTCCACGATGCCGGCCATGTCGGTGTCGAAGTGGATCGGATAGATGTCCTGGTACTTCTTCGGCGGGTTCTCGGCGTACGCGATCGTCCCGTCGGCCCGGTGGCGGAACCACTGCGGGTTCTTCTCCACCCACGGGTGGTCGGGGGAGCACTGCAGCGCGAAGTCCAGTGCGATCTCCATGCCCAGCTCGCGGGCGCGCCCGACGAAGGCGTCGAAGTCCTCGATGGTGCCGAGGTCCGGGTGGACCGCGTCGTGCCCGCCCTCGGTGGAGCCGATGGCCCACGGCACCCCCGGGTCCCAACTTCCAGCGGAAAGAGTGTTGTTCGGACCCTTGCGATAAGTCGACCCGATCGGGTGGATGGGCGGCAGGTAGACCACGTCGAAGCCCATCGCCGCGATCGCGGGCAGCCGTTCGGCAGCGGTCCGGAAGGTCCCGCTGACCGGGGCCTCGCCGGGCTCCAGCACCGCTCCCTCGGAGCGCGGGAACATCTCGTACCAGGAGCCGAAGAGGGCCCGCTTGCGCTCCACCAGGAGCGGCAGGGGCTTGGAGGCGGTCACCAGCTCCCGGTAGGGGCGCCTGGCGAACGCGGCGTCCACGGCCGGGTCGAGGGCGGCCTCGTAGCGCTGCGCGACCGGCAGGTCCTCGTCGCGCATGGTCACGGCGGCGGCCAGGACGGCCTCGCGCCCGTCGCGCTTGGGGATCCGGGCCGCGGCGCGCTCGTAGAGATCCGCGCCCTCCCACAGCATCAGCCCGGTGTCGATCCCGGCGGGAATCTTGATCGCGGCATGGGCCCGCCAGGTGGCCACCGGATCGCTCCACGCTTCGACGGTGTACGTCCACCTCCCCTCGACCTCGACGGAGACCTTGGCCCCCCACCGGTCGGTACCGGGGGCGAGTTCGCTCAGCGGCACGGGGACCCGCAGCCGCCCGCCCGGATCACGTAGGACGAGGTGGGCGGCGACGGCGTCGTGTCCTTCGCGGAACACGGTGGCCGAGATCTCGAAGACCTCGTCCACGACCGCCTTTGCGGGTCTGGCGCCGCAGTCGACGGCGGGGCGGACGTCCAGCACGGGAATGCGACCGATCATGATGGGATCACCTGGGGGCAGTTCGCAGGGCTCGGTGACAACAGGCCAGCCGTGAGCACGGCTGGTAGTGCACGCTCTGTTCGCTCTGTTTCTAGCCGCTCAGTGGACGGCTGGGCTGCGGGCATGGCCGCTCCTGTCCGCGTTCACTCGGGTGGCGGGGAGAGGGTTTGTGGGCGGGTGCGCCGTGCGTGTACGAACGTGTACCGGGGGAGCCCTTCCCACTCTCACCCCGCCCAATCCGCGCGCTCGGTTAACTACTCGTACGTAGTGGCACGGCCGATACCAAGACCCGGGTCGACATCCGCCGGGTCTCCGTCAAGTCGGCCGGGACTAGGTGACGTAGGGGCGGACGCGGCGCGGTGACCGGGCGCCGGCGGAGCGGAAACCACCTGTCCCACGGGCCCCGCGCGCCCCGACCGGAGAGCCGGTGAGGGCATCATCGGGAGACAATGGCCCGTCATGCTGAGAAGTGCGAGTGACCGGTGATCCGGGGGTATTGAACGATGCGGACGGCTCGGGCGGCCGCGCCGGAGACGAACCCCCGGCGGTAGTCGGGGGAGGTGCACGGCACCCGACGCCGCGGGCCTGACCGACGCCCCTTCGGCGACCGGACCAGGCTGGGCGCGGTCGCGGCGGCCGCCACGCGGCTCCGTCGGGGATCAGGGCCGGCTCGGCCCGCGACCCGGCGTCCCCGAGCACCGGCCCCTCCGGGCAGTCCCGTGCCACGTCCGACCTGTCATCCGTACGGGGGACAATGCCACATGGACTCGGAGGCACTGCACGAATCGATCGGCCCACAGCTGCGGGCGGCCGACCCCCGGCTGCGGGAGGCGGCCGCACGCCGGGTGGCGGACGTCGCCTGGGGCCCGGACCAGGAGCGGTACCTGGCCGACGCGCTCGCCGACGCCGTCGACCGCGAGACGGACCCGGCCGCCCTGGCGGCGCAGATCGACGCGCTGCCCGCCGTCGAACCGGCCGTCGGCGACGCCGCGCTGGCCCGCCTCGCCGGCCGCTGCGCCGACTCCCCGGTCCTGGCCGCGCTGCTCGTCCGCGCCTCCCGGCTGCAGGTCTCCGGGCCCGCGGAACCCATCGGCGACGCGACCAGGGTCGTCGTGCGCTGCCTGCGCGGAGCCCCGCACTCCGGGCTCGGCCTGCGCACCCCGGGCGGGACGTGGCTGGTGCTGGAGCGCATCGAGTTCTACGGCAGGGCCGTGGACCGGTTGGACCCCGGCTGCACGGCCCGGGTGTTGCTGTCCGGATCCGGTGCGCGGGGGCTGGCCGAGTGGGACCTCCTGGAGGCCGAACCCCGGGCCCGGGAGTGCGCACCGCGGCTGCGCTCGCCCGACCCCCGGACCCGGTGTTCCGCCGCCGCTGCCATCGCGGACTGGCCGAACTCCTGGGCGCCCGAGGTGGGCCGCTACCTGTGCGGCGCGCTGGCCCGGGCCGCGGTGCGGGAGCAGGACCACGACGCGCTGGAGTCCCACCTGTACGCGCTGCTCGCATTGGGTCAATTCCTGGCGGAACCGGCGTTCGCCCTGCTGCGCACGATGGACCGCACCGCCCTGCCGCAGGTGCTGCGGCCGTATCTGGACGACCTGTTGGAGGAGGACCGGGCCCGCAGCGGCCGGTGAGCCCCGCCGGCGGGGCCATGGCCGCAATGCGCGGGGGGTGACGGGTGCGGTGACGGCCGTATCGGCTGTTGGAGATTGTGGCTGCGACATGGGGACGGTCGAGTTCACTGATGGGGAGTAGCGTTCTGAGGGCCTAGGCCGGAACGGAACGGAGTCCCGTATGCCCACGCAGCACGACCCCGCACCCACAACCTTCGGACAGCGCGCCCGGATCGCCAGAGAACGGGCAGGTCTCACCAGGCCCGTCGCCGCCGGTCTTGCTGGCCGCTCTCCCGACTGGGTGAAGGCGATCGAGAACGGCTCCATCGGGATGCCGCGTCTCCCCATGCTCCTGCGCCTCGCCAGCATCTACGGGTGCGACGTCACGGACCTGACCGGTGACGACCGAATCGCAGCGGCCACCTACACCAAGGCCCAGCACACGGACCTGCCCGATGTGAAGCGAGCCCTGACCACCTACCGGCTTCAGGCGGCCGAAGCCGAGCCGGAGTCCGCTCAGGTCCTCGGCGCGCGTGTGCGGCAGGCCTGGAAGCTGTGGCACGGCCGCGGCAACCATCGCGCCCGCATCGCCGCATTGCTGCCCGACCTGCTCGCAGATGCCCAGCACTCTGTACGGCTGCTGGACGGCCCAGCACGACGGCAGGCACTCGCCGCGCAGGCTCAGACCTACCACCTGGCTCAGCTCTTTCTGTCCTTCCAGCCGACGCCAGAGTTGGTCATGCTCACGGGCGACCGTGCGATGACGGCGGCGCAGGACGCCGACAGCCCGAAGGCGATCGCTGCGGCGGCCTGGTACATGAACCACATCCATCGGGACGCGAACGAGGCCGCAGAGGCCCGCGTCGACCTTGCCGAGCAGGCTGCCCAGCTGCTCCACCAGGACGACCCGGAGGATCTGGCGCGGTGGGGGCTGCTGATGCTGGCCGTGGCGCTGTCGTTCGCCAAGGTTGGCCGTTCCGGGGATGCCTGGCGGTACTGGGACCGGGCCAATGACGCTGCCGGCCGGCTCGGGGACGACTACGCGCACCCGTGGCTGATCTTCGGGCAGGGCATCGTGGACGCGTACGCATTGACCATGCACAACGACCTGATGCAACCTCGCAAGGCGCTGGAGATCGCTGCCGCGCTCGACCTGGACCGGGTGCCCTCGGCCACGCGCCGCGCCTATCACCTCATCGAGACGGCTCGCGCCCACGGCCTCCAGGATGAGGGAGTGGCCGCGGTCGCCCTCTTGCAGAAGGCGCATCGAGAGTCGCCGGAGACCATCCGCTACAACATGCACACCCGCATGGTCCTGCCAGAGTTGGTGAAGGCTGGCCCGCGCATGGTCCAGGGGGATGCCCGGCAACTTGCGCAGGACATTGGCGTGCCTGTCTGAGGCGCCCTCAGAGGGAGGAACCCTCCCCCTCGGCAAGGGGGGAGGAACTCTCCCTGTCGAGCCGTCGGTCCGCACCTACCGTCGTCACACCACCCGCTGATACCGGTAGGGAGCCACCCGTGACCAGCCGCGTCATCCATAACTGCGCCCGTGGCGGGCTCAGCATCGACACCTCTGACAGCCCCAGGCCGGGGGTGGCGGCCATCCCCGAGCCCAGCCAAGAACTACTCGACCGCGCACTGGTCGGCTGGGAGCGCTTCCTCCGCACCACGGGCGAGGAGCTGTCCCATGAGTGAGTCGTACGAGTACGTGCCGCACCCGCTGCTGCGTCGCCGCGTACGCGATGTCGCGTCCGGCGGCGAGGGCGAGCTGATGGCAGTCATCAACGAGAACGTCTCGGACTCCGTCGTCTACGAGCGCTGGATGGAGCTGGCCTACATCCGGGGCGCGTCCGGCCGGGAGTGGTCGACCGCCGTAGCCAACGTTGAGTCGGCCGCCAAGTGACCGAGCGCGCTCGGCAGGCTCTGTTCGTCCTGTTCGTGCTGGGTATCCCCGTCGCCATGGTGGAGGTCCTGACCTCGTTCTGCGCATGCCGGTGCGGCCACCGCTCTGCGAAGAACCGGTCGAGGAAAGCCGTGGAAGCGGCGGCCGCCAATGACTGAGCCGAAGAAGCTGCGCACCATTTCGGACCCGTTCGTCGCGCTCGGGCCGTCCGGTGTGGCGGTACGGGACCGACTCAAGCACCTGACACCCGAGAATGAGACGGTTCTCCGGCTGGTCGGTTCGCATCAGGGAACACTCGCGTCCCGCGATCTCAAGACCCGGTGTGCGGATGGGCACGAGCACTCCACGGACAGGTGGGCGACCCGCAAGCGCGAGTTGACCAAGGAGTCGTCGTCGCGGATCGCCGGGACAATCACCAAGGCCACACACGATCAGTGGGCGCTGTCCCGTCGCTGCCAGCTCGCTCACATCCAGACTCTTGAAGCCGGTGTCCGCACGTTGACGCAGCGGCTCTCCCTGCCGATCGGCGAGAAAGGCACGAAGAGAGCTGCGGGCGGATACCGGTCCAAGAACGAGTGGTTCCAAAAGTCCCGACGACTGGCCACCCTGGAACACCGCCTGGAGCAGGCACGTACTGACCGGGAAGCAGGACGCGTGCACGTCGTTCGTGGTGGACGCCGTCTGCTCAACACCCGGCACAACCTGGAGAAAGCGCAGCTCACCGAGGCCGATTGGCGGGCACGGTGGGAGACGGAACACTGGTTCCTCGCCGGTGACGGAGAGTCGGGAAAACGGTTTGGGAATGACACGATCCGCGTCGCCCCCGATGGCGAGGTCAGCATCAGGCTGCCCGGCCCGCTCGCCCACCTCGCGCACGCCAGGCACGGCCGGTACGTTCTCGCGGCCAGGGTCGCGTTCGCGCACCGGGGGCAGGAATGGGCCGACCGGATCGAAGCGAACCGGGCAGTCGCGTATCGCATCCACCTCGACGCGCCCCGTGGGCGCTGGTACCTCACCGCGTCCTGGCAACGGCCCGTCGTGCAGACGATCCCCCTGATCACCGCACGGTCTCAGGGCATGGTCGGCGTGGACACCAATGCCGACCACTTCGCCGCGTACCGCCTCGACACCCATGGCAACCCTGTCGGCGATCCCAGGCAGTTCCACTACGACCTGACAGGCACTGCCGATCACCGCGATGCCCAGATCAGGCACGCCATCACTCGCCTGCTCCACTGGGCGAAGCGTGTCGGAGCCAGGGCCATCGGTCTGGAAGACCTGGACTTCGCCGCCGAGAAGACCCGCGAGAAGCACGGCCGCAACAAACGGTTCCGACAGCTCATCTCAGGCATGCCGACCGGCAAGCTCAAGGCCCGGCTGGTGTCAATGGCCTCCGAGAGCGGCCTGGTGATCGTCGTGGTCGATCCTGCCTACACCTCCCAGTGGGGAGGCCAGCACTGGCAGAAACCGCTGGTCACCCCACGACGCAAGATGTCCCGTCACGATGCCGCCGGCATCGCGATCGGACGACGCGCCCTCGGGCACCCGATCCGGCGACGGACGGCACCGCCCCTGCATCACCGGAGTGATGGTGCAGGGCATCGGACCGTCCAGGCCGGTCGTGATGTCCGAGGGCGTGACGGAAACCGCCCACCCGCAACGGACCACGCCCCCGGAGGCGTGTCGCCGAGCGGGAAGAGAACGCGGGGACCGAGTACGCCCAAAACCGTTCGGGGCGCGCCAGTGCAACTAATGTTCACTGATCAGGAACGGTGATGCGCGGATGCACAGCGTGGTGAGACTGCCCGGATCCGTAATCCCCTGCGAAGGTGGAACACGTGAAGGCTATCCGTCGATTCACCGTGCGCCCCGTCCTCCCGGAACCCCTGCTGCAGCTGACCGAGCTCGCGCGCAACCTGCGCTGGTCGTGGCATTCCGAGACCCGTGAACTCTTCCAATCCGTCGACCCCGAGGGCTGGCAGGCCGCAGGCGGCGATCCCGTCCGGTTGCTCGGCGCGGTCTCCGCGACCCGGCTCGCCGAACTGGCCGCGGACCGCCGCTTCCTGCGCCGGCTCGCCGTCGCCGCCGCCGACCTCGATGACTACGTGAACGGCGGGAGGTGGTACCAGAGCCAGGAGAACGGCGCGGAACTGCCCTCCGCCATCGCCTACTTCTCCCCGGAATTCGGCATCACCGCCGCCCTGCCGCAGTACTCCGGCGGCCTCGGCATCCTCGCCGGGGACCACCTGAAGGCCGCCAGCGACCTCGGCGTCCCGCTCATCGGAGTGGGCCTGCTCTACCGCCACGGCTACTTCCGCCAGTCGCTCTCCCGCGACGGCTGGCAGCAGGAGCACTATCCCGTCCTCGACCCCAACGAACTCCCGCTCGGCCTGCTCCGCCAGGACGACGGCACCCCCGCCCGCGTCTGCCTGACCCTGCCCGGCGGACGCACCCTGCAGGCCCACGTCTGGCAGGCCCGCGTCGGCCGCGTACCCCTGCTGCTCCTGGACTCCGACGTCGAGGACAACGACGCCGCGGCCCGGGAGGTGACCGACCGGCTCTACGGCGGCGGCAGCGACCACCGGCTGCTCCAGGAGATGTTGCTCGGCATCGGCGGCGTGCGCGCCGTGCGCGCGTACTGCCGGATCACCGGACACCCCGATCCCGAGGTCTTCCACACCAACGAGGGGCACGCCGGATTCCTCGGACTCGAACGCATAAGGGAACTGGAGCGGGAGCAGGGCCTCGGCTTCGACGCGGCCGTCGAGGCGGTGCGCGCCGGAACCGTGTTCACCACGCACACCCCCGTCCCCGCCGGGATCGACCGCTTCGAGCGCGCCCTGGTCGCCCGGCACTTCGGGGAGGGCGGCGAACTGGCCGGCGTACCCGTCGAGCGGATCCTGGAACTGGGCGCCGAGACCTACCCCGGCGGCGACCCCGGGGTGTTCAACATGGCCGTGATGGGCCTGCGCCTGGCCCAGCGGGCCAACGGGGTGTCCACCCTGCACGGCGCGGTCAGCCGGGAGATGTTCGCCGGGCTGTGGCCCGGCTTCGACCCGGCCGACGTGCCCATCACCTCCGTGACCAACGGGGTGCACGCCCCCACCTGGGTGGCCCCCGAGGTGGTCCGGCTCGGCGCCCGCCAGATCGGCGCGGGTCGTACCGAGGACGCCCTGTCGGTCGGCGGCTCCCCGCGCTGGGACGCGGTCGCCGAGATCCCGGACCAGGACGTGTGGGACCTGCGGCGGGTGCTGCGCGAGCAACTGGTGCAGGAGGTACGGGACCGGCTGCGCGCCTCGTGGCGCCAGCGCGGGGCCGCCGCGGCCGAACTGGGCTGGGTCGACTCCGTGCTCGACCCCGACGTGCTGACCATCGGGTTCGCCCGGCGCGTGCCCTCGTACAAGCGGCTGACGCTGATGCTGCGCGACCCGGACCGGCTGCGCAGGCTGCTCCTGGACCCGGAGCGGCCGGTCCAGATCGTGGTGGCGGGCAAGGCGCACCCGGCCGACGACGGCGGGAAGCGGCTCGTCCAGGAACTGGTCCGCTTCGCGGACGACCCGCGGGTACGTCACCGGATCGTCTTCCTACCCGACTACGGCATGGCCATGGCGCAGAAGCTCTACCCGGGCTGCGACGTCTGGCTGAACAACCCGCTGCGGCCGCTGGAGGCGTGCGGTACGAGCGGGATGAAGGCCGCGCTGAACGGCTGCCTCAACCTGTCCGTGCTGGACGGCTGGTGGGACGAATGGTTCGAGCCGGACTTCGGCTGGGCCATCCCGACCGCCGACGGGCTCGGCGCGGACGAGGACCGGCGCGACCACCTGGAGGCGAGCGCCCTCTACGAGCTGATCGAGAACCGGGTCGCGCCCCGGTTCTACGACCGGGCCGGGCACAGCGGGCTCCCGGTGCGGTGGATCGAGATGGTCCGGCGCACGCTCGTCTCGCTGGGACCGAAGGTGCTCGCCGGCCGGATGGTCCGGGAGTACGTGGAGCGGCTCTACACGCCCGCCGCGCTCGCACACCGGGCCCTGGACGCCGGGGCGGCCCGTGACCTCGCCTGGTGGAAGGGGCGGGCCCGGGCGGCCTGGCCGCGGGTCTCCGTCGAGCACGTGGAGACGCTGGCCGCGGCTCCGGTGGGCGGCACCGCCGAACTGGGTGCCACCCTCACCCTGCGCGTGCAGGTGGCGCTGGACGCCCTCACCCCCGAGGACGTGGAGGTGCAGGCCTTCGCCGGCCGGGTGGACCCGCAGGACGTGATCCGGGACGGGCGGAGCTTCCCGCTCAAGCCGGCCGCGGGGCCCGATCTGGAGGGCCGCTGGGTGTACGAGGGCCCGCTCGCCCTCGACCGTACGGGGCCCTTCGGCTACACGGTGCGCATCCTGCCCGCACACCCGCTGTTGGCGACCCCCGCGGAACTGGGCCTGGTCGCGGCCCCGGTGGAGACGGACGCGGGGGGCGGGGTGCTGCTGCGGTAGGCACCGTGGCGGTACCGGTTCAGGGGGCGGGCGGCGGATCCACCAGCCGCTCGCCCTCCACGAGCATCCCGGCCCGCTTGACGCTGCGCAGGGCCGGGATCACCTCCACCTGCCCCACGCCCTCCACCGCGCCGATCCGCTCGGTCAAGTACGTGTACAGCGCGTCGGTGTCCCGGCACACGACCACCGCCATCAGGGAGGCCGCCCCGGTCACGGCCGCTGCGAACGGTACCTCGCGGTGGCTCGCCAGCGCGGCCCCCACCTCCGCCAGCCGGGCCGGCGGGACGGTCAGCACCATCGTCGCCTCGGCCTCGTAGCCGAAGAGCGAGGGGACGAACTCCACGTCGAAGAAGAGCGCCCCGAGATCACGCAGCCGTTCCACCTTCCGGCGGGCGGTCGACTCCGACAGCCCGGTGGCGCGGGCCAGTTCCGGATACCCGGCGCGGCCGTCCCGGCCCAGCACCGCGAGCAGCGCGGATTCCGTCCCGTCCAGGGCGTACCGGTCCGGCCCGGGCGGGGCCACGGGCCGTTCCAGGGCCGCGATCTGATCCGGGCGCAGTACGTCCACGCCCGCCCACGAGTCGGGCCCGCCGAAGAACTTCCGCAGGATGGTGTGGGCGCTGATGCCGGTCACCCGGCGGGTGCGCGGCAGCTTCTCCAGCAGCAGGGTGTCCCGGTCCCTGCGGGTACGGGCCCGTGTCATGCAGTGGACCTCGGTGCCGCCCGAGTTCAGGGTCACCCACGCGATGTCCGGGCGGCGGGCGAGCGCCTCGGCCACCGGGAGCGCCGCATCAGGGGCGCACTGCACCCGCAGCCAGGACTCGAACAGGCCGACGCGGCTGCCCTGCGGCAGCCCGACCACCCGGACCAGACCGGCGGTCCGCAGCCGCCGGTAGCGGCGCACGACGGTCTGGTCGGAGACCTCCAGCACCTCGGCGAGCCGGCTGAAGGAGGCCCGGCCGTCGATCACGAGGGCGTGCACCAGGCACTGGTCGAGTGCGTCCAGCTGCGTCTCGTTCATGGTTTCCATCATGGCAGGGGACCTGATGAAGGAAATCCGGCAGGAGCGGGCCGCTGGATGGGGGAAGGGAGGCGAGCGGTGGGAACTTGAGGTCACCGCGGACTCGCCCGCGACCCCGCCCCTGCGCACACCCGAGGAGAACTCCCATGCGCAAATGGCTGCCCCTGACGGCCGTCTGCCTCGGGGCATTCATGCTCCTGGTCGACGTCACGATCGTGACCGTCGCCCTGCCCGACATGTCCGCCGACATGGCCTCCGACACTTCCTTCGGCGGATTCGCCGGCCTCCAGTGGGTGATGGACGTCTACGCCCTCGCCCTTGCCGCCCTGCTGCTGGGAGCGGGCTCGCTCGCCGACCGGATCGGCCGCCGCCGCGTCTACCTCATCGGGCTCGGACTCTTCGCCGCCGCCTCGATCGCCTGCGGGCTGGCCACCGGCTCGGCCGAGCTGATCGCCTTCCGCGCTGTCCAGGGCATCGGCGGAGCCGCCATGTTCGCCACCACCATGGCCCTGCTCAGCGCGTCCTACCAGGGCCGCGACCGCGGGGTGGCCTTCGGGGTCTGGGGCGCGGTCAACGGTGCCGCGGCCGCGGCCGGGCCGATCATCGGAGGGCTGCTCACGGAGAACTTCGGCTGGCGCTGGATCTTCTTCATCAATCTGCCCGTCAGCGTGCTGGCCGTGTACGTCACCCTCACGGCGGTGGCCGAGTCCCGCAACCCGCACGCCGGGCGCCTCGATCTGCCCGGCATGGCCACCTTCACCGCGGGCGCCGCGGCCGTCACCTACGCCGTGATCCGCGTCGGCGAGAACGGCTGGGGCTCGCCCGCCACCCTCGGCCTCCTCGGCCTGGGCGTGGCCGCCTTCGCCGCCTTCGTCCTCGTCGAACTGCGCAGCAAGCGCCCGATGCTGGACCTCTCGCTCTTCCGCAGCCGGATCTTCGTCGCCGTCATGGCCGCCGGACTGCTGCTGTCGGGCGCCGCGTTCTCGTACCTCATGTACGTCTCCCTCTGGCTGCAGTCCGTCGAGGGGATGAGCCCGGTCGGCGGGGGCCTGGTGCTGCTGCCGCTCAGCGCGGCCGGCTTCGTCGTCGCTGCGGTGGCCGGACGGCTGCTGCACACGGTCCCGCCCCGGCTGACCATCGGCGGCGGACTGCTGCTGATCGGCTTCGGCGCGCTGCTCCAGGCCTGGATGCTCGACGCGGGGGACGGCTGGACCGCCCTGGTGCCCGGGCTGCTCGTGACCGGCGTGGGGGTGGGTGCCGCGACCCCGGCGCTGGCCGCCACCGCGATGGCGGCCGTGGCCCCGGCCCGGGCGGGCATGGCGGGCGGCGCCCTGAACACCGCACGCCAGCTGGGCACCGCCCTCGGTATCGCCGTGCTCGGTGCGGTCTTCCACACGGGGCTGCGCTCCGAGCTCGGTGAGGGCGGCCGGGGGCTGGCGCAGACGCTGGCCTCCGGCGGCGCCGGAGAGGTGCTCGCCGAAGCCCCGGCGGGCGCGGCCCGCGAGGCGCTGACGGGGCTGGTGGCGGCCGCCTTCGCGAGCGGTCTCCGCGAGACGTTCCTGGTCTCGGCCGCGATGGGGCTGGCCGGTGCGGCGGCGGTCTTCCTCCTGCTCCGCGGTGGGACGCCGGCCGCCGCGGCTCCGCTCCCGCGGCCCCGCGCGCAGTCCACCCGGGCTCAGGACCCGGCGGGGGAACCGGCCGTACGGGACTGAGGTCGTACGCGGGGAGACCGCGCGGAGGGCCGTACGGCTAGGACCCTCATGGGTGAACCTTCGAACGTACAGGGCATGCCGAATCGATTCAGCGGGGTGCCGCGCTCCTACGCTGCCCGAGGATGCCACCGGACCGGTATCCGCGGAACCCGAGCAACCCGAGGAACGGACTCCCCCATGCGTCTTCGCTCGACCGCCGCCGCGTTCGTCGGCGCTCTCGCGCTCGCCCTGCCCACCGCCGGCCCGTCGGTGGCCGACGACCACGGCGAACGCGCCCTCGGCACGCTGCACTACCAGTACCTGGACGCGGCCGGCTCCGAGAGAAGGGGCCAGATCCGGCCCGCCGACAACGACACCTGCTACCTGCTGACGCGCACCTCCCGCGACGAGCCCGCCATCGAGGTGCGCAACGAGACGGAGTCGCTGGCGGTCCTCTTCGACAACCGCAGCTGTGACGGCGAGGCGGAGAAGGTGCTGAAGCCGGGGGAGAAGGCGAAGCGGGTGGAGGTCGTCTCCGTCTACTTCAAGCCGGTGACCGCGGAGGACTCGGCGACCGGCGGTAAAGGTGGCACCGGCGACACCGGTGGGAACGGCACCTGGCCGGGTCGGGACGACCGGCCCCGGGACGACGAGGCCGACGAGGACCTGACCGACGGCAGCACCGGCAGCACCGGCGGGAACGGCGGGAACGGTGGCACCGGCGGGAACGGTACCTGGCCGGGTCGGGACGACCAGTCGCGCGACGACCAGAGCGATCAGGGCGACCAGAGCGACCAGAACCAGAACCGTGGCGACGAGGAAGAGGAGGAAGACCTCCTGACCGCGATCTTCCGCGCCCTGGGCTGACGTACGCAATGGAACAGGGCCGCCCGGGGAGGGATCCTCCCGGGCGGCCCCGTGGTTTCACTGCTCAGCCGTGGTTCACCCTGCCCGGTGGGGTCAGAAGGTGAGCTTCCAGCTGTTGATGTAGCCGGTGTCCAGGCTGGCGGCGTCCCTGACGCGGAGCTTCCAGGTGCCGTTGGCGACCTCGGAGGAGGCGTTCACCGTGAACTGCTGGACGATGTTGTCCGCGCTGCCGCCGGTGCGGTTGCGCAGGTTGTAGACGCTGCCGTCGGGGGCGACCAGGTCGACCACCAGGTCACCGACGTAGGTGTGGACGATGTTCACGTCCACCTTGAGGGCGCTCGGGGCGTTGCCCGTGCGCGTCACGTTGATCGGGGACTCGACGGTCGCGTTGTCCGCGATCTGGTAGTCCGTGGTGTTCTCGAAGACGCTCGGCTGCGTGGTGCCGACCGTCCAGGTGAACGCCGCGGTACCGGTCTGGTTCTGCGAGTCGGTCACCGTCACGGTCACGTTGGACGTGCCCGCGGTGGAGGCCGTGCCCGAGATCAGGCCGTTCGAGGAGTTGATCGACAGGCCGGCCGGCAGGCCGGTCGCCGCGTAGCTCAGCGCACCCGGGTTCGTGCTCGTGGCCTGGACCTGCAGGCTGACGGCGCTGCCCGTGACGGTGTTCTGGTTGGCGATCGGGGTGACCGTGACGCCGTTGGAGATGCGGGATCCGACGGCGACGCCGGCCCACGCGTTGGCGACGTTGTTGTAGATCGTCGAGCCCTGGCCGTAGAGGTCGGCGGCGGCCTTCAGGGTCTGGACGCGGGCGTCGGCGTAGTTGGTGTTCGACTTGAAGTAGCCCACCGTCAGCGCGCGGAACCAGATCTTCGAGGCGGCGTCCCGGCCGATCGCGGTGACGGGCAGGTTGTCCGCGGTCGGCGAGTTGTAGCTCACGCCGTTGACGACCTTGGCGCCCGAGCCCTCGGAGGCCAGGTAGTACCAGTGGTTGGCCGGGCCCGAGGAGTAGTGGACGTCGATGCCGCCGAGGCCCGAGTACCAGCTGTCCTTGGACGATCCGTCCTTGCTGGGCTTGTCCATGTAGCGCAGCGGGGTGCCGTCGCCGTTGATGTCGATCTTCTCGCCGACCAGGTAGTCGCCGACGTCCTGCGGGTTGTTGGCGTAGAACTCGACGGCCGCGGCCATGATGTCGGAGGTCGCCTCGTTCAGACCGCCGGGCTCACCGCTGTAGGTCATGTTGCCGGTGACCGAGGTCAGACCGTGGGTCATCTCGTGCGCGGCCACGTCGGTGGAGGTGAGCGGCTTGTTGTTGCCCTCGCCGTCGCCGTACGTCATGCAGAAGCAGGAGTCGCTCCAGAACGCATTGACGTAGGCGTTGCCGTAGTGGACCCGGCTGTACGGGGCCACGCCGTCGTTGCGCAGGCCGTTGCGGCCGTGCACGTTCTTGTAGTAGTCCCACGTGGCGGCGGCGCCGTAGTGCGCGTCCGCGCCCGCCGTCTCCAGGTTGGACGGCAGGTTGTTGCCCCAGATGTCGTCCGGGCCGGAGAACAGCGTGCCGGTGCCGGAGCCGGTGCCACGGTTGAGGTTGTACGTCTTGTGGCTGCCGCGCGCGGCGTCGGTCAGGTTCCAGGTGCTGCCCGACTGGGTGGTCCCGAGGGTCACCTGGCCGCTGTACATCGTGTTGCCGGTGCCGGTCTCGATGGCCTGCCACTCGGTGATCTTGGCGCCGGTCTTGGCGTTGGTCACCACGTGGAGCTCGTTCGGCGTGCCGTCGTGCTGGAGTCCGCCGACGACGGTCTCGAACGCGAGGACCGGCGCGCCTTCGGCCGCCCAGATCACCTTGCGGGCGCCCTTGGACGCCTTGGCCTCCTTGGAGCCCTCGGCGCTCGCGGCGGAGACGGCCTGGCTCTCGGCGGCCGCCGGGGTGACGGTGGCGCTGGTGTCGGCGACCTTGATCTCGTGGTTGGTCGCCTTGGTCACGCTCTTGGTGACGCCGTCCTTGGCGTGGACGGTGAGGTCACCACCGAGGACCGGGAGGCCGTCGTAGGTGCGCTCGTAGGTCGTGTGCGTGGTGCCGTCCGCGTCCTGGACCACGTCGCGGACGACGAGCTTCTCGCCGCTGCCGAGGCCGAGCGCCTTGGCGGCCTGCGCGGTGGTCGAGTTGGCCTCGGCCAGGAGCGTCGCACGCTCCGAGGCGCTGAGTGCGCGGTTGGCCGCGCCCGGGTTGGGCTGGGAGGCCGTGGGTGCCTGTGACGCGGTGGCGTCGGCGGTTGCGGTGCCGGTCTGTATGCCGACGGCGAGCAGGGCTGCCGCAGCAACGAGAGCGCCGGCCGCGGTGGCACGCCTCTGGGGGGTGGACCTCAACGCAGACTCCTTCTGCAAGGGGGGTTCCGGATGGCTGGGTGGGCCTCCGGGCAGAGCAGGGCTGGTGCGATGAACGGTCGAAGATTGCCACTCGCGGCGGCAGATGTCAGGGCCGCGTCAAAAGGTTGGCCGGAAAGGGTTCGTTGTTCGAAGATACGTATCCGGTATCCGGACCATTCACCTTCGTGTGCTCTACCAGGCCAGCCAGCATGCGGAACGCCTGCTACCGGTTGCTAACACTTGCGCAACAAGAGACTGCGTTGACCCAAACGGCATTTACCGTACGGGTGTTTGTCGTACTGTTTCCCGGTGCGGCAGATGTTCGTTGCCAGGGGAAGCGATGGGCACCCGCCACTGTCATAGACCACGTGCCAGGGGGGCCCATGAGGCATGTCCATATTCCTGCGCAAAGAGTGGCCCGAGCGGCCCGGGAGTCTCTTGCGCCCGTACGGCGCCTCGGGGACAAGGCCCGTTGGTACCGCCCGGCCGCCGTCGCCGCCGATTTCCTCGGCGCCGCGATCCCGGTAGGACTCGTTTTCGACGCCGCGCAGCAGGTCCGACCGGTCTACTGCGCCCTGGCCGCCGCCGTGGCGTGGACCGGAGTGCAGGCGCTGCGCCGGCGCTACGCGACCCGAGCGCTCGGCGAGTCCCGCGGCGTCCTGCCCGTCGTACACGACTGGCTGATTCTGATCGGCGTGCTGGCCGTGGCGCGCGTGGTGACCGAAGAGGCCACCCCCCGGCTGTCCGCCCTCGGGGCCCTGTTGCCCGCTCTGCTCATCACCGTCGCCGTCCACAAGCTGACCTACCGCCACCTCTCGGCCGCGCGCCGCGAGGCCCAGGCCGTCAGCCGGGTCCTGGTCATCGGTGAGCCCGATGCGGCCGAGGACGTCATCGCGCACCTCGCCGCCCGCACCGACCACCCGTACGTCGTCGTCGGCGTGGTCCCGGTCGGTGCCGGGCCCCTCGCCAGTGGCGTACCCGTGGCGGCGCGGCTCGACGGAGGCACCTGCGAGACCCCGAACGGCGACTCGGCGGCCGTGCTCGGCGCCGTCGCCAGCCACCACGCCGACCTGGTGCTCGTCGCCCCCGGCGTGCGGATCACGGGGGAGCGGCTGCGCCGGATCGCCTGGGCCCTGCACGACGCGGGCCTGGAACTCGCCGTCTTCCCCGGGCTGGTGGAGGTGTCCGTCAAGCGGCTGGAGACCCTGTCCGCGGGCGGGCTCGCCGTGCTGCGCGTCGCGCCGCCCGTCAGCCGCGGGGTGCAGACCCTGCTCAAGTCGGCCCTGGACCGGGTGGGTGCCGCGGCCGGACTGTTGCTGCTCTCCCCGTTCCTCCTGGGGATCGTGCTGGCCATACGGTTCGGCTCGCGCGGCCCGGCCTTCTACCGCCAGCGGCGGATCGGCCGCGACGGGGTCCCGTTCGTCATGTGGAAGTTCCGCACGATGGTCGTGGACGCCGACGCCCTGAAGGCCGAGTTGTCCGGGTCGAACGAGAACGACGGCCTGATGTTCAAGATGCGCCGCGATCCCCGGGTCACCCGGGTGGGCCGGCTGCTGCGCCGCACCTCGCTGGACGAGCTCCCGCAGCTGATCAACGTGCTGATCGGCAACATGTCGCTGGTCGGCCCGCGCCCGCCGCTCCCGGAGGAGGTGGCGAAATACGACGAGGTCGAGCTGCGCCGGCTCACCGTACGGCCCGGGATGACGGGACTGTGGCAGATCAGCGGACGGTCGGACCTGTCCTGGGACGAAACCATCCAGCTCGACCTGCAGTACGTCGACAACTGGTCCTTCACCAGCGACGTCGACGTCATGGGCCGTACGCTCCGCGCCGTCGTAGACGGTCGCGGAGCGTACTGAGGGGCCCGGGCCGCCTGTGCGATCAGCTCTGCTCGCGCCACCACTTGTACGTGGCGGCGATGCCCTCCCGCAGCGGGATGCCGGGCTTCCAGCCGAGCGACGTCAGGCGGCTCACGTCCAGCAGCTTGCGCGGGGTCCCGTCCGGCTTGGACATGTCCCAGGCGAGCCGGCCGCGGAAGCCGGTCACCTCGGCGACCGTCTCGGCCAGTTCCTTGATGGTCAGGTCCTCGCCGCAGCCGATGTTGACGGGCTCGTCGCCGTCGTAGGTGTTCAGCAGCACGGCGCAGGCCGCGGCCAGGTCGTCCACGTGCAGGAACTCCCGGCGAGGGGTGCCCGATCCCCACAGCGTGACCTCGTCACGGCCCTCGGCGGCGGCCTCGTGGAAGCGTCGGACGAGGGCCGGCAGGACGTGCGAGGACTCCAGGTCGAAGTTGTCGCCCGGGCCGTAGAGGTTCGTCGGCATGGCCGAGATGTAGGAGGCCCCGTACTGCTTGCGGTAGGACTGGACCTGGACGATGCCGGCGATCTTGGCCAGGGCGTAGGCCTCGTTGGTCGGCTCCAGGGGGCCGGTCAGCAGGGCGTCCTCGTGGATCGGCTGCGGGGCCAGCTTCGGGTAGATGCAGGACGAACCCAGGAACAGCAGCCGGCCCACGCCGGCGGCGTGGGCGCCGCCGATCACGCTGAGCTGGATCTGCAGGTTCTCCTCCAGGAACTGCACCGGGTACGTGCTGTTGGCCATGATCCCGCCGACCTTGGCGGCGGCCAGTACCACGGCGTCCGGACGAACGTCCTTCAGGTACGCGGCGGTCGCGGCGGCGTCGCGCAGGTCGAGGTCGGCGCGGCCCCGGGTCAGCACCTCGTGGCCGTCGGCGGTGAGTCGCCGGGCGACCGCGGACCCCACGAGGCCGCGGTGGCCCGCGACGAAGACGCGGGCGTTCGGGGGCAGGAGCGGCAGCGAACTTGTCATACCGCCGATGATGCCAGTCCGCTCCCGCGGGGGTGGCAGTGGTCCACGGCCCGAGCCCGAGCCCGATCCACCGGCGCGGCCCCGGCCGCGGCTGACCTCCCGGTCCAGGGCGGCGGTCCGCGCCCGGCCGTCGGGCCGGTCGGGATTTCGGCCGGCTCCGGAACCGGGGGCGTGCCGGGCGGCGTCAGGACCACGAGACGGCGGGCGCCCCGCAGGGGGCGTCCGGGGGCGGCCGTGTACGGTAACGCAATCCGGCCCCCGGGCCGCGGCCGGGCCGTTCGGTGCGACGCCCGAAGGCCCGCTCCGCACCCACTCCGAGGCACCGCCTCACCACGACCGACAGAAACAACCAGCAAGGGGACCCCATGGGCAAGACCGCACTGATCACCGGAGTCACCGGACAGGACGGCTCGTACCTCGCCGAGCTCCTGCTCTCCAAGGGCTACACGGTGCACGGGCTCGTGCGGCGGTCCTCCAGCTTCAACACGGAGCGGGTCGACCACATCTACCAGGACCCGCAGACCGCCAACCGGTCCTTCGTCCTGCACCACGCCGACCTCTCCGACGGCGTCGCCCTCGTGAACCTGCTCCGTGACATACGCCCCGACGAGGTCTACAACCTCGGCGCCCAGTCCCACGTCCGCGTCTCCTTCGACGCCCCGCTCTACACGGGCGACGTGACCGGCCTCGGCGCGCTGCGGCTGCTGGAGGCCATCCGGGCCAGCGGCGTCGACACCCGCATCTACCAGGCCTCGTCCTCCGAGATGTTCGGCTCCACCCCGCCCCCGCAGAACGAGCAGACCCCGTTCCACCCGCGCAGCCCGTACGGCGCCGCGAAGGTCTTCGCGTACTGGACCACGGTGAACTACCGCGAGGCGTACGACATGTTCGCCGTCAACGGGATCCTGTTCAACCACGAGTCCCCGCGCCGCGGCGAGACCTTCGTGACCCGCAAGATCACCCGCGCGGTGGCCCGCATCAAGGCCGGTCTCCAGGACCACCTCTACCTCGGCAACCTCGACGCGGTGCGCGACTGGGGCTACGCCCCCGAGTACGTGGACGCCATGTGGCGGATGCTCCAGCAGGACGAGCCCACCGACTATGTCGTCGCCACCGGGGTGGCCGCGACCGTCCGCGAGTTCGTCGAGTCCTCCTTCACGCACGCCGGTCTCGACTGGACCGACCACGTGCGCTACGACCCCAAGTACGAGCGCCCGAGCGAGGTCGACGCCCTCATCGGCGATGCGTCCAAGGCCCACGACCTGCTTGGCTGGAAGCCGACGGTCCTGGTGGCCGAGCTGGCGCAGATCATGGTGGACGCAGATATCCGTCAAGTCGAGGACCAACTGGCGGGCGTGACGGTCCGTATCGACCGCTGAGGCCTTATATTTCCCCTACGGTTTGCCGTGTTCCGGCCATACTCCGCAGCTCTGCAGGGGTGTGGCCGGGGTAAACCTGCCGTATGTCGCTTGTGCACCCTCCATGCTGAACCTGTTGATTCCAAGTTGGTATGCAATGGGTCAAGAGAGGTGACCGGGCCTGCACGTGAGCCCTAGTCTGCGCCAGTACATATGGCTGTTCGGATAGTTCCAGCCATCAAACCGGGCAATTGCCCTGGGGGGCTCATGCGTAGATCCAGAGGGCTGACTGCCGCCCTCGTACTGTCACTGGCCGGTGCGGGCACCGGCATAGGCCTGGTGCTGATGCCTGAGGCGTCCGCCATCACGGCGCCAGTGGCATTCACCGCCGACGAGCTGCCGACCTGGCAGACGAACGGCGTCGTCTGGGCGATGGCCCAGGCCAACGGCACCGTCTTCGCCGGCGGCACCTTCTCGGCCGTCCGTCCGCCCGAGGGCGTGGCCGGCGCGGAGCAGAACGCCGTGAACTTCGTGGCGCTCGACGCCGCAACCGGCAATCCCACCTCCTGCAAGCTGGCCTTCACCATCGGAGACGGCACGGCGACCGTCCGTACCCTGGTCGTCTCGAAGGACAAGAAGACCCTCTACGCGGGCGGCAACTTCGGCGCGGTCAACGGGACCCCGGTCTCCAGCCTCGCCGCGATCGACATCGCGAGCTGCACCCCCAAGGCATCGTTCCACCCGAGCTTCCCCGCCACCGTGCGCGCGCTCGCCGTCACCGACGACACCCTGTACGCGGGCGGCGACTTCGGCACGGTCGAGGGCCAGACCCGCGAGCGGTTCGCCGCCGTGGACGCCTCCTCCGGTGCGCTGAAGCCCTTCGTCGCCAACGTCGACGAGCCGGGCCGCGCGGTCGAGGTCACCCCCGACGGCAAGAACGTCCTCCTCGGCGGCGACTTCTTCACCGTCAACGGCTCCAACAGCCACGCCCTCGCCGTGGTCAACGCCACCACGGGCGCGGTCACCAAGACATACAGCAACATCCCGTCGAACTCGGTCGTCAAGGACATCTCCACCGACGACACCGGCTTCTACACGGGTCACGAGGGCTCCGGCGGCGGCGTCTTCGACGGTCGCATCGGCCTGCGCCTGAGCGACTTCACCGAGAAGTGGCGCGACCGCTGCCTCGGCGCGACCCAGTTCGTCCTGCCGTACGAGGGAGTGCTCTACAGCTCCTCGCACGGGCACGACTGCTCCACCGAGCTGGAGTTCCCCGACGGCAAGCGGAACTTCCTGCTGGCCCAGCCGACCAACCACGAAGGCGCCGCCCCCGCGCCCGTGGACGGCTTCGTGCGCGGCCCCGGCAAGCTCGGCTGGCACCCCACGGCCAACGACGGCATGGACGGCACCGAGGGCATCGGCCCGCGCGTCATGGCCGTGGCCGAGAAGAACGACGTCAAGTACATGTGGGTCGGCGGTGAGTTCACCCTCATCAACGGCAAGCCGCAGTGGGGCCTGACCCGCTTCGCCTCCAAGGGCGACGTCGGCGCCCCGACCACCCCGGTGGCCAGCGCCTCCAGCGTCAAGCCCGGCGAGGTCCAGGTCCGCTGGCGCACCAGCTACGACGCGGACGACAGCAAGCTGACGTACCGCATCTACCGCAACGGCTCGACCACCCCGGCCGCCACCGTCACCGCCAGCTCGCTGGAGTGGGAGCGCCCCCAGGCCTCCTGGAACGACACCACGGTCAAGGCCGGCCAGAGCTACACCTACCGGGTGACCGCGACCGACGCCGCCGGCAACACCAGCGCCCTGTCGGCCGTCGCCTCGGTGACCGTCCCGACCTCGGTCCAGTCCTACCCGAACCAGGTCCGCACCGACGGCGCCGACCTCTACTGGCGCTACGACGACGCGGTCAGCCCCTACGTCGCCGACTCCTCGGTGTCCGGCAACCGCAGCGGCATCCAGCTCAACACCCCCGCCCTGAAGCAGTCGCCCGGTGCCGTCTCCGGCAGCACGGCGATGGGCTTCAACGGCACCAGCCAGCAGGTGTACAGCGACCGCCGTCAGACGGTCGGCAACACGTTCACCATCGAGACCTGGTTCAAGACGAACACCACGCGCGGCGGCAAGCTCATCGGCTTCGGCAACAACCAGGCGCGCAACAGCGGCTCGTACGACCGCCAGATCTACATGACCAACACCGGTCGCCTGGTCTTCGGCGTCTACAACGGCTCGACCCGGACCGTCTCCACGGGCCTGTTCGAGACGTACAACGACAACCAGTGGCATCACGTGGTCGGCACCCAGGGCCCCGGCGGCATCACGCTGTACGTCGACGGCCAGAACAAGGGCTCCCTGAACGCCACGAGCAACACCACCTACGCGGGCTACTGGCACGTCGGCGGTGACAACCTCAACAACTGGCCGACCCGTCCGACGAGCAACTTCTTCGCGGGTCAGCTCGACGAGACGGCCGTCTACCCGTCGGCGCTCACCCAGGCCCAGGTCAAGAGCCACTTCGACCTGGCCAAGGCGCCCACCGACACGGTCTCCGCGGTCAAGACGACCGAGGACACCTACGTCAACCAGGGCGCTCCGAGCACCGCCTACGGCACGTCCACCTCGCTCGCGGTGCGCGGCAGCGGCTCGCTGTACGAGACGTACATGCGCTTCAACCTGCCGGCCGCCCCGGCCGGCCAGGTCCTGAAGTCCGCCTCGCTGCAGATCAAGACCAGCACGCAGGCGAACTCCGGCACCACCGACACCGTCAAGGTGGTCCCGGTGACCGGCAACTGGACCGGCGCGGGTACGACCTTCACCACCAAGCCCACCCTCGGCACCACCCCGCTCGGCACCATCGCGGGCGTGCCGGAGGGCTCCGCGGTCCACAACGTGGAGCTGGACACCGCCACGGTCTCCGCGGCGCTGGGCACCAGTTACGGCCTGGGCCTGACGAGCACGGGCACCGACCCGCTGTGGATCTGGTCCGCCGAGGCCACGGCCGCGGAGGGCACTCCGCAGCTGGTCCTCACCTTCGGCGCGAAGTAAGCGACGGAAACCGAAACAACCGCCTGACGGCGTGCGGGGTCCGGCCCTCTGTGGCCGGGCCCCGCTGCACACCCCCTTGAGTACGGGAGCCTTCCGATGTACCGACGCTCCGCAGCGGCTGCTGTCCTGCTGGCCGCCGCCCTGACGCTGACCGCCTGCAGTTCCGGCGGTGACAAGGCCGACGCCGGCGCCGAGCCGAAGCCCCCGGCCTCGTCGTCGGCCCCCGACCCGGCGGATGCTCCGCAGCCGTCGACCGACCCGAACGCGAAGCCGACCGGCCCCGTCCTGCCGGACGCGAAGATCACTCCGAAGACGGGCAGCTTCACGGCGGAGGAGAAGAAGTACCTGAGCGGGCGGGTCCCCGACAAGGTGGACCCGGCGTCCGTGCTGCAGGGCGGCCAGGACGCCTGCCAGCGGGTGCAGCGCACCGCGAAGCACGACAAGGACGCGGCGACCGGAGCCGTCATCACCGGCGAGATCCCGGGCGCCAAGGACGCGATCACCCTCCTGTGCCCGGACCAGAAGCCGATCCTCGCCGCGGCGGAGAAGGGCTTCCCCGAAGGCCCCCGGCCCTCGCCCGCGGCGGGCAGCTACCGGGCGCTCACCCAGGCCACGAACTGCACCTGGGAAGCCAAGGGCAAGGACGGCGCCACCCTCGCCTCGGGCCCCGAGACCCCGCCCAAGGCGGGCGACAAGATCACGGCGACGATCCCGGCCGGCACGGCGGAGTTCAACTCCTCCGGCTGCTACGCCTGGATCCCCGCGTAGCCGACCGACGACGCCCCCGAGGACCGGACTCCCGGCCCCTGGGGGCGTTTTCGTACCCCGAAGCCGGGTACCCGCGCGGACACAGTCCCGACAGCGGAAGGCGGACCCATGGGCATCGGCGGATGCATCGTCCTGATCGTGGTGGGGGCCGTCCTCACCTTCGCCAGCGACTGGGAGCTGGAGAGCGTCAACCTCGACCTGGTCGGCCTGATCATGATGGCGGTCGGCGGCATCGGCCTCGCGGTCTACACGAGCATCTACAAACGCCGCCGCGTCCCGGGCACCGCGATCCCGGTGGTGGACGACCGACACCGGGACGTCATCTGACGCCGCGGATGCATTTGTGCGCTCCGGCTAAGGGGCGAGTGAGATGTTGCCGACGGCCGTGGACCATTCGATGCCGGAGGCGGGCCGGATGTAGGCGAGTCGGACCCAGCGCTCCTGACCGTCGTGATTGAGTACGCTCTCGCACACGACGGCCATCAACCGGCCCCTTCCCTTCGACGCGATGTCTTCCACGACATGCCCGATCCACGGGTGATGCTCATGCCCGAACGAGCCGCCCCCGGTCATCGCTCCTCCTGCTGCCTGCCGTAGTGGGTGGCCGCTGCCGTGAGGAAGCGGGTCCAACCGCGTGCGGCGAGGGCGAGCAGGCGCGAGCTCGGGCCCGGCGGGAGTTCGGGCAGCGCTACCTTGCGGCGCCTGCTCGTGCGTTGCTGACTCATGGTTCGGACTCCAGGAGAGTGCGGAGCCGGAGGGTGTCCGGACACCCCGTAGGAAACCGCGCTGAGTAGTGGACGCATCACGGCCTGTGCGGACGTTCGGGGACGTCCGGAGCTACCGTTGAAACGTCCCGGCGTCCCACGGGGAAGGCCACCCTCATGGCGAACGAGCGTCTGCGCGCCTCGATCTCGGCGAACTCCGCCACCATCCAGTCGGTTGCTGTGCAGGTAGGGGTGGACCCCAAGACGGTGGAGCGATGGATCACGACCGATCGGACTCCGCACCGCACCCACCGATGGAAGACCGCCACCTTCCTCGGCGTGGACGAGGTCTATCTCTGGCCGTCGATCGCCCGGCAGGCCGAGACGGCGAGCGCTTCCGAGCTGGTGACGTACTACCCGCACCGAGGTGTCGTGCCCGCCGATCTGTGGTCATCCCTGATCGACAACGCCGTGAGCCACGTCGAGGTCCTCGTCTACGCCGGCCTGTTTCTCTTCGACGGCCATCCAGAACTGGCCGAACGGCTCTCCCGCAAGGCACGGGCGGGCGCCCAGGTACGCATCCAGCTGGGGAACCCGGCTTCCGAGGTGCTCCGGCAGCGAGGCGAGGAGGAGGGCATCGGCGCGGACCTCGCCGCCCGTGCGCGCATGACACGGCGCTACCTCGAACCCGCCATGGCGACACCGGGGGTGGAGGTCCGGCTGCACGAGACCATCCTCTACAACTCTCTGTACCGCTTCGACGACGACGTACTCGTCAACCCTCATGTGCTGGGAGCTCCCGCGGGCCAGAATCCGGTCCTGCACTTTCGCTACATCCCGGGCGGCCGGAGCTTCAGGCACTACATGAGGAGTTTCGACTACGCCTGGGATCGAGGCACTTCGGCCTAGGGTGGCGGTCATGGCCCGAGTGGACTACTTCGACGACCCCAACGCGCCGGTCGCGAACAGCATCGTTCCGTCCGTGACCGCGGTCGCCCTCGACGACGACGGCCGGGTCCTGCTGATCCACAGAACCGACAACGACCTGTGGGCCCTACCGGGAGGAGGCGTGGACACGGGAGAGTCCGCCGCCGATGCGGCCGTACGCGAGACGCGCGAAGAGACCGGGTTCGACGTCGAGGTGACCGGGCTCGTCGGGCTCTACACCGACCCGCGGCACGTCATCGCGTACGACGACGGGGAAGTCCGCCAGCAGTTCTCGATCTGCTTCTCGGTACGCATCGTGGGAGGGAAACTCCGAACGAGCAGCGAGAGCAAGGAAGTGGCCTTCCTGGCTCCGGATGAGCTGGATGCGATGCGGATCCATCCGTCGATGCGGCTGCGCATCGATCACGGGATCGCCGATCGGTCCGAGCCCTACATCGGCTGATTCGTCATCGCGGCGTCGGCGCGGGCGACCGCTGCCGCCAGGTACGGGACGGCTGCGCTGATCGCCGTGTGGACCTCGCTGCCCGGTGCGTAGCGGGTCAGGATCTCGTCGATGCGTTCGGTGAAGCCCAGCCGCTGACCCGCCGGACCCGTCGTCATGTCGGCGCAGGTCAGCGCGTCCAGGACGGCCGACTCCTCCCGCTCGTACACGGCGAGCTCGGCCGACAGACCACGCTGCTCGGCCTCGTACACGGCTCCGGAGTGGTGGGCGACCAGGCGGACGAGTCGCCCGTCGGCGCCCAGTGATGCCAGGTACCGGGCCCCGTCCAGGGGGTGGAAGCCGCTGTCGCGGAGCTGCGGCGCATAGCCGATGTCGTGCAGCCACGCCGCCGCGACCAGCAGCTCCCTGTCCGCCTCGGGCACGGACCGGGACAGCTCCCGCGCCCGCTGCGCGACGCCCTGGGTGTGCAGCCAACGGTCGCCCAGCGAAGGCAGCAGGGACTGCGCCAACCAGGCCGCTCCCTGCGGGGATTCCAATGGGGAAGAGGGCATGGCCCACACCGTATCGACGTGGGCCGCCCCCCTCAGTGGCGGATGCGCTCGTAGACCGGGAGGAGGGTGTCCAGGACCGCGTCCATGGAGAAGGACTCCGCGGCCAGTTTGCGGGCCGAGCGGGAGGCCTCGTGGTTCGCGGTCGGGTCGAGGAGGTCCAGGACGGCGGCGGACACGCCCGCCGGGCCGGGGTCGACGGCGCGGCCGGCGCCGGTGCGGGCGATGTCGCGGGCCAGGCCGTTGGAGTGGGTCACCACGGACGGGACGCCCACCGCGAGGGCTTCCAGGACCGACATGGGGAACGGCTCGTCCACCGACGGCAGCACGTACACGTGGGCGCGGCGCAGCTCGGCCAGGACCTCCGCGCTGGAGAGCGCCCCCGGGACCGTGAACCGGTCGGTGAGTCCCAGTGTCCCGATCCGTTCCCGTACGGCGGCCAGCTCGCCCTCGTCCGGCCCGGCGACCACGAAGTGCGCGTCCGGGTGGGCGGCGAGGACCGCCGGGGCCGCGTCCACGAAGTCCACCGGCCGCTTGCGGGCCTGCAGGCGCGCCGAGTACAGGACGCGCGGCGGGCCGCTGGGCGCGGGCCGTTCCTCCTGCGCCGGGGTCCCGTTGACCAGGCGGACCGCCTGCGCCAAGGGCGGCGCGCCGACCACCGCGTCCAGTCCCTCCCGCTCGTGCGGGGTCAGGTACAGCACCGCGTCCGCGCCGCGCAGCAGCCGGCGTACCGCCACCGCGTCCAGCACCTTGGCCAGCAGCTTCTCGCTCGGGTCCACCATGCCGTGGGTCTGCAGCACCAGCGGCTTGCCTGCCCGCAGCGCCGCCAGGGCGACCGGCAGCGTCACCAGGTCCCGGGCCAGGTGGACATGGACGACATCGGCGTCCCGCACCAGCCGGCCGGCCGAGGCCAGCAGGGCGGGCGAGGTCATCCCGCTGAAGCCGAGGGGGAGCAGCCGGCGGGCCGGGAACAGCTGCGCCGGAACGCCCTCCACGGAGGTCGGCCACGGATCGAAGCCCTCGCCGAGCGCGAGCAGCCGCGCCTCGTGGCCCCGGGCCCGCAGCCCCTTCGCCAGGTTCAGCGCGACCCGGACCGGTCCGCCGAACGCGTGCGAGGGGGAGTGGAGCGTGACGGCGTGCAGGACTCTCATCGCGGCACTCACTTCGGCTCCTCCACCGGGCGGCGGTGCCCGTCCTGGGTCTGCAGGGTCAACTCGGGCAGGTCCTTGTGGACCACGGCTCCGGCCCCGGCGACCGCGCAGCGGCCCACCGTGACCCCGGCGAGCACGGTCGCCCGTACCGCCACCCACGCGCCGTCCTCGACCACGATCGGGGCGTTGCGGTAGCGGAAGTCGGCGGCCCGGTGGTCGTGCGAGCCGGTGCACAGCATGGCTTCCTGCGAGACGCACACGTTCGCCCCGATGGTCACCGGCTCCAGGTTCAGCAGCCAGGCTCCCTCACCTATCCAGGTGTGGTCCCCGATGTCGAGCTTCCACGGCCACAGCACCCGCACCCGGTGCCGGATCAGCACGCCCTCGCCGATCTTCGCGCCGAAGGCCCGCAGCAGCGCCACGCGCACCCGCGCCGGACAGAACCAGCTCATGAACAGCGTGTTCATCACGGCGAACCAGAGCGCCTGCGTCAGCAGCCCGCGGCCCTTGTCATACCCGGCCAGCGTGAAGGAAGGAAGATCCCGCAACTGTCGCCCCCATCTACACTCCGCCATGCCTCCCCGGGCGCGGCCCGCTCAGACTAGACTGCCCGCGGACCAGGCACATCGGGTGGGGGCGGCAGTGACGACGGACATACGCAAGCCCCCCGCGACGCCCGCGAAGCAGCCGGTCCCGTCCCCCTTCGAGGACGAGAGCCTGTGGGGTCGGGCCACCCTCCCGCGCACGCTCCTCTCGCGCGCACTGTCCGTCCCGCTCGCACTCGGATTCACCGTCTTCCTGCCGCTGTTCGTCGCCGCCCAGACGGGCGCCGGCGTCCGCGACGCGGCCTTCTGGCTCCAACTGCTGCTCACCATGTACGCGGGCGCCCGGCTCTCCGCGATGGTGCTCACCAGCCGCCGCAAGCTGCTGCAGGGCTCCTTCTGGCTCTTCGTCTACATGGCCATGGGCGTGGCCCCCCTCGCGCAGGCCGTCCTCGGCCAGGTCCCCACCCCGGTCGTCGGCCCGCGCTCCGACCTGACCATCGCCATCGGGCTCGTCCTGCTCGGCTGCACGGCCTTCGACGTCGGCGTGCTGCTGGCCCGGCACCGGCCGGCGGTGCGTGCGGGCGGGTCCCAGAGGAACTCGAAGCCCGTCATGGCGCACCGGCGCCGGCTCCAGCTCCTGACGGTCCTGTCGTTCCTCTGCAGCGCGGTCTTCATCATGAAGCTGGGCGGCCCGGCGGTCTTCTTCTCCAGCCGCCAGGAGATCATCGCCGGCATCGAGGAGGCGGGCGTCTCCAACGGCGACGGCCAGGCCGGTCAGGCCCTGCTGCGCGGCTTCGGCACCGTGCCGGCCCTGCTCGCACTGCTCCTTTACACCCGCTGGTTGATCACCTCGAAGTTCGCCCGCCGCAAGGTGTCGATCATCGTCACGTGGGCGGCGCTCGCCTGCCTCAACCTGATCGTCAACAACCCGATCTCGAACCCCCGGTACTGGTTCCTGACGGTCATGTTCGCGCTGCTGTTCACCGTCTTCCCGGTGAGCGCGGCGATGTACCGGGTGGCGCTGTCCATGGCGGTGGTCGTCGCGCTCCTGATCTTCCCGTTCGCGGACCGCTTCCGCTACGACGAGAAGAACTACCGGCCGGTCGAGACCACGTCCTTCCTGGAGCCCATGGCCCTCAAGGACTACGACCAGATCGGCATGTTCGCGAACACCATCACCTTCTCGGAGTCGGGTCCCGGGCACTTCTACGGCCGCCAGCTCGCCGGGTCGATCTTCTTCGCGGTGCCCCGCTCGATCTGGGAGGGCAAGCCGCGGGACACGGGCGTGATGGTCGGCCAGTGGATGGGCACGGTCAACACCAACCTCTCCTCTCCGATCTGGGCGGAGCTGTGGCTGGACTTCGGGCCGCTGGGCATGGGGGCGGGGCTGCTGGGCATGGGGTACGCGGCGGCCCGCATCGACCGGCGCTACGCGACGCGGGCCACGCGGCGCAGTCCCCCGGGGAGCCTGATCTCGGTGGTGGTCCCGCTGGTCGCGGGCTACTCGTTCATCCTGCTGCGCGGGCCGCTCCTGCAGGCCTCGGGCCGTGTGGCGATCGCCGCCCTCTGCCTTGCGCTGGTCGCGACCTACCGCTCGGACAAGTCCACCACCTTGCGCTAGCCCTGCCCGGGCGGGCCGCGGTGAGGTCTGCCAGGACTCTGTCCGCGCCGCCGCTTCCCGGGGCTCCGCCCCGGACCCCGCGCCTCAATCGCCGGCGGGGCTGAAAGAGCCCGGGGTCAGGCCGCAGCCGCAGGCTCCGGTTCCCGTGAGCCGGCGGCGGCCGGGAGGCCGGTGACGCGCCACCAGGCGGCCAGGGCCTTGAGGGCCGAGCCGGCCGCCAGGCCCCACGCGGCGCCCGCAATGCCCCACACCACGTACCCGCCGAGCAGCAGCCCCACGGACAACAGCGAGAACACCACCTGCAACGACAGGGTGGCCTTCGGCGCGAGCACCCGCAGGGTCAGCAGCGCGCACGTGCCGAGCCCCATCGCGGCGTACTGCGCCCCCGTGGCCGGCAGCAGCGCGGACGCGCCCGCCCAGGTGTCGCCGAGCAGTTCCCGGCCCAGCCGGTCCGGCAACAGGTACAGGGCCGTGGCCCAGCCCGCGCCGACCGCAGCGAGTACGAGTCCCAGCGCGGCCGTCGCCCGCACCGTGGCCCGCTTGCCGCCGAGCCGGCCGAGCACCGGCGGTCCGAACGCGTTCGCCGAGTTGAACAGCACGTTCAGCGGCCCGAAGAGCGTGGTCGCACCCCGCAGCGCGCCGACGGCCAGCGGCGTCGCGAAGACACCGAGGCCCAGTACGGCGAGCTGGCTGGAGCCGTTGCCCACCGCGAACTCGACCACGAACCGCTGCCCCAGGTGCCCCCGTTGCAGGTACGGCCTCAGGTCCGTGCGGGAGCCGCGTGCGTACGGTCGCAGCAGCCACAGTCCCACCGCCAGCGCGGGCAGTGCGGACAGACCCCACACCAGCACCAGCCGCCCCGCCGAGGCCCCTTCGGGCTGCAGGGCGAGCGCCGCGACCACGCACACCAGGCGCAGCGCGTCGGCGGCCAGCGCCCGCTGCGGGGCGCGCAGCGCGGAGAAGCAGTACCGCAGGCCGTCCTGGAGGAGCACCAGCGGCAGTACGAGGCCCAGTGCGAGGAAGGCGGTCCCGGTGGCCCCGGCCAGCGCGAGGCCCACCACCAGCAGCAGCGCGCCCACGGCGGCCGACGCGGCGGCGGTGAAGGCCAGCGCCGAGCGGCACGCGGCGCCGAGCCCCTCGCCCTTCTCCAGCACCAGGCTCTGGCCGACGTAGGCCATGTTCAGTCCGAGGAGCACGCTGAAGGTCACGTACACCATCGAGAAGTCGGCGAACCCGGAGGCCGAGGAGAGTCGGGCGGCCAGCACCAGGACCAGGATGTTCGTGGCGCTGGACGCCGCCTGGTCCAGGACCGAAGCGACGGCGGCGAGGCCGCGTCGGCTCATCTGCGGCCCATGCGGACGGTGCGCAGCGCGACGGTGTCGGTGCCGTCACCGGGGATGTGCTGTTCGGGCTCGGCCACTTCGTACGGGATCGGCTGCGGCGCGGACCGCCCGGGCTTGGGAGAGGTCCCGGAGCCCCCGGCGGGGCCGGTGGGGGCCGGGCCGGCCTTGTCCTTGCCGCGGCCGCGCTTCTCGCCGGGCAGCGGTGCGTGCAGCACCGCGCCGAGCACGGTGCCGCCGGCGCCGCTGATCAGCTCGCGGATCCGGGACAGGTCGGTGCGGTGCACGGCGCGCGGGTCGCAGACGACCAGGACGCCGTCGACGCGGTCGACGAGGGCGAGGGCGTCGGCGTAGGAGAGCACGGGCGGAGCGAGCACGACGACCGTGGAGTTGGGGGAGTCGGCCTCGGAGATCAGCCGGGTGGCGCGGGCCGAGGTCAGCGAGCGCGGGACGTTGCGCGCCTGCCCGCCCGGGATGAGGTCGAAGGATCCGGACTCCCCGGCGTCCACGACGAGCTGGCGCCCGTCGGGCCATTCGGTGTCCGAGTGACGGCCGGCCGCGTTCGGGCTGCCCGGGGTCTGGCTCCAGCGCGGCCTGCCGCCGGCGTCCGTCGGCAGCTGGCTGGCCAGGACCGGGGTGCGCAGGTCGGCCTCGATGAGCAGGACGTCCTTGCCGGTCTCCGCGAAGGAGGCGGCGAGGTTCACGGACACCGCAGCGGCGGTCTCGCTGCTGCCGCGCGGGGCGACGACGAGCAGGCGGCGCCGGTCGGCGAAGCGGGAGTCGTAGGCGAGGCGGAAGGCCACCGAGCGGTACTCCTCGGCGAGCCGGGGATCGGCCTCACCGGCGGCGAGCAGCGGTCCGCCGCCCGTGCGGTCCCGGGGCAGGTAGCCGAGGACCGGTGCGCGCAGGGCCCGGGCGACATCGCCCTCGGAGCGCGGGGCCGGATCGAAGACGAGGCGGACCCAGGCGGCCAGCAGACCGAGTGCGAGGCCGACGGCCGCACCGAGCGCGAGCGACATGATGATGCCGGGACCGTCGGTGGCGGTGGGTGCGGTCGCCGCGCTCGTGACGCGACCCGGGGTCATGTCCAGGGCTTCGAGCTTGGTGATCTTGGTGTTGTAGCCGCCGACCTCGCTCTGCAGGTCGGTCTTGGCGGAGCTGGCTGCGTCGCGTCCGGCGCCGGCCGGCATCCGGGCGATCTCCTTCGACGTCTCGTCGAGCTGCTTGGCGATCGGGTCGCGCTGCTCCTTGTAGCCCTTGACCATCTTGTCGCGGGTGGCGTCGAGGGCCTCCTGCCGCTTCGTCAGGTAGGCCTCGGTCATCGCGTTGGCGCGCTTGGCGGCCTCCTTGGCGGAGTCCGCGGTGTACGTGAAGCGCAGCACCATGGTCTGCGGGGGGTTGGTGACCTGGAGCCCGCTGCGCAGGGCGGCGAAGCCGGACGAGCCCACGCCGAGCTTCTTCGCCGCCTCGTTGGCTATGGAGGAGCTGAGCGCGACCTGGCGCTCCGAGCCGATGTTGATCGCCTTGTCCGGGGCGAGGCTCGGGTTGAACGGGTCGTCGGTGGGTGCGCGCAGGACGACGTCGGCGGTCGCGACATAGGTGTCGGCCGTGGAGATGCCGAGGTAGACGCCGCCCAGCAGACCGATCCCGATGCCCGCGCCGATGAGCCTGCGGTAGCGCAGGAGCTGCCGGAACTGATCTCTGAGGAGATCGGGTTCGTCGTCGACCGGTGCCGCTGCAGGGCGGTTCGTCTCGATCACGGCCGGGTTCCCCCAAGTGCTTCGTCTATCAGTGCGTCGATGCGGGCCAGGCCCGCTTCGCGGCTCAGGTGGGCCGCCACGTGGCGGGGTCCGGCCGCTCCCAGTGCGTCCGCGCCCTCAGGGTCCTCGGCGAGGGCCCGTACGGCCTTCAGCAGGGCTTCGGGGTCCTCCGGCGGTACGAGCACCCCTGCGCCCGAGCGTTCCACTTCCTGGGCGGTTCCGCCCTCCGCGGCCACGGAGGCCACGACGGGCCGACCGGTCTGGAAGTACGAGGTCAGCTTCGACGGGACGCTCATGTCCAGCACGGCGGCGTGCTGCGTGACCGCGAGAACGTCCGCCGCCGCGAGGATATCCGGGAACTCGCCGTCAGCGGCAGGGGGGATGATGTCCAGATTCGGTACATCCGCCGCGAGATCGGACAGGGCCGCCCGCTGGCTGCCGTCGCCCATCAGGACGAATCGGACGCTCGGATCCAGCCGGGCGGCGCCGACGAGGACTTCGAGACCCTGCTTGAGGCCCATGTTCCCGGAGTGCAGGACGACGGTCTCGCCGGGGGCCCAGCCGAGGTGGTGGCGGGTCTCGCCGCGCGGCTTGGTGGGCACCGGCACGTGGGACCAGTTGGGGACCAGGCGGATCTTGTTCGGGTCCACGCCCATGCCGACGACCCGGTCCACGAAGGTCTCGTGGATGACGCCGACCAGGGTGGCGCGCTTGAGGGCGTAGGCCTCGGCGCGGCCGGCGATCGCGGCGGCCTTGTCGCCGCCGCTGATCCCGCTCTGTGCGGCGGCGGCGCCCATCAGGTCCTGGACGACCGGTATGTACGGGACCTTCCAGCGCGCCGCGAGCCGCGCGGCGAGCACGCCACCGGCCAGGCTGGGCATCTGGGCGAGGACTGCGTCCGGCCTCGGCATTTTCGGCGGGGCCACGGCGCCGTGCAGCAGAATCGATCCTTCGAAAAGGGCCCGCTTCACGGCGGTCTGGCGCGGCGGCACGGTGTGCGCACGCCGGTGCACGGTGACCCCCGCGCGCCGTTCCGTCCGCTGGAACGCGCCCTTGTACTCCGGTTCGAGCGACCACGCCGGGTAGTGCGGCATGCCGGCCAGCACGTGGGTCTCGTGACCGAGATCCGCCCAGTGCTCCGCGATCTGGGTCGCATACGGGCCGATCCCCGCGTGCTCCGGAGCGTAATTGGTGGAAACCAGCAGCATGCGCCGCTGACCGGATCTGGACACCGTGCGTCCCCTCTTCCCCTGGATGATGCGCACGTCACCCTATTCGTTCACCCGCGTGCTGCGGAACGTGCACGCTATTGTCTGCTAATCCGCTACACCGGGGGGTGTGGCCGCTGGGGGTAAATGATGACGGAGCACGACATGTCCGACCTTGGCGCGCCTGCGCGTCGACCGTATCGAGTCGGCTACGCGCCCGGCGCCTACGATCTGTTCCACATCGGACACCTCAACATCCTTCGGCACGCCCGGAGCCAGTGCGACTATCTGGTCGCCGGAGTCGTCTCGGACGAGATGGCCGAGCTCGCCAAGGGGCGCCGCCCGATGATCCCGCTCGTCGAGCGGCTGGAGATCGTGCGTAGTGTGAAGTACGTCGACGCGGCTTTCGTCGAGACGGTCCCCGACAAGGTCGAGACCTGGAAGCAGGTCCGCTTCGACGTCATCTTCAAGGGAGACGACTGGCGCGGCACGCCCAAGGGCGACCGACTGGAGAAGGACTTCGCGGCCCACGGCGTCGACGTCGTGTACTTCCCCTACACCGTCCACACGTCCAGCACCCAGCTGCGCCGGGCACTGGACGCGCTCGCCGAACCGGCCCCGGCGCCGGGCCAGGTCACCGGCGAACGGCGTTGAGCTCCCGGAACCACTTCGCGAGGAACGCCAGCAGGAACAGCGCGGCGACCACGCCCAGTCCCGCGTACGCCCACACGAACAGCTTCCCACCGCCGAGCAGCAGGAACACCAGGCAGAACACCCCGTAGTCCACGGGCAGCAGGGCCACCGCGCGCGCGGTCGACGGTGCGGCGGCCGGGCTGCCGGGAGCCGGCTTGGGCTTCAGCTTCTCGGTCAGCAGCCCGCCGAAGAAGGTCACCACCGCGGCGAACTGGAAGCCCAGCGGCACCAGCAGCCAGCCGTCCGCGCCCGTCCCGTACGCGTCGGGGAAGCGGTAGAAGGCGATCAACACGCACGAGTGCAGGGCGGTGAGCTTGGCGGCGTCCACCACGTGGTCGAGCCATTCGCCGGCCGCGCTGCCGCCGCCGCGCAGCCGGGCGAGCTGCCCGTCGGCGGAGTCGAAGGCGAAACCGACGGCCAGGGCCGCCCACACCGCGATCCCCAGCCCCCACGAGGGGGCGGCCAGCGCGACCGCGGCCACGGCGGCGAAGCTGAAGACGGCACTGATCAGCGTCACCTGGTTCGGGGTGAGCCCCAGCGCGTACGAACCGGCGGCCAGGTACCGCCCGGCGGGCCGGTTGACGAACCGGGAGTAGAGCGACACCCCCTTCGCCGACTTCTGCGCCCCGCGCAGTTCCTGCAGCGCGGTCGTGACTCTGCCCATGCAGGGACCCCCTCCGAGACGATGTCGAACACATCATCGCAGCACGAACGGGGAGACTGGTTCCGGATGTCGGGTACGTCCGGAACCAGAGTTGCCGACCGGTCCGGTCCGCCGCTCAGCCCACCACCTTCAGCAGCAGCACCGACCGCGCCGGTACCGTCAGGGTCTGCCCGCCGCGGTGCCGGGTCCGGGGAGGGTCGGCCTGGGCCTCCAGGGAGGTGTCCAGGACGACCTCGTACACCTCCGCCCAGGGCGCCCCCGGCAGCGCCCACGCCACCGGCCGGTCCCCGGTGTGCAGCACCGCGAGGAAGCTGTCGTCCGTCACCTGCCGGCCCCGCTCGTCACGGCCCGGGATGTCCCGCCCCGACAGGTACATCCCCAGCGAGGCGGCCGGCGCGTACCAGTCCCGCTCCGTCATCTCCGCGCCCGCCGGGGTGAACCAGGCCAGGTCACGCAGCCCATCCGCGCCCTGCGAGCGCCCGGAGAAGAACGCCCGCCGGCGCAGCACCGGATGGGCGTGGCGCAGCCCGATCAGCCGGGATGTCAGGGAGAAGAGCGACTGCCAGGCCGGATCCTCCAGCAGCGACCAGTCCACCCAGCCCGTCTCGTTGTCCTGGCAGTAGGCGTTGTTGTTGCCGTGCTGCGTCCGCCCGAACTCGTCCCCGGCCACCAGCATCGGCACGCCCGTGGACAGCAGCAGCGTGGTGAGCAGGTTGCGCAGCTGGCGACGGCGCAGCGCCCCGACCCGGGGATCGTCGCTCTCGCCCTCCGCCCCGCAGTTCCAGGACCGGTTGTCATGGGTGCCGTCCCGGTTCGCCTCCCCGTTCGCCTCGTTGTGCTTGCGCTCGTAACTCACCAGGTCGCGCAGGGTGAAACCGTCGTGCGCGGTCACGAAGTTCACCGACGCGTACGGCCGCCGCCCGCCCCACGCGTACAGGTCGCTGGAGCCCGACAGCCGGTAGCCGAGGTCCCGCACGTCGGGCAGCGCGCCCCGCCAGAAGTCCCGTACGGCGTCCCGGTAACGGTCGTTCCACTCCGTCCACAGCGGCGGGAACGCCCCCACCTGATAACCGCCCGAGCCCACGTCCCACGGCTCGGCGATGAGTTTCACCCGCCGCAGCACCGGGTCCTGGGCGATCACCGCGAGGAACGGCGACAGCATGTCCACGTCGTGCATCGACCGGGCCAGCGCCGCCGCCAGGTCGAAGCGGAAGCCGTCCACTCCCATCTCGGTGACCCAGTAGCGCAGCGAGTCGGTGATCAGCCGCAGTACGTTCGGGCGCCCCGCGTGCAGGGTGTTCCCGCAGCCCGTGTAGTCGGAGTACCGCCGCTGGTCGGACTGGAGCCGGTAGTAGCCCCGGTTGTCGATCCCGCGCAGCGACAGCGTGGGGCCCAGCTCGCCCGCCTCCGCCGTGTGGTTGTAGACCACGTCGAGGATGACCTCGATGCCGGCCGCGTGCAGGGCCCGGACCATCCGCTTGAACTCCCCGACCTGCTGCCCGGCCGTCCCGCTCGCCGAGTACGCCGCGTGCGGGGCGAAGTAGCCGATCGAGTTGTAGCCCCAGTAGTTGCGCAGCCCGCGGCGCAGCAGATGGTCCTCGTGCGCGAACTGGTGCACCGGCAGCAGCTCGACCGCCGTCACGCCCAGCGCCGTCAGGTGCTCGATCGCCGCCGGGTGGGCCAGGCCCGCGTAGGTGCCGCGCAGCTCCTCGGGAACACCCGGATGGCGCATCGTGAAGCCGCGCACGTGCAGTTCGTAGATCACCGAATCGGCCCAGGGGGTCTTCGGCCGGACGTCGTCCGCCCAGTCGTCGTCATCGTGGACGACCACGCCCTTCGGGACGAACGGCGCGGAGTCCCGGTCGTCGCGCACGGTGTCCGCGATGTACTGCTGCGGCCAGTCCCGGACGTGCGCGTACACCTCCGGGGGCAGCGTGAAGTCCCCGTCGACGGCCCGCGCGTACGGGTCCAGGAGCAGCTTCGCCGGGTTGTAGCGGGCGCCCGTCCAGGGATCCCAGCGGCCGTGCACCCTAAATCCGTACCGCTGCCCGGGGCGTACGCCCGGCACGAACCCGTGCCAGATCTCGTGCGTGTGCTCCGTCAGGGTGCAGCGGGTCTCGGCGCCGGCCTCGTCGAACAGACACACCTCCACCGCCTCCGCGCCCTGCGCCCACAGGGCGAAATTGGTGCCCGCGGTCCCGTCCGGACCGTGGTGGAACCGGGCCCCCAGCGGATGCGAGGACCCCGGCCACACCGGTGCCCCCGGACGCGCGTGCATCCGTAACACCTGGCCCGTGACCTGGCCGTTCGGCCGCTCCTTCAGTCGGCCGTCGATGTGCGGTACGGGCACGGCCCGGCCGCTCCGCACCGCTTCCGCGGCATTGCTGACGGCTTCCACCGCCTCCTGCTCGGCTGCGCTCGACACTGCCCGCCTCCACGGCTCCTGGGTACCGGCGGGGGTAGGGGAGAGTGCGGCCCCGGCGTCCCGGCCTGGGCCCGCCCCCGTCTGGTCCTTCACACTGTTCTGCCCGGACAGTTCTGCCCGGAACGTGGCCCGCGCTCACGTTTCCCCCGCACCGCCCGGTCGTTGGAGGGATCGTGACACTTCTGACGAGGCGGGCAGGGGCGGGCTTGGCCGCCGTGGCGGCATGGGCGGGCCTGCTGGGCGGCCTGGCCGGATGCACCCAGGACGGCAAGGCCCCGGTCGAGATCCAGCTGCCCGGCAAGCCCCGCTCGCCGGACGAGGCCATCCGCATCACCCCCGACGACAACGCGAAGGGGGTCCCCGCGGACGGAAGGCTGTCGGTCACTGTGCCCGAGGGCCGCCTCGAGCGGGTCGTCGTCACCAAGGTGGAGGACGCGCAGCAGGAACAGGTCCCCGGCGCCATCGCCGACGACGGGCTCAGCTGGAGCCCCGACCCCGAGTCCGGACGGCTCGCGCTCGCGGCCAAGTACACCGTGGACGCCGTCGCCCTCGACGGGCACGACCGCCGCCAGGCCCGCCACACCACCTTCACCACCTACGTTCCCGAGGAGCGGTTCATCGGCTACTTCAAGCCCGAGAACCGCTCGACCGTCGGCACCGGGATGATCGTCTCCTTCCGGTTCAGTCAGGCGATCGAGCGCCGCGCCGAAGTGGAGCGGGCCATTTCCGTCACCTCGGATCCGGGCGTGCAGGTCGTCGGCCACTGGTTCGGGCGGGAGCGGCTCGACTTCCGGCCCAAGGAGTACTGGAAGCCCGGCACCAAGGTCACCGTGAAGATGGACCTGCGCGACATCGAGGGCGCGCCCGGCGCGTACGGCATCCAGGACAAGACGGTCGGTTTCACCGTGGGCCGCTCCCAGATCTCCACCGTGGACGCGGAGGCGCACACCATGGAGGTCCGCCGGGGCGGGCAGCTGGTGTCGACCGTCCCGATCAGCGCCGGGGCGCCGAAGACCCCCACGTACAACGGCAGGATGGTGGTGATGGAGATGTTCGACGTCACCCGCATGAACGGCCAGACCGTCGGCTTCGGCGGCGAGTACGACATCCCCGACGTACCGCACGCCATGCGGCTCACCTCCTCCGGAACCTTCCTGCACGGGAACTACTGGTCCAGCCCCGACACCTTCGGCACCACCAACGTGAGCCACGGCTGCGTGGGCCTGCGCGACGACAAGGGCGGCGGCTCCGACACCCCGGCCGGCTGGTTCTTCGACCGGACCCTCGTGGGGGACGTGGTGGAGGTCGTGAACTCGCAGGACAAGACCGTCGCCCCGGACAACGGGCTGGGCGGCTGGAACATGTCCTGGGCGGACTGGGTCGCAGGCTCCGCCATCGCCTGACCCTCGGCGGCCGTCCCCTCGGGATTGGCCTGATCACCTACCGTTTCCCGACCACGGAGGCGACCTCCGCAGCACTTCTCCGGGCAGTTGGGACGGAACGGTGACAAGACCGTGGCTCATCGTGATCCCTCCGTGTGATTACCTGTCAACAAGCGCGCGACAGTCCGCGCGCGGGGGACATGGGGAGAACACGAGTGAACGTGCAGCCGATACGCGGCCGCGCCCGCACCGGCCTGGGGGCCCTGTTGCTGGGGGCGGCCCTGCTGTTCACCACCGCGTGCGGTGGCGGTGGCGGCAGCAACAGCGGCGGCAGCGGTGCCGACAACGCCGGGGGTGGAGGCAAGACCGGTACCGAGGCCTCCAAGGCGGTCGTCAGCGTCAAGCCCGACGACGGGGCCAAGGAGGTCGCCACCAGCGGCGTCCTGAAGATATCGAGCACGGGCGGCAAGCTCAGCACGGTGGCCGTGGCGGACACCAAGGGCAACGCGGTAGAGGGCAAGATCGCCGACGACGGCGCCACCTGGGAGCCGGCCCGCCACCTGGCCTCCGCCACCGAGTACAAGGTGCACGCGGTCGCCAAGGACGAGGCCGGCCGGGAGTCCGCCAAGGACACCACCTTCACCACCCTGACCCCGACCAACACCTTCGTGGGCCACTACACGCCCGAGGACGGCGCCACCGTCGGCGTGGGCATGCCGGTCTCGATCACCTTCACCCGCGGGATCACCAACCCCGAGGCCGTCGAGAAGGCCATCACGGTCACGGCCGAGCCGGCCGTCCAGATCGAGGGCCACTGGTTCGGCAACGACCGCCTCGACTTCCGTCCCGAGAACTACTGGGCCGCGGGCACCAAGGTCACCGTGAAGCTCGCCCTCGACGGGGTCGAAGGCCGCCCCGGCGTCTACGGCAAGCAGACCCGGACGGTCACCTTCACCATCGGCCGCTCCCAGGTCTCCACGGTCGACGCGAGCACCAAGCAGATGGAGGTCGTCCGTGACGGCCAGGTGCTCAAGAACGTTCCGATCACCGCGGGCGCCCCGTCGACGACCACGTACAACGGTCAGATGGTCATCAGCGAGAAGTACGAGGTGACCCGGATGAACGGCGCGACCGTCGGCTTCGGCGGCGAGTACGACATCGCCGACGTCCCGCACGCCATGCGCCTGTCGCAGTCGGGCACCTTCGTGCACGGCAACTACTGGGCCTCCTCCGGCACCTTCGGCTCGTCGAACGTCAGCCACGGCTGCGTGGGCCTGCGCGACCAGCGCGGCGGCGGCGACCCCGACGCCCCCGCGGCCTGGTTCTTCAACGAGTCGATGATCGGCGACGTGGTCGTCGTGAAGAACTCCAAGGACAAGCAGATCGCCCCGGACAACGGCCTCAACGGCTGGAACATGCCGTGGGCGGAGTGGATCAAGTAAGTACGCCGCCCGCGCGGCCGGAGCGGCCCGGTGCTGTGACCCACAGCACCGGGCCGCTCCGCGTTAACCGACGCTAACCTGACCCGTATGACCCTCTCTCTCGAAGTCTCCGAAGGCGTCGGCACCATCCGCCTGGACCGGCCGCCCATGAACGCCCTGGACATCGCCACCCAGGACCGGCTGCGCGAGCTCGCGGTGGAGGCGACCGACCGGACGGACGTCCGAGCGGTCATCATCTACGGCGGCGAGAAGGTGTTCGCGGCGGGCGCGGACATCAAGGAGATGCAGACGATGGACCACGCGGCGATGGTCGCCCGGTCCCGCGCGCTCCAGGACGCCTTCACGGCCGTCGCCCGGATCCCCAAGCCCGTCGTCGCGGCCATCACCGGCTACGCGCTGGGCGGCGGGTGCGAACTCGCCCTGTGCGCCGACTACCGGATCGCCGCCGACAACGCCAAGCTCGGCCAGCCCGAGATCCTGCTCGGCCTGATTCCGGGCGCGGGCGGCACCCAGCGGCTCTCCCGGCTGATCGGTCCGTCCAAGGCCAAGGACCTGATCTTCACCGGGCGCATGGTCAAGGCCGACGAGGCGCTGACCCTCGGCCTGGTCGACCGGGTGGTGCCCGCCGCCGAGGTGTACGAGCAGGCGCACGCCTGGGCCGCCAAGCTGGCGCAGGGTCCGGCGATCGCGCTGCGCGCCGCCAAGGAGTGTGTGGACGCGGGTCTGGAGGCCGACATCGACACGGGTCTCACCATCGAACGCAACTGGTTCGCGGGCCTGTTCGCCACCGAGGACCGCGAGCGCGGGATGCGCAGCTTCGTCGAAGAGGGTCCGGGCAAGGCGAAGTTCGTCTGAGTCGGGACCTCGGCCGAGGAACTCGGTCCTCCCTGTGGGTGGATTAGCCAGGCCTTAAGCCAGCCTTAAGGGGAATGAGTGATCCACTCGCTGTGATGAGTTCCGCGCGGCGCGTCATTGCAGGTCAGGGCGTCCGTAGAGGCCTTCCGGTTGCCTCTCGCATATGACGGAACACCCCCTTGGAGTTGTTGAATCCGGGGGGTGTTTTCCTGTGGAACGGCCCGGGCGGGCGGGTCGGCCGTCCATGATGGGTGCATGGCGGGCCTGGAGGGTGTGGAACAGCCGCGGCAACGCGGCAGCGCTTCGGCGGTACGGCTCACGGCGGCTGTCGAGGACGAACAGGGCCTCAAGGCGCTGGAGTTGTACGGAAATCCGGCCGAGGCCGAAGTGACACTGCCGTCCATGCCCGAATCGGCGAGCACCGCGCGCCGGCTCACCCAGTGCGTGGTGGTCCGCCTCTGGGGCCTCTCGCCGCAGATCGCCGAGCACGCCGTCCTGTTGGTCTCGGAGCTCGTGGGCAATGCGGTCCGGCACACCGGTGCCCGTTCCTTCGGTTTGCGCACGCTGCGGCGCCGCGGCTGGATCCGGGTGGAGGTGCGCGATCCTTCGCGCGGACTGCCCTGCCTGATGCCGGTCCACGAGCTGGACACCACCGGCCGGGGACTCTTCCTCGTCGACAAGCTGTCCGACCGCTGGGGCGCGGACCTGCTGCCGCGCGGGAAGATCACCTGGTTCGAGATGCGGGTCGCCGACCGCCAGAACCCCTGACCCTCCCCGAGCGCCCGCCCCGGGAACGCCGGAAGCCCCCGTGCGCCGTGTGGGGCGGTGTGGGGGCTTCATGGGTGCACCGAGGGTCTGAGGGGGTGTGATCCTCGGCGTGGTGACTTCGCTCGGGTCAATGGGAAGTCGTGGCTCCGACTATGGCAGACGAGGGCCAGAACGCCAAAAGTCCCTACTTGGACATAAGTGGGCAAATAGTAAGACTTTCTAGCTAAATCCTAGGCGAGGTGGGCCACTCACCTCGTAATCCATGAATAAATATCGACTGCTCTGCGTAAATCGTTGATCACATAGCGACCTGACCACTCGGATGGCCCCTTGTGGCGACCGTTCTGAATTGGGTCAATCGTTACCTTCTGGGCTATTCACCCCTTAAATGGGCAGGTGCTCTCACAACCAGGCCGCCGCGCGGCCCTGCGCGTGGCCCTGCGCGCGGCCGTCCTCGGGACGGCCGGCGCCGCCGCGGCCGGTCTCACCGCCGCCTGCGGGTCGGGTCGGCCGGCCACCGCACCCTCCGGTGCGCCGCCGGGTCCGGGCCGGTCGGCCCGCCCGGCACAGGAGGCACCGGCCGCCGCCCCGCGCCGGTTCGCCGGGCAGCCCGTGGAGATCGGTCACGGTCCGCGCGGCCGCCCCCGGGTCGCCCTCACCTTCCACGGCAACGGGGACCCCGCCATCGCCCGGGCGGTCCTGGCCGCGGCCGAGAAGGGGGGCGCGCGGGTCACCGTACTGGCCATCGGATCCTGGCTCGACGCGCACCCGGAGCTGGCCCGGCGCGTCCTCGACGGCGGTCACGAGCTCGGCAACCACACCCAGCGCCACCTCGCGATCAACGACATGCCCGAGGCGCAGGCCTACGCCGAGATCACCGGCTGTGCCCAGCGGCTCAAGCGGCTCACCGGCTCCATCGGCACCTGGTTCCGGCCCTCCCAGACCCAGTACGCGACCCCCCTCGTCCAGAAGCTGGCCCAACGGGCGGGCTACCCGCACGTCCTCTCGTACGACGTGGACTCCCTCGACTTCACCTCGCCCGGTGCCGCGGCCGTCATCCGCACCGTCACCGGGACGATCCGGCCCGGATCGGTGGTGAGCCTGCACTTCGGCTACGCGGACACGGTCGACGCGATGCCTGCCCTCCTCGAAGAACTCGCGCGCCGCAACCTGCGCGCGGTGACCACCACGGAGCTGCTGACCCCATGACGACCACCCGCCTTCCCCGGACCGCCGGCGCGCTGCTGGCAGGTCTGGTCCTCGTCGCCCTCGCCGGCTGCGGATCAGCCGGCAAGGAACCCGCCGAGGCGCTCGGCACCAAGGGCCCGGCCAAGCCCGTCAAGGCCGCGCCGGTCGCTCCGCCCGGTCTGCCCGGCATGCCGCCCGTGCTCGATCCGAACGACGTCTACGCGGCGGACCGGCCGAACAAACTCTCCCCCGTGGTGAAGGACTTCCCGTCCCGTGTCTACGTGCCGAACACCAACTCCAACACGGTGTCCGTCATCGACCCGACGACCTACCGGGTCATCGATACCATCCCGGTCGGGGTCCAGCCCCAACACGTGGTCCCCTCCTGGGACCTGAAGACCCTGTGGGTCAACAACAACCGCGGTCACACCCTCACCCCGATCAACCCGGCCACCGGCGAGGCCGGAAAGCCCGTGGAGGTGCACGACCCGTACAACCTGTACTTCACGCCGAACGGCAAGTACGCCATCGTCATGGCCTCGATGGACAAGGAGCTCGTCTTCCGTGACCCGCACACGATGGACCGGGTGAAGACGGTGCCCGTGACCTGCTACGGGGTCAACCACGCGGACTTCTCCGCCGACGGGCGCTACTTCATCGTGAGCTGCGAGTTCTCCGGCGAACTCCTCAAGGTCGACACCGAGCGAATGGAGGTCGTCGGCCAGCAGAAGCTGCCGTTCGAGGGCGCGATGCCGCAGGACGTCAAGGTCTCCCCGGACGGGAAGACCTTCTACGTCGCGGACATGATGGCGCACGGCATGTGGGTGCTCAGCGGGGACACGTTCGAGACCCCCAAACTGCTGCCCACCGGAAAGGGCTGCCACGGCCTCTACGTGAGCCGCGACTCCAAGGAGATGTACGTCTCCAACCGGGGCGAGGGCACCATCTCGGTCTTCGACTTCCCCGAGAACAAGCTCACCAAGAAGTGGACGCTGCCGGACGGCGGCAGCCCCGACATGGGCGGGGTCTCCGCCGACGGCAAGGTGCTGTGGCTGTCGGGCCGTTACAACTCCGAGGTCTATGCGCTCGACACGCAGACCGGCAAGCAGATCGCCCGGATCCCGGTGGGCGGCGGACCGCACGGACTCGCCGTGTACCCGCAGCCCGGCCGCTACTCGCTCGGCCACACCGGCATCTTCCGCTAGGCCGTCCCGGAAGGACGGTAGGGCCGGTGCGGCAGTGCCCCGGAAGCCCGCACGGCTCCCGGGGCACCATCGTCCGTGCGTCGGACCACGGGCGACCGGGCGACCGGCGCCTTCTCGCGCAGCCGGGCGCACTCCTCGGCGGCACGTCACCGCGCCGGGAGAGCGGGAGGTCGCGGAGCGGCCGCTCCTCGGTCCCCGGATCCTCGAGCTGCTCGACGCCCATCGACGGTCCTCTCGGTCGGTGCTCGGTCCGCGGCGCTCCCGGGGGCGGTGGCTCCGGGCCGTACGACGGCGTACGCCTGGTTGCGGGTCGCGCGCAGACCCCGGCCGCGCGCGAAAGGGGACATCGGTCTCGAACGGGACCCGGGGCGGGGGCGGACCGGGCAGGCCGCTACCCTGAGCCGGTCAACAAGGCATCAAGAAGGAGTGGACCCAGTGGCGGACATCGAGAGCGCACGGACGACGTTCGGCAAGTTCGACGTGAACGGTGACGGCTTCGTCACGGCCGACGAGTTCAAGGCGGCCATGGCGGCCATGGGCGACCCGTTCGTCACCGGCCCCGTCGCGGACGCCGTGATCGCCTCCAAGGACGCGAACGGTGACGGCCTGCTGAGCTTCGACGAGTTCTGGGCCTCCCTGAACAAGTAGTCCCTCCGATGCCGCCCCGCCCCGGACCGCCGGAGCGGGGCGGCAGCGTGCGTTCGGCGCCGGGCGTCAGGTCCCGGGCCCCGCGCGTCAGGCCCCGCGCGTCAGGCCCCCGGTCCGGACATGTCCTCGACCTCGCCCAGGGCCTCCTCCAGCCAGTGCAGCCAGAACGTCTCCAGGGCGATCCCGCCGTGCAGCACGAGCCGCCGCAGCCGGTCCTCCACGGCGTCCCGCCCCGGCGGGAAGTCCTTCTCCTCGATGGCCTCGTACTGTGCGAGCTGACGGCGGTGCAGCTCCAGGTGGCGCCTTAGCTCGGGACCGAGCCCCTGTGGCCCCACGACACCCGCCGCGCGGATCCGCAGCAGCAGCGGGTCGCGCATCGGCTTGGGGTCCTGGCTCTCGCCGACCCACCGGGCCAGCTCCGCGCCGCCGGCGGGCAGCACCTCGTACTCCTTCTTCTGCCCGCGCACGGGCACCTCGCTCGGCAACTCCCGGATCAGCCCGGACTCCTCCAGCCGCCCCAGCTCGCGGTAGATCTGCTGGTGCGTCGCCGACCAGAAGTACCCGATCGACTTGTCGAACCGCCGGGTCAGCTCCAGCCCGGACGAGGGCTTCTCCAGCAGGGCGGTGAGGATGGCGTGCGGCAGCGACATGGCGCCATCCTAGGTTTGCGGCGGCGCCGGCCCCTACGCCTCCTCCGTGCGGCCGCGTCCGCAGGGCCGTCCCCGGACGGGCGCGGCCCGCTGGCGGTGCCCGGGTGCCGTGGCCAGGCTGGGGACGTGGCTGCCGCATACGACTACTCGGACCTGACCGCCCTCTACGTGAACTGCACGCTCAAACGCTCACCCGAGATCAGCAACACCGAGGGCCTGATCGACAGGAGCCGCCGGGTCATGGAAGGGGCCGGCACCCGGACCTCCCTCATCCGCGCCGTCGACCACGACATCGCGACCGGGGTCTGGCCCGACATGACCGAGCACGGCTGGGAGAACGACCAGTGGCCGGTCCTCTACAGCCAGGTCATGGACGCCGACATCCTCGTCCTGTGCGGCCCCATCTGGCTCGGCGACAACAGCTCCGTGATGAAGCAGGTCATCGAGCGGCTCTACGCCTGCTCCTCGTTGCTGAACGAGCGGGGCCAGTACGCCTACTACGGGCGGGTCGGCGGCGCACTGATCACCGGCAACGAGGACGGCGTCAAGCACTGCGCCATGAACGTCCTCTACAGCCTCCAGCACCTCGGCTACGCGATTCCGCCACAGGCCGACGCGGGCTGGATCGGCGAGGCCGGGCCCGGACCCTCCTACCTGGACCCCGGCTCGGGCGGCCCCGAGAACGACTTCACCAACCGCAACACCGCCTTCATGTCCTGGAACCTCATGCACCTGGCAGCCCTGCTCAAGCGCTCGGGCGGCATCCCGCCGCACGGCAACCAGCGCTCGCAGTGGGACGCAGGATGCCGCTTCGACTTCCCCAACCCCGAGCACCGATGAGTTCTGCGCTCCGGGGCGGTCCCACGGTGGACGACAACGCTGGAGGAAGCCCGTGGAGCAACTGCTGAAAGTCCAGAACTTCGCCGTGTCGCGCGACGGGTTCGGTGCCGGTGAGCACCAGAGCCTCGCGCGGCCGTTCGGCGACGCCGACCCCGGCCGACTGCTCTCCTGGGCCGGAGCCACCGCGAGCTGGCCCAACCGCACCGATCCCGGCGGGAGCCGGGGCCTCGACGACTACTTCACCCGGGACTTCGCGCACAACATCGGTGCCGAGATCATGGGCCGCAACAAGTTCGGTCCCCAGCGCGGGCCCTGGACCGACCACGACTGGCGCGGCTGGTGGGGCGAGGAGCCCCCGTTCCACACCCCGGTGTTCGTCATGACCCACCACGTGCGCCCTTCGTTCACGCTCTCCGACACCACCTTCCACTTCGTCGACGCCGACCCGGCCACGGCCCTGGCCCGGGCGCGGGAAGCCGCGGCGGGCAAGGACGTCCGGCTCGGCGGCGGGGCCACCACCATCCGCGAGTTCCTCGACGCCGACCTCGTCGACACCCTGCACGTGGCGGTCGCGCCGGTGGAGATCGGATCCGGGGTCAGGCTCTGGGAGTCGCCCGAGGAACTGCTCGACCGGTTCCACCTCGATGTCGTGCCCAGCCCGAGCGGCGTGACGCACCACCTGTTCTGGCGCAGGTGACGACGGGCCCGGGGCGCATGCGCCCGGGCCCGTCGCCTCGCACCGGTTCAGCGTGCGATGTCCACGACGAACCGCTCCGGCGAGTGCAGGGGGAACGCGCGGTAGTACGGCAGGGTGTCGAAGGCGGCGCCGAAGGTCACGTACCCCTCGTAGTCGCCGGTCAGGGCGATGCCCTTGAGCTTGCTGAGGCCGATCTTCTGCAGCTTGGGCCCGTGGTAGACGCTCTGCCCCGCGTCGTCGTGCGCTGCGGCGGGGTGGAGGCGGATCTCCAGGAAGTACTTCCCGGGCAGCGGCACGGGCTTGCCGGACCCGTCGTAGACGAGGTGCGGGACGGGAGTGACGGTGACCGCGGGGGCGGAGCCCTGGAGGTCGATGACGATGCGGTCGTACGTGGGGTGCCCGGCCCAGCGGGCGTTGACGACGAGCGGGGTCTGGGCCCGGGTGGTGGTGGCGACGGTGGTGGAGGCCGAGGCAGGTGCGGCGAAGGAGAGGCAGGCGGCGAGCAGGGCGCCGGTTGCCAGGGCCACGAACTGCCGGAGACGGGTGTGGATCATGACGTCCCCTCGATTCTCGAGAGACGGGGACCAGTGGCACTGAGGGGGACGCCCTGAGGGGATCCAGCGGTTCCGGTTCTGTTGACCCGCTTTGAGGGGAGCCCCTCCTGCTACCGATGCGCCGTTTCCGCTTCCGTTTCCGTTTCCGCTTCCGCTTCCGGTTGCGGGGCCGGTCGGCCGGTGACGGGCGACGGGGTGGCGCTTCGGTCCGGGCGCAGGAGTAGCGCGACCAGGAGCGCCGCGGCTGCCAGGGCGGCGCCGCCGCAGCGCAGTGCCAGGTGCAGGGCGTCGATGAAGGCGGCGTTCACGGCGTCGTGGACGGGGGCGGGCAGGGCGGCGGTGCTGCCCGGGGCCGCGCCCTGGAGGTGGCGGCCGAGTTCGGCGGGCGCGCCGAGCCGCTGGAGCGACTCGGTCAGGGTGGTGGCGAGTCGGCTGCTGAGGACGGCGCCCAGGACGGCGACGCCGATGACACCACCGATCTCGCGCAGCGTGTTGAGGGTTGCGGATGCCATGCCGGCCCGTGCCGGGTCGACGCGCTGCATGATCGTGATGGACACGGGGGTGAACGTCATCCCCATGCCGAGGCCCATGGTGAGCAGTACCCAGACGTACTGCGGGTAGCGGGCGTCCGCGCCGTAGAGCGAGAGGGCGCCGAGCGCCGTGGCGCAGAGGGCCAGGCCGGTGACCAACGGGAGGCGGGGGCCGTGGCGTGAGGTGAGCGCGCTCGACAGCGGCGCGGCGACGACGATCATCGCGGTCATCGGCAGGCCCGCCAGGCCCGCGTCCGACGGGGACCAGCCCATCACGTCCTGCATGAGCAGGGGCAGGAAGAACGCGGCTCCGAACATGCCGAAGCTGATCATGAAGCCGCTCACCGCAGCGCCGGTGAGTACCCGGTCCCGGAAGAAGTGCAGGTCGAGCATGGGGTCGGCGCTGCGGGCCTCGACCGCGACGAAGGCGGGCAGGGCCAGCGTCGCCACGGAGGCGAGGGCGAGCACCCGGGGGTCGGTCCAGCCGCGGGTGGGCCCCTCGATGAGCGCGTACACCAGCGCGCCGAATCCCAGTGCGGAGAGTGCCTGGCCCGGCAGGTCCAGCCTCTTGGCGCGGGTCGCGAACTCGGGTAGCACCCGGGCCGCGAGCAGCAGCCCCGCCACCCCGATGGGGACGTTGATCCAGAAGACGGCCGCCCATCCGAAGGCGTCTACGATCGGCCCGCCCAGGACGGGGCCGACGGCCAGGCCCAGCGCGGAGACGCCGGACCACAGGCCCACGGCCCCGGCCCGCTCCTTCTCGTCCGTGAAGACGTGGCGCAGGATGGACAGACTGCCCGGTGTGAGGAGTGCCGCGCCGAGGCCCTGGAGCATCCGGGCGGCGATCAGTGTGCCCGTGGAGCCGGACAGTGCCGCCGCCGCGGAGCCCGCCGTGAAGACGGCCAGGCCGGTGAGGAAGACCCGCCTGCGTCCGTAACGGTCGCCCAGGGTGCCGCCGGTGAGCAGGAGGGCCGCGTAGACCAGGCTGTAGCCCTCCACCACCCACTGCAGTCCGCTGACGCCGGAATGCAGTTCCTGCCCGATGCGGGGCAGGGCGTTGTTGACGATGACGTTGTCGAGCATCGCCATGAACATCGTGGCGCACAGTGTGGCGAGCACGAGCCCCTTGTGTCGGGCAGGTGGCTTCATCATCCCGTTCCCTAACAGTGTTAGTCGCTTGTTCGGTGCGGCTAGACTGCCTCTAACAGTGTTAGTTGGCAAGCGGGATTCCGGCGGGGCCCGTGGACGGAGGTGGCCGATGGCCGTACAGGGCAGTGCTGATGACGGACCGTCGCAGCCGGGACTGACCCGTCAGGCGCTCGTTCGGGCGGCCCTGCGGGTGCTGGAGCGCGAGGGCGTCAACGGCCTGTCGATGCGCAAGGTCGCCGCCGAGCTGGGGGTGAAGGCGGCCTCGCTGTACTGGCACGTGCGCAACAAGGAGGAGCTGCTCGACCTGCTCACCGACGAGCTCATGGCCGACGCCGAGGCGCCGCCACGGGAGGGCGACTGGCGTGAGCAGTTGCGCGAGTACTGCGTGCGCTACCGCCGGCATCTGCTCGGCAAGCGCGACGCCGCCAAAGTCGTCGCCGGCCGGCTCGCCCCGGGACCCCATCTGCTGCGTCTGATGGAGGACCAGCTCGGCCGTCTGAGGGAGGCCGGTTTCTCCGATGCCGATGCTGCCATGATCAGCTACCTGCTCGGCGCGTTCGTCCAGGGCTTCGTGCTCCAGGAGCAGGGGCCCATTTCTGCGTCCGAGGCCATGGGCGCCAGCCGCCGCGAGGCCGCCACGGCTGTGGGTGAGCAGCTGCGCCGGCTGCCCCGGGACACCTTCCCCAGCCTGGTCGCACTCGCCGACGACCTGACCGACCGTTCCATGGAGGAACGCTTCTCGTTCGGCCTCGAACGTCTCCTGGACGGCTTGTCCACCCTGCTGGAGCAGGGATCACGTTGAGACGCGAGAGGGGCCCGGCGCGTGCCGGGCCCCTCTCATCTCACGCGGTGCGCGTCAGCACTCGATGACGTTGACGGCGAGGCCGCCGCGGGCGGTCTCCTTGTACTTGACCTTCATGTCGGCGCCGGTCTCCTTCATGGTCTTGATGACCTTGTCGAGGGACACCTTGTGGCTGCCGTCGCCGCGCATCGCCATCCGCGCCGCGGTGACGGCCTTGACCGCCGCCATGCCGTTGCGCTCGATGCAGGGGATCTGCACCAGGCCGCCGACCGGGTCGCAGGTCAGGCCGAGGTTGTGCTCCATGCCGATCTCGGCCGCGTTCTCGACCTGTTCCGGGGTGCCGCCGAGGACCTCGGCGAGGGCGCCGGCCGCCATCGAGCAGGCGGAGCCCACCTCGCCCTGGCAGCCGACCTCGGCGCCGGAGATCGAGGCGTTCTCCTTGAAGAGCATGCCGATCGCGCCCGCGGCCAGGAGGAAGCGGACCACGCCGTCCTCGTCCGCGCCCGGCACGAAGTTCATGTAGTAGTGCAGCACGGCCGGCAGGACGCCCGCGGCGCCGTTGGTCGGCGCGGTCACGACCCGGCCGCCCGCCGCGTTCTCCTCGTTGACCGCCATCGCGTAGATCGTCGCCCACTCGCTGCGGTGCAGCATCGGGTCGCCCTCGGTGCGCAGCTGGCGTGCCGTGGCGGCGGCCCGGCGCTTGACCCGCAGGCCGCCGGGGAGGATGCCTTCGCGGGACATGCCGCGCGAGACGCAGGACTGCATGACGCGCCAGATCTCCAGGAGGCCCTCGCGGATCTCCTCCTCCGTGCGCCAGGCCTTCTCGTTCTCCAGCATCAGGGAGGAGATCGACAGGCCGGTCTCGTTCGCCAGGCGCAGCATCTCGTCGCCGGAGCGGAAGGGGTACTTCAGCACCGTGTCGTCGAGCTTGATCCGGTCCTCGCCGACCGCGTCCTCGTCCACGACGAAGCCGCCGCCGACCGAGTAGTAGGTCTTCTCCAGCAGCGGGGTGCCGGCGCCGTCGTACGCGAAGAGCGTCATGCCGTTGGCGTGGTACGGCAGGGAGCGGCGGCGGTGCAGGATCAGCTGGTTCGGCTCGTCGAAGGCGATCTCGTGGACATCGCCTATCTCCGCCCCCAGCAGCCGCAGCCGGCCGCTCTTGCGGATGCGCTCGACCTCGTCGTCGGCGGTCTCGACGTTCACCGTGCGGGGGGAGTGGCCCTCCAGGCCGAGCAGCACCGCCTTGGGGGTGCCGTGCCCGTGGCCGGTCGCGCCGAGGGATCCGAAGAGCTCGGCCCGGACGGAGGCGGTCTGGGCCAGCACGCCGTCCTTCTTCAGCCGCGTCACGAACATGCGCGCGGCCCGCATCGGACCCACGGTGTGCGAGCTGGACGGACCGATGCCGATCGAGAAGAGATCGAAAACGGAAATGGCCACGTTGGCGGACTCCCGGGTCATCCCCGCGGTGGCGGGGAACGGACCGTCGAGTCGCTCTCGCAGCGTAGCGAGGCGGCCGACGGAGGGTGCGGACTTTGCAGGGATTGCGGGCAAAGATCACCTCGTGGGCGCCCTTGCCCGGTTCATCAGCGTACGTCAGTTCGTGAGGGGCTCGGTTACGCCGACCTGTACGGCGTCTTTCGCGGCCCCGACGTCGAGGACCGCGCCCCGGGCCAAGGAAAAGGCCCGGCCTTGTGCGCAACAAGGCCGGGCCCGCCCAAGCCGTTGCCCTAGAGGGTCGGGTACAGCGGGAACTTCGCGGCGAGCGCGGAGACGCGAGCCTTCAGGGCCTCGCTGTCGTACGCGGGCTTCAGCGCCTGCGCGATGATCTCGGCGACCTCGGTGAAGGCCTCGGCGTCGAAACCGCGGGTGGCCAGGGCCGGCGTACCGATCCGCAGACCCGAGGTGACCATCGGCGGCCGCGGGTCGTTCGGGATGGCGTTGCGGTTGACCGTGATGCCGACCTCGTGGAGGCGGTCCTCGGCCTGCTGACCGTCCAGCTCGGAGTTGCGCAGGTCGACCAGGACCAGGTGCACGTCGGTGCCACCGGTGAGGACGTCCACGCCCACGGCCTTGACGTCGTCCTGGACCAGGCGGGCGGCGAGGATCTTCGCACCCTCCAGGGTGCGCTCCTGGCGCTCCTTGAACTCGGGCGAGGCCGCGACCTTGAAGGAGACCGCCTTGGCCGCGATCACGTGCTCCAGCGGGCCGCCCTGCTGACCCGGGAAGACCGCGGAGTTGATCTTCTTGGCCAGCTCCTGCGTCGACAGGATCACACCGCCGCGCGGACCGCCGAGGGTCTTGTGCGTGGTGGTGGTGACGACGTGGGCGTGCGGCACCGGGTTCGGGTGCAGACCGGCGGCGACCAGGCCGGCGAAGTGCGCCATGTCGACCATCAGGTACGCGCCGACCTCGTCCGCGATGCGGCGGAAGGCGGCGAAGTCCAGCTGGCGCGGGTAGGCGGACCAGCCGGCGACGATCAGCTGCGGCTTGGACTCCTTGGCGAGGCGCTCGACCTCCGCCATGTCCACCTCGCCGGTCTCGTCGACGTGGTACGGGACCACGTTGTAGAGCTTGCCGGAGAAGTTGATCTTCATGCCGTGGGTCAGGTGACCGCCGTGGGCCAGGTTGAGGCCCATGATCGTGTCGCCCGGCTTCAGCAGCGCGAACATCGCGGCGGCGTTGGCCTGCGCACCGGAGTGCGGCTGGACGTTCGCGGCCTCGGCGCCGAACAGCGCCTTGATGCGGTCGATCGCGATCTGCTCGACGACGTCGACGTGCTCGCAGCCGCCGTAGTAGCGGCGGCCCGGGTAGCCCTCGGCGTACTTGTTCGTCAGGACCGAGCCCTGGGCCTCCATGACGGCGACCGGAGCGAAGTTCTCCGACGCGATCATTTCCAGGGTGGACTGCTGGCGCACGAGCTCGGCGTCGACGGCGGCGGCGACGTCCGGGTCGAGCTCGTGCAGCGGGGTGTTGAGAACAGACATCAGGATCCCCTGGGGTGTCAGTTGTCGGAGTGGGTGAGCGCGGCGTACTCCTCGGCGGAGAGCAGGTCGGCCGGCTCCTCCGCGACGCGCACCTTGAACAGCCAGCCACCCTCGAAGGGGGCGGTGTTGACGAGCGCCGGGTCGTCCACGACGTCCTGGTTGGCGTCGACGACCTCGCCGGTGACGGGGGAGTACAGGTCGCTGACGGACTTGGTCGACTCGAGCTCGCCACAGGTCTCGCCGGCGGTCACCGTGTCGCCGACCGCGGGGAGCTGGGCGTAGACCACGTCACCGAGCGCGTTGGCCGCGAACTCCGTGATACCGACCGTCGCGACGCCGTCCTCGGCGGTCGACAGCCACTCGTGCTCCTTGCTGTAACGCAGCTGCTGGGGGTTGCTCATGACCTGATTCTCCTGGATGCGGGGGAGTGGATACGAACTGCGGTCTTGGGTACTGAGACGGCGCCGTACGGGTTCCCGGACGGCGGACGTGGTGCGTGGGGCTACTTCTGCCGCTTGTAGAACGGCAGCGCCACGACCTCGTACGGCTCATGCGTACCGCGAATGTCGACGCCGACGCCGGACGTTCCGGGCGCGGCGTGCGCCGCGTCCACGTACGCGATGGCGATCGGCTTGCCCAGCGTCGGGGACGGGGCGCCGGAGGTGACCTCGCCGATGACCTGACCGTCGGCGACGACCGGGAAACCGGCGCGCGGGACGCGGCGGCCCTCGGCGATCAGACCGACCAGCTTGCGCGGCGGAGCGGTGGCGGCGCGCTCGGCGGCGGCCTCCAGCGCGGCGCGGCCGACGAAGTCGCCCTCCTTCTCGAACTTCACGACCCGACCCAGGCCCGCGTCGAACGGCGTGAGGGCGGTGGTCAGCTCGTGCCCGTACAGCGGCATGCCCGCTTCCAGGCGCAGCGTGTCGCGGCAGGACAGACCGGCCGGGACCAGGCCGACGCCCTCGCCCGCCTTGGTGAGCGCCTGCCACAGTTCCACGGCGTGCTCGGGGGCGACGAACAGCTCGAAGCCGTCCTCACCCGTGTACCCGGTGCGCGCGATCAGCGCGGGCACGCCCGCGACGGTGCCCGGCAGGCCGGCGTAGTACTTCAGGCCGTCCAGGTCGGCGTCGGTCAGGGAGGCCAGGATGCCCGGGGACTCCGGGCCCTGCACGGCGAGCAGCGCGTACGCGTCGCGGTCGTCGCGGACCTCGGTGTCGAAGCCGGCGGCGCGCTCGGTCAGGGCGTCCAGGACGACCTGGGCGTTGGAGGCGTTGGCGACGACCATGTACTCGGTCTCGCCGAGGCGGTAGACGATCAGGTCGTCGACGATCCCGCCGTCCTCCTGACAGATGTGCGTGTAGCGGGCGCGGCCGACGCCGACGGTGGAGATGTTGCCGACCAGGGCGTAGTCGAGGGCCTTGACGGCCTCCGGGCCGGTCAGCGTGATCTCGCCCATGTGGGACAGGTCGAAGAGACCGGCCTTGGTGCGTACGGCGTTGTGCTCGTCGCGCTCGCTGGCGTACCGCAGCGGCATGTCCCAGCCCGCGAAATCGGTCATGGTCGCACCGAGCGAGCGGTGCAGCGCATCGAGGGCGGTCAGGCGGGGGGCAGTGCTCATGGGTGTGGCTCCCGGGTCCCAGGGCATCGACATGACATGACGAGGACGTTCCTCCCCATCTGTCATCGGAACCTGAGAGGTTCGCCGAGAGTTCCGCCGATCGCCCGATCGCCGGTTCTTCTCATCGACTTGCACCTTGGGTGGAGCTGCGCAGCAGCTCGCTTTTCAGATCTGCCTCATCCACGCGGTACGGGGCCTGAGAGATTCAAGGGAGGTTCTTGCTCCTTCGGCGCCCGCGCACGGCCTTGCGGCGTGCCGGGACTCTCCCGCGCGGATTCAAGCGGCCGGTATGCAGTTGGTCCAGATGGCGCACATCATTGCACGCCGTGCCCGAGATCGGGCGGTGGGGTCCGAAAGTTCGTACGGCCCTCCGAAGAGTCGGACCGGAACCGGGGCCGCCGGATTACCGTCTCTTTACACTCAGTGGGCAAGGGTCCTGGTGACCCGATTCGGGGGAGGCGAACACTGTGCGGAGATTCGGAGTGGTGACGACGACCGGAACCGTGGAGGCGGTGCCCGCGCAGCGCGGCGCGCGCGGGCGCGAGAGGGCGGCCGGCAGCGGCCTCGGCCTCGTGCGCGACCTGCGCGGACCGGCCGTGCGCGCCCCGAGCCCGCTCGGCTTCGCGGCCGGAGACATCGTCGTGGTGTCCGGCCTTCCCGGCGGCGGCAAGAGCACGCTGATCAAGCGGGCGGCCGGCGAGGGCGGGGCCGTGGACTCCCAGGACACCCGTGAGCGCTGGGAGCGCCGCATGCCCGCGCCGCTGCCCTACGCGGTGTACCGGCCGCTGGTGCGCGCCGCGCACTACTGGGGGCTGTGGCGGATCCTGCGCTCCGGAGCCTCCGTGGTCGTCCACGACTGCGGTACGCAGTCGTGGGTGCGCGGTCTGCTCGCGGCCGCCGCGCGCCGCCGGGGCCGAGCGCTGCACCTGCTCCTGCTGGACAGCAGTCCCGAGGAGGCCCTCTCGGGGCAGGCCGCGCGCGGCCGCCGGGTCTCCGCCTACGCCTTCGCGCGCCACCGCGGCGCGGTGACCCGGCTCCTGCGCGAGGCCGAAGCGGGCCGCCCGCCCGCGGGCTGTGCCTCGGTGACCCTGTTGGACCGGGCCTCCGCCGCCACGGTGACCCGCATCGCCTTCGGCGCCTGACCCGCCGGGTGCGGCGCCGCGGCCGGGGTCCGGGGCGGAGCCCCGGATCTTTCGGATCCGCCCGGACCCCGGCAACGGTGCGGGGCGCGGGGCCGGTACCCTGCGGGGCGACACGCGCGGGAATCAAGACAGAGGCAGGGGCAGATGCAGGGCAGCGGCTGGCCGGGGAATGAGCTGGAGCAGGTGCTCGGGGCGGCGCTCGGGCAGCCGGACGCCGGGGGGCGGATCCTGGAGGTCCTCGGACGCAGCCAGGTGTGGGTTCCCCTGCCGGGCGGGGGCGGCCGGGCGTCGGCCGGCCTCGATCTGCCCACCATGGACATCGGCGGGGCGGCGTACGTCCCCGTCTACAGCTCCGAGGCCCAGTTCCTCGCCTGCGTCGGTCCCGGCATGGACTTCGCGGTGGCGCCCGCCGTCGAGTTCGCCCGCGGTCTGCCCCCGCAGCTCGGCATCGCCCTCAACCCCGAGGGCGCCGTCGGCGCACCGCTCCCGCCGTCCGCCGTCGCGGAGCTGTGCCGCAGCGGCCGGACCGCGCTCGACGGCCCGGCCACCGGCGGCCGGGTCCGGCTCTTCGAGCCCGACTGGCAGGACGATCCGGTGGATTTCCTGGCCGCCGCCACCGAGGAGTTCCGGGCCACCGGGGTGGTCGCCGCCGCGCACCGCTGCCTCGCCAGCATCGAGGGCGGGGAGCCCCAGCTGTTCGTCGGTGTCCGCCTGGTGGGATGGGAACCCGAAATGCAGAGCGCGCCGATGGAGGCCCTCGGACGGGCCCTGACCCGTGTCCCGCCGCCGTGGCCCGTGCAGTTGATCCTGCTGGACGCCGCCCAGGACCCGGTCACGGACTGGATTCGTGAGCGCGTACGCCCCTTCTACCTGCCGTAGGGCCGCTTAAGCTGGTTACATCTCCTGGCCGCACGCGCGACTGCCGGTTCGGAGGACACGCGTGGAGCGACGGGCGGACGAAGAGGGGTTCCGGGTGAGTGCGTCAGGCACGGCCGCGGCCGGGCAGGTCGAGCACATGATGCGCCAGGTGACTCCCGGGCGCTACGAGAGTTACGAGTCACTCCTGCACGCCCTCGCCGAGGGCCGGCTGTGGATGTTGCTCTGGCAGGGGCAGCCGGGCTCCCCGGACGCCCAGTACGGCGGTATGGAAGTCGAGAGCCTCGGCTACGCGCCCTGCGTCACCTCCCCCCAGGAGCTGGCCGCCAGCGGCTGGAACCGGGGCTACGAGGTGGTCACCGGGCGGGACATCGCCCGCGCGCTGTACCCGGACCGCTGGGGCCTGTGGCTCAACCCGCACGCCCAGGGCGGTGGCCTCGGCGTGCCCTGGGCGGACCTGCGCCGGATCGCCACCGGGCTGGACCGGATGCCGGCGGGCCCGCTGCGCCTGTCCGAGCCCGCCATCGAGCTCCCGCAGTTCTACGGGCTGCTGACCCAGCACGCGCACCGCACCCCGGCGGTGCGGTCGCTGCGCCGCGCGTGGGTGCAGCCCGCGCTCGGCTCCCCGTACCTCGCGGTGGGGCTCGACCTGTACGACGCATCCGCGCCCGCGCTGGAATCCGTACGGGAGATGATGCGTCAGTCGGTCGGGGTGGTCCCCGAGGGCGTCCCGGTGTGCACGGTCGCACTCGGGGACGAGCACGACCCCGTCGCCATGTGGCTGCGCGCGCAGACCCGCCCCTTCTACGACCGCGAGGGCCAGGCGCCGGCGTACTGACCCGGCGTACTGAGCCGACGTACCGACCCGGGTACGCACCTGCCGCCCGCACCCGGCGCACGCGTTCCGCGATGTCCGGACATGGGGGCATCCCTCTCGAAGGCCGCACCGATCCCCATCGGTGCGGCCTTCTGTGCATTCGGTGAGTCCGCCCAAGATTCGTGCCCGAAAGGGTAGTTGGGCGGCATGTCCGTTCCGTGCCGAACGGGCGGTGTTTCACCGCTCAACAGATCCCGGGGTTCGGATAACGGAAGGTGTAGGCGTAGATCACGGTTGCGCATCACATCTCCGGGGGGTCTGGCGGGCGCTCGAGAGGGCGTTGAAGACTCCACCCCACCGAAGGCCGGTCCATCTCGCAAACACCAGCCCTTCACGTGCACTTCCGGCACTTTTCGTGCCAATCGCACCACCAGCGACGCCGATTGAACCAAGCCGCCACAGCGGCGGGCATGGGCCGACCGACGTCGGCCGAGAGGGGTCCCACCACGATGACGGCACCACTGCAGGACACCAGCGCGGCCGAGCCCGCAGCCGTGGCCACCTCCGAGGTTCCGGGCAAGGCGATCGAGGGACGGTCGCTCGGTCGTATCGCATGGACCAGACTCAAGCGCGACAAGGTCGCGATGGCCGGCGGCCTGGTCGTGCTGCTGCTGGTGGTCCTGGCCATGCTCTCGCAGCCGATCCAGTGGATCTTCGGGCTGGACCCGGACGCCCTGCACCAGGACCTCATCGATCCCTCCCTGGCCACCCCCATCGGCTCCTTCGGCGGCATCAGCTGGGACCATCCGCTGGGCGTGGAGCCGAAGTTCGGCCGGGACATCGCCACCCGCATCCTGGAAGGCTCCTGGGTCTCCCTGCTGGTCGCCTTCGGATCGACCGTGGTCTCGGTGTTCATCGGTTCCGTTCTGGGCGTCATCGCCGGGTACTACGGAGGCTGGGCCGACACGGTGATCAGCCGCATGATGGACACCTTCCTCGCCTTCCCGCTGCTGCTCTTCGCGATCTCCATCTCGGCCGCCCTCCAGGGCGGGGCCTTCGGACTCGAAGGACTGCCGCTGCACATCAGCGTGCTGATCTTCGTGATCGGCTTCTTCAGCTGGCCCTACATCGGACGCATCGTGCGCGGCCAGACCCTCTCGCTGCGCGAGCGGGAGTTCGTCGACGCGGCCCGCAGCCTCGGAGCCCGCGGCCCCTTCATCGTCTTCCGTGAGCTGCTGCCGAACCTGATGGCGCCGATCCTCGTCTACTCGACGCTGCTCATCCCGACCAACATCCTCTTCGAGGCCTCCCTGAGCTTCCTCGGCGTGGGCATCCAGCCGCCGCAGGCCTCATGGGGCGGAATGCTCAGCTCCGCCGTCGCCTACTACAAGGTCGACCCGATGTTCATGGTCGTCCCGGGCATGGCGATCTTCGTCACCGTGCTCGCCTTCAACCTCCTCGGCGACGGTTTGCGCGACGCCCTGGACCCCAAGAGCTCGCGCTGACCCTCCCGCTCCTCGGGCACCCGGCCGAGGCTCCGCCAGTACCCACCACCACTCCGAATCAGGGGGCATCACTCCGCCATGAGAAGCAGGTCGAGAACAGCCGCGGTGCTTGCCGCCGCCATCACCGTCGCCCTCACCGCCTCCGCCTGCAACGGTGGTGACAAGACCGGCGGCGACGACAAGTCGGCCGGCGCCAACGCCGCCGTCAAGGCAGTGGTCAACGTCTCGGACAAGAAGGGCGGGACGGTCGTCTACGAGGCGTCCGACACCCCCGACTCCTTCGACCCCGGCAACACGTACTACGGCTTCGTCTTCAACTTCAGCCGCCTGTACGCCCGTCCGCTGACCACCTTCGCGCCCGCCCCGGGCGCCGAGGGCAACAAGGTGGTCCCGGACCTCGCCGAGAGCCTCGGCGTGCCGAGCGACGGCGGCGCCACCTGGACGTACAAGCTGCGCAAGGGCGTCAAGTACAGCGACGGCTCGCTGGTCACCTCCAAGGACGTCAAGTACGCGGTCGAGCGCAGCAACTTCGCGCGTGACGTGCACTCCAACGGCCCGAACTACCTCGCGCAGTACCTCAAGAACAACGAGACCCCGTACGAGGGCCCGTACAAGGACAAGTCCGACACGGGACTGCAGTCCATCGAGACCCCCGACGACCAGACGATCGTCTTCAAGCTGAAGCAGCCCTTCGCCGAGTTCGACTACCTGCTGGCCAACCCGCAGTCGGCCCCCGTGCCGAAGGCGAAGGACAACGGCGCGGACTACGTGAAGAACATCGTCTCCTCCGGCTCGTACATGTTCGAGAGCTACGAGCACGACAAGCAGGCCGTCCTGGTCCGCAACCCGAACTGGGACGCTTCCACGGACCCGCTGCGCAAGCAGCTCCCGGAGAAGATCGTCGTCAAGCTGAAGGTCAACCAGGAGACGATCGACTCCAACCTGAAGGCCGGCAACACCCACATCGACATCGTCGGCAACGGTGTGGCCCAGCAGACCCAGACCGAGCTGCTGACCTCGAAGGACCCCAACACCGACAACGCCGAGGGTGGTCGCCTGGTCTACATGGCGATGAACACCAAGGTGGCCCCCTTCGACAACGTGGAGTGCCGCAAGGCGGTCCAGTACGCGATCGACAAGGTCTCGGTGCAGACCGCCTTCGGCGGCCCCATCCGCGGCGCCATCGCCAGCACCGTCCTGCCGACGGACATCCCGGGTCACGTGGACTTCAACACCTACAAGACCCCGGACGACAAGGGCGACGAGGCCAAGGCCAAGGCCGCGCTGACCGCCTGCGGCCAGCCGAACGGCTTCGAGACCACCATCACCGCGCGCAACGACCGCGCCGGCGAGGTCGACATGGCCACGGCCATCCAGGCGTCCCTGAAGAAGATCGGGATCACGGTCAAGATCGAGCAGTTCCCGGCCGGCAAGTACTTCAGCGACTACGCGGGCGTCCCGAAGTTCACCGAGGACAACAAGATCGGCCTCATGATGATGCAGTGGGGCGCCGACTGGCCGAGCGGCTTCGGCTTCCTCCAGCAGGTCGTCCACGGTGACGCGATCAGCAAGACGGGCAACACCAACCTGTCGCAGCTGAACGACCCCGAGATCAACAAGATGCTGAACGACAACATCGCCAACACCGACTCCGCCGCCCGCGAGAAGGTCTACGGCGAGATCGACAAGAAGGTCATGGACCAGGCGGTCATCGTGCCCCTGACCTACTTCAAGGTGCTGCACTACCGCTCGCCCAAGATCACCAACGCGGTCTCCAACCCGGCGTGGAGCGGTCAGTACGACTACCTCAACATCGGCCTGAAGTAACCCCGGACGTCAAGTCCTCAGGCAGTTCGACCCTCTCAGCCAGATCTGCCAGAACCGTGGAAGGCAGGTGAAGGCAGCAGTGCGCGCGCCGGTCCGTCCCGCGCCCCCGACCGGGGTGCGGGGCGGACCGGCGGACGCCGAAGCCGACCCCCGTGTTTGTGTACATCGTCCGGCGGCTGTTCGCCGCGGTGTTCCTGCTGCTCGTTGTCAGCGCGATCACCTTCGCGATCTTCTTCCTGCTGCCCCGGCTGGCCGGCGGCACGGCCGATTCGCTGGCCACCCAGTACGTGGGCAAGAACCCCTCGCCCGAATCCATCGCCGCGGTCAAGAAGAACCTCGGTTTCGACCAGCCCCTGTACGCGCAGTACTGGGACTTCCTGCGGGGCGTCTTCGCGGGCCGCGAGTTCAACTACGGCCCCGACCCCTCGCAGTGCCACGCCCCCTGCCTCGGCTACTCCTTCAAGGACCACGTCGAGGTCTGGCCCGACATCGTCAGCCGGCTCCCCATCACCGCCTCCCTCACCCTGGGAGCGGCCGTCATCTGGCTGATCACCGGTGTGACCACGGGCGTGGTCTCGGCCCTGCGCCCGGGCTCGCTCTTCGACCGGCTCGCGATGGGCGTGGCCCTCGCCGGCGTCTCGCTGCCGATGTTCTTCACCGGCACGCTCTCGCTGGCCGTCTTCGTCTTCAACTGGCCCGTGTTCACCAACGTGTACGTGGACTTCTCCGAGGATCCGGCCGCCTGGTTCCAGGGGCTGGTCCTGCCCTGGTCCACACTGGCCTTCCTCTACTCCGCGCTCTACGCCCGGCTCACCCGGGCCGGAATGCTGGAGACCATGAGCGAGGACTACATCCGCACCGCGCGCGCCAAGGGCCTGCGCGAACGGGTGGTCATCACCCGCCACGGGCTGCGTTCCGCGCTGACTCCGATCGTGACCATCTTCGGCATGGACTTCGGGCTGCTCCTCGGCGGCGCCATCGTCACCGAGACGGTCTTCTCGTACCACGGCATCGGTGAGTACGCGTACCACGCCATCGCGGTGAACGACCTGCCGAAGATCCTCGGGGTGACCCTCTTCGCCGGAGCCTTCATCGTGCTGTGCAACCTGGTGGTCGACCTCGTCTACGCCATCATCGACCCGAGGGTGAGGCTGTCGTGACCGATTCGACTCCGAAGGGGAACGAGGCCGGCGCGGCCGCCACCGACCGCGGCGCGCACACCGCCACCGCCACGCCGCTCGTGGCGGGTCCGGGCGAGGGCCCGCCCTCCGAGGCCTTCCTCGACGTGCGCGACCTCAAGGTCCACTTCCCCACCGACGACGGCCTCGTGAAGTCCGTCGACGGGCTCACCTTCCAGCTGGAGAAGGGCCAGACCCTCGGCATCGTGGGCGAGTCCGGATCCGGCAAGTCCGTCACCTCGCTGGCCGTCATGGGCCTGCACCGGGCCGGCAACGCCGACCGCTCCAAGGTCGAGATGTCGGGCGAGATCTGGCTCGGGGGCAAGGAACTGCTCTCCGCCGATCCCGAGGAGGTGCGCCGACTGCGGGGCCGCGACATGGCGATGATCTTCCAGGACCCGCTGAGCGCACTGCACCCGTACTACACGATCGGCTCCCAGATCGTGGAGGCGTACCGCGTCCACAACGACGTGGACAAGAAGACGGCGCGCAAGCGGGCCGTCGAGATGCTCGACCGGGTGGGCATCCCCGAGCCGGGCAAGCGCGTCAACGACTATCCGCACCAGTTCTCCGGCGGCATGCGCCAGCGCGCGATGATCGCGATGTCGCTGGTCAACAACCCCGACCTGCTGATCGCGGACGAGCCGACCACGGCGCTGGACGTCACCGTGCAGGCGCAGATCCTGGACCTGATCCGGGATCTGCAGAAGGAGTTCGGCTCCGCCGTCATCATGATCACGCACGACCTCGGCGTGGTCGCGGAGATGGCCGACGAGATCCTCGTGATGTACGGCGGCCGGTGCGTCGAGCGGGGCACCGCCGAGAAGGTGTTCTACGAGCCCCGCCACCCCTACACCTGGGGCCTGCTGGGCTCGATGCCGCGCATCGACCGGGAGCAGAGCGAGCGCCTCATCCCGGTCAAGGGCTCTCCGCCCAGCCTCATCAACATCCCCGACGGCTGTGCCTTCAACCCGCGCTGCCCGTACGCGGACGTGCCCAAGGGCAACGTCACGCGTACGGTCCGGCCCGAGCTCACCCAGGACGACAGCCGTCACTGGTCCGCCTGCCACATGCCGCAGGAAGAGCGGACCCGGATCTGGACCGAAGAGATTGCGCCGAAGCTGTGACCGAGACGCCTGACACGAAGAAGCCGGAAACGGCGGTCATTCCCGCGCAGGCCACGGACTCTCCCGAGGTCCTGCTCAAGGTCACCGGCCTGACCAAGCACTTCCCGATCACCAAGGGCCTGATCCGGCGCCAGGTCGGCGCGGTCAAGGCCGTCGACGGCCTCGACTTCGACGTCCGGCGCGGGGAGACCCTCGGCATCGTCGGCGAGTCCGGCTGCGGGAAGTCGACCATGGGCCGGCTGATCACACGGCTGCTGGAGCCGACCGGCGGCTCCATCGAGTTCGAGGGCAAGGACATCACGCACCTCGGGGTGTCGGGCATGCGCCCGCTGCGCCGGGACGTGCAGATGATCTTCCAGGACCCGTACGGCTCGCTGAACCCCCGCCACACCGTGGGCACCATCGTCAGCGCGCCGTTCAAGCTCCAGAAGGTCACCCCGGAGGGCGGGCTCAAGGCGGAGGTCCAGCGACTGCTCTCGCTCGTGGGCCTCAACCCCGAGCACTACAACCGCTACCCGCACGAGTTCTCCGGCGGCCAGCGCCAGCGCATCGGCATCGCGCGGGCCCTCGCGCTGAAGCCGAAGCTGGTGGTCGCGGACGAGCCGGTTTCGGCGCTGGACGTGTCGATCCAGGCCCAGGTGGTGAACCTGCTGGACGACCTCCAGGACGAGCTCGGCCTCACCTACGTGATCATCGCGCACGACCTGTCGGTCATCCGACACGTTTCGGACCGCATCGCCGTGATGTACCTCGGCAAGATCGTCGAGCTGGCGGACAACAAGGGGCTGTACGGGGCGCCCATGCACCCCTACACCACGGCCCTGATGTCGGCCGTGCCGGTGCCCGACCCGAGGCGGCGCGGTGCCAAGAGCGGCCGCATCCTACTCAAGGGCGACGTCCCGTCGCCGATCTCGCCGCCCAGCGGCTGCCGCTTCCACACCCGGTGCTGGAAGGCCACGCAGATCTGCGCGACGCAGGAGCCGCCGCTGCTGGCGCTGAAGCCGGGCCACCAGGTGGCCTGCCACCACCCGGAGAACGCCCCCGACCAGGCGCCGGGCGACCAGCCCCTGCCGGGCGCGGCGGACGCGGTGGCGGCGTCGGAGTAACGGAGCAACCGATCCGGCAGGGCCGGGGGCGCGTTCCGCGCGACCCCGGCCCTGCCGGGCGGGCCGGCCCCGCCGCACATCCAGCCTCGCCGGCGCTCGAGGCGCGGGGTCCGGGACGGAGCCCAGGTCCTTCCCCCGGCGCGAGCCGAGCGGCCCGGCCCCGGGCTCGGCGGAGCCCCGCATTCCGTCGAGCCCGCCGCAGGTGACAATGGCCCGGTGCTCCACGATCTCTTCCCGCCCGGGATCCAGCATGCCCTGGACCTCGCCGGCATCTTCGTCTTCGCCACCGCAGGCGCCCTGCTCGCCGTCCGCAAGAACTTCGACGTCTTCGGCATCGCCGTCCTCGCGCTCGTCACGGCGCTCGGCGGCGGCCTCTTCCGCGACCTCGTCATCGGCGCCGTACCGCCCGCCGCCTTCGGGGAGCTCAGCTTCTTCGTGACCCCGCTGGTCGCCGCCGCGATCGTCTACTTCCTGCACCCCGAGGTCCAGCGGATCAACCGCGCGATCAACGTCTTCGACGCGGCCGGCCTCGGGCTGTTCTGCGTGACGGGCACGACCAAGGCCTACGAGTACGGCCTCGGTCTCACCGCCTCGGCCTCGCTCGGCGTGGCCACGGCAGTCGGCGGTGGCGTCCTGCGCGACGTACTGGTCAACGAGGTGCCCTCGCTGCTGCGCGACCGCGAGATGTACGCCGTCCCCGCGCTGGTCGGCGCCTCGATGGTGGCCGTCTTCATCAGCATGCACGCCCTCAACGGCATCACCACCGGCCTCGCGATCGTCACCACCTTCGTCCTGCGCCTCCTCGCCATGCGCTACCACTGGCGGGCGCCGCTGGCCTGGAACAGGCGCTCGTCGGTGGCCGAAGAGCCGTAACAAAAGAAAGCTACCGCTTAGTAGTAAGCCGGTGTACCGTCGTTTGCATGTCACACGCAGCTGCCAAGGCTTCCATCGGCGACAGTGAGTTCGACCGCGACACCGCCATCACCGCACGCGCGGGCGAGCCCGGGGTGTACGACGCGGAACTCTCCGCCGGCTGGACGATCATCGCCGCCGTGAACGGCGGATACCTGCTGGCCCTGGTCGGCCGGGCCCTGTCGGCGGCCCTCCCGCACCCGGACCCGTTCACCGTCTCCGCGCACTACCTGACCTCCTCCGTGCCCGGCCCCGCCGTGATCCGCACCCAGGTCGTCCGCGTCGGCCGCACCCTCTCCACCGGCCAGGCCTCGCTGTTCCAGTACGACGAGAGCGGCGCCGAGATCGAGCGCATCCGCGTCCTCGCCTCCTACGGCGACCTCTCGGCCCTGCCGGACGACGTGCGCACCGTCGCCCTGCCGCCCGCCATCCCCGCCTACGAGGACTGCATCGGCCCCGAAGCCGGCCCGGCCCCGATCCCCGGCAGCTCCGCCATCGTGGACCGGCTCCGGCTCCGGCTGGACCCGGCGACCGCCGGATGGGCCGTCGGTGCGCCCTCCGGCAAGGGCGAGATGCGCGCCTGGTTCGAGCTGGCCGACGGCCGCGATGCCGACCCGCTCTCCATGCTCCTGGCCGTCGACGCGCTCCCGCCGACCGCCTTCGACCTGGGCCTGGTGGCCTGGACCCCGACGGTGGAACTCACCACGCACGTCCGCCGCCGCCCGGCCCCCGGCCCGCTCCGGGTCTCCATCACCACCCGCAACCTGGCCGGCGGCTTCCTGGAGGAGGACGCCGAGGTCTGGGACTCGTCGGACCACCTGGTCGCGCAGTCCCGCCAACTGGCCCGCGCACTGCGTCCGGCCTGACCCCGGCCTGCGGGCCCCGGCCCCGGTCCGGCCCGACGCATGTGGCGGCGCCGGGTGCGCTTGCCGGCCATCGCGGGGTCCCGCGGCGCAAGCGGCCACCGGCGGACTCGTAGAATCGGGGGATCATGGCCTACCTCGACCACGCCGCCACCACCCCGATGCTGCCGGAGGCCGCCGCGGCGATGACCGCGCAGTTCGCCGCCACGGGGAACGCCTCCTCCCTGCACGCCGCCGGCCGGCGGGCCCGCCGTACCGTGGAGGAGGCCCGCGAGGCCTTCGCCGAGGCGGTCGGCGCCCGCCCCAGCGAGGTGGTCTTCACCGCCGGCGGCACGGAGGCCGACAACCTCGCCGTCAAGGGCCTCTACTGGGCCCGGCGCGACGCCGACCCCGCCCGGACCCGGGTCATCGCCAGCCCCGTCGAGCACCACGCGGTGCTCGACGCCGTCCACTGGCTCGCCGAGCACGAGGGCGCGCAGGTCGAGTACCTGCCCGTGGACCGCTACGGGCGCGTCCACGCCGACGCCTTCCGCGAGGCCGTCGAGCGCAACCCCGACGACGTGGCCCTGGCCACCGTCATGTGGGCCAACAACGAGATCGGGACCGTCATGCCGGTCCGCGAACTGGCCGCCATCGCCCGCGAGTCCGGGATCCCGCTGCACTCCGACGCCGTCCAGGCCCTCGGCCAGCTCGACGTCCACTTCGGCGACAGCGGCCTCGCCGCCATGACCGTCAGCGGCCACAAGATCGGCGGCCCCTACGGCATCGGCGCACTGCTGCTCGGCCGCGACCAGAGCCCCGTACCCGTCCTGCACGGCGGTGGCCAGGAGCGGCACGTCCGCTCCGGCACCCTCGACGTTCCGGCCGTCGCCGCCTTCGCCGTGGCCGCCGTCCTCGCCGTCGAGCGGCGCGAGCGGTTCGCCACCGAGATCGGCGCCCTGCGCGACGAACTGGTCGCCGCCGTCCGCGCGGCCGTGCCCGACGCCGTCCTCGGGGGAGACCCCGACGAGCGGCTTCCCGCCAATGCCCACTTCAGCTTCCCCGGCTGCGAGGGCGACTCGTTGCTGCTCCTGCTCGACGCCCAGGGCATCGAGTGCTCCACCGGTTCCGCCTGCACCGCGGGCGTGGCCCAGCCCAGTCACGTCCTGCTGGCCGCCGGCACCGACCCGCAGCTGGCCCGCGGCACCCTGCGCTTCTCCCTCGGCCACACCTCCACCAAGGAGGACGTCGCTGCCCTGGCCGCGGCCATCGGCCCGGCGGTCGAGCGCGCCCGCACGGCGGGCCTCAGCTAGGAGCCGGAGCCTCAAGGGCCGCCCGGACCAGGCCGATGTAGCGGTTCCAGTCCCAGTGGCGGCCGGGGTCGGTGTGGTCGGCGCCCGGGACCTCGGAGTGGCCGACTATGTGCGTGCGGTCCGCCGGTATGTCGTACCGGCGGCAGACGTCGGCCGCCAGCCGGGCCGAAGCCGCGTACATGGCGTCCGTGAAATCCTGCGGGCGGTCCACGAAGCCCACGTGCTCGATGCCGACGCTGCGCTCGTTCATCGAGCGGTTCCCCGAGTGGAAGGCCACGTCCAGCTCGCGCACCATCTGCTCCACGTGCCCGTCCCCGCGCACGATGTAGTGGGCCGACGCCTTGTGCCACGGGTTCTTGAAGGCGTCCACCGAGGACTCGAAGCCGCCCTGGGTGACGTGCACGACGATCCGGTCCACCCGGTAGTCGGCCGGGCGGTCCGCCTTGCGCCAGTTCGCCGGCGAGGCCGACGTCCAGCTCGCGCCCGCGTGGTCGAGCTCGCCCTCCTTGCGCGGCTTGTCCACACCCGGTATCAGCCACCAGGCACGGCCGATCTCCTCCCGGCCGGCCACCGCCGCCACCGCGAAGACCCCGAGCCCGCCGAAGAGCACGGCCCTGCGGGTCCGCCCCGGCGACTTCTTCCCCTTGTTCCCCTGCTCGACGATGTGATCCACCCCCCGTACCCCGACAACGCGCTGTGACCCCGCTCGGTTCCCCCGTACCCTGGACGGTGCTATGACTGAGAACCTGCCGCGCACCGCCCGCCCCCTTCGCGTCCTGGCCGCCATGTCCGGCGGCGTGGACTCCGCCGTCGCCGCCGCCCGCGCGGTCGAAGCCGGGCACGACGTGACCGGCGTCCACCTCGCGCTCTCCGCGAACCCGCAGTCCTTCCGGACCGGCGCCCGCGGCTGCTGCACCATCGAGGACTCCCGCGACGCCCGCCGGGCCGCCGACGTCATCGGCATCCCGTTCTACGTCTGGGACCTCGCCGAGCGCTTCCGCGAGGACGTCGTCGAGGACTTCATTTCCGAGTACGAGGCCGGGCGCACCCCGAACCCGTGCCTGCGCTGCAACGAGAAGATCAAGTTCGCGGCGCTGCTCGACAAGGCCCTCGCGCTCGGCTTCGACGCGGTCTGCACCGGTCACTACGCGACCGTCGTGCTCACCGAGGACGGCTCCCGCGAGCTGCACCGCGCCTCCGACATGGCCAAGGACCAGTCGTACGTCCTCGGGGTCCTCGACGAGAAGCAGCTCGCCCACGCCCTCTTCCCGCTCGGTGACACCCTCACCACCAAGGAAGAGATCCGCGCCGAGGCCGAGGAGCGGGGGCTGGCCGTCGCGAAGAAGCCCGACAGCCACGACATCTGCTTCATCGCCGACGGCGACACCCAGGGCTTCCTCGCGAACCGCCTCGGCAAGGCCGAGGGCGACATCGTCGACGGGGCGACCGGCGAGAAGGTCGGCACCCACGACGGCGCCTTCGGCTTCACCATCGGCCAGCGCAAGGGCCTGCGCATCGGCCACCCCGCCCCCGACGGCAAGCCGCGCTACGTCCTCGACATCTCCCCGGTGAACAACACGGTCACCGTCGGCCCCGTCGAGGCCCTCGACGTCACCGCGCTCACCGCGATCCGCCCCCGCTGGTGCGGAGCCGTGGCCGCCGCCCCGGGCACCTACACCGCCCAGCTGCGCGCCCACGGCGGCGAGACCGAGGTCTTCGCCGAGGTCGTGGACGGCGAGCTGCGCGTCTCCTTCACCGAGCCGGTCCGGGGCGTGGCACCCGGCCAGGCGATCGTGCTCTACGACGGCACCCGCGTGGTCGGCTCGGCCACCATCGCGACCACGACGCGGGCCGCCGCCACCGTCTGAACGGCCCCCGCACGGCAGGACGCCGCGGCCCGTCCCCTCGGGGCGGGCCGCGGCGCCGCGTTCGCGCCGGGTCCGGGGTTGCCCCGCAGCCTCCTGGTCGTCACGCCGGGGCGGCGGTCGGGCTGCGGCGAACGCGATCGCCCGGGCAGCCCCCGGACCTTCCGCGCTCAGGCGACGGTCAGGACGATCTTGCCGGTGGTGCGGCCCTGCTCGCCGATCTCGTGGGCCTTCGCGGCCTGCTCCAACGGCAGCACGGTGTCGACCAGCGGCTTCAGCAGACCCCGCTCGACGAGCGCCGCGATCTCGCGCAGGCCGCCCAGGTCCGGCTCCACCAGGACCCAGGAGGCGTGCACCCCCTGCGGGTCGGCCGGGAGGGAGTCGGGGCCGGGCAGGGTCACCAGGTGGCCGCCGGCCTTGAGGACCTTCAGCGAGCGCCGCGTGTAGTCCCCGCCGACGGCGTCTATCACGACGTCCACGTCGGCGACGGCGTCCTCGAAGTCCGTGGTGTGGTAGTCGATCACCTCGTCGGCGCCGAGCTCGCGCAGCAGTTCGTGCTTGCCCGCGCTCGCGGTGCCGATCACGTACGCGCCGCGGGCCTTGGCGATCTGCACCGCCAGGTGACCCACCCCGCCGGCCGCCGCGTGCACCAGCACCCGCTGTCCGGCGCTCACCCCCGCCGTGTCCACCAGGGCCTGCCAGGCGGTCAGCGCGGCCAGCGGCAGCGCCGCGGCCTGCACGTGGTCCAGCGCGGCCGGCTTGGGGGCGAAGTGCCGGGCGGGGGCCGTCACGTACTCGGCGTACGCGCCGGCCTGCTGCGGGAAGCGGGGCATCCCGTACACCTCGTCGCCCACCCGGTACAGGGTCACGCCCGGTCCCACGGCCTCCACGGTGCCGGACACGTCCCAGCCGACCGCCGGCACCGGGCCCCAGGGGATCAGGGCGCCGCTCTCGCGCGTCTTCCAGTCCACCGGGTTGACCCCGGCGGCACGGACCCGCACCAGGACCTCGCCCATCCCGGGCTCCGGACGCTCGGCCTCGGTCTCGACGAGGACCTCGGGTCCGCCCCACTTGCTGATGACGACGGCGCGCATGACATGTCTCCTTGCTGGGTTGTTGCTGCGTTCTCGCCGGCCGGTGTCCCGGCCGATGACCTCACTCTCCCCGCTCGCCGACCGTCGCAGTGTTGGCCGTACGGCCACCATGTGTCAGGATCTGGCCATGCACCGAATCGCCGTACTCGCCCTCGAAGGGGTCCCTCCGTTCGAGCTCGGCATCCCCTCCCGCGTCTTTGGCAACGCCCATGACGAGGCCGGGGACCCGCTCTACGAGGTGACCGTCTGCACCGCCGACGGACTGCCCGTGACCAGCGACGCGGGCTTCACCGTCGGCGTCTCGGCGGGCCCCGAGGCCCTCGCCGCCGCCGACACCGTGATCGTCACGCCCACCCACGCGATGGACGAGCTCGCGCACGGCGCGCCCCTGTCGCAGTCGCTGACCGACGCCCTGGCGGCGATCCGGCCCGGCACGCGGCTGGTCTCCCTGTGCACCGGCTCGTACGTCCTGGCCGCCGCCGGACTGCTCGACGGCCGGCCCGCCACCACGCACTGGCTGCACGCGCCCGAGTTCCAGCGGGGCTTCCCCCGCGTCCGCCTCGACGAGGAGGTCCTCTTCGTCGACGACGGCGACATCCTTACCTCGGCCGGCGTGGCCGCGGGCATCGACCTCTGCCTCTACCTGATCCGCCAGGACCACGGCACGGGCGTGGCCAACCGGGCCGCGCGGCTCTGCGTGGTCCCGCCCTGGCGCGACGGCGGCCAGGTCCAGTACATCGACCGCCCCGTTCCCGAGCCGACGCTCGCCACCACCACCGCCACCCGCGCGTGGGCCCTGGAACGCCTCGCCGAACCGGTCACCCTCGCCGAACTGGCCGCGCACGCCCGGATGAGCCTGCGCACCTTCACCCGCCGGTTCCGCGACGAGGTCGGCATGACCCCGGTGCAGTGGCTCACCGCGCAACGCCTCGAACTGGCCCGCCACTTGCTGGAGTCCAGCGACCTGCCGGTCGACCTCGTCGCCCACCGGGCCGGCTTCGGCTCCGCCAACTCACTGCGCCAACACATGCGTTCCACGCTCGGCGTCTCCCCGATCGCCTACCGGCGCACCTTCCAGCCCGCCCCGGCATGACCTGCAAAGTAATCGCCGTCGGGGCCGCGCGCTGACAGGATCGGATCAACGGGCCCGCACCGGCGGGCCGGTCGACACGGGGAGCAGACCATGACCGCGTACGCCATCGCCCACATACGCCCCGAGACGATGAACGAGGACATCCTCACCTACATCGAGACCATGCAGTCGACGATGGACCCCTTCGGCGGCCGCTTCCTCGTGCACGGCAAGGAGGTCGAGGTCCTGGAGGGCCCCTTCCCCGGCACCGTCGTCATCATCGGCTTCCCCGACATGGAGCGGGCCCGTGCCTGGTACGCCTCCGACGCCTACCGGGCGATCCTGCCGCTGCGCACCGACCACATCCCCGGCGAGGTCATCCTGGTCGAGGGCGTCCCGGCCGACTACGACGCATCGAGGACGGCCGCCGCCCTGCGCGCCGCAGCCGGTCTCTGATGGGGAACCGGGCCCCCTTCGTGATCGCGGGCGCCGAGGGGTACGAGCGCCGGGGCTCCTCCTTCGGCGCCGTCGGACTCGATCTCGACCTGCTCGGCGGCCCGGAGGCGGTCCTGCCCTTCGTCCTCGGCCACCGGCGCGAGGAAGGCCCCTGGTACGACGACGACATGTGCGAGGCGGGCGCCCTGATCGACCCTGCCCGCAGGCTGCTCCTGGTCTTCGCCCAGGAAGGCCCGTCGGTGGCCATGCGCACCCGCGCGGCCTGGTGGCGCATGCTCGGCCACGCCTGGCCCGGATGGGAGGTCCGCTGGACGTACGACGGCCAGAGCGGCCTGCGTACCCACCTCGGCTTGGAGCCGGGGTGCGTACGCGACGCCCCGTCCCCCGGCCCGGCCCTGGAGGCCGATGACGAGGAGCTGGCCGACCCCGACCCGATGGCCGCCGTCGTCACGGTCGGATCCGGCCGCTGCCACGTCCTCCCCCACATCGGCGACCATCCGGTGGTCGAGGGCCCGGCGCTCCTCGACCGGCTCTCGGCCGCCCCCGGCCACGCCGCGTACGCGGGCCGCGCCGAGGCCGGCGTCCATGTCGACCCCGCGGCCCGCCGCATCGGCTGGTGGCTGACCGGAATCGTGCCCCACGCCGGACGCACGGCCGCCCGCTGGCCCGGCTGGACCGTGGAGTTCTGGGCCGACCGCTGGAGCGAGCACGCCCGATCGGCCCCCGGCCGCTTCAGCCCGCCCGCCGCCGACCCGGCGGCCGCGCTGGACGCCGTACGCGACGAGGCACTGGAGCGCTGGGCCGGACCGCGCGCCGACCGGCGGGCACAGCTCGTCGCCGCGCACCCGCACATCGTCATCGGCACCGGCTTCCCGCCCGCGGTCGCCGGGCAGCGGGCGGCCCTGGCCCGGGCGGTCGTCGAACGGTCCCGGCGGGCCGCCGCAGCCGGCTGAGCGCCCGGCGCGCGGACGGGCCGCCCGGACCGGGGGCCGCGGGGCCCGGGGCGGGCCGCGGGGCCCGGGGCGCGGGGCGACGTGCGGGCCGGGCCCGGCGCGGCGTTCCCGCACGCCGTGATCGGCCAGGGCATCGGCCCGCACCGGCCCCGCCGTCACACAGGAGCACGCGGCCGCCGCCCGCGCCGCCGTCGAGCGGGCCCGCGCGCCGGTCGGCGGCACCTGACCTCGGCCTTCGGACCCCGGGCGGGCCCGGGGGTGCGAGCATGGGCGGTATGGCTACTCACTTGATCACCGGTGCCGGTTCCGGCATCGGCGCCGCCGTCGCGGCCCGGTTGCACGCCCGCGGCGACGACCTCGTCCTCCTCGCCCGGGACGCCGGCCGGGCCCGCGAGCTCGTCGACCGTTACCCCGGCGCCACGTCCCTCGTCGGAGACCTCGCCGATCCCGACCGGCTGTCGTGGGCGTTCTCCAAGCAGGCCCTCCCGGAGCGGATCGACTCCCTGCTGCACATCGCCGGGATCGTCGACCTCGGACCGGTCGGTGAGCTCCGGCCCAAGACCTGGCACCAGCAGCTCAACGTGAACCTGATCGCCCCCGCCGAGGTCACCCGGCTGTTGCTGCCCACCCTGCGCGCGTCCAAGGCCACCGTCGTCTTCGTGAACTCCGGCGCCGGCCTGACCGCCCACGCCGACTGGAGCGCGTACGCCGCCTCCAAGCACGGGCTCAAGGCCCTCGCCGACTCGCTGCGCGGCGAGGAGCGGGCCAACGGCATCCGCGTCACCTCCGTCTACCCGGGCCGCACCGCCAGCCCCATGCAGGCCAAGGTGCACTCGCAGGAGGGCAAGGAGTACGACCCGGCCGCCTGGATCGAGCCCGAGTCCGTCGCGACCACGATCGTCATGGCCGTCGACCTGCCCCGCGACGCCGAGGTCAACGACCTGAGCGTCCGGCCGGGCCGATGAGCGCCGGCGCCACCGGCGTCGGATCGCTGCCCGGCGGCGACGCCCGCGAGGCAGCGAAGACCGTCACCGGGTCCTTCGAAGAGTTCCCCTACCTCGCCGAGCTGCCCGCCCGCGGGCCCGGCGCGGACATGATCGGCCGGTCCCTCGGACTCCTCGTCGACATGTACGCCCACGTCGAGCCCAGCGGCTGGCGGATCAGCGACCGCCCGGGACGGGACTCCAAGCGGGCCCGGTCCTGGCTGGGGGAGGACCTCGACGCGCTGGAGGAGTTCACCCAGGGGTACACGGGGAAGCTCAAGGTCCAGGCCGTCGGACCGTGGACGCTGGCCGCCGCCCTGGAACTGCACGGTGGCGAAGCCATGCTCCAGGACCCGGGTGCCTGCCGGGACCTGGCCGGATCGCTGGCCGAGGGCCTGCGCGAGCACCTGGCCGACGTGCGCAAGCGGGTCCCCGGCGCCGACGTCGTGCTGCAGCTCGACGAGCCCTCCCTGACGGCCGTCCTGCTCGGCCGGGTCCGCTCGGCGAGCGGCTACCGCACCTACCGGGCCGTCGACCGGCAGGTGGTCGAGGGCGGGCTGCGCGACCTGTTCGCCGTCCACGACGGGGAGGTCGTCGTGCACTCCTGCGCGCCCGAGGTCCCCTTCGGCCTGCTCCGCAGGGCCGGTGCCACGGGGGTGTCGTTCGATTTCTCCCTGCTCACCGAGCGCGAGGACGACGCCATCGGGGAGGCGGTCGAAGGCGGCACGAAACTCTTCGCCGGAGTGGTGCCCGGCACGGACGCCCCGTTGTCGGACCCGGGCGGTAGCGTCATGGGTGTCAGGAAGCTTTGGCGCAGGCTGGGGCTGGCCCCGGGGACTCTGGCGGAGTCCGTCGTGGTCACCCCGTCGTGCGGTCTGGCGGGCGCTTCGCCCGCCTACGCCCGCGCGGTGCAGGCGCATTGCGTCAGGGCGGCGAGGTCGCTCGCCGACAACCCTGAGTGACGGTCGAAGACGGGCCACGGGAGGACACGGCATGGCAGCCGAACAGCAGGACACGGCAGTACCGACGGCGGTGCGCGATCAGCACGCGCTGCTGGCGGAGCAGGTCGAGGAGCACCGCTTCCGGTACTACGTGAACGACCAGCCGGTCGTCAGCGACGCCGAGTTCGACCAGCTGCTGCGCTCGCTGGAGGCGCTGGAGGAGCAGTACCCGGAGCTGCGCACGCCCGACTCGCCCACCCAGAAGGTGGCCGGGGCGTACGAGACGGACTTCGCCTCCGTCGAGCACCGCGAGCGCATGCTCTCCCTCGACAACGCCTTCGACGACGAGGAACTGGCTGCCTGGGCCGAGCGGGTGGCCCGGGACGTGAACACCTCGGACTACCACTACCTGTGCGAGCTCAAGGTGGACGGCCTCGCCGTCAACCTCACCTACGAGAACGGCCGCCTGACCCGGGCGGCCACCCGCGGCGACGGCCGCACCGGTGAGGACATCACGCCCAACGTGCGCACCATCGCCGAGATCCCAGACCGTCTCAAGGGCGACCGGATCCCGGCCCTGGTGGAGATCCGCGGCGAGGTCTACTTCCCGATGGAGAAGTTCGAGGAGCTCAACGCCCGGCTGGTGGAGGCGGAGGGCAAGCCCTTCGCCAACCCGCGCAACGCGGCAGCCGGTTCGCTGCGGCAGAAGGACCCCAAGGTCACCGCGAGCCGCCCGCTGCACATGGTCGTGCACGGCATCGGAGCCCGCGAGGGCTTCGAGATCGAGCGCCAGTCGCAGGCGTACGAGCTGCTGCACGAGTGGGGGCTGCCGACCGCGCAGCACAACATGGTGGTCGCCACGCTCGCCGAGGTCCGCGATTTCATCAGGGACTTCGGCGTGAACCGGCACTCGGTGGAGCACGAGATCGACGGGGTGGTCGTCAAGCTCGACGAGATCGCCCTCCAGGGCCGGCTCGGCTCCACCGCGCGCGCCCCGCGCTGGGCGATCGCCTGGAAGTACGCGCCCGAAGAGGTCAACACCAAGCTGATCGACATCAAGGTCGGCGTCGGCCGCACCGGCCGGGTGACCCCGTACGCGCAGGTGGAGCCGGTGAAGGTGGCGGGCTCCGAGGTCGAGTTCGCCACCCTGCACAACCAGGAGGTCGTCAAGGCCAAGGGCGTCCTCATCGGGGACACCGTCGTCCTGCGCAAGGCGGGCGACGTCATCCCCGAGATCCTCGGCCCCGTGGTGGACCTGCGCGACGGCACCGAGCGGGAGTTCGTGATGCCGGCCGACTGTCCCGCGTGCGGGACGGAGCTGCGGCCCATGAAGGAGGGGGACATCGACGTCCGGTGCCCCAACGCCCAGACCTGCCCGGCGCAGTTGCGCGAGCGGCTCTTCTACCTGGGCGGCCGACAGTCCCTGGACATCGAGAACTTCGGCATGGTGGCGGCGGCCGCGCTGACCGGCCCGCTGGAGCCGGCCGAGCCGCCGCTGCTGGACGAGGGCGACCTCTTCGGCCTGACCATCGAGCAGCTGCTGCCCATCAAGGCGTACGTCCTGGACCCGGACAGCGGGCTGCCCAAGCGGGACCCGAAGACGGGCGAGGAGAAGATCGTCACGGTCTTCGCCAACCAGAAGGGCGAACCGAAGAAGAACGCCCTCTCCATGCTGGAGCACATCGCCGCCGCCAAGGACCGCCCGCTCGCCCGCATCATCAACGGCCTGTCGATCCGTCACGTGGGACCGGTCGCGGCCGAGGCCCTCGCCCGCGAGTTCCGCTCGATCGAGCGCATCGAGCAGGCCACCGAGGAGGAGCTGACCGCCACCGAGGGCGTCGGCGCCATCATCGCCGCCTCCCTCAAGGAGTGGTTCGCCGTCGACTGGCACCAGGAGATCCTGCGCAAGTGGCGGGAGGCCGGGGTCCGGATGGAGGAGGAAGGTTCCGCCGAGGACGAGGGGCCGCGGCCGCTGGAGGGGCTGACCGTCGTCGTCACCGGCACTTTGCAGAGCCACACGCGGGACGGGGCGAAGGAGGCCCTGCAGAGCCGCGGCGCCAAGGTCACCGGTTCCGTGTCGAAGAAGACCTCCTTCGTCGTGGTCGGGGACAACCCCGGCTCGAAGTACGACAAGGCCGTGCAGTTGAAGCTCGCCGTCCTCGACGACGCAGGGTTCACCGTGCTGCTGGAGCAGGGGCCGGACGCGGCGCGGGAGGCGGCGCTCCCGGTGGACGGCGGGGGCGAAGCGCAGTAGTACCGGCAGGTGAATCGCCGAGGGGGAGTAGCGAAGGCGAACGGATGCGTGGCGTGCGGCCGTACGGGCGGGCGCACGCCAGGCGCGGCGGACGGTGGTAAACGGCCGGTACAAGGCTGGTCGCAGGGCGGTGAGCTGTCGGATCATCGGATGGGTGACGGGGGGCCCCGGTCCAAACTCACCCGTTCGGCGGATACCGTACTGATGAGGATGGCTGGGTCGCATTCGGGCAACCACTGCCGACCGCTGCCCCTGGGAGCCTCGCGCGTCCTACTGTTGAGGGGTGCGCCTGTCGTGCACGGCTGCAGGATGCGATTTCGGCCGTGGTGGCATGACATCGGGGCCATCGCGTGACATCGGCATCGCCGGCTGTGAGAGGTACGGGCATGAAACCCACCGAAAGCGCCGACCCGTCACCTGAATTCGGCGGGGAACTCCCGCCCATGCGGGCGGGCCGGGCGGGCAGGCCGCGTGTCCTGGGTGCCAGGACACCGGAGACCCGACCGGTCCCCACCGGTGCGCGCGGGCAGGAGCGGCGCGGTGTGCTGCCCTTCCTCGTCGTGGGTCTCGCCGTCTCGGTGCTCACCATCGGCATCGTCTCCGCGCTGAGCGGCCGTCATGCGCTGTTCCCCGGCGGGCCGGTCGGCTGGGCCCTGGCCCTCCTCACCGGCATCATCGTCGGCCACCTCGTCGCCCTCGGCCGCGACCGCTGGTGGGGCGGCACCGGATCGGGCGCGGCCCTCACCCTCGGCGTCCTCATCCTCTACGGATGGGTCCCCGCCGGACTGGTCTCGCTGGCGGTGGTCTCCCTGGTCGGGGCCGCGCGCCGGCACCGCTGGCGGCAGGGGCTGCTACACGGCTCCGTGGACATCCTCGGCATCGGCGCCGGGGCCCTCGTGCTCGCCGCCTTCGGCGAGGTGCCCTCCGTCGAGACCCCCTGGCTCCCCACCTCCTGGGGGCTGGAGGCGGTCCCCGAGATCGTCCTCGTCGCCGTCGCCTACCTGCTCGCCACTCGGTTCCTGCTCTGGATCGCGCTGGCCCCGCGCGGGGACGGGCTGCCCACCGTCGCCCGCACCGCCCTGCTCCGGCAGGCCTTAGTGGCCGTGGCGCTGCTCGGCATCGCCCCCCTGATCTGCGTCGTCGCCATCAGCCGGCCGGTCCTGCTGCCGCTGTTCGCCGTACCCCTGATCGCGCTCGACTCCACCCTGTGGATCGCCCGGGCCCGCGCCGAGGAACAGCTGCGGGACCCGCTGACCGGGCTGCCCAACCGGCAGTGGCTGCTGGAGCGGGCCTGGTCCGCCCTGGACGAGGCCGAACGTTCCGGCACCCGGGCCGCCCTGGTCCTCATCGACCTGGACCGCTTCCGGGCGGTCAACGACACCCTGGGGCACCTGGCGGGCGACCGGCTGCTGCTCCAGATCGCCGAACGGCTGCGCCAGGCGCTGCCCGAGGACGCCGAGGCGGCCCGGCTCGGCGGCGACGAGTTCGCCGTCCTGCTCCCCTTCGCCGACTCCACCACCAGCGCCCAGCGCATCGCCCGTCACCTGGTCGCGGACCTCAGCTCCCCCCTCGACCTGGACGGCCTCACGCTCGTCCTGGAGGCCAGCGCCGGCCTCGCCGTCTTCCCCGACCACGCGCTCGACGCGGAAGGGCTGCTGCGGCGCGCGGACGTGGCGATGTACCAGGCCAAGCGCGACCGCACCGGCGTCGAGGTGTACGAGTCCAAGCGGGACAGCAACACCCCCGACCGCCTCGGCCTGCTCGGCGACCTCCGCAGGGCCCTCGACGCCGGGGAAGTGGAACTCCACTACCAGCCGAAGGTCCGCTTCGACGGCCAGGTCGCCGGGCTCGAAGCCCTGGTGCGATGGGTGCACCCGGAGCGCGGCAGGGTGTCCCCGGACGAGTTCATCGCGATCGCCGAGACCTCCGGGCTGATGCCGCACCTGACGGAGTACGTACTGGAGACCGCCCTCGCCCAGGTGGCCCGGTGGCGGGCCCAGGGCCTCAAGGTCCCGGTGGCCGTCAACGTATCGCCCCGCGACGTCCACACCCCGGGCTTCGCGGGCGCGGTCGCCGCGCGACTGGCCCGTCACGGGGTCCCGGCGAGCGGGCTGCAGCTGGAGATAACGGAACACGTCCTGCTGGAAGACCCCCAGCGGGCGGCCGACACCATGGCCGGACTCACCGGTCACGGAGTGAAGATGTCCCTGGACGACTTCGGCACTGGCTACTCCTCGCTCGTCCACCTGCGCCGCCTGCCGGTCAGCGAGCTGAAGATCGACCGGTCCTTCGTCGGCCGGCTGGCGGTCGATGCGCAGGACGCGGAGATCGTCCGCTGCACGGTGGACCTCGCGCACTCGCTCGGCCTGCTGGTCGTCGCGGAGGGCGTGGAGGACGACGAGACGTGGGAGCGGCTGCGGGACCTGGGCTGCGACGCCGTCCAGGGCTGGCTGGTCGCCGCAGCCATGCCGCCGCCGGAGGCCACCGCCTGGCTCCTGGCCCGCGGCGAGCGCGGCTGGCGCCGCCCGGCGGACATCACGGCGGAGCTCGCCGCCGCGGAGGCCGACGCGGTCTGACCCTGCGGTGCTGCTGCCGGGGCTCCGCCCCAGACCCCGCGCCTCAAACGCCGGCGAGGCTGAAATTTCCACTGCGCGGCGGTCCAGCCGTACCTGGCCGGCGGTATCAGCCAAATCCAGCCCCGCCGGCGTTTGAGGCGCGGGGTTCGGGGCGGAGCCCCGGATCTTTCAGCCCCGCCGGGTCCCGCGCAGCGGTCCGCTCCAAACCGTTTCGCGGGCCGAGCGCCCGGCCCCATAGGATTGGGACCGAAACTACACATCCACCCACCCCCAGAGGATCGCTGCATGCCTGGCATTACGCGCGAGGAGGTCGTCCACCTCGCTCGGCTGGCGCGCCTTGAGCTGTCCAGCAACGAGCTGGATCACTTCGCCGGACAGCTCGGCGACATCATCGGCGCGGTCGCCCGCGTTTCCGAGGTCGCCGACCAAGACGTCCCGCCGACCTCCCACCCGCTGCCGCTGACGAACGTCATGCGCGCGGACGAGGTCCGTCCGTCGCTCACCCCCGAGCAGGCGCTCTCCGGTGCTCCCGCCCAGGAGCAGCAGCGTTTCAAGGTGCCGCAGATCCTGGGGGAGGACTAACAACCATGGTCGACATCATCAAGCTCACGGCCGCCGAGACCGCCGAGAAGATCGCCTCCGGCGAGCTCACGGCCGTCGAGGTGACCGAGGCCCACCTGGCCCGCATCGACGCCACCGACGAGAAGGTCAACGCCTTCCTGCACGTGGACCGCGAGGGCGCGCTCGCCCAGGCCCGCGCCGTCGACGCCAAGCGCGAGGCCGGCGAGAAGCTCGGCCCGCTGGCCGGCGTACCCCTCGCCCTCAAGGACATCTTCACCACCGTCGGGGTCCCGACGACCGTCGGTTCGAAGATCCTCGAAGGCTGGATCCCGCCCTACGACGCCACCCTGACGCGCAAGCTGAAGGAAGCCGACGTCGTGATCCTCGGCAAGACCAACATGGACGAGTTCGCCATGGGGTCCTCCACCGAGAACAGCGCCTACGGCCCCACCGGCAACCCCTGGGACCTCACCCGGATCCCCGGCGGCTCCGGCGGCGGCTCCGCGGCGGCCCTCGCCGCCTTCCAGGCCCCGCTCGCGATCGGCACGGACACCGGCGGCTCCATCCGCCAGCCCGCCGCCGTCACGGGCACGGTCGGCGTGAAGCCCACGTACGGCGGTGTCTCCCGCTACGGCATGGTCGCCTTCTCCTCCTCCCTCGACCAGGGCGGGCCCTGCGCCCGTACGGTCCTGGACGCGGCCCTGCTGCACGAGGTGATCGCCGGCCACGACCCGCTCGACTCCACCTCCATCGACGCCCCGGTCCCGCCGGTCGTCGAGGCGGCCCGCAACGGCTCCGTCGCCGGCATGCGCGTCGGTGTCGTCAAGCAGTTCGCCGGTGAGGGCTACCAGGCCGGCGTCGTCCAGCGCTTCAACGAGTCGGTGGAGCTCCTCAAGGAGCTCGGCGCCGAGATCGTCGAGCTGGACTGCCCCTCCTTCGACCTCGCGATGGCCGCGTACTACCTGATCGCGCCGTCCGAGTGCTCCTCCAACCTGGCCCGCTTCGACGCCATGCGCTACGGCCTGCGCGTCGGCGACGACGGCACGAAGTCCGCCGAGGACGTCACCGCCATGACCCGCGAAGCCGGCTTCGGCGACGAGGTCAAGCGCCGCATCATCCTCGGTACGTACGCACTCAGCTCCGGCTACTACGACGCGTACTACGGCTCCGCCCAGAAGGTCCGCACGCTCATCACGCAGGACTTCGAGAAGTCCTTCGAGCAGGTCGACGTGATCGTCTCCCCGACGACCCCGACCACCGCCTTCCCCATCGGCGAGCGCACCGACGACCCCCTCGCCATGTACCTCGCGGACCTGTGCACCATCCCGACCAACCTGGCCGGCAACTCCGCCATGTCGCTCCCCTGCGGCCTGGCACCGGAGGACGGTCTCCCGGTCGGGCTCCAGATCATCGCCCCGGCGATGAAGGACGACCGGCTCTACAAGGTCGGTGCCGCCGTGGAGGCGGCCTTCGTCGCACGCTGGGGTCACCCGCTGCTTGAGGAGGCACCGTCCCTGTGAGCACCAGTGCACTGACCAAGGCCAAGGGCTTCAAGAAGTCCAAGACCGGCACCTACCTGTCGATCGGCACCACCGCCTTCGGCGCGATCAGCGTGATCAAGCAGGTCAAGAAGGCCCGCAGCGAGCACGACGTGCTGAAGCTGGTCGACGCCGCCGTGTCCGCCGCCGCCATCGTCACCGGCCTCGCGATCCTGTACCGCGAGCTGAAGCGCCTGGGCGACGACGACGTCCTGCTGGGCTGAGAGGGAAAGTTTCACCGTGACCACCTTCACCGAACTGCTCTCGTACGAGGACGCTCTCGCCTCGTACGACCCCGTCATGGGCCTTGAGGTCCATGTCGAGCTCGGCACCAAGACCAAGATGTTCTGCGGCTGCTCCACCGAGCTGGGCGCGGAGCCCAACTCGCAGACCTGCCCGACCTGCCTCGGTCTGCCCGGCTCCCTGCCGGTCGTCAACGCGATCGGCGTCGAGTCCGCCATCAAGATCGGCCTCGCGCTGAACTGCGAGATCGCCGAGTGGTGCCGCTTCGCCCGGAAGAACTACTTCTATCCGGACATGCCGAAGAACTTCCAGACCTCCCAGTACGACGAGCCCATCGCCTTCAACGGCTACCTGGACGTCCAGCTGGAGGACGGCGAGATCTTCCGCGTGGAGATCGAGCGCGCCCACATGGAGGAGGACACCGGCAAGTCGCTGCACGTCGGCGGCGCCACCGGCCGCATCCACGGCGCGTCCCACTCCCTGCTGGACTACAACCGCGCCGGCATCCCGCTCATCGAGATCGTCACCAAGCCCATCGAGGGCGCGGGCGAGCGGGCCCCCGAGGTCGCCAAGGCGTACGTCGCCGAGCTGCGCGAGGTCATCAAGGCGCTCGGCGTCTCCGAGGCCCGCATGGACAAGGGCCAGATGCGCTGTGACGTGAACCTGTCGCTGCGCCCGACCCCCGAGTCCGAGTTCGGCACCCGCTCGGAGACGAAGAACGTCAACTCCCTGCGTTCCGTCGAGCGCGCGGCCCGCTTCGAGATCCAGCGCCACGCGGCGGTGCTCTCGTCGGGCGGTTCGATCGTGCAGGAGACCCGGCACTTCCACGAGGAGGACGGCTCCACCACGGCCGGCCGCATCAAGGACAACGCCGAGGACTACCGGTACTTCCCGGAGCCCGACCTGGTCCCCGTCGCCCCGGCCCGCGACTGGGTCGAGGAGCTGCGCGGCGGTCTGCCCGAGATGCCGCGCGTGCGCCGCAACCGGCTCCGCGAGGAGTGGGGCGTCAGCGAGCACGACATGCAGTCGATCCTCAACGCGGGTGCGGTGGACTCCATCGTCGCCACGATCGAGGCCGGCGCCGACTCGACCGCCGCGCGCAAGTGGTGGATGGGCGAGCTGGCCCGCAACGCCAACGAGCAGGGCGTCGTCGTCGACGAGCTGCCGATCACCCCGGTCCAGGTGGCCCGGGTCGCGGCCCTGGTCGCCGACGGTTCGCTCAACGACAAGCTGGCCCGCAAGGTCCTCGAAGGCGTCCTCGCCGGTGAGGGCACCCCGGACGAGGTCGTCGAGCAGCGCGGCCTGAAGGTCGTCTCGGACGAGGGCGCGCTCGGCGCGGCCGTGGACGAGGCCATCGCGGGCAACGCGGCCATCGCCGACAAGATCCGCGGCGGCAAGATCGCCGCTGTCGGCGCCCTGGTCGGAGCGGTCATGAAGACCACCCGCGGCCAGGCCGACGCCGCGCGCGTCAAGGAGCTCATCCTGGAGCGCCTGGGCGTCTCGGAGTAATCCTGTTCACGTACGGCGGCCCCGCACCGAATCTCCCGGTGCGGGGCCGCCGTCGTTCAGACTGGGTACGGGGTGATCGCGTACGACGGGCGCGCGGTCGGTGGAATCGGGGGGTGCGCCGGTGGAGATCGGTGCGATGGTCATCGCGGTGGCGGGCGTAGCGGGCACGCTGGGCGGCGCGCTGCTCACCCAGCGGGGAGCGGAGCGCGCGAAGCGCCGTGAGATCGAGCTCGTGCGCGCCCACGAGGAGAGGCGCGAGAACCGGGCGCTGCGGCGCACGTGTTACGCGGACCTCAACCGGGACGCCCGGCAATTCACCACCGCACTCAACCAGCACCTGCACACCTTGCGGGAACGCGTGGTCGCGGACGCCGACCGGGCCGCGCTCGACGCCGCGAAGAACGCCTTCCGCGACCGGTACTCCGAGGCGCAGATGATCGCCCCCGACCCGGTCCTCGCGCTCGCGACGGTGGTCCACCACGCCCTGACCGCCGTCTACGGGCAGGTCAAACGCCTGGAGCGGGGCGCACCGGAGGCGGGGGAGTCGATGGAGTCGGCGGTGGAGGCGCAGCAGGGGATCTGGGACCCGCTCCGGGAGATGAGGGCGGCCATGCGCGTCGACCTCGGCGTGGGCTGAGGCCCGGATCAGTCCCGGGCCGGCTTCGGGAACCCCGATTCCCATACGACGGCCGGCAGGGTGCCGTGCACGATCGGTTCCTTCGGCAGCGAGAGCCCGAAGAACCGCTCGATGACCCCCAGCGCCGTCCGGTGCACCTCGCGGTCGTCCAGCTCCTCGTCCGGGAGCCCGGCGGCGCAGGCCGCTGTCGTCAGCGCTTGAGGACCGGGGCGGCGATGACGGCGTTGCCGTCGTTGCGGCAACTCTCCTCCACCTTCAGACGCAGCCGCAGGGCCCCCTTGATGTCCAGGGACTTGGTGATCGGCTTGCCCAGGTGGACCGCCTCGGAGAAGAGGGCGGGCTTGTCGTCCACGGAGATGCTCACGCGGGCCTGTTCCATGGTCGAGCCGTCGTCGACGCCCACGGTGAACTCCAGCGCGGACCAGGCGCGGTTCACGTCGTACTCGATCGTCGCTCCGTAGTAGCAGCTGCCGAGGAGGGCGGCTCCGTACTCCTTCGTGTTCAGCTTGGCGGAGCCGACTTCGAAGTGCCGGACCGCTCCGACCGACGACAGCACGGTCAGATCGGCCACGTTGCTGTCCTTCACCGAACCCGGCGTTCCGGGGCTCGACGAGGCCTCCGCCGTGGCGGATCCCCCGGGAGCGGCCTCGGAGGGTGCGGGGTCGGCGGATTCGGTCGCCCGCGCCGACGGCGCGGAGGCCGACGCCGACGCCGACGGCGCGCTCGTCCCGCCGGGCTTCTCGCCCCCCGCGGAGTTCTCCTTGTCCTTGTCGCCCAGGAGCCGTACGCCGACGACGGCGAGGGAGGCCAGCACCAGCACGGCGGCCACCGAGCCGAGGACCAGACCGGTCCGCCGCCGCTTGGCGGGACGCGTCGGCTCGGGGACGGGAGCGGCGGCCGGGGTCAGGTTGTAGGTGGGCCCGTACCCGGCGGGCACCTGGGCCTGCACCGGCTCCGGTTGCGGGCCGGGTCCGGGGACGGGCGCGGGTCCGGGGATCGGAGCCGTGGCCGGCTCCGGCTGTACGGGCTGTACGGACCGTGCCGTCGGGGCGTACACGGGCGGCGCCGCCACCGACGGCGCGGTGACGGGCTGCGGCGGGACCACCGGTGGCGGCGGGGCGGCCGGCCTTGGCGGAGCCTCCTGGGCGGCCCGCTGCGAGGTCGCGGTGGTCGTCGACACCACCGCACGGCGGATGTCCTTCATCCAGCCGGCCAGGTTCACCGGCCGCTTCCCCGGGTCGGCCGAGTAGATCGCGGTGATCCGCGCCCGCTGCTCGGCGTCCAGTACGGCGATCTGCGGCAGTGCGGTCAGTGCCCGTGCCAGCTGCTCGGGCGTGGCGGGCGGGGACTCCCCGCTCAGCAGGAAGTACGCGATCGCCCCGAAGGCGTACCGGTCCGTGCCCGGGGTCCGCTTGCCGTCGAAGACCTTGGGCGCCGCGTAGCCCGGGGTGAACCAGACCTCGGCCGTCTGGTGGTCGGCGGTCAGCTTGCTGAGGCCGAAGTCCACCAGGGTGGCCTGCCCGTACGCATCGACCATCACGTTGCCGGGGGAGAGGTCGCCGTGGACGACCTGGCGCCCGGACGGGGTGGCCTTCCCCGAATGCAGCCAGTCCAGGACGTCGGCGAGCTGCTCCAGGGTGCGCATCACCTCGCGCCGTTCGGCGGCGGTGGCCAGCGTCCGCTCGGCCCGCCAGTCCCGCAGGTCGAGCCCGTCCACGTGGTTCATGACGAGGACGAGCGCCCGCCCGCTCAGGGTCGAGGACTCCCCGGGCCGGTGGATCGGCGGTCCCTCGAAGTGCTCGCGCACGCCCACGACGCCGGGCCGGTGGACGAACCGCAGCAGCTCGGCCTGCTCGTTCCACTTCTGGCTGATCCGGTCGAAGACGTCCGGCGTGATGGTCGTCTTGGAGTCGAGCACTTTGACGACCACGGGCTCGGATCCGCCGGCGAGTTCGATCTCGGCGAGATAGAGCACGGCCTCCCCACCGCGTCCGATCGAGCGGAGCAGACGGTATCGGTCGGCCGCCGCGTCCGGACCGATGTGTAGGTTCTGACTGGTCAATGTCCCCCACCTCAAGGCGCTTTGAGAGGTCATCAGCTTCCAGCGGGGAAGCGCGCGGGGTCAATCGGAATCGGGAATCCCCGTCGGGGGTTCACCCTTCCACGGGCCGGCTCGCCGTCGGCGGGCCCTCGGTGACCGGTGGCGAACGCCCGGTGCCCGCACGTGCCGCCGGGCGCCCGACTCGCGCAACCTCCACATGGGCGGTTGTCGTTCGCCGGGCGCCCGATCGAAGGGGTGGCTGCGGTCAGTCTGCCGCCGGCGCGGTCGCCGGAGCGGTCGCCGGAGCGGTGAGGAAGGCCAACTGGGCCGGCTTGGCCGGGAGGTAGACCTCGGGCAGGTCGATCTCCGGGAGCACGACCTGCGGTCCGATGACGAAGCCGGTGCGCTCCATGAGCGAGATGGCCTTGGCGTTGCGGGTGTCCGGTTCGACGACCATGCGCCGCGCGGCGGCGTCGGAGAACACGAACGCGATGAAGACGGTCATCAGGGAGCCGGTGAAGCCGTGTTCGGCCGCCCCCGTGGTCGGGCCGATCAGCAGGTGCATCCCGACGTCGCCGGGCTGGACGTCGTAGCACTCGCTGACGCGGTCCTCGGCGCAGTCGTAGGTCTGGAACAGCGCGACCTGCTCGCCGTCCCGGCTCACCATGAAGGCGTGGTGGGTCGTACGGCGGTCGACGTCCTCGTAGATCTCCTGGACCAGTTCGCGGCTGGCCTCGCCCATGCCCCAGAAGCGCGCCCGCTCCTGGGTGACCCAGCTGTGGATCAGCGCGGAGTCGGCCGCAGGGTCGACGGGGGTGATGGTGACGGTGCCGAAGCCCTCGACGACCTGGGTGAACACGGGCTGTCCGACGGAGACGGCGGAGGGGCCGGGGGTCATATCGATTCCTTGGTGAGCTGGGCCCAGTCGGTGACGACGGGGACGAGTTCGCACCGTGCCCACAGGGGCAGCTGGTCGCGGTGGTGGGGTGCGCCGGTGACGCCGTCCGCACCCAGCGGTACCGCCCAGAGGCTGCCCTCGCGGCGGGCGAGGTCCCAGACGTAACGGGCCGCCGATGCGCGGGCGGTGAGGTCGGTGAAGCCGGGGACGGTGGAGGTGGCGTTCACGCAGTCGTGGTCACCGCCGAGGCCGGGCCACTGCGTGGGCTCCGTGTCGGGCACGGCCTGCCAGGGGGTGAGGCGGTGGACCTCCGACCAGGGGGTGTCGGGGGTCTCGGCCGCGGCCGTCTCCTCCAGGGCGGCCCGGACGTGCGCCGCCCGGTCGAGGCCGGGTACCAGGGAGGTGGTGAGCAGGCCCTCGAGGGCGTAGCCGATCCGCGGGACCAGGTACAGCCACGGGTGGAAGACCGCCGGGCCGGTGGGCGCCCCCCACAGCCCTTCGAAGACGGGGTCGGCGGCGAAGCGGCGTACGGTCGCGCTACGGAAGGCCGAGAAGACGGTGGCGTCGGTGCTGTCCGCCTCCATGTGCCGGTCCCAGGCCAGCAGTCGGGTCCGCAGGGCCTGCGCCGCCGGCGTCAGGTCCTCGAAGCCGGGCAGCAGTGCGAGCAGCGGCGCGGCCGAGGCCAGGTGCGTGTCCCGGTGTACGTCGGCCATCGCCTTCGGGGACCAGTCCGCGGAGCCGCTGAGCAGCTCGCGGATGCGGTCGGCGCGGTGCGGGGGCGCGAACTCCACGCCGAGCGGGGAGGCGATCCCGCGCGCGTTCGCCATCACGGCGAAGCCCTGCACCGGCTCCTCCGGGGTCGGGGCCCAGCCCTGCCAAGCGTGTTGCGGATCCCAGGCGGGCACGGGGCGCAGCCGGTTGGTGCGGTGGCGCAGCGGCACGGCGCCCGCGACCCGGTGCAGCAGGCCGCCCGCGGAGTCGGCGGCGTGGACGACGTTGACCGGCTCCGCCCAGCCGTCGAAGGCGCGGTCGATGTCGGCGACGGTACGGGCGCGCAGGAGCGCGGGGAGGGCGGCGAAGCCGAGGTCCAGGCGGACCCGCGGCGGGTAGCGCAGGGAGAGGGTCTGGGCGCTGCCGTCGGCGTGCGCCCCGGCATCGGGGTCGGCTCCGAGGTCGCCGTCCGCGTGGATGATCACGGGGCCGCGGGGGGTCTCCAGGACCTCCACCTCGACGTCGTCGCCGTCGGCCACGGTGATGGTCTCGGTGTGGCGGGAGACGGGCTCCCAGACGCCGTCCGCGCCGAGGGCCCAGGTGGCGCCGTCGTCATCGCGGCGCAACTGTTCGACGTACAGGTCCTGGTAGTCGGACATCGCGTTGGTGATCGCCCAGGCGGCGGTGCCGGTGTGCCCGAAGTGGCCGAGGCCCGGGACGCCGGGGACGGCGAGGCCCAGCACGTCGTAGTCGGGGCAGGCGAGGCGTATCTGCTGGTAGACGCCCGGGTCCTCGATGAAGCGGTGCGGGTCGCCCGCGATGATCGCCGAGCCGGTGGTGGTGCGGTCGCCCGGCACCAGCCAGCCGTTGCTGCCGGCGGTGCCGGGGCCGTCGGTGGCGAAGAGGGTGACGGCCTCGTCGCCGAGGGCGCGGGCCACGCGCTCGCGCCACAGTTTGGTGGCGAAACCGGCGAACAGGATGTGCGTGGCGATCCAGATGGCCAGCGGGACCCACGGCTCCCAGGGGGTGGGGGTCAGGCCCGTGCGCGCGAAGCGTTCGTCACGGGCGGCGCCGGTGGCGAGCCCGTCGTTGACGCCGTCCACGTACGCGCGCACCCAGGCGGCGGTGGCGGGGTCGTCGGCCTCCATGGCCTCGTAGCAGCGGCGGGCCGTGTCGGCCAGCCGGGACTGGCGGGCGAAGCGGTCCCAGGTGACGGCGTCCGCGCCGAGGAAGGAGGCGCTGGAGCCCTCGGAGCGGTGCCGTTCGACCTCCAGTTGCCAGGCGCGGTCGAAGGCGGTGACGCGGCCCTGGGCATGGACGAGCTGGAGTTCGTCGGATGCGCGGAGGTGGGGGATGCCCCACCGGTCGCGGTGGACGCCGTAGGATTCCGGGGTCTCCGCAGGGGTGTCCACGGGCGTGGCTACGGGCGTGTCCGCGGCTGCTTCCGCGGCTGCTTCCGCGGCTGCTTCCACGGAGGGCTCGCCCCGGTTCGCTCCGTACGACCGGGCGTCGCCGCTCCCGCTGCTGGCACTGCTCACGCTGCTCACACTCTTCCCCGTCGCACGTTTAGGTTAGGCTGACCTAACTATAGGGGTGTTAGGGGAGGGGTTGGACATGGCCGTCGGCAAGGGCTGGGAGGGCGTGGTCCTCAAACTCATGCGGGGCAAGGACTTCACGTTCACGGTCACGGGAGCGGAAGACCTCACGGAGAACTACCGCCGCGTGAGCTTCACGGACGGCGGGCTGCTCGCGGCCGCCGGTGGATCGCTGCACCCGACGATGTGGGTACGCGTCTGGTTCCAGGGCGCCGGCAAGCCGCACCAGCGGGCGTACACGCTGGTGGACCCGGATCCGCAAGCGGGCACTTTCAGCTTCGAGTTCGCCCTGCACGACGGGGTCGCCAGTGCTTGGGCGCGCGGCGCGAAGGCGGGCGACACGGTCGAGGCCACCGTCCAGGGCACCGGATTCACGGCCCCGGCGCCGGCCCCGGAGCGGCTGCTCGTCATCGGGGACTCCGCGTCCCTCCCGGCGATCAACTCGCTGCTGGACACGTACCCGAAGACCCCGGCGACCATCTGGTTCGAGACGCAGCACGACTCGGACGAGCGGCTGCCGATGCGGGTGGAGCCCGGCCGGCACGACATCCGCCGGGTGCGGCGAGGCGGTACGGACCTGGTCGACCGGGTGCGCGCCGACCTTCCCGAGCTGGTCGGGGACGCGGAGGCGGCGTACGTCTGGCTGGCCTGCGACACGGTGACGACGCGCGCCCTGACGGCGTACCTGCGCAAGGAACTCGCGCTGCCCAAGCACCGGGTGAACGCGCTGGGCTACTGGCGGCCGGAGGCCTGAGGCGGCCCGTCGGCCATGTCGGCCCGTCGGCCTGTCAGCTCGTCGGCCCGTCGGCCCGTCCGGCACCAGGCGGTGCGGACGGGTCGCGGAGGCGGTCGGGCCGGCTACTCGGCGGACGCCTTGCAGGCGCTCACCGCGGTCCCGTTGGTCACACCGCCCTTGGTCAGCCCGCTCACGCACTGCTCCTGCTCGCCGGAGTACCCGGCGGAACACGCCGACCGGACGGACTGCGGGGCCTCGCCGCCCTGTAGCTCCCGCTCGACCTGGTTGATGCAGGCCGAGACGTCCGCGTGGGCGGCGGGGGCCGCGAAGGCCGCGCCACCGAGTACGAGGGTCAGGCCACTGAGAACACCTGCGATACGGGTCGACGTGCGCATGGGACGCACCTGCTCTCCGGGATCGTCGCGCGGCCCGGCTCCGCAGAGGTGCCGGATCCGCGCAGGAACATCGCCGAGCTCATGCGGCCGGGTTCCGGCCACAGGGCCCGGGTCCCCGGTCCGGACCGGCTCGGCAGGGAATCCCCTCCTCCGTCGGACGCTAGAGCAGCCTCCTGCCGCACGCACCCGCAGGAGGCTTTCCCCGGTCAGGCGCCGGTGGTGCCGTCGATCCCCTCACGGAGGAAGTCGGCGTGACCGTTGTGGCGGGCGTACTCGTGGATGAGGTGGAGCATCACCAGACGCAGCGAGGCCTCCTCCGCCCAGCTCGGCACGTACGCCGTCACGTCCAGTGACTCGGCCGCGGCCTCGATCCGGCGGGCGTGCGCGATCTCCTCCTGCCAGGCGGCGAACGCCTCCGCGCGGCTGGATCCCGAGGCGTCGTAGGCGGCCTGGAAGTCGTGGGTGTCCGACCACAGGTGCGGGAGGTCCTGGCCGTCGAGGACGCGGCGGAACCAGTGCCTTTCGACCTCGGCCATGTGCCGGACCAGCCCCAGCAGGGACAGCGTGGACGGGGGCATCGAGGCACGGCGCAGCTGCTCGTCGCCGAGGCCCTCGCACTTCCAGGCGAGGGTGGCCCGGTGGTAGTCGAGGAAGGTCCGGAGGGTCTCGCGTTCGTCCCCGGTCAGGGGCGGGCTGATGCGTTCCATGACAGTGATCTTGCCCGCTGCCCCAGCGTCGGCATAGGGCAGATCCCCGGGCAGATCTCGCCCCGCGCTAGGAGGCGGCGGCGTCGGTCCACAGGTACGGCACCGTCACGCCCAGGACCCCGAAGCCGAGCCGCTCCAGGATCGGGCGGCTGTCGTCCGAGGCGTCGACCTGTAGGTAGGTGATGCCGAGCTCCGCCGCCAGGCGGGCGCGGTGGGCGACCAGCAGGCGGTAGATGCCCCGGCCGCGCCACCCGGGGATCGTGCCGCCGCCCCAGAGGCCCGCGAAGGCCAGCCCCGGCCGCATCTCCATCCGGGCCGCGCTCACCGGGGTCTCGCCCGCCATCGCGAGCACCGCGGCGATCGTCTCCGGCTGCTCCCGCAACGTGCTGAGCAGCTGTTCCCGGATCCGCGGCCGGTCCGTCCCGAAGGCCCCGGCGTGGACCTGCATCATCAGGTCGACGCCCTCCTCGTCCGTCACCACCCGCAGGGTGATTCCCTCCGGCGGCTCCACCGGCAGCTTCGCGAGCTCGGACACCAGGCCCACCATCAGGGTCTCGGGCGGCTCCGGCACGAGGCCCGCCGCCCGCAGCCGGTCCCCGAGGTCGGCGGGCCGGTCGTAGTCGTACAGCTTCCACTCGAACTCCGGACAGTCGCGCCCCGCGAAGAACGCCACCTGCGCCGCGATCTCCGCGTCCGCCGTCCCCTCGTCGAGGTCCGACCAGAGCACCCCGTTCCACCCGAGCGCGGGCGCGACGTGCCGTACGACAGCACCCACCCGCTCCACCTTCGCCGGCGGGGCGTCCGCCTGCGCGCCTTCGCGCACTTCGGCATCGAAGCGGGCGCGCACCTTCATCAGTTCATCAAGATCGATCGTCATCGCCCCAGCTCACCAGTGTCGGGCGGGCGCCACAACTGCATTAACCTCACCTCGTGAACCACGACTCCACCATCTACACCGGTAAGGCCACCCCCGACGCCGCCGCCGACCGCGGCTGGCTCCTCGGCCACTTCAAGGACCCCTCCGATCCCCGCCACAGCGAGGACGTGGAGATCAAGTGGGGTGTCCATCCGAAGGGGGACGAGCGGGAGCGGTGGGCGACCGCAGAGAAGCGCACCGCGCTGTTGGTGCTGATCAGCGGACGCTTCCGGCTGGAGTTCCCCGGGCGCACCGTCGTCCTCGCCGAGCAGGGGGACTACGTGCTCTGGGGGCGCGGCGTCGACCACTCCTGGTATGCGGAGGAGGACGCCGTCGTCCTCACCGTCCGGTGGCCCTCGATCCCGGGCTACCGGGTGGACGAGCCCGCAACCCAGCTGGAGGCCGGGTCCCCCGCACTGTGACGACCGGCCTGTGACGACCGCACTGTGACGATGCACACGAAAGGGGCCAACGATCACTGAACGCTGAGATCGTGGCGGGTGTAGACCCGCTGCGCCGAGCCTTCCCGGGGTAATCCCCCGGTCCCCTCGGCCGGGCCTCCACGCGTTCATGCGTTCTTTGCGTCGGGCTGCCTCCCGGTAAAGATCCGAACCACCAGGGAGCACCTCCGTTGGCCGTAATCGCACGCTGGTGCATGCGCCACCGCCTCCTCGCCGTCCTGATCTGGTTGCTCGCGTTCGGCGGGACCGCGGCGGCCGCAGTGACCACCGGGTCGGCGTTCTCCAACGACTACGAGGTCCCCGGCACCGAGTCCGGCAGGGCGAACGCCCTCCTGCGCGAGGCCTTCCACGGCCAGGGCGGCGACACCGACACCATCGTGTGGCGGGCCCCGGACCGGCAGAACGTGCGCACCCCGGACATCGAGCAGCGCATGACCGCGGCACTGGAGGCCGTCGCCGGGCTCCCCGGCGTCGGATCGGTCGCCGGACCTTACGGCCCCGCCCCCGAGAGCGCCGCCCGGATCAGCCCCGACGGGCGCACCGCCTACGCGGTGGTGACCTTCGACCAGCAGGCCGACTCCGTACCCAAGGCCCAGGCCAGGGCGGTCGTCGACGCGGCGAAGAACCCCACCACGGAGGCCGGCGGTCTCCAGGTCGAACTGGGCGGTCGCGCCATCCAGCTCACCGAGGCCCCCACCGCGCACCTCGCCGAGGTCATCGGTGTGGCCGTCGCGGCCCTGGTCCTCTTCCTCGCCTTCGGCTCGCTCGCCGCGAGCCTGCTGCCCATTGCGACCGCCCTGGTCAGCGTGGGCACCGCCTATTTCGGCATCACCCTGCTCGGCCACGCGATGCCGGTCGCCGACTTCGCCCCGATGCTCGGCACCCTCATCGGCCTCGGCGTGGGCATCGACTACGCGCTGTTCATCGTCACCCGGCACCGCAAGGGGCTGGCGCGGGGCAGCACGGTCGAGGAGGCGGCCGCGAACGCCGTCGCCACCACCGGCCGGGCCGTCGTCTTCGCCGGTGCCACCGTCTGCATCGCACTGCTCGGCATGTTGGTGCTGCGGCTGAACTTCCTGAACGGCGTCGCGATAGCGGCCTCCGTGACGGTGGTCCTCACGGTCGCCGCCTCGGTCACCCTGCTGCCCGCCCTCCTCTCGTACATAGGCGTGCGCGCCCTCTCGCGCCGCGAGCGCCGCAAGCTCGCCGCCGAGGGGCCGCGCCCCGAGCAGACCTCCGGCTTCGCCGCCCGCTGGTCCGTCTTCGTCGAGCGACACCCCAAGCTGCTGGGTGCCGTCGCCACCGCGGTGATGCTGGTGCTCGCCCTGCCCACCCTCTCCCTCCACCTGGGCACGTCCGACCAGGGCAACAACCCGGCCACCTCCACCACCCGGCAGGCCTACGACCTGCTGGTGGAGGGCTTCGGCCCCGGAACCAACGGCCCGCTCACCGTCGTCGCCCGGTTGGACGGCGCCGGGGACCGGCTCGCCGTGGACCAGCTGGCGCAGGCACTGCGCACGACCGAGGGCGTCGCCTCCACCGGCCCCGCCGTCCTCAATCGCAGCGGCGACACCGCCGTACTGACCGTCGTTCCGGACTCCGCCCCGCAGTCCAGGGCCACGAGCGACCTCGTCGACAGGCTCCGCCAGGACGTCATCCCGGCCGCCGGACACGGCAACTCCATGGAGGTCCACGTCGGCGGTGTGACGGCCTCCTACGACGACTTCGCCGAGGTCATCATCGGGAAGCTGCCGCTCTTCGTCGGCGTGGTCATCGCCCTCGGTTGCGTGCTCCTGCTGCTGGCCTTCCGGTCCATCGGCATACCGCTCAAGGCGGCGGCCATGAACGTCGCCGCCGTCGCCTCTTCCTTCGGCGTCGTGGTCGCGATCTTCCAATGGGGCTGGGGCAGCGAACTGCTGGGCCTGGGCAGCGCGGGCCCCATCGAACCCTTCCTGCCCGTGATCATGGTGTCCGTCCTCTTCGGACTGTCGATGGACTATCAGGTCTTCCTCGTCAGCCGGATGTACGAGGAGTGGCTGGAGACCGGTGACAACCAGCGGGCCGTGCGCGTGGGCCTCGCCGAGACCAGCCGGGTCATCAATTCGGCGGCCGTCATCATGATCTCCGTATTCCTGGCCTTCGTGCTCAGCGGCGACCGGATCATCGCGATGTTCGGCATCGCGCTCGCCGCGGCCGTGGCCCTCGACGCCTTCGTGCTGCGCACCCTCCTCGTCCCGGCCCTGATGCACCTGCTCGGCGGGGCCAACTGGTGGCTGCCCGCCTGGCTCGACCGGCGCCTGCCCCGGATCAGCATCGAGCCCCCCGAACACCGCCCGCATGCGAGACTTCCGAAGCAGCGGCCCGCCGAGGACCTCGCCACGAGCGAGGACAACGCGGAGCCCGCCACCACCTCCCGGTGACCCGGCCACCCGCCGCCCGAGACCCAAGGAAGACCGAGCATGTTTTCGATAGACCTGGCTGACGACGCCCGGATGTTCCCGCTGGAGGCCCGGCACGCCCAGGAGTTCTTCGCGCACATCGAGCGGGGACGCGAGTTCATCGGGCAGTACGTCGGCTTCCCGGACCGGACCACCGACCTCGACTCCGCCCGGGCCCTGCTCGCCCAGTACGCGGTGACGGCGGGGGAGGACGGCGCCCGGTTCTTCGGTATCCGGCTTGACGGCACCCTGGTGGGCGGGGTCCTCTTCCGGACGTTCGAGGCGCACTACGGCAACTGCGAGATCGGCTGCTGGCTGGAGCCCGACGCGGCCGGCCGGGGCCTGGTCACCAAGGCCTGCCAGGTGCTGATCGACTACGCCTTCGGCGAGCGCGGCATGCACCGCGTCGAGTGGCACGCGGCCTCCGGCAACAAGAAGAGCCTCGCCGTGGCCGCGCGCCTCGGCATGACCCGCGAGGGCGTCATGCGGGAGAACTACCTCCACCGCGGAGTCCGCCAGGACACCGAGGTCTGGTCGATTCTCTCCCACGAGTGGGCCGCGACCCGGTCCACCTGAGCCTGCCCGGGGCCCCGTCCGGGCCGGCCCTGCTGCGGGCTCCGTCGACCGCGGGGCCCACCACGGCCGGAACCAGCGGATTCTCAGAAGACTCTCAGACAGGGCACCTACGGTGCCCCGCATGGACACCACGAAGACCCCCGCCCCGAACGCCGCCGAGGCGGACACCACCCCGGCCGACCTCAAGAAGGCCGAGACCCCCCAGCCGGCCGAGGCCGGAGCCGACTCCGCGGTCACCGACGAGGTCACCGACGAGGTCACCGACACGGACCTGGACGACGAGGCGTTCGCCGACGACCAGGCCGAGGACCGGGAGCCGAGCCAGGTCGGATCCGCCGCCTTCGCGATCGTCGCCGCGGGTCTCGGCGTCGTCGCCCTCAGCGGTAGCTGGGTCGCGGGCATCGTGTCCGAGCGTGCGAGCGTCGCCGCCCGGCTGGAGCTGAGCCAGGCCGCCGACGCCAACGCGCAGATCGCCGCCCAGTTCGTCGACCCGTGGCACGCCACCGCGATGGTCAACGGCATCTTCTCCGCCCTCGCCCTGATCATCGCCACCTTCGTGCTGGCCCTCCCCGCCTTCAGCAGCCCCGAGCGCACCCTCCCCACCTGGGTGCGGTCCGTCTCCTGGGCGGGCATCGGACTGGGCGCCCTCGGCGTCCTGCTCTTTGTCCTCATGTACTTCGACCTCCTCCTCGCCATTCCCAAGGCGGCCGGAGCCGGCGCCTAGGCACTGCCTTAGGTCCGCAGGACCGGCATGGGGCTCCCAGGCCCCGGACTAAGGCCCCTGTCCCCGGTAGATGCGGCATGCGACCGATGTGCCGGTACCCCCTGGGGCGCGAATCTTGGATCACACCGAACGAGGTGCCCGAGCAACGCGACCAGGGAGCAGAGATGTTCGAGTACGAGATCGCCACCGCCGCCCGCAGCACCGACCTCATCCGTGAGGCGGCCGAGTACCGCACGGCCCGGGCGGCGCGGCGGGCCCACCGCGCCTCCTTGCCGAGCCAGGAACACGGACGGCGGGTGAGAACGTTCCGCAGCCGGTTCACCCCGCTCCGCGCCGCACACCGCGCGAACTGACACGTGATGAGAAGCGCACCGGCGGTGAGTGCCGCCGAGCAGGACGTCTGTGCGATGCTCGGCGGCGTGGAGACCAGATCTGTCAGCCCGGTGTTCGTCGGCCGAGCCGATGAACTGGCCGTACTCACCGACGCATTGACCCGGGCCGCCGGGCAGGAACCGCAGGCGATGCTCATCGGGGGAGAGGCCGGAGTCGGCAAGACCCGCCTCACCGAGGAGTTCCTCTGCGCGGCGGACTGCCGCGGCGCGGTCGTTGCCGTCGGAGGCTGTGTGGAGATCGGGGCGGAGGGCCTTCCCTTCGCCCCGTTCTCGACGGCCCTGCGCATCCTGCACCGGCTGCTGCCCGGAGAACTGGCCGCCGCTGCCGCCGGCCAGGAGGACGAGCTCGCCCGCATCCTCCCCGAACTCGGCGACACCCCACGAGGCCCGCACGACGAGGAGAGCACCGCCCGGCTCTTCGAACTGACGGCCCGGATGCTGGAGCGCCTCGCCGCCGACCGCACCGTCGTCCTCGTCCTGGAGGACCTGCACTGGGCGGACACCTCCACCCGACACCTGCTCTCCTACCTCTTCCGCACCCTCACCAGCGGCCGGCTCGTCATCGTCGCCACCTACCGTGCGGACGACGTGCACCGGCGTCACCCGCTGCGCCCGCTCCTCGCCGAACTCGACCGGCTCCGCACCGTCCGGCGCATCGAGCTGTCCCGCTTCAACCGGGCCGAGGTACGCCGCCAACTGGCCGGCATCCTCGCCGCTCAGCCCGACGAGGACTTCGTGGACTCCGTCTTCGACCGGTCGGACGGCAACGCCTTCTTCGTCGAGGAACTCGTCGCCTCCAGGGAAAGCGGCTGCCGCACCGGACTCACCGAATCCCTGCGCGACCTGCTCCTCGTCCGCGTCGAGGTGCTCCCCGACGAGACCCAAGGGCTGGTGCGCATCGTCGCCGAGGGCGGCTCCACCGTGGAGTACCCGCTGCTGCGCGCCGTCGCCGGGCTCACCGAGGACGAACTGATCGAGGCGCTGCGCGCCGCCGTCGGCGCCAACATCCTGCTCGCCACCCCCGACGGCGACGGCTACCGCTTCCGGCACTCCTTGGTCCGCGAGGCCGTCAGCGACGACCTCCTGCCCGGGGAGCGGGCCCGCGTCAACCGCCGCTACGCCGAGGCCATGGAGGCCGACGGGTCGCTGGTCCGGGCCGAAGAGCGGGTCATCCGGCTGGCCAGCTACTGGTACCACGCGAACGATCCCGCCAAGGCACTGCCCGCCGTACTCGCCGCCTCCGTGGCGGCCCGCCGCCGACACGCCTACTCGGAGCAACTGCGCCTGCTGGAGCGGGCCATGGACCTGTGGGACAGCGCCCCGGAAGACGTCATCGAGGCGCTTCGCCCGGCGGACTACACAGAGGTCTACCCTCCGTGCGGCTGCGACCCGGCCACCACCGCGCTCCAGCGGCTCGACCTGCTCGCCGAAGCCACCGTGGCGGCCCGCTACGGCGGCGAGCGCGACCGCGCCCTGAAGATCACGAAGACGGCGCTGCGCCTGCTGGAGGGCGACCCCGACCCGCTGCGGGCCGCCTGGTTCTGGACCGAGCGCTCCCGGCTGATCGCCGGCCTCGGGCGCGGCGACGGCTGGGAGGAGATAGCCAGGGCGCAGGACCTCGTCCGGGGGCTGCCCCCGTCCCAGGTGCACGCCGAGGTCCTCGTCCGGGCCGCGAGCTGGGGCATGCTCCACAAGCCGGGACCCGACAACCTCGCCGCCGCAGAACGCGCGGTCGAGTACGCACGCATGGTCGACGCCGAGGAGACCGAACTCAACGCCCGGATCACGGTCGGAGCCCTGCTCACCGACTCCGGCGACGAAGAGGGGGGCCTCGCGGAGATGCGCGCGGTCGTGGAACGGACCACGCAGCTCGGACTCACGATGCTGGCAGGGCGTGCGCATATCAATCTCACCTCTCAGCTGGAAAGTCTGGGACGGTCCCACGAAGCCGTGGAACTCGCCGAACAAGGGGCCGAACTGGTCCGCAGATCCCGGCTCCTGGACAGCGAGGCCTGGGTCTGCGGGAACATGGCCGAGAGCCTCTACAGCCTCGGCCGCTGGGACGAGGCCGCCGAAGCGGCCCGGCGTACCCTGCTGGTCGGCCAGAGCGCCGCCCCGCGCGGCTGCGCCTCGGCACGCCTCGCCTACCTGGCCCTGGCTCGAGGAGAGTCGGTCGAGGCGAACCACCAGCTCGCCGCGGCCCACACCTACTACGGCACCCACGAGACCCAGCCCCAGCACCGGATCCCGCTCTACCGCCTCGCGATCGGCGTGGCCGCGGCAGAGGGCCGCATCGCCGACGTCCGAGCCGAGACGGCCGCTGCCGTCGCCTACGGATTCCCGCTCGGGCAGCACCGCTACGCCTGGCCGCTGCTCCTTGCCGCCGCCACCGCGGAAGCGGACGCCCGGGGGCTTCCGGCCGCCGAGGCCGGCCGGGACGCGGCCCTGGACGTGCTGCGCACCGCCGCCCGCCCCCTGGCCACCCCAGTCCCGGTGTGGACCGCCCACGCCGAGTACGTCCGGGCCGAGCTGCTCCGGGCCGAGGCTCGGGACACCCTCGCCGACTGGACCGCCGTCGAGAAGGCCGTCCGCCCGCTGGAGCGCCCGTACCTGCTGGCCAGGGCCTGCCACCGGCTCGCGGAGTCCCTGCTGGCCGCCGGTGACCGGGAGCCCGCGGGCGCCCTGCTCCGCGAGGCCTACGCCACCGCCGAGCGGATCGGCTCACGCACCCTGCGCGAAGACCTGGCCCTGCTGGCCCAGCGCGCCCGCCTCCCGCTGACCGACGCCGACAGCGCCGCCACTGCGCCGGTCCCGGAGACCGATCCGGTCGAGGCGCTCGGGCTGACCAGTCGCGAGCGGGACGTACTGCGCCTGGTGGCGGCCGGCAGCACCAACCGGAAGATCGCCGAGGAGCTCTTCATCTCACCGAAGACGGCGAGCGTGCACGTCTCGAACATCCTGGCGAAGTTGGGCGTCGCCGGCCGTGGCGAGGCGGCCGCCCTCGCCCACCGGCTGCGTCTCTTCGCCGCACCGTCCCCGGTCAGTCCCCGTCCGGAGGCTGCTCGTCCAGGCGTATGAGTACCTTGCCGGAGTCGAGGTCTATCGGACCCCGTCCCGGATCGTTGTCATTGACGTCGGTCCGGGACAGCTCCAGCCGCTTCTTCTCCTCGTCCGTGTGTTTGCGTCCCGGGTTGAACAGCTCCTCGATCATGTTGAACACCGTGCCCACCACACCCTTCGTCCCCCGCCGGGAAGCCGCCGGTCACCGCACCGTCAGGGTCAAGATCCTGTCGTCGCCCGCTTCCGGCGACCCGCGTCCGTCCGTCTCGCTCGTGACCAGCAGCATCCGGTCCCCGCCGAGGGGCACCACCGTCCGCAGCCGTCCGTACTCGCCCTCCAAGAAGGGCTCCGGCTCCGCCACCAGCTCCGTCCCGGCCAGCGGGATCCGCCACAGCCGCTTGCCCTTCAGCCCGGCCATCCACACCGAACCCTGCGCCCACGCGATCCCGCTCGGCGAGGCCTCATCGGTCTTCCACACGGCCACCGGATCCCGGAAGCCGGGCTTCCCCGCCTTTCCCTCGGCCTCGGGCCACCCGTAGTTGGCGCCGGGCTCGATCAGATTGAGCTCGTCCCAGGTGTTCTGGCCGAACTCGGCCGCCCACAGCCGTTTGTCCTTGTCCCAGGCGAGGCCCTGCACATTGCGGTGGCCGTAGGAGTAGACGACGGAATCCGCCTCCGGATTGCCGTGCACCGGATCCCCGTCCGGAGTCATCCGCAAGATCTTGCCGCCCAGCGACTTCTTGTCCTGCGCGAGCCCGGTGTCACCGGTCTCACCCGTTCCCGCATAGAGCATCTTGTCCGGGCCGAAGGCGATCCGGCCGCCGTTGTGGATGAGGCCCTTGGGAATGCCCCGGAACACCGTGTCGGGCGCTCCCAGTTGCTGTCCGGGAGGTCTCTGTTCGTCGTACCGCAGCCGGGCGATGCGGTTGTCGGACTCGGTCGTGAAGTACACGTACACCAGCCGGTCCGAAGCGAAGGTGGGCGACAGGGCGAGGCCCATCAGCCCGCCCTCCCCGCCCGGAGCCACCCCCGGCACCTTGCCGATCTGGGTCATTGTGCCCGAACCCGTCGCGACCCTGCTGATCGTGCCCTTGTCCCGCGAGGCCACCAAGAGGTCCCCGCCCGGCAGCGGGGCCACGCCCCACGGCGACTCCAGCCCCTTGGCCACCTCGCCGGTCACCGTCACGGTCCCCTTCGCCGGTGGGGCGGCGGCCTCCGGCGACGAGGACGGGCTCCCCGACGGCCCCGGCGACCCGGAGCCCGCCGCGGCCGTGCTCGATGATGAGCCGGCCGGCCCCGTGCCCGGTACACCCTCCGGCGAGCACCCCGCCGCCAGCAGGGCGCCGCAACCGGCCAGCGCGAGCGCCGCCACCACACTCCGGCTCCGCCCGCCCGCGCCCTCGGGTCCCGCCCGCCCGGGAGAACTTCCGTATCGCATCGCCCTGCTCCCTTCCGGTCCTCCGATCGTGCCCTTCATCCCTCTCAACAGCTCCGGCAGTTCGCGAAGTTCCACCACTCGTACACTCGATCGAGTGGTTGTCCGGCCGTCCCCGGATCGACCCCGGCCCCCGCCGGTGCCGGATCAGTCCCAGGCTCCCACTTCGACCGGAAGGGCCGCGATCTCGGCCAGGTCCCCGGCCGAGAGCCGGACCTCCGCCGCCCGCGCGTTCTCCGCCGCCCACGGCGCCCGGTCGGCCCCCGGCACCGGCACCACCTGCGGCCCCTGCGCCAGTACCCAGGCCAGGGCCACCTGCGCGACCGTCACCTCGGGGCCGTGCCGACGGGCCACCTGCCGCAGCCCCGCCAGCAGCACCTGGTTCGACGCCATCGCCGCCGCCGTGAACCGCGGATGCCGGGCCCGCACGTCCTGCGGCTCGAACCCCTCACCCGGCGTGAGGGTCCCCGTGAGGAACCCGCTGCCCAGCGGCATCGCCGCCAGGAACCCCACCCCGCGCGCCGCGCACCACGGCAGCAGCTGCCACGCCGCCTGCGGCGACCACACCGACAGCTCCGCCTGCACCGCGCTCACCGGGAACACCTGCTGGAGCCGCTCCAAGTGCCGCAGGGTCGTCCGGTACTCCCGGTCCCGGCTCCGCCCGGCCCCGGGCCCGGCCCCGGCGCCCAGCGCGCAGTACCCGAGCGCCCGCACCTTGCCCGCGCCCACCAGCTCGGCCATGGCCCCCCAGGTCTCCTCCACGGGCACGTCCGGATCCACCCGGTGCAGCTGGTAGAGGTCTATGACATCGGTCCGCAGCCGCCGCAGCGAGGCGTCGCAGGCCCGCCTCAGGTAGCCGGGCCGCCCGTCGGCGACCACGTGCTGGTCACCCGCCCGCAGTCCCACCTTGGCCGAGACGAACGCCTCGGACCGCCGATCCCGCAGCACCCGCCCGAGCAGCAGCTCATTGGTGAACGGCCCGTACACGTCGGCCGTGTCCAGCAGGTTCGACCCCAGGTCCAGCGCCGTGTGCACGGCGGCCAGCGACTCCTGCCCCCGCCGCCGTGAAGGCGCGTACGCCCAGCTCATCGGCATACAACCGAGGCCGATGGCGCCCACCGTCAGCGCCCCCGCCCCGATCGACCTGCGCTCCACCCCTGCATCCCCCTCCGGCTCCGGCCATCAAACTAACGGCTTGATCCGGATGCCTTGGCATAGCCTCGTGATCATGACTGCAATGACCCCGGATGTCTGGCTTCCGTTCCCCGCCGAGGAGATCGAGGGCCTCCCCGACTCCTTCCGGTACCGCCTCTGGGACGGCGAGGACGCCTTCCCGGCCGATCCGGCCGACTGCGTCTTCTACGTGCCGCCCTACATGAAGTCCCCCGAGGTCACCGTGCGCCCGCTGGCGTCGATGCACGCGGTCCAGGTCGTCCAGACCCTGACCGCCGGCATCGACGACGTGCTGGGTCGCCTCGGCGACCTGCGCCCCGGCGTACGTCTGTGCAACGCCGTCGGGGTCCACACGGCCAGCACCGCCGAACTCGCCCTCGCGCTGACCCTCGCCTCCCTGCGCGGCATCCCCGGCATGGTCCGCGGCCAGGACCGCGAGGAATGGCGTTCCGGTTTCTACGACGCCCTCGCCGATAAGTCGGTTCTGATCATCGGCTACGGATCGATCGGCTCCGCGATCGAGGACCGGCTCGTGGCCTTCGAATGCGGCCCGGTCGCGCGCGTGGCGCGTACGGCCAGGACCACCGGACGCGGGCCGGTGCACACCCTCGCCGACCTGCCCGGGCTTCTGCCCCGGGCCGACGTGGTGGTCCTCGTGACACCGCTGACCGACGCCACCCGGGGCCTGGTCGGCGCCGACTTCCTCCGCCGGATGAAGGACGGCGCCCTGCTCGTGAACGTGGCGCGCGGTCCGGTCGTCGACACCAAGTCCCTGCTGGCGGAGGTGGAGTCGGGCCGGCTGCGCGCGGCACTCGACGTCACCGACCCGGAGCCGCTGCCCGCGGGCCACCCGCTCTGGCACGCTCCGAACGTCCTGATCACCCCTCATGTCGGTGGCAGCAGCTCGGCGTTCGAACCGAGGGCCAAACGCCTGCTGGCCCGCCAGCTCACTCGGTTCGCCGCCGGTGAGCCGGTGGAACACACGGTGTTGATCACCGAGTGACGCCCGGTGCGCACGCTCCGCAGTCGTTCGAATGCACTGGGTGGACTCAACTCCCCGATTGGTAACGGAGAGTAGAGAGACTATGTCCCTGAGTGACGAAAGTGGTGTATCGTCCGGAAGAAGGGGCTGCGCCGCGAACGTCTGGCGCTGGGGAGTGATCGGACACTTTGGGGGGCGACGGGCGATGTACGGCCAATGGACAAAGGATCCGATGCGGCACGGCCGCCGGAGGCGACGCTGCCGAGACTGGGCTGCACCGGACCCAGCCGGCGAGGGGGACCGGTGAGTACCCCGGGGGCGGCGCTCCTGAACCGGCCCTCCGTCTCGGGCGGAGGCAAGGGCCTGGCGATGCAGCTGCTCCTCGCGGTGGTCAGCGGCGGGTACGCCGTCGGCGCCGCCCTCAACTGGGGCTCGGAGGAAGTCGCCGAGATCATGGGCGACTTCGGGCTCAGCGCGGCCGGCTTATTCGCCGCGGTCTCCTGCTACTCCTACGCGAGGGCGATCGACAGCCGCGAACGCCCCGCCTGGCTGCTCTTCGCCTTCTCCTCCCTGATGGGCGCCGGCGGCAACGCGGTCTGGGGCTGGTACGAGGTGATCCTGGGCGAGGAAGTGCCGAAACCCTCGCTCGCCGACTTCGCCTTCCTCTGCTTCGCCCCGCCCGCCATCGTGGGCCTGCTCGTCCTCGCCAAACGGCCGGTCACCCGCGCCGGCTGGGTGTGCCTCGGGCTCGACTCGTGGCTCATCGGCGGCTCCCTGCTCACGCTCTCCTGGAGCCTGGCCCTGGCCCACGCGGCACGGACCGCCCAGTCCGGCGCCCCCGGCAGCGTCCCGCGCGCCGCGCTCTCCCTCGCCTACCCGCTCCTGGACATCGCGCTCGTCTCGATGGTCCTGGTCCTGCACTTCCGGCGGAGCGAGACCAACCGCTCCGCCGTCAACACCGCCATCGCGGCGCTGGCCCTGACCGTGCTCAGCGACGCCCTGTTCACTTCGCCCCTCCTGAGCGCCGAGTACCAGTCCGGACAGCTGCTCGACGCAGGTTGGTTCGCAGGCTCGCTGCTCCTCGCGTACGCACCCTGGGGCGCCCGACGCCTCCATCCCGGCCCGGAGCCGGCCGGCCGCCCGCGCGTGGACCGGGCGCACAGCCGCCCGATCACCGGCTCGCTGCCCGCCCTCACCCCGTACCTCGCGGCCGCCGTGTGCACCCTCGGCATCCTGTACAACGTCGTGGACGGCAGGAAGGTGGACCGGATGGTCGTCTTCACCGGCTGCACGGTCGTGCTCGCCCTCGTCATCCGGCAGGGCATCATGCTCCTCGACAACATCGCGCTGACCCAGGAACTGGCCCAGAAGGAGAACCACTTCCGTTCCCTGGTCCAGGGTTCCAGCGACGTCATCATGATCGCCGCGCCCACCGGAACCCTGCGCTACGTCAGCCCCGCGGCCGCCGGGGTCTACGGCCGCGAGGCGGAAGAGCTGGTCGGCACCGAGCTCGCCTCCCTGATCCACCCCGACGACCTCGGCCGGGTGGTCCACGAGGTGCGCCGCTTCCTCGCCGCACCGCCGACCGAGGAGCCCACCACCCGCATCGAATGCCGCTTCAAATCGGGCGGCGGCGAGTGGCTCAACGTGGAGTCCACCGTCAACCGCCACCAGGGCGGGCTCATCCTCAACAGTCGGGACGTCACCGAGCGGGTCCGGCTCCAGGCCCAGCTCCAGCACAGCGCCGAACACGATCCGCTGACCGACCTGCCCAACCGGGCCCTGTTCACCCGGCGCGTGCGCCAGGCCCTGACCGGCCGGCGCGCCGGCGACCACAGCACCGCCGTGCTCTTCATCGACCTCGATGGCTTCAAGGCGGTCAACGACACCATCGGCCACCAGGCCGGAGACGAACTGCTCGTCGAAGCCGCGCGCAGGCTCCAGGACTCGGTCCGGGCCGGGGACACCGCGGCCCGCCTCGGCGGCGACGAGTTCGCCGCACTGATCCTGGGCGACGGAAACCGCGACCCCAGCGCCCGTGAGTACCAGGTACGCGAGATCGCCGATCGGCTGCGCACCACCCTTTCCCAGCCGTACCGGATCGGCGCCAGCGAGGTCCGGGTCGCGGCGAGCATCGGAGCCGCCTTCGCCGACCCCGGCATCACCCCTTCGGACCTGATGCGCAACGCGGATCTCGCGATGTACCGGGCCAAGGCCGGCGGCAAGGACCGCGTCGAGATGTACGCCCCCCAGATGCAGGCCGAAGTCGTGCGCAAGGCCGAGCTGGCCGGCCGGCTGCGGACGGCACTGCACGAGGGCGAGTTCGCCCTGCTGCACCAGCCCGTGGTCTCGCTGGCCACCGGGGAGGTGTCGGCCGTCGCAGCGCAGGCCCGCTGGCGCTCGGCCCAGGGGATTCTCTTCACCCCGGCGGAGTTCCTCCGGGTCGCCGAGTACAGCGAGGGCGGTACCGGTGGGCGTGGCGGCTCCGGCGCCGCCGGCCACGACGCCTCGCGCACCGCCGAGCTGGGGCGATGGCTGTTGGAGGAGGCCGTGGAGCAGGCCGCCGACCGGCACCGGGCCGGGCACGACGTGCCCGTGGCCGTGCGGATGACCGCCCAGCGCCTCCTGGACCGGTCCATGCCGCTCGGCTCCGTGGAGGCCCTGCTGACCCGGCACGGGCTGCCCTCCGGGGCCCTGGTGCTGGAGCTCGCCGTATCCGATCCCAGAGTGCCCTTCGACGACCTGGAACGCCGCCTGGCCGCCCTGCACCGGCTCGGGGTGGGCATCGCCCTGGACGGCTTCGGCAGCGGCTACGCGGCCATCAGCGCCCTGCGCCGGCTCCCCGTGGACATGCTCAAGCTGGACCGGGGCCTGGTGGAGGGAGTGGTCGAGTCCGCCCGCCTGCATAAGATCACTGCAGGTCTCTTGCGGATCGCAAACGACCTCGGAATGCGGTCCGTCGCGGACGGAGTGGATCTGCCCGAGCAGGTCCTGGCGCTGCGCGCGATGGGGTGTACGCACGGCCAAGGAATGGCTTTTTCCGGCCCGCTCGACGAGTACAGGCTGCGCCGTGCGCTGGTGCGCGGTACGTTCCCAGTACCGGGCGGAGCGGCCCAACCAGCACTGGCCGGCGGCTCCTCCGGGGGCTCGATGGCCATCCTTAGAGGCTCACATAATGAGACGCCCGTCCCACCTACTTGACATCACCCTCCCGCCAGAGGGAGGGTCAATGCCATGCGCACCCGAATTCTCGTACTTGGAAAGCGCGTCGGCTGAAGCTGGGACCTGCTTGTCCCCGCTCAACACCCCCGACGCGCTCCCCTCGCTTGCCTCCTGGCACGAGGGGTTTTTTGTTGCACTGGCACAGAGTCGAATCCGCGTAAAACCCTCAGCTTCGAGAAGAGAATGCCGATGACCGAGCAGGCCACCGGGGCCCACCATCCGCAGCCGCGGCCCCGTTCCGGCGGACAGCAGTCCGCCGCAGTTGAGCACGTCACGGGTGCGCAGTCCCTCATCCGCTCTCTCGAAGAGGTGGGGTGCGACACCGTCTTCGGCATTCCGGGCGGCGCCATCCTCCCCGCGTACGACCCGATGATGGACTCCAAGAAGGTCCGTCACATCCTGGTCCGTCACGAGCAGGGGGCCGGCCACGCCGCCACCGGCTACGCGCAGGCCACCGGCAAGGTCGGCGTCTGTATGGCCACGTCCGGACCGGGCGCCACGAACCTCGTCACCCCGATCGCCGACGCGCACATGGACTCCGTCCCGCTCGTCGCGATCACCGGTCAGGTCTCCTCCAAGGCGATCGGCACCGACGCCTTCCAGGAGGCGGACATCGTCGGCATCACCATGCCGATCACCAAGCACAACTTCCTGGTCACCCGGGCCGAGGACATCCCGAAGACGATTGCCGAGGCGTTCCACATCGCGGCCACCGGTCGTCCCGGGCCCGTCCTCGTCGACATCGCCAAGGACGCCCTGCAGGCGAAGACCACCTTCTCGTGGCCGCCCTCCCAGGACCTCCCCGGTTACCGGCCGGTCACCAAGCCGCACGCCAAGCAGATCCGCGAGGCAGCCAAGCTCATCTGCCAGGCCAAGCGGCCGGTCCTGTACGTCGGCGGCGGCGTCATGAAGTCCGGCGCGACCGCCGAGCTGAAGGTCCTCGCCGAGCTGACCGGCGTCCCCGTCTGCACCACCCTGATGGCGCTGGGCTCCTTCCCCGACAGCCACCCGCTGCACGTCGGCATGCCCGGCATGCACGGCAGCGTCACCGGTGTCACCTCGCTGCAGAAGTCGGACCTGCTGATCGCCCTCGGCACCCGCTTCGACGACCGCGTCACCGGCAAGCTGGACAGCTTCGCCCCCTTCGCCAAGATCATCCACGCGGACATCGACCCCGCCGAGATCGGCAAGAACCGCGCCGTCGACGTCCCGATCGTCGGCGACGCCCGCGAGGTCATCGCCGATCTGATCCAGGCCGTCCAAGCCGAGCACACCGAGGGCAACCCCGGCGACTACACCGCCTGGTGGAACGACCTCAACCGCTGGCGCGAAACGTACCCGCTGGGCTACGACCTGCCCGCCGACGGCAGCCTCTCCCCGCAGCAGGTCATCGAGCGGATCGGCGCGCTCGCGCCCAAGGGCACGGTCTTCGCGGCCGGCGTCGGCCAGCACCAGATGTGGGCCTCGCACTTCGTCAAGTACGAGGAGCCCCGTACCTGGCTGAACTCCGGCGGCGCCGGAACCATGGGCTACGCGGTCCCGGCCGCGATGGGCGCCAAGGTCGGCATGCCCGAGCGCACGGTCTGGGCGATCGACGGTGACGGCTGCTTCCAGATGACCAATCAGGAACTGGTCACCTGCGCCCTGAACAACATCCCGATCAAGGTCGCGATCATCAACAACGGTGCGCTGGGCATGGTCCGCCAGTGGCAGACCCTGTTCTACAACCAGCGGTACTCCAACACCGTCCTGCACGCCGACGAGACGGGGCACGACACGGTCGGCTCCCAGCTCGGCGAGTCCATCGCGCCCCGCAAGGGCACGCGCGTCCCGGACTTCGTCAAGCTGGCGGAGGCCATGGGCTGCGTGGCGCTGCGCTGCGAGGACCCGGCCGACCTGGACAAGGTCATCGCCGAGGCCAACGCGATCAACGACCGTACCGTCGTGATCGACTTCATCGTCCACGAGGACGCCATGGTGTGGCCGATGGTCGCCGCCGGCACCTCCAACGACGAGGTCATGGCAGCCCGGGGCGTCCGTCCCGACTTCGGCGACAACGAAGACGACTGAGCCGAGAGAGCCGAGAGAGAGAACGCCCCACATGTCCAAGCACACGCTCTCCGTCCTGGTCGAGAACACGCCCGGCATCCTCGCCCGGATCGCCGCGCTGTTCTCCCGCCGCGGGTTCAACATCGACTCCCTGGCGGTCGGTGTCACCGAGCACCCCGACATCTCCCGCATCACCATCGTCGTCAACGTCGAGGACCTCCCGCTGGAGCAGGTGACCAAGCAGCTGAACAAGCTGGTCAACGTGCTCAAGATCGTCGAGCTGGAGTCCCACAACGCCATCGAGCGCGAGCTCGTCCTGGTGAAGGTCCGCGCCGACAACGAGACCCGTTCGCAGATCGTCGAGATCGTCCAGCTCTTCCGCGCCAAGACGGTCGACGTCTCCCCGGAGGCCGTCACCATCGAGGCCACCGGCGGCTCCGACAAGCTCGGCGCGATGCTCAAGATGCTGGAGCCGTTCGGCATCAAGGAGCTCGTCCAGTCCGGCACGATCGCCATAGGGCGTGGCGGCCGGTCCATCACGGACCGCAGTCTGCGCGCGCTCGACCGCAGCGCCTGACCCGCCCGGCCCGGCACCGCGGACACGTGAGCCGGGTCAGACACGCTCTGCTCGCATAGCGAGACCGAGAAACTCAGATCCGTTCCCCGCCGTACGGTGGGAGCAACACCAGCGCACCAAGGAGATATCCCAGTGGCCGAGCTGTTCTACGAGAACGACGCCGACCTGTCCATCATCCAGGGCCGCAAGGTCGCGGTCATCGGTTACGGCAGCCAGGGCCACGCCCACGCGCTGTCGCTCCGTGACTCCGGCGTCGACGTCGTCGTCGGTCTGAAGGAGGGCTCGAAGTCCAAGGCCAAGGCCGAGGAGCAGGGTCTGAAGGTCGTCCCCGTGGCCGAGGCCGCCGCCTGGGCGAACGTCATCATGATCCTCACCCCGGACCCGCTGCAGGCCGAGATCTACGAGGAGTCCATCAAGGAGCACCTCAAGGAGGGCGACGCGCTCTTCTTCGGCCACGGCTTCAACGTCCGCTACGGCTTCATCAAGCCGCCCACCAACGTGGACGTCGCGCTGGTCGCCCCGAAGGGCCCGGGCCACCTGGTCCGCCGCCAGTACGAGGAGGGCCGCGGCGTTCCGTGCATCGCCGCCGTCGAGCAGGACGCCACCGGCAAGGCCTTCGACCTGGCGCTCTCGTACGCGGCCGGCATCGGCGGCACCCGCGCCGGCGTCATCAAGACCACCTTCACCGAGGAGACCGAGACCGACCTGTTCGGTGAGCAGGCCGTCCTCTGCGGTGGCGCCTCCGCCCTGGTCAAGGCCGGTTTCGAGACCCTGACCGAGGCCGGCTACCAGCCGGAGATCGCGTACTTCGAGTGCCTGCACGAGCTGAAGCTCATCGTGGACCTCATGTACGAGGGCGGCCTGGAGAAGATGCGCTGGTCCGTCTCCGAGACCGCCGAGTGGGGCGACTACATCACCGGCCCGCGCGTCATCACCGACGCCACCAAGGCCGAGATGAAGAAGGTCCTCGCGGAGATCCAGAGCGGCGAGTTCGCCAACACCTGGATGGCCGAGTACAAGGCCGGTCTGCCGAAGTACAACGAGTACAAGAAGGCCGACGAGGAGCACCTGCTGGAGACCACCGGCAAGAAGCTGCGCAAGCTGATGAGCTGGGTCGACAGCGACGAGAGCTGATCTCGTGGCGGCGGGGCCGGGACACGTGAGGTCCCGGCCCCGCCGTGCTTCGGCGCAGGAGCCGGCTCGTCCGAACGGACGGGCCGCAGGGAACCCGGGATGCCGGGAATCCGCCCCTCAACGGCGCGGCTTGTCCACCCCGGCCAACCACGGACGGGTGATCCTTCCGTACAGGCGGAAATCCGGCCCGTCAGCGCCACTACACTGCTCAACACATACGCGTCAGGCCCACAGTGTCGTGCGTCTTCCACGCGGCTACCCCCTCCACCGCCTGCGGCCGTCGGGACGGCCGTCCGCACTGGACTTGTGAGGACCCACGTGAGCTCGAAACCTGTCGTACTCATCGCCGAAGAGCTGTCGCCCGCCACCGTCGAGGCGCTGGGCCCGGACTTCGAGATCCGGCACTGCAACGGCGCGGACCGCGCCGAGCTGCTGCCCGCGATCGTCGACGTGGACGCGATCCTCGTCCGCTCCGCCACCAAGGTCGACGCCGAGGCCATCGCCGCGGCCAAGAAGTTGAGGGTCGTCGCGCGCGCGGGCGTCGGTCTGGACAACGTGGACGTCTCCGCCGCCACCAAGGCCGGCGTGATGGTCGTCAACGCGCCGACCTCGAACATCGTGACCGCGGCCGAGCTCGCGTGCGGCCTGCTCGTCGCCACCGCCCGCAACATTCCGCAGGCCAACACCGCCCTGAAGAACGGCGAGTGGAAGCGGAACAAGTACACCGGTGTCGAGCTCAGCGAGAAGACCCTGGGTGTCGTCGGCCTCGGCCGCATCGGCGTGCTGGTCGCCCAGCGCATGTCGGCCTTCGGCATGAAGATCGTCGCGTACGACCCCTACGTACAGCCCGCGCGCGCCGCCCAGATGGGCGTCAAGATGCTGGCGCTGGACGAGCTCCTGGAGATCGCCGACTTCATCACCGTGCACCTGCCCAAGACCCCCGAGACCCTCGGTCTCATCGGGGACGAGGCCCTGCACAAGGTGAAGCCGTCGGTCCGCATCGTCAACGCCGCCCGCGGCGGGATCGTCGACGAGGCCGCGCTGTACACGGCCATCAAGGAGGGCCGCGTCGCCGGCGCCGGTCTCGACGTGTACGCGAAGGAGCCCTGCACGGACTCCCCGCTGTTCGAGCTCGACCAGGTCGTCTGCACCCCGCACCTCGGCGCGTCCACGGACGAGGCCCAGGAGAAGGCCGGTGTCTCGGTCGCCAAGTCGGTGCGCCTCGCGCTCGCCGGTGAGCTCGTGCCGGACGCGGTCAACGTCCAGGGCGGTGTCATCGCCGAGGACGTCCGTCCCGGCCTGCCGCTCGCCGAAAAGCTCGGCCGCATCTTCACCGCCCTCGCGGGCGAGGTCGCGGTCCGCCTCGACGTCGAGGTCTGCGGCGAGATCACCCAGCACGACGTCAAGGTGCTCGAACTCTCCGCCCTCAAGGGCGTCTTCGAGGACGTCGTCGACGAGACGGTCTCCTACGTCAACGCCCCGCTGTTCGCGCAGGAGCGCGGCGTCGAGGTCCGTCTGACCACCAGCTCGGAGTCCCCGGACCACCGCAACGTGGTGACCGTCCGCGGCACCCTGTCGGACGGTCAGGAGGTCTCGGTCTCCGGCACGCTCGCGGGCCCGAAGCACCTTCAGAAGATCGTGGGCGTCGGCGAGTACGACGTGGACCTGGCGCTCGCCGACCACATGGTCGTGCTGCGCTACACCGACCGCCCCGGCGTGGTCGGCGCCGTCGGCCGCGTCCTCGGCGAGGGCGGCCTGAACATCGCGGGCATGCAGGTCGCGCGGGCCGAGGAGCACGGTGAGGCGCTCGCCGTCCTCACCGTCGACGCCCCGGTCCCGGGAGACGTCCTCGCGGACATCGCCACCGAGATCGGCGCCGTCTCGGCGCGCACGGTCAGCCTCGCCTGAGCCCGTCGGAGCGATGAGGTGAAGGAAGGACCCGGGGGACCGGCGAATTCCAGGAGTCGTTGCAACACGTGATCACCGACGTGTGGTGGCGAGCAGTTTGGACAGGCGCTCGGCTGGGGTTTCCCAGCCGAGCGTCTTGCGTGGGCGGCTGTTGAGTTCGGCAGCGAATGCGTCGAGGTGTGGCCGGACAGGCTGCTGCCCTAGAGACTGCCCGATTCGCGACCAGCGTACGGGCCCCGATCCCTCGCCCCATGGCAGCTCCAGCCCAAAGCCGCTCCCGCCGACCTCATCCGGCTCGTGTGCGATCGTCACGCCTCCCAGGTGCGTTGAGCCGTCAGCCGAGGGAGAAGGCACGCGAGGGAGTCGCCCCGCAACGCGTGGCTGCGGGGCGACGATCCACTTTCGCAACGGGCCCTAGCGGGGTTTAGTCGACAGTCTGGCCGTCGTACATACCGCCCCTGCAGGTCGGGAGCACGGGCGTCGACCGATCGATCGTTCCGCCGTTGTCCGTGCACTCACCCGGGGTGACGCTGCCGGTGGTGGCGGTAGTGGCGGTGGTGGCGGCGGTGGCGGCGCCTGTGAAGCCGAGTCCGGCGAGGGCTGCCGTGGCGAAGGCTGCAGCGAGGATTCGTCGAATGCGCATGTGGTTCGCCTTTCACAGATTGCCTCGGTTGGGGCACTAGCCAGCTTGATCTTCACCCATGTGGATGGCACGTCATGTTGGGCCATTCGGGTGACAGTGTCATCGGGTGCGGGGTCGGTGACGCGACCCGTCGGAGCGGATGGAAGCCCGTGCCACATCCGTGCCAGAAAGAGCGGATCCCGGCGGTCAAGAGCAGTCAAGCGCGACGCCTCGCGATTAATCGCCAGAGGCCGTTTGCGCTGGTCAGCGTCAACCCCCTCCGTGACGGCCCGGTGATTCCCAAGCTCAGAGCGCGGGTTCGATTCCCGTCACCCGCTCCACGGCGAGGGGCCAGCTCATAGGCGAATCCCCGGGCCCTTCAGCGTTCCGTCGGCCGCGTGCCGCGGCGGGCGGTTCAGTGGTACGCCGCCTCGTGGGCGCGGACTTCGGGACCCGTCGCGGGCCCGGTCGCGGGCTCCGTTGCGGACGGGGCGGGTGCTTCGATCCCGCGCAGCAGGGCCGCGGCGAGCACGGCCGCCCCGAGCAGCAGCGCCGTACCGCCCCAGGCCGCGTACTGCATCCCGTGGACGAAGGCTTCCCGGGCCAGGGCCAGCACCTGCTCCCCGGCCGGCCCGCCGATGTGGTCGGCGGTGGCGACGGCCCCGCCCAGGGTCTCCCGTACCGCGGGCTCGGCACCGGTCAGGTCGTCGCGGTAGACCGCGGTGCCCAGGCTGCCGAGGAGCGCCATGCCCAGGGCGCCGCCGAACTCCGTCCCGGTCTCCAGCAGGGAGGCGGCGGAACCGGCCTTCTCGGCGGGGGCCGAGGCGAGCGCCATGTCGGACACCAGGGACAGCACGGCGACGATGCCCGAGACCAGCACCGCGCAGCCGGTGAGGATCAGCCACAACGAGTCGGTGTCCACCAGGCTGATCAGGACGAACCCGGCGGCGGCGAGGGCGAACCCGCCGGCGATGACGTGGGCCCGGTCCACCTTCTGGGCCAGGGCGGCGGACACCGGGGCCGCGGCGCCGATGACGACCGAGGGGGCCAGGCTCCACAGCGCGGCTTCCAGGGTGCCCATTCCGAGCACCGACTGGAGGTACTGGGTGGTGAAGTAGGCCGAACCCGTCATGGCGAAGGCGGCGATGGTGCTCAGAGTGATGCCCGCCCCGAAACCGCGGCCCCGGAACAGTGCCCGGCTCACCATGGCGTCGTCACGGGAGCGCTGGCGGCGGACGAAGACGTACCCGAAGGCCAGGCCGAGGGCGAGGCAGCCCAGGTAGAGGGGTTCAAAGCCCTCGGCGGCGATCCCCTTGAGCCCGTAGACGACCGGCAGCACGGCGGCCATGCAGAGCGGGACGCTCAGCAGGTCGAAGCGGCCGGGGTTCGGGTCCTTGAACTCCGGGACCAGGATCGGGACCAGGAGCAGCAGGAGCAGCATGGCGGGCACGTTGATGAGGAAGACGGAGCCCCAGTAGAAGTGGTTCAGCATCACCCCGCTGAGCACCGAGCCGAGTGCGATGCCGCCGGTCATGGCTCCGGACCAGATCGCGATGGCCTGCCCGCGCTGCTTGTCGTCCTGGAAGAGGTTCCGTACGAGGGCCAGCGTGGAGGGCATCAGGGTCGCGCCGCCGATGCCGAGCAGGATGCGGGCCGCGATGAGCATTTCGGCGCTGGTGGCGCAGCCGGCCCCGATCGAGGCGAGGCCGAAGGCGGTCGCGCCGATCAGCAGCAGCTTGCGGCGGCCGATCCGGTCGCCGAGCGAGCCCATCGTGATCAGCAGGCCGGAGAGGGCGAAGGCGTAGCTGTCGAAGATCCACAGCTGCTGGGTGGAGCTCGGGTCGAGCTGGTCGGTGATGGCCGGGATGGCGAAGTAGAGGACGGAGATGTCCATCGAGACCAGGAGCAGGGGCAGCAGGAGGACGGTGAAGGCGGTCCATTCGCGGCGGCCGGCACGTCGCGCTGTGGCAGCGGGAGTTGTCATGGGCAGGAACGTACAGACGTATTAAACTTTTGTCTATGACAACTGTATAGAAATGTTGTCTTGGACGTTTGTCTTGCTACCGTGTGGCCATGGGACATCGCGAAGATCTGCTCGAAGGCGCCAAGAAGTGCCTGGTCGAGAAGGGGTTCGTGCGCACGACAGCGCGCGACATCGTCAGCGCCTCGGGGACCAACCTGGCCTCCATCGGCTACCACTACGGTTCGAAGGACGCCCTCCTCACCCAGGCCTTCATCGGCCTGATGGAGGAGTGGGGCGAGGTGTTCCAGAGCGGACTCGACGGCGAGGGCGGATCGCTGGAGCGCTTCCGCTCCCTGTGGGAGGGCGTGCTGGAGCAGCACGAGAAGTCGGGCCCGATCTGGGCGGCCAGCCTGGAGGTGGCGCTCGGCCGCGACCAGCGGCCGGAGTTGAGGTCCATGCTCGCTGCCTCGCAGGCCGAGGGGCGTCGCGGGCTGATCTCGATGCTCACCGGGACCCCGGAGGACCAGCTCGACGAGCGGGACGTACGGACGCTGGGCGGCTTCTACCAGGCCCTGCTGAACGGCCTGATGATCCAGTGGCTGTTCGACCCGGAGTCGGCCGCGACAGCCGAGGAGTTCACCGAAGGCATGCGCCGGGCGGCCGAGGCGATGACCCGGGCCCAGGACTGACCGGAGCCGGAACCGCCGCCGGGCGCACCCGTCCCGTCCGGATCGACCCGCAGAGGTGGAAGGGCTTCGCCGCTGACCGCCGTGGTCATGGTGACCGTGCCGCGGTCCGAACGGATCGTCCCGCAGGCGCTGTTCTGGGTGGCGCTGGTGCCGACCCCGCTCACCGTGTGGTTCGAGCGCGCCGCGATCCGCACCTGTTCGAAGGGACGAACTAGGCCAGGCGGGAGGCTTTGAGGGCCATGTGGAGCAGCAGGCGGTCCTCGCCCTCGTCCAGGTCGAGGCCGGTCAACTGTTCCACCCGGGCCAGGCGGTAGTAGAGGGTCTGACGGTGGATGCCCAGGGCGGCCGCCGCGCGGCCCGCCTGGCCCGCGCAGTCCAGGAAGACCTCGGCGGTGCGGGCGAGTTCGCGGTTGGCCGGGGTCAGCAGGGTGCGGGCCGCGGGGTCGTCCACCGGGTCGGCGACGAGCGTCGCCAGCAGCCGATACGGGCCGATCTCCGACCACTGGGCGACCGGGCCGAAGCGGGGCTGGGCGGCGGCCGCCCGGGCGGCGGCGACGGCCTGCTCCCAGGCGGCGGGCAGGTCCACGAGGCCCCGTACGGGGTCGGCGACGCCGGCGGTCACCGCGCGGGCGACGGCCGTGGCGGTGGCCCCGACGCCCCCGCCCTTCCCGGCCCCGCCCTTCCCGCCGGCGGTCCTCCCGCCCGTTGCCGTCGCCCCCGCCGCGCGCGGCAGCAGCCGGGCCGCCGCCGCCAGCGCCGGAGCCAACGCGTCCGTCGAGCGCAGCCGCAGCAGTACCGCCAGAGCCGGATCGCCCGCGGGCGCCGGCCCCGCTGCCGCGCCGGGCCCGACGCCGCCCGGCTCGCCCCCGCCCCGCCGCGGTACCACGCACACCGCCGCCGCGCCCGGTACCGATGCCGGAGCCTCCCCGGGCCACGGTGCCACGCAGACCGCCGCGTGCAGACCGTCCCCGTCCGGGCCGAGGGCGGCCCGCAGTGCGGTCACCGCCATGTCCTGCTGCCAACCCGGGCCGGCCGTGAGCACCGCCAGGAACTCCCGCGACAGGTCCGCCCCGGCCTTCGCCTCCTCGGCGAGCAGCACCCCGATGCGCTGGGCCACTTCCATGGCCGCGTCCAGCGCCGCCGGCTCCGGCCCGGGCTTGCCGGGCTCCTGGTCCAGCAGCCACACGTAGCCCTGCACGATGCCCCGGTACCGCACGGGCAGGCAGATCCGCCCGCGGAAGACCCCGGCGTCGGGCGTTGCCGGGATCCGGACCGGTCCGGTGGCGCGGGCGATGCCGAAGCCCTCGAACCAGGACCGGACGTCCGCCGTCGACTGCCGGGTCAGGATCGAGCGGGTCCGTACCGGGTCCATGGCCAGATCGTCGTCGCTGTCGTGGGCGCCGAAGGCGATCAGGCGGAAGTCCCGGTTCTCCAGGGTCGCCGGGGCGCCGAGCAGCGCGGAGATCTCGTCCACCAGGTCCTGGTAATCGCCCTTCACGCGGACATTCTCCCACCCGCGGCCGCACTCTTCAGACAAATGTATGAGATCGCGGACACGGATGCGTGACAGCTGTCGATGGCAGAGGATCAAAGCGATCCTTAGGTTTCACGGTGGTTTCACTTGCGCTTTTCTTCTGCCACCCGTTGGAGGTGCCCCCGTGCTGGGTCCCGTGATCCTCGCCGCTTCGCGCAGCGACAAGATGCGTCGTATCGTCTCCGCCGCCCCGGTGACCAAGCCCGTGGTGAATCGGTTCATCCCGGGCGAGACCGTCGATCAGGTCATCCCGATCGTCGAGGAGCTCACGCGGGCCGGCCTGGAGGTCACCCTCGACGTCGTCGGCGAGGACATCACCGAGGTCGAGCAGTCCTACGCCGCCCGGGACGCCTACCTCCAGCTCATCGAGCGCCTCGCGGAGCTCGGTCTCGGCGAGAAGGCCGAGATGTCGGTCAAGCTGTCGATGTTCGGCCAGGCCCTGGAGGGCGGCCACGAGCTGGCGCTCGCCAACGTCCGCCCGGTCGTCGAGGCCGCGGCCGCCATCGGTACCACCGTCACGCTCGACGCCGAGGACCACACCACCCTCGACTCGATGTTCGCCATCCACGAGGAGCTGCGCCGGGACTTCCCGCAGACCGGCTGCGTGATCCAGGCGTACCTCTTCCGCACGGAGGCCGACGCCCGCCGCCTGGCCGCCGCCGGCAGCCGCGTCCGCATCGTGAAGGGCGCCTACAAGGAGCCCGCCGAGGTCGCCTACCTGGACAAGGCGGAGATCGACAAGGCGTACGTGAGGATCATGAAGATCCTCATGGACGGCGAGGGCTACCCGATGATCGGGTCCCACGACCCGCGCCTGATCGCCATCGGCCAGGAGCTCGCCCGCACGGCCGGGCGCAAGCTGGACGAGTACGAGTTCCAGATGCTGTACGGCATCCGCAGCGAGGAGCACCTGCGGCTCGCCGCCGAGGGCCACCGGATGCGCGTCTACACCGCGTACGGGACGGACTGGTACGGCTACTTCATGCGCCGCCTCGCGGAGAAGCCGGCCAACCTGCTCTTCTTCCTCCGCTCGATGATCACCAAGAACTAGGCACCCCACTAGCTCAAGGAGTTACCAGCCCCATGGATGCTGTGACCCAGGTCCCCGCGCCGGTCAACGAGCCGGTCCACTCGTACGCCCCCGGCACCCCGGAGCGCGCACGGCTCGAAGCGCAGCTCAAGCAGCTGTCCGAGAACCCGATCGACCTCCCGATGACGATCAACGGCGTCAAGCGGATGGGCGGCGGCGAGCGCTTCGACGTGGTCCAGCCGCACGACCACAAGTCGGTGCTCGGCACCTACGCCAACGCCACCGAGGCCGACGCGCAGGAGGCCATCGACGCCGCCCTCGCCGCCGCCCCGGCCTGGCGCTCGATGTCCTTCGACGACCGCGCCGCGATCATCCTGCGCGCCGCCGAGCTGCTGTCCGGTCCGTGGCGCGAGAAGCTCGCCGCCTCGACCATGCTGGGCCAGTCGAAGACCGCTCAGCAGGCCGAGATCGACACCCCGTGCGAGCTCGTCGACTTCTGGCGCTTCAACGTCCACTTCGCCCGCCAGATCCTGGCCGAGCAGCCGGTCGCGAACTCCGCCGGCGTGTGGAACCGCAGCGACCACCGCCCGCTCGAAGGCTTCGTCTACGCGATCACGCCGTTCAACTTCACGGCCATCGCGGGCAACCTGCCGACCGCCCCCGCCCTCATGGGCAACGTGGTCCTGTGGAAGCCGTCCCCCACCCAGACCCACTCCGCGATCCTCCTCATGGAGCTCCTGGAGGAGGCCGGCCTGCCCAAGGGCGTCATCAACCTGGTGACCGGCGACGGCATCGCCGTCTCCGAGGTGGCCCTGAACCACCCCGAGCTGGCCGGCATCCACTTCACCGGTTCGACCAAGACCTTCCAGTACCTGTGGAAGACGGTCGGCAACAACATCGAGAAGTACAAGTCCTACCCGCGCCTGGTCGGCGAGACCGGTGGCAAGGACTTCGTCGTCGCGCACCCGTCCGCGGACCGCGCCGTCCTGAAGACCGCCCTGACCCGCGGTTCCTTCGAGTTCCAGGGCCAGAAGTGCTCGGCGTCCTCGCGCGCCTACGTCCCGGCCTCGATCTGGAACGACGGCTTCAAGGAGGCCTTCGCGGCCGAGGTCGACGGCATCACCATGGGTGACGTCCGCGACCTGACCAACTTCATCGGCGCCGTCATCGACGAGCGTTCGTTCGCGAAGAACAAGGCCGCGATCGACCGCGCCATCGCCGACCCGACCTGCGAGATCATCGCCGGTGGCACGTACGACGACGCGGAGGGCTACTTCGTCCGTCCGACCGTCATCGCGTGCACCGACCCGGAGAACGAGGTCTTCACGACCGAGTACTTCGGCCCGATCCTGGCCGTGCACGTCTACGAGGACGCCGAGTTCGACGCGATGCTCGCGCAGATGGAGTCCGTCTCGGCGTACGCCCTGACCGGTTCGATCATCGCGGCGGACCGGTACGCGGCCGCGGACGCGATGGAGAAACTCCGCTTCGCGGCGGGCAACTTCTACATCAACGACAAGTCCACCGGCGCCGTCGTCGGCCAGCAGCCCTTCGGTGGTGGCCGCGCCTCGGGCACCAACGACAAGGCGGGTGCCGCGTCGAACCTGATGCGCTGGACCTCGACCCGCTCCATCAAGGAGACGCTGGTCGCGCCGACCGAGTACGGCTACCCCCACATGGGCTGATCCCGGGCCCCGCTGAACCCCGCCCCCGCTCCGGCACCCCCAAGTCCGGAGCGGGGGCGGATCCATTTCCCCCTCCGACGGGCTGCGGCTCGCGGAAGCCCTGGGCGGTGCGCACTCCGGGCCCGCTCCCGAGCCGCCTGCCGGGGAGGCCGTCATACCTCCACGATGACCTGGTCCAGGGACTTGCGCAGGAGGTCCGGGACCTCGCAGTCGTCCGCCGGGTAGCCCACCGGGATGACGGCGAAGGCCTTCTCGTTCTCCGGGCGGTTCAGGACGTGGCTGAGGAAGCGCATGGGGCTGGGGGTGTGGATCAGCGCCGCCAGCCCGGACAGGTGGAGCGCGGACAGGAGCATGCCGACCGCGATGCCGACCGACTCGTCCACGTAGTAGTGCTTGCGCTTGGTGCCGTCCGGGCCGAGCCAGTAGCGCTGCTGGAAGACCACGATCAGCGCGGGCGCATCCGTGAGGTGGGTCTTCACGGCGTCCGTGCCGAGGGGACGCAGGGCGGCGAGCCACTCGTCGCCGAGGCGGCCGTCGTAGGACAGCTGTTCCTCCTGCTCGGCGGCCGCGCGGATCTGCTGCCGCACGGCCGGGTCCCTGACCAGGACGAAGGTCCACGGCTGCTGGTGCGCCCCGGAGGGGGCGGTCGCGGCGCAGGCGACGGCGTCCCGGACCACCTGCTCGGGCACCGGATCAGCGGAGAAGTGGCGTACGGTCCGCCGCTCGTCCATCCGGGCCCGCAACTCGGCGGCGCGCGCGAGGGATTCCTGCTGCGGCATCCGCTCGGGGCGGTAGGCGGCGGGACGGTACGGCTGGCCGTGCGTGGGGGTCCACTGCTGGGTATCGGGTGACATGGGGCGAGTCTGCCGAGGCGTTGGTCCAGACCGCTAGAGCCGCTTCGGCCGATGGCGGCCGGTGTACGCGGTTCGGCGTCCGCAATGCGGTCCTTGGTACGGTCGCCGGACGGGCGGGGCCGCGCCCGCACCCGGTGCACCGAAGGGCTGGAGCAGTGATGGACGTGCGGACCGTGCACACCTCGGAGCTGACCGTCGACGAGCTGCGCGCGATCCGGTCCCTGCTCGACGACGCCTTCGAAGGGGACTTCGCCGACGAGGACTTCGAGCACGCCCTCGGCGGGATGCACGCGTTGGTCCGGGACGCGGGCGGGGACCTCCTCGCGCACGGCAGCGTGGTCATGCGGCGGGTCGTGCACCAGGGACGCGCCCTGCGCACCGGGTACGTCGAGGCCGTGGCCGTACGGGCCGACGCGCGCCGCCGCGGCCTCGGCGGACGGGTCATGGCCCGGCTGGAGCAGGTGATCGGGCGGGCGTACGTGCTCGGGGCGCTGTCGGCCTCTCAGGACGGGGCGGCGCTGTACCTGGGCCGCGGCTGGCAGGTGTGGGGCGGGCGGATCGGCGCGCTCTCACCGCAGGGGCCCGTCCCGCTCCCGGAGGAGGAGGGCTCCACCTACGTGTGGGCGCCGCCCGGCGGGGTCCGGCTGGACCCGGCCGGGCGGCTCGACTTCGACTGGCGGGACGGGGACGTCCTCTAGGCCCTGTCGGACTCCGGCACGGCTACGACCCCGTGATGCTGGCCGAGCCCGTTTCGATGTGGCCCGTGTAGCGGCGCGACCAGGTGCCGTCGGAGTCGGTGAGGATCGTGAAGTCGTACCAGCCCTTGCTGTAGGCCACGGCGTTGAAGAAGTCCTCGCGCGAGGAGTTCGCCGGGACCGTGTAGGTCCAGGGGCCGTCCGTGCGGTACGCGTTCGCGCGGATCGTGAAGGTGACGGGGGAGCCGGAGGAGTTCTTCATCTTGAAGTAGACCGCCTGCTTGCCCGTGCCCGGCTCGACCGCGAAGCGCGCCGCCACCTCGATGTCCTTGCCCGGCTTCGAGGCGTCGCCGATGAAGCGGCGCAGGAAGCGGTTCGGACCGTGCATCGAGATGTCGTACTTGCCCGAGCCGTGGCCGAGGCCGATGTGGAAGTAGTCGCTGCTGGTGCCGCCCGGGTCGACGGTGTACTGCCAGGCCGTCGTGTCCCGGTGCTGGTGCGGGTGGATCGAGAAGTGCGCCGCCCGCTTCGCCTCGGCGCCCTGGTTGGTCATCGAGAACCAGGCCGTGATCTGGCCGGTCGGCCCGAACTCGAAGCGGTCCAGGTTGCCGTTCGCCTGGTACGGCAGGGCCCGCGCCGGGCGGGTACCGGACTCCTGCGCCGGCAGGGCGTTGTTCTGCGGCGCCGGGTTGGGGAGCGGGGCGCACGTCGCCTGGCCGATCACCTTCGCGGTGGACGGGAGGCCCGCGGGGACCCCGTAGACCGGGCGCGCGAAGTCGAAGACGCCGGTCAGGTCGCCGACCACCTTGCGGCGCCAGGCGCTGATGTTCGGACAGGTGGCGGGGGTGCCGAGGGCAGTCGTCCACTTCTCCATGAACCGCACTACCGAGGTGTGGTCGAAGACTTCCGAGCTCACCCAGCCACCGCGGGTCCAGGGGGACATCACGATCATCGGGACGCGGAAGCCGAGGCCGATCGGGACGCCGTCGATGTACTCGTCGGGGGTGCCGGGCGGGGCGACCGGCGGCGGGACGTGGTCGAAGAACCCGTCGTTCTCGTCGTAGTTGAGGAAGAGGACCGTGGAGTCGAACACCTCGGGGTCGGCGGCCAGGGCGCGGTGGACCAGGTCCACGAAGTGGGCGCCGTCGTTGGGCGGGGCGTAGGGGTGCTCCGAGAAGGCCTCGCTGGCCACCACCCAGGACACTTGGGGGAGGGTGCCCGCCACGACGTCGGCGCGTATCGCGGCCGCGATGTCGTCCGGGGTGGAGCCGGTCACCTTGGGGACCGAGCCCATGCCCCGGTCCCACAGCGGATCGCCGGGGCCGGCGTCCGTGAACCGCTTGAAGTAGGCGAGTCCGTTGTCCCCGTAGTTGTCCTGGGCGTTCTGGTAGACTTTCCAGCTCATGCCGGCCCGCTGGAGGGCCTCCGCGTACGTCTCCCAGGTCAGCCCGGACTCGTCGCCGCCGTCCTTGCTGGTGGCGTCGATCTTGCCGCTCCACAGGAAGGTGCGGTTCGGGCCGGTCGCGCTGAGGGCGGAGCAGAAGTACGCGTCGCAGATCGTGTAGTGGTCGGCGAGGCCGTAGTGGAAGGGGATGTCCCCCCGGTCCAGGTGGCCGAGGGTGCGGACGTTGCCGACGCCGGTGACCCAGTTGTCCATCCGGCCCTTGTTCCAGGCGGCGTGCTGTGAGGTCCAGCTGTGCGGGAGGTCGCCGGTGCACTGGGCCAGGGTCGCGCTGTCCGCGCCGCCCGCCGGCGGGGTGGCCGACAGCTTCCACGGGTACTGGCGGCCGCCCCAGTTGGGCTGGTTGAACATCCCCCAGCCGCCCGGAATGTTGCCGGCGGCGCGGTCGCCGAACCCGCGGACGCCCTTCAGCCGGCCGAAGTAGTGGTCGAAGCTGCGGTTCTCCTGCATCAGGATCACCACGTGCTTCACATCGGTGATGGTGCCCGTCGCGGCGGCCGCGGCTGCCGTCGTCGGTGTGACCGCGGGCAGGGTGGCGCCCGCCACGAGCCCGGCGCCGATTCCCACGAAACCTCTGCGGCTGATCGGTGTCACTGGCCTCTCGCCTCCCACTCAAGCGCCCCGCTGGCACGTCGACGGCAAGAGTGGCGGCGCCGGGATCAAAGGTCTACATCCGTGCGGTAAGAAATCGGTGAACAACAGGTTGGCCGGAATCAGTCGCCGATCCGGACCAGCATCTTGCCCAGGTTGTCCCCGCGGAGCATGCCCAGGAAGGCCTCCACCGTGCGGTCAAAGCCCTGGAAAATGGTGGTGTCGGTACCGATCCGGCCGCTGCGCAGATGAGGGACGAGGAAGTCCTCCAACTCATCCTGCAGATTGGTGTGATTGCGAACCAATACGCCTTCCAGGCGCAGGGACTTGTGTACGACCTCGAAGAGGTTGCGGGGTGCGGCCGGCGAGCGGTCCCCGTGGTACGTCGAGATCGCGCCCACCCAGGCGATCCGCCCGTGCGCGCGCAACGCGTCGATCGCCCCCTCCAGGTGGTCCCCGCCGACGTTGTCGACGTAGACGTCGATGCCGTCCGGCGCGGCCTGTGCGAGCTGCTCGCCGACCGGCCCGTCGTGGTAGTCGAAGGCCGCGTCGAAGCCGAGTGCGCCGGTGAGGTGGCGGACCTTGGCCGCCGAGCCCGCGCTGCCGATGATCCGCCGGGCGCCCAGCAGTCGGGCGATGTGGCCGGTGGCCGTGCCGACCCCGCCCGCGGCGGCGGAGACGAAGAGGTCCTCGCCCTCGCGCAGGGACGCGGTCCGGGTCAGCGCGGCGTACGCGGTCAGGCCGGTTCCGCCGAGGATGCTCAGGTAGGCCTCCAGCGGGATGCCGTCGTGGCCGCGCAGCTTCCGCGTCCCGTCGGTGCCGAGGGTGACCAGGGCGTGGGTCCGCCAGCCCGCGCGGTGGAAGACCAGGTCGCCCTCGCGCAGCCCCGGGTCGCGGGAGGCGAGCACCCGGCCCACCGAGCGGCCCTCCAGCGGGGCGTTCAGCTCGAAGCCGCCCTCGCCGCCGTCCATCAGGCCCCGGTGGTACGGGTCCACGGAGAGCAGGAGGTTCTCGACGAGTGCGGTGCCGGGCATCGGTTCGGGGACCGGGGAGGCGACGTGGGCGAAGCTCCCGGCAGTGGGGAAGCCGTTGGGGCGGGCGATCTGGTGGACGGCGTGAGCGGTGTGCGTGGTCATGGGCCCGAGGCTAGGAAGGAATGGCCCGCTCGGGCAGGGGGTTGCGTTCATGGAAGCCGCACATCCATGAACACCGCTCATAGAACGAGGTGGAAGCACCCATGGCGGGAAGCACTGCCGACCTGCTGCCCCAGGAACTGCGGATCCTGGTCGCCGTCGCCGACCGCGGCGGCTTCTCCGCCGCCGGGGTCGCGCTCGGCCTCACCCAATCGGCCGTCTCCCACTCGGTGCGCGGCAGCGAGGCCAAGGTCGGCGCGGTGCTCTTCGAACGGGGCCGCGCCGGAGCCGCACCCACTCCCGCGGGAGAGCGGGCCGTCGCCCTCGCCCGTCGGATCCTGCGGATGTACGAGGTCCTCGGCGCGGAGGTTCGGGGCGCGGGCCGCGGCGCGGTGGAGGGCGTGCTGCGGATCGCCGCGTTCCGCAGCGCGGCCCTGCACCTGCTACCGCCCGCGCTGGAGCGGCTCACGGCCCGGCACCCGGGCATCCGCCCCGAAGTCCGCGTGGTGCGCGAGATCGGCGCCGGAGCGGCCGGGGAGGTGGCGGCGGGCCGCGCCGACCTGGGCATCGCCACTCTGGGCGGCTCGCAGGACCCGGCCCCGGGCCTGCTGACCGGGGTGCTCGCGCAGGAGGCGTACCGGCTGGTCCACCCGGCCGGGCACCCGGACCCGAAGGGCCTGCCGCTGATGGACTGGGACGAGAACTGCGGCTCCTACACCCGCTCCTGGTGGCGGGCCCAGGACTGGATCCCGCGGGCGACGGTCAAGGCGGAGGACGATGCGATGGTGCTGACCATGGTCGGCCGCGGGCTCGGCATGGCGATCATGCCCGAGCTGTCCCTGAAGGAGGCGACCGAGGCGGTGGACATCACCGATTTGGGCCCGGGCGGGCCGGTGAGAGAGGTGGGATACGTCACTACGTCGGAATCGGCTTCAACTCTCGCCGTACGTGCCCTGATCAGGGAACTTCGCTCCGAGAAGGGCTGAAACGGACCCTCTGGGCAGAGCGTTCCCGGGGGCTGCGCGTCTCAGATAGTAGGAAGCCCGAGTAATTGCCGAGACATACAACGGGACCTGACCTAGCTTTGTAGAAGCCGAACGTCTCGCCAATCAGGCGAATGGCGGTCGAGAGCGCGCGCCCCTGGCAGGCAACCCCTGCGGCGCACTGCTCCCCGCCTCTTCCGGCGCCTTGAAGGAACCCCTCATCCGTGGCCCCGCCACGCCGTGATCTCAAGGAGTCGATCACCATGACCACTTCCACCGCCACCCGCCGCGTCCGCCACACCTCCGCCTCGGCCGACGACCGCAAGAACGCCGCCGCTGCCCTCCAGCGCGCTCTCGACCGTCGCGACAACGGCGGGTCGACCGGCCACTGACCTGCGTCGCCCGAGACGTTCTGCGTCCACACGGGTCCACATCGGTCCACATCGTGGACGCAGAATGTCTGAGGGCTGGGACACGGAGTACGGTTCCGTCATGTCGACCAGCATCAATCTCGCAGTGATCCCCGGTGATGGCATCGGCCAGGAAGTCGTGGCTCAGGGACTCAAGGTCCTTACCGCGGTCCTGCCCCAGGATGTGAAGCTGGAGACCAAGCAATACGATCTCGGCGCCCAGCGCTGGCACCGCACCGGTGAGACCCTCCCGGACGCGGAGCTCGAAGCCCTGAAGCACCACGACGCGATCCTGCTGGGCGCGATCGGCGACCCCTCGGTCCCGTCCGGCGTGCTGGAGCGCGGTCTGCTGCTGAAACTCCGCTTCGCCTTCGACCACTTCATCAACCTGCGCCCGTCGAAGCTGTTCCCGAACACGGCCACCCCGCTCGCCGGCCGCCCGGAGATCGACTTCGTCGTGGTCCGCGAGGGCACCGAGGGCCCGTACACCGGCAACGGCGGCAGCCTGCGCACCGGCACCCCCGCCGAGGTGGCCACCGAGGTCAGCATCAACACCGCGTACGGCGTCGAGCGCGTCGTCCGTGACGCGTACGAGCGGGCGAACGCCCGCCCCCGCAAGAAGCTGACGCTGGTCCACAAGAACAACGTCCTCGTGTACGCGGGCCACATGTGGAAGAACATCTTCGACAAGGTCGGCCAGGAGTACCCCGAGGTCACCACCGACTACCTGCACGTCGACGCCGCGACGATCTTCTTCGTCACCCAGCCCGAGCGCTTCGACGTCATCGTCACGGACAACCTCTTCGGTGACATCCTCACCGACCTGGCCGCCGCCGTGACCGGCGGAATCGGCCTCGCCGCCTCCGGGAACATCAACCCGACCGGCGCCTTCCCCTCCATGTTCGAGCCCGTCCACGGCTCGGCCCCGGACATCGCCGGCACCGGCAAGGCCGACCCGACCGCGACGATCCTCTCCGTCGCCCTCCTGCTGCGTCACCTGGGCTACGAGGCCCAGGCCGTCCGCATCGAGGACGCGGTCTCCGCCGACCTGGCGGAGCGCGACGGAACCTTCCGCTCCACCGACGCGATCGGCGACGCCCTCGCCGCTCGGGTAGCCGGCTGACCCGGCACCTCCACCTCAGGAAGCCGCCGGGTCACAATGGGACCCGGCGGCTTCTCCTGCGCGGCCCCGGGTGCCACCATCTCCCCTGGGCCGCTCTCCCCGCTTCTCCGAAGCCTGCCCGCGCGCGATAATCGAACGCGAGGCCGCGGAATGCGGGGAAGCTCGGACGTCCTAGTGCGCCGTGAGCGCGGTCCGCCATACACAACCGGTGAAGGACAAGCACTCATGACGACGCCCACGATCGAGCTCAAGCCCTCCTCGAACCCGCTGTCCGATGCGGAGCGCGAGGCGATCCTGGCCAGCCCCGGCTTCGGCCGCCACTTCACCGACCACATGGTGACGATCAAGTGGACCGAGGGTCGCGGCTGGCACGATGCCGAGCTGGTCCCGTACGCGCCGCTCGCGATCGACCCGGCGAACATGACGCTGCACTACGCGCAGACGATCTTCGAGGGCCTCAAGGCCTACCGCCAGCCCGACGGTACCGTCGCGACCTTCCGCCCCGAGGCCAATGCCGCGCGCTTCCAGTCCTCCGCGCGCCGCATGGCCATGCCGGAGCTGCCGACCGAGCTCTTCATCGAGGCCTGCGACGCGCTGATCAAGCAGGACCGCGCCTGGGTGCCGGACTCCGGCGAGGCCTCCCTCTACCTGCGCCCCTTCATGTTCGCCTCCGAGGTCGGCCTGGGCGTCCGCCCGGCCAACGAGTTCCTCTTCATCGTCATCGCCTCGCCCGCCGGCGCGTACTTCCCCGGTGGCGTCAAGCCCGTCTCCGTCTGGCTCTCCGAGGACTACGTCCGCGCGGTCAAGGGCGGCACCGGCGCCGCGAAGACCGGCGGCAACTACGCGGCCTCGCTGGTCGCGCAGGCCCAGGCGGCCTCGCACGGCTGCGACCAGGTGGTCTGGCTCGACGCCGTCGAGCACCGCTGGATCGAGGAGATGGGCGGGATGAACCTGTACTTCGTGTACGGCGACCGCATCGTCACGCCGGAGCTCACCGGTTCGCTCCTTCCCGGCATCACCCGCGACTCCCTCCTCACCATCGCCCGCGACCTCGGCTACACCGCCGAAGAGGGCCGCCTGACCACCGAGGACTGGCAGCGCGACAACGAGAACGGCACCCTCACCGAGGTGTTCGCCTGCGGCACCGCCGCCGTCATCACCCCGGTCGGCTCGGTCAAGTCCGAGCGCGCCAACTGGACCCAGGGCGACGGCGAGCCGGGCCAGGTCACCATGCGCCTGCGCAAGGCGCTGCTGGAACTCCAGACCGGCCACAGCGCCGACACCCACGGCTGGATGCACCCGCTGGGCTAGTCCCGACCGGCCCCGTACGCACGCAGGCCCGCGCCCCGGAACGTCCGGGACGCGGGCCGGCGTGCGTACGGGGGGCGGGGTGCTCAGGCGTTCGCGGGCTCCTCGGCGGCGCCGGCGAGCGCCGGGACCGGGGCGGGGGAGCGGCGGGCGGTGAGGGCGGCGTACACGAGTCCGCCCGTCAGGCCGGACAGCACGAAGGAGCAGTCCACGCCGCCGGTGAGGGCGAGTAGCGGGCCCTCGTAGAAGGGGGTGGTCACGGCGAGCAGACCGATGCCGGCGCCGATCGCCCAAGAGGCGGTGGCGGCGACGTTCCAGCCGGAGCGGTACCAGTAGATGCCGCCCACCGAGCGGCGGTTGAAGACCTGGAGCGCGTCGGCGTCGTAGCGCCCGCGGCAGCGCACGTACCCGATGAGGGTGATCACGGCCCACGGGGTGCCGATCGAGGTCAGCACCAGTACGAACGAGGTCATCGCGGACTGCACGTCCCACTCGAAGGAGCCGATGAAGACGAAGGCCGTGGCGACGGCCGCGGCGACGAGGGTGGCCGTGGTCCGGGTGGCCTTGGGCACGATGGCGTCGAGGTCGAGGCCCATCGAGTAGAGCATCAGCCCGGCATTGCCGACCGAGCCGGCCGCGGCGGCGGCGAGCAGCGGGACCAAGTACCAGAAGGGCGAGGCCGCCACCAGCGGGCCGGCGTACTCGGCCCCGGCCCGGGCCGCGAGCGCCGTGTAGGTGCCGAACAGCTGCGGGATCAACAGGCCGAAGAGCAGCCCGAAGCCGGTGGCCCACAGGACCTTGCGGGAGCCGTGCCGACGCGGGGAGATGTAACGGGTGTAGTCGCCGAGCAGGGTGATGAAGGCGACCGGGCCGCTGAGCCCGGCGGCGACGGCGGCGAGGATCCAGGTCGGCCAGAAGGAGACGAGCAGGTACGCGGTCTCCGGCGGGGCGGCGGTGGTGAAGTCCCCCGAGTAGGCGAAGACGCCGATGGCCAGCAGCACCACCATGCCGATCGCCAGGATCTTGCTCATGCGCAGCAGCAGCCGGTAGCCGAAGACGGCCGCCACGACGGTACACGCGGCGAGTGCGCCGTACATCAGGCCGCGCGCGGCACCGGTGTCCGGCAGTCCGGTGAGCCGCGACAGGACGCCCACCATCACGTCGCCACCGATCCACAGGGTGAGGGCGGTGTAGCCGAGCGAGAGCAGCAGTCCCACCACCGAGCCCACGAGTCGGCCGCGGACGCCGAACTGAGCGCCGCTGGAGGTGGAGAGGTTGGTCGCGGTGCGCAGGGAGACGAGCGCCAACGGCGCGGTGAAGGCGATGCCGACGAGCGTGCCGGTCACGATGGCGGTGACCGAGGGCCACAGGCCCAGTCCGAAGGAAGGGGGCAGCCAGCCGAAGACGATCACACCGAGGCAGAGGTTGGAGCCGAGAAGGATCGAGATCAGGTCGCGGGGACCGCTCGTCCGCTCGTCCTCGGGGATGGTGTCGACTCCGCGCTGTTCGATGGGCATGGGGGACTCCCTTGGCAGGGCGGGGGTGGGTGCGCTTCGTTTGAGCGACACTCAATGTGACCCAAGGCCTGCCTCCAGGTCAATGATTCCCCCCAAGGAAATGAAGAGTTAGAGTGATGCTCTAACCCATTGACTCGAGAGGTGGTGGATCGGCGTGCGGCTGACCCCTGTGGAGCGCGACCGGCTGCTGCTCCGCAGCGCTGCGGAGCAGGCCCGGGCGACGTCCTGCCGGGCGTCGCCGTCGTGGCCCTCGGTGGCGACGAGGTGCCGAACCGGTCACCCTCAACCGCCCGCACTCCCCGTAAGCCAGCCCAGCCAGCCCAGCCAGCCCAGCCCGTAAGGACTTGCCTGCCATGACCGCCCATCAGCCCGCCAAGCCGGTCGACGCCGGATTCCGGATGCCCGCCGAGTGGACGCCCCACGAGCGCACCTGGATGGCCTGGCCCAGCCCCAACCCGACCTTCACCAACGCGCAGGAGCTCGCCGAGGCCCGCGCCGCCTGGGGCGCCGTCGCCCGTGCGGTCCGCGCGTACGAGCCGGTGACCCTCGTGGTCTCGCCCGGCGACGCGGACAGCGCCCGCGCGATCGTGGGCGACGACGTACAGCTGGTCGAGCAGGAGCTCGACGACGCCTGGATGCGCGACATCGGTCCGACCTTCGTCACCAACGACGCCGGCGAGCTCGCCGCCGTCGACTGGACCTTCAACGGTTGGGGCGCCCAGGAGTGGGCCCGCTGGGACCACGACTCGAAGATCGCCCGGCACGTCTCGGACGTGGCCGGCACCCGTACGTACAGCACCGAGCTCGTCAACGAGGGCGGCGCCATCCACGTCGACGGCGAGGGCACTGTACTGCTCACCGACACCGTCCAACTGGGCGAGGGCCGAAACCCCGGCTGGACCCGCGAGCAGGTGGAGGCCGAGATCCACGCCCACCTCGGCACCACCAAGGCGATCTGGCTGCCGTACGGCCTGGCCGGCGACTACGGCACCTACGGCACCCAGGGCCACGTCGACATCGTCGCCGCCTTCGCCCGCCCCGGCGTCGTCATGGTCCACACCCAGCCCGACCCGGCCCACCCGGACCACGAGCGCTGCAAGACCATCGCGGCCATCCTGCGCGCGTCCACCGACGCCCGCGGGCGGCAGCTGGAGGTCGTGGAGGTCCCGGCGCCGACCGTGCTGGAGGAGGACGGGGAGTGGGTGGACTACTCGTACATCAATCACTACCTGTGCAACGGCGGCGTCGTGTTGTGCGCGTTCGACGACCCGCGCGACGAGGAGGCCGCCGAGATCTTCCGCGGACTGTTCCCCGAGCGGACCGTGACCCTCGTTGACGCACGTACGATTTTCGCCGGGGGTGGCGGTATCCACTGCATCACCCAGCAGCAGCCGAAGGTCTGATCCGCAGACGAGAGGCAGCCGACCGACAAGGAGTGGGTCCATGGTGGCGGGTGGAGTACCGGTACGCGCGGCGCGGAAGAACGCGCCCCCGCGCGAGGACGTACTCGTCGCCGCCATGGCCATGATCGCCGAGCGCGGTCTGGAAGGCCTGACCATGGCCGGCCTGGGCCGCGAGGTCGACATGAGCAGCGGCCACCTCCTCTACTACTTCCGCAGCAAGGACGAGCTCCTGCTGCAGACCCTGGAATGGAGCGAGGCGGAACTGGGCGGCGAGCGGCGGGCCCTGCTCGCCCGCCGCGGTCCGGTGAGCGAGCGCCTGCAGGCGTACGTGGACCTGTACGTGCCCACGCGCGCCCGCGATCCGCACTGGACGCTGTGGCTGGAGGTCTGGAACCGCTCCCAGAACGCCGGCCCCGAGGAGCGCGACCGGCAGGCGGCCATCGAGGGCGCCTGGCACCGCGACCTGGTCGCGCTGCTCGCCGAGGGCATCTCGCGCGGGGAGTTCCGCCCGGTGGACGCCGAGCGCGTGGCGACCCGCGTCCGGGCCCTGCTCGACGGATTCAGCATCCAGCTGGCGGTGGGCCTGCCCACGCTCGACCGAACGGCGATCCTCACCCACGTGAGGGAATTCCTGGCGGAGACCCTCTCCCCGCTGCACTAGCCCCGCAGCCCCGCCGGCACTCGGCCACGGGCGGGTCCGAGCGGGCAGGCCGACCGCGGTGACCGCATGGTGAGATGCCTGTCCATCCGCGGCGGGCGGTGTGGCACACTGCCAGCGTGCCTGCTCAGCTCATGATTATCGCCAGCAGCGCGCCGGTCCCCAGTGGCCGCTGAACCGTGGAAGAACTTCGCGGAAGCGGCCACCGTGCCTCGGACCCGCGCGCAGACCTCTCGCTACCCGCGAGAGGTTTTTTCGTTTCCCGGACCATCCCTGCCGGGACCGGACCGCGCGCGATGATGGGGGCAGTGGATCCCGGGCATATCCGGAACCACTCACCGACAGGAGTCAGATCAGCATGACGACGACACCAGAGGCGGCCACCGTGCTGTCAGAAGGCCTGGACGACGGCTTCCACGTCTTCGACACCACCCTGCGCGACGGCGCCCAGCGCGAGGGCATCAACCTCACCGTCGCCGACAAGCTGACGATCGCCCGGCATCTGGACGACTTCGGAGTGGGCTTCATCGAGGGTGGTTGGCCCGGCGCCAACCCCCGGGACACCGAGTTCTTCTCCCGCGCCCGCGCGGAGATCACCTTCAAGAACGCCCAGCTGGTCGCTTTCGGTGCGACCCGGCGCGCTGGCGGCTCGGCCGCCCAGGACCCGCAGGTGCGGGCCCTGCTGGAATCCGGCGCCCCGGTCATCACGCTCGTCGCCAAGTCCCACGACCGTCACGTCGAGCTCGCCCTGCGCACCACCCTCGACGAGAACCTGGAGATGGTCCGCGACACCGTCTCCCACCTGGTCGCCCAGGGCCGCCGCGTCTTCGTCGACTGCGAGCACTTCTTCGACGGCTACCGGGCCAACCCGGAGTACGCCAAATCCGTCGTGCGCACCGCCCACGAGGCCGGCGCCGACGTGGTCATCCTCTGCGACACCAACGGCGGCATGCTGCCCGCCCAGGTGACCGCCACCGTCGCCACCGTCCTCGCCGACACCGGCGCCCGCCTGGGCATCCACGCCCAGGACGACACCGGTTGTGCCGTCGCCAACACCCTGGCCGCGGTGGACGCGGGCGCCACCCACGTCCAGTGCACGGCGAACGGGTACGGCGAGCGCGTCGGCAACGCCAACCTCTTCCCCGTCGTCGCCGCCCTGGAGATCAAGTACGGGCGCAAGGTGCTGCCCGACGGCGCGCTCGCCGAGATGACCCGGATCTCGCACGCCATCGCGGAGGTCGTGAACCTCACCCCGTCCACGCACCAGCCCTACGTCGGCGTCTCCGCCTTCGCGCACAAGGCGGGCCTGCACGCCTCGGCCATCAAGGTCGACCCGGACCTCTACCAGCACATCGACCCCGAGCGGGTCGGCAACACCATGCGGATGCTGGTCTCCGACATGGCCGGCCGCGCCTCCATCGAGCTCAAGGGCAAGGAGCTCGGCGTCGACCTCGGCGGGGACCGCGCGCTCATCTCCCGGGTCGTGGAGCGGGTCAAGGCGCGGGAGCTCCAGGGCTACACCTACGAGGCGGCCGACGCCTCCTTCGAACTGCTGCTACGCGCCGAGGCCGAGGGCCGCGCCCGCAAGTACTTCCGCATCGAGTCGTGGCGGGCGATCATCGAGGACCGCCCGGACGGCACCCACGCCAACGAAGCTACGGTCAAGCTGTGGGCCAAGGGCGAGCGGATCGTCGCCACGGCCGAGGGCAACGGCCCGGTCAACGCGCTGGACCGGGCCCTGCGGGTGGCGCTGGAGCGGTTCTACCCGCAGCTCGCCAAGTTCGAGCTCGTCGACTACAAGGTCCGCATCCTGGAGGGCACGCACGGCACGGAGTCCACGACCCGCGTGCTGATCGCGACGACGGACGGCGAACGCGAGTGGTCCACGGTCGGCGTGGCCCCGAACGTGATCGCCGCTTCCTGGCAGGCCCTGGAGGACGCGTTCACCTACGGCCTGCTGCACGCGGGCGTCGAACCCGCCGAGTAACCCGCCGGACTCCGGCCCGGTGAGGCCCTTATGTCCAGCTCACACGGGAAAGTACTGGTTCCGGTAGCGTCATGGATATGAGGACCAGGCTGATACCCACGCGCTTCGGACCGCTGCTCTCCGGTCTGCTGCTGGTGCTGGCGACGAGCGCCCTCGTTGCCGCGCCGCAGGCCTCCGCGGCCAGCGGCGTCGCCGCCGTGGGGGAGGCCCTCAAGCAGGGCCCGGTCTACGTCGCTCCCGGGGCCGAGGCGCAGCTGTCCACGGCCCAGGCGGACGCGCTCGCGAAGAAGATCAAGGACGCCGGGAAGCCGGTGTTCGTGGCCGTGCTGCCGGCCACCGCCGAGTTCCCCGCCGACAAGGTGCTCGGAGCGGTCCGTGCCGAGACCGGGATCACCGGGCTCTACGCGATCCGGCTCGGTGACGGCTTCAACGCCGGCGCCGACAAGGCGGTCATGCCGCGCAATGCCGTGCGCAACCTCACCGAGGCCGTGAAGACCGGCGCACCGGTGAACGCGAACACGCAGCTCAACAACTTCGTGGACCAGGCCCTCACCCAGGTCAAGGGCGGCGCCCCCGCTTCCTGGGGCACGACGGGAGCCGACCAGGGCGCCCCGGTCGGCGGACTGATCGCCCTCGGCGCGGTGGCCGTGGTGGGCGGCGGCGGTGCGTACGCGCTGGTCCGCCGCAACCGGAAGAAGAAGGAAGAGATCCGGCGCGAGGCCATCGCCCGGCTGGCCGTGGTCGTCGACGAGGACATCACGGCCTTCGGCGAGGAGCTCGAACGGCTCGACTTCCACCCCGGCGAGCCCGGAGCCGACGACGCCATGCGCAAGGACTACGAGCAGGGGCTCGACTCGTACGAGAAGGCCAAGCAGATCATGGCTTCGGTCCAGCGGCCCGACGAGGTCAAGGGCGTCACCCAGGCACTGGAGGACGGTCGCTTCGCGCTGGCCGCGCTCGACGCGCGCCGGCAGGGCAGGCCGGTTCCCGAGCGCCGCTCGCCCTGCTTCTTCGACCCGCGCCACGGGCCCAGCACCGAGGACGCCACCTGGGCTCCGGCCGGCGGGGCGGCCCGTACCGTGCCGGTCTGCACGGCGGACGCCGTACGGCTGCGCGACGGCCTGGACCCGGCGGTCCGCACGGTCGAGACGGAGCGCGGGCCGCGGCCGTACTACGACGCCGGCCCGGCGTACGGTCCCTGGGCCGGCGGGTACTTCGGCGGCGGCATCCTGCCCGGCCTGCTGGTGGGCACGGCGCTCGGTTCGATGATGTCCAGCCCCGCCTACGCCTCGGACTTCGGCGGCGGCACGGGCGGCGGGTTTGAGGGCGGGGACGTCTCCGGGGCGGACTTCGACCCGTCCGACTTCGGTGGCGGGGACTTCGGCGGCGGTGGCTTCGACGGGGGTGGCGGTTTCGACGGCGGGGGCGGCTTCTAGGGGGTGTCCGGCCGCCCCCGGTTCCGAGCGTCGGGGTAGCCCGCCCGTCAGGCCTGCTTGATGGCCGAGATGTCGAAGGTCAGCTTCACCTTGTCGCTGACCATCACACCGCCGGCCTCCAGGGCGGCGTTCCACGTCAGGCCCCAGTCGGAGCGCAGGATCTCGGCGGAACCCTCGAATCCGACGCGCTCGTTGCCGTAGGGGTCGGTGGCCGAGCCGTTGAACTCCAGGTCGATGGAGAGCGGGCGCGTGACGTCCTTGATGGTCAGCTCACCGCTGATGCGGTACGCGTCCCCGCCGAGCTGAAGCGCGTGGGTGGAGCGGAAGGTCATCAGCGGGAAGGCCTCGGCGTCGAAGAAGTCGCCGCTGCGCAGGTGAGCGTCGCGATCGGCGATGCCGGTGTCGACGGAGGCGATCTTCACGTCGATGGAGGCGGTGGAACGGGCCGGGTCGGCGCCGTCCAGGTGCAGGCTTCCCTCGTGCTCGGCGAAGGCCCCGCGGACGTTGGTGACCATGGCGTGGCGGACGGTGAAGCCGATGCTGCTGTGGGCGGGGTCGATGACGTAGTCGCCGGTGAGCGCGGCGAGCGCCGGGTCCACTTCAAGGGTGGCGACGGCGGCGCCGTCCTGGACGTTCACGTTCTGGCTGCGGCGGGTGAAGAGACCCATGACTTGCTCCTCGGTGGTTTCCTGCTTGAACTGAAGAATCTGTTGAATCTTCAACGACTCCAACAGGAATGACGCTAGACCTATTCCGTTCAAATTTCAACATCTAGCCGGGGTGTCAGGTCATTTTGTGAAGGTCCCACAACGGGCGAGCGCCCCGTCTGGCGGAGTCCGTACATCTACTGGGCGTACTGTGCGGGCCGGACAGCGGAAGTCTTCCGAGACTGTGAGGAATGAACGGAGGTTTTTCATCGCGATCTTCGTAAGGTCGGTACATGACCGTTGTGGACCAGACCCCGAGCGAGCCGACGGACGCCCGCGGGCGCGTGGCCGAGCTGCACTCCCTGCGCGAGCAGGCGAAGCGCGGCCCCAGCGACCGCGCGACCGAGACCCAGCACGCCAAGGGCAAGCTGACCGCCCGTGAGCGCATCGCGCTGCTGCTCGACGAAGGTTCCTTCCGGGAGGTCGAGCAGCTCCGCCGCCACCGGGCGACCGGGTTCGGCCTGGAGAACAAGAAGCCGTACACCGACGGTGTCATCACCGGCTGGGGCACGGTCGAGGGCCGCACGGTCTTCGTCTACGCACACGACTTCCGCATCTTCGGCGGCGCCCTGGGCGAGGCCCACGCCACGAAGATCCACAAGATCATGGACATGGCCATCGCGGCCGGTGCCCCGCTGGTCTCCCTGAACGACGGCGCCGGCGCCCGCATCCAGGAGGGCGTCTCGGCGCTCGCCGGCTACGGCGGCATCTTCCAGCGCAACACCAAGGCATCGGGCGTCATCCCGCAGATCTCGGTCATGCTGGGCCCCTGCGCCGGTGGCGCCGCGTACTCCCCGGCCCTCACGGACTTCGTGTTCATGGTCCGGGAGACCTCGCAGATGTTCATCACCGGCCCGGACGTGGTCCGCGCGGTGACCGGCGAGGAGATCACCCAGAACGGCCTCGGCGGCGCCGACGTGCACGCCGAGACCTCCGGCGTCGCGCACTTCGCGTACGACGACGAGGAGACCTGCATCTCCGAGGTCCGGTACCTCATCTCGATGCTGCCCTCCAACAACCGCGAGAACCCGCCCGTCCACGAGACGAGCGACCCGGCCGACCGGCGCAGCGAGGTCCTGCTGGACCTGGTGCCCGCCGACGGCAACCGCCCGTACGACATGCTCAAGGTCATCGAGGAGCTCGTCGACGAGGGCGACGTCCTGGAGATCCACGAGCGCTGGGCCCGCAACATCATCTGCGCCCTGGCCCGGATGAACGGCCAGGTCGTCGGCATCGTCGCCAACCAGCCCGGCCACCTCGCCGGTGTCCTGGACATCGAGGCCTCCGAGAAGGCCGCGCGCTTCGTCCAGATGTGCGACGCCTTCAACATCCCGATCATCACCCTGCTGGACGTACCGGGCTTCCTGCCGGGCGTCGACCAGGAGCACGGCGGCATCATCCGCCACGGCGCCAAGCTGCTGTACGCGTACTGCAACGCCACCGTCCCGCGGATCTCGCTGATCCTGCGCAAGGCCTACGGCGGCGCGTACATCGTCATGGACTCCCAGTCCATCGGCGCCGACATCACCTACGCCTGGCCTACCAACGAGATCGCCGTCATGGGCGCCGAGGGCGCGGCCAACGTCATCTTCCGCAAGCAGATCGCGGACGCCGAGGACCCCGAGGCCATGCGCGTACGCATGGTCAAGGAGTACAAGGCCGAACTGATGCACCCGTACTACGCGGCCGAGCGCGGCCTCGTCGACGACGTCATCGACCCCGCCGAGACCCGCGAGGTGCTCGTCAGCGCCCTCGCGATGCTCCGCAACAAGCACGCCGATCTGCCGTCCCGCAAGCACGGCAACCCGCCGCAGTAACCGCGAAGGAGACCTGCCACCACATGACCACCGCCACTGACACCCTGCTGCGCGTCGAAAAGGGCAACGCCCGGCCCGAGGAGCTGGCCGCGATCACCGCGATCCTGCTCGCCCGTGCGGCCGCCACCCCCGAGGAGACCCCGGTGCGCGTGCCCGGCCAGGCCGGCTGGCGCCGCCTGGAGCGCACGCCCGGCTTCCGCGCCCCGCACAGCTGGCAGGGCTGAGTTTCCCGAGCCCCAGAAGGCCCCGCACCCGTCCAGGGTGCGGGGCCTTCTGCGTACCGCCGCCGAGGGAGGAGCCGGCGCGGACCCCGCCCCATGGCGAAGGCCCCCGCGTCGTGTGACGCGGGGGCCTGCCGGGTGCGGGAGGGCTGCTACCGAAGCCGCGCCATGAGGGCGTGCTCGACGAGCGTGATGAGCGCGCTCTTGGCGTCCGCGCGGTGGCGGGCGTCGGTGGTGATGATCGGGGCGTCCGGGCCGATCTGCAGGGCCTCGCGGACTTCCTCCGGCGTGTAGGGCTGGTGCCCCTCGAAGCCGTTGAGGGCGATGACGAAGGGCAGGCCGCTGTTCTCGAAGTAGTCGACCGCCGGGAAGCAGTCGGCGAGGCGGCGGGTGTCCACGAGCACGATGGCGCCGATGGCGCCGCGGACGAGGTCGTCCCACATGAACCAGAAGCGGTCCTGGCCCGGGGTACCGAAGAGGTACAGGATCAGGTCCTGGTCGAGCGTGATGCGGCCGAAGTCCATGGCGACCGTGGTGGTCGTCTTGTCACCGGTGTGGGTGAGGTCGTCGATCCCGGCCGAGGCGCTGGTCATCACGGCTTCGGTGCGCAGCGGGTTGATCTCGGAGACCGCGCCGACGAACGTGGTCTTGCCCACGCCGAAGCCGCCCGCCACCACGATCTTCGCGGAGGTGGTGGAGCGGGGAGCCGCTCCGCCGTTAGAGCTTGCGAAGTCCACTGAGCACCCTTTCGAGCAGTGTCACGTCTGGCTGGCCACCGGCAGACTCGTCGCCGCCGGGCTGGTGAATGGCGACAAGGCCCGCCTCCGCCAGGTCGGCGACGAGGATGCGGGCGACACCAAGAGGAATGGAGAGAAGTGCCGAGATCTCCGCTACGGATTTGATCTCCTGGCACAGGCGGCAGATGCGCTGGTGCTCGGGCAACTGCCCTTGCAGACGCGCGGGATCCGCCGTGGTACTGACCAGCGCCTCGATGGCGAGCTGGTAGCGCGGCCGAGTACGGCCGCCGGTCATCGCGTACGGACGCACCAACGGGTTGTGGGCCTTCGGAGCGGGCTGTCGCGCGGCGCGCGGCGGCTGCTGCTGCGGAGGCATCTGGGGCTGTCCGTACTGCTGCTGCTGGTAGGGATTCTGCTCCGGCACGGGCCGGCTCGGCGCCGAGGGAAAGTTGAAGCGGTTCTGGTCGTGCCCACCCTGCGGCTGCTGCGCGCCGCCATAAGGATGTCCTCCGGGTGTTGTCACGTTTCCTCCTCCGACTCCAAGAACGCAGTACTCCCTGTGGAACCGCGCCACCGCACCCTATGGTGCGATGACGCGAAACGCACTGCCTGTCTGCTAGTTGAGAAGACTTCCTTGCAGCTCGGCACGCAGATCCGGAGTCAGGACACTGCCCGCGCGATCCACCAGAAGGGCCATCTCGTAGCCCACGAGGCCGATGTCGCACTCGGGGTGCGCCAGTACGGCCAGCGAGGATCCGTCCGAGACGGACATGAGGAAGAGGAATCCCCGGTCCATCTCGACCACGGTCTGGTTGACGGCGCCACCCTCGAAGATGCGAGAGGCACCGGCGGTCAGCGAGGTCAGTCCGGAGGCCACGGCCGCCAGCTGATCGGCGCGGTCGCGCGGGAACCCGTCGGACATCGCCAGAAGAAGGCCGTCGGCGGAGACCACCACCGTGTGCGACACCCCGGGGGTGTTGTCCACGAAGTTGGTGATCAACCAGTTCAGGTTCTGTGCCGCCTGGCTCATCGGGCTCACACTAACGCTCCTGGTCATAGCTGTTACTTGACTGCTCAGAACCCGCGCTGCGTCCCTGCTGGACACCGCGCCGCAGGTTGCTCAACCTGCCGCGGACGTCCTCCGGAGCGCGGGAGACCTGGGGGCCGCCCTGCGGGGTCGTCTCCGCTGCGCCCTCGACCAGGTTGGCCTTGGGCACTCGCCGAGGGAGACCGGACGGGGTGATCCCGCCCGCCTTCGGCTCACGGAGCTTTCCGGCCTGCTGCCAGCGTTCGTCGTTGCGCGAACGCCAGGCGGCGGTGCCTTCAGTTTCCTCCGGCGCCTGCTCCGTTTCGGCGGGCTGCTGCTGACGCGGCGACCGCTGCTCGAAGAGGGAACCGGTGGACTCCGTTTGCTGCTTCCCGGACGGCCACTGCTGCTGGCTGCCGCGTCGCGGCAGGCCCGCTCCGGTCATCGCGTGACCGGTGTCTGCAGCGGCACCCGGACGGTCGAAGCCTACGCGCTCCGGAGCCGCTTCGGGGACGGCCTGGGATTCCGATTCAGTCCCGTAATCCTGCTGGTAGGCAGCCGGATACGTGTTCTGTTCGGGCCATTCGGCCTGTCCCGGCTGGGCTTCGAAGCCATTGTCGTAGCCCTGGGTGGCCGGCTGCTGGTCCGGGTAACCGTCTTCCGTATAGCCGTAGTCCTGCTGCGGGTACGCCTCGTAGCCCTGCTGCGCCTGCTGTGCCTCGTAGGAGGTGTCGTAGGCCTGCTCGGACTGCTGCTCGTAGCCCTGGTACTCCTGGTACCCGTGCTCCGGCTGAGGTTCCGGATACTCCTGGGCGGGGTACTGCTGCTGTTCCTGCGGGTAACCCACCTGGGCCGCCAGCGCCGCCCTCCGCTCCTGCTGCCCGAGGGACCGGCCGACCGGGTCGGCGGCGAGGCCGTCGGAGCCCTGCTGGTCGTAGCGCGAGTCGTCGAAGCCGAGCTCGGCGGCGGTGCGCAGCGGGGGAGCCAGCTGGGCCTGCTGCTCCGGGATGATCTGCGAGACCGTGAAGTCGTCGTCCGGAATGCCCTCGCCACCGCCACCGTGGGTGATGGCGTCGGGGAGCATGACCAGCGAAGTGGTACCGGCCGCCTCGCCCGAGGGGCGCAGCTGGACGCGGATGCTGTGGCGGTCCGCCAGCCGGCCGACCACGAACAGACCCATGCGCTGCGAGATCGCGGCGTCCACGGTCGGCGGGTTGGCCAGCTTGTGGTTGATGTCCGCGAAGTCCTCGGCGGTGAGGCCGATGCCCTTGTCGTGGATCTCGACCATCACGCGGCCGTCGGGCAGACGCGTGGCATTGACGCGGACCTTGGTCTGCGGGGAGGAGAACGTGGTGGCGTTCTCCAGGAGCTCGGCGAGCAGGTGCACGAGGTCGGTCACGGCCTGGCCGTGGATCTCGGCCTCCGAGACGCCCGAGAGCTCGATGCGCTCGTACTGCTCCACCTCGGAGGAGGCGGCGCGCAGCACGTCGACGAGCGGGACCGGCTGGTCCCAGCGGCGGCCCGGCTCCTCGCCCGCGAGGATAAGGAGGTTCTCGCCGTTGCGGCGCATGCGGGTGGCCAGGTGGTCCAGGCGGAAGAGGTTCTCCAGCTGGTCCGGGTCGGCCTCGTTGTTCTCCAGGTCGGTGATGAGGGTCAGCTGGCCCTCGATCAGCGACTGGTTGCGCATGGAGAGGTTGGTGAAGATCGCGTTGACGTTCCCTCGCAGGAGGGCCTGCTCGGCCGCGAGCCGTACCGCTTCCCGGTGGACCTGGTCGAAGGCGCGGGCGACCTCGCCGATCTCGTCCTGGGAGTCGATGGGGATCGGGAGGACACGGGTGTCCACCTTGCCGGGATCGGTGCGCGAGAGCTGGTCGACGAGCATCGGCAGGCGCTGCTCGGCGATGTCGAAGGCGGCGGTGCGCAGGCGGGCCATCGCGCGGCCCATCTGGCGGGCCATCATGCCGGCGAGGATGAACGCGGCGAGCAGGGCGACGACCACGATGGCGCCGTTGACGATCGCGTCGGTTCGGGCCTCGTCGGAGACCGCGACGGCGTCCTTGACGGCCTTGTCGAGGAGTTCCTTCTCGACCTCGTCGTAGCCGTCGAACTTCGCGGTGGCAGCGGCCTGCCAGAACGCGGGGGTCGTCCCGGTCTCGGAGAGCTTCTTCTTGCTCTCGCTGTTGGCGATCGCGTCGGTCATGCCGGCGAGCGCGGATTCGCCGATCGTGGGCGGGGGCAGGAAGCGGACACCTGCCTGCTCGGCCTGGTGCTTCGCGTCGGCGATCTTGGCCTTGCCCTCTTCGGACTTCTTGGCCATGACCGCCTTGAGGCGGTTCACGTCATCCTCGGTACCCGCCGCGACGTACTCGCCGATGGCGATTTCTTCGAGGTAGGCGTAGGAGGAGAAGGCGACGAGCTGGGCCTTGCGGGTGTTCTCGTCGGCGCTCGGGCGCACCAGCAGGTGCGTACCGACCGCGCGCTGCAGCGAGTTCGCCGCCTTGGCCAGCTGGATCGCGTAGACCATGCGGCCGTACGAGGTCACGTTGCCGGTGCCGAGACCGAGCTCGTTCGCGAACTGCATGAGGTAGTGCTGGACCAGCACATAGCCCTCTTCGGTCGGGATGGGGCCGGCCGCGTTGGGCAGATTCTTCTTGGGGCTCTCCGCCGCCGCCAGGTACGCCTTGTCGCGTACGGCGTCCAGCTTGGGCTCCTCCGCACGGAAGAGGTCCAGGCGTCGCTCCAGGCCGAGGTTCTTCGGCATGTCCTGGACGGCCTTGTCGAACTTCTCCTTGGCCGCGGTGGTGTCCGCGTAGGCCTTGAGGACCTTCGGGTCCTTCGTCTGGCCGTTCAGGAGGGGCTCGGCGGTCAGGTCCCGCTCGTTGAGCAGTGCCTGGCTGTATCCCGAGGCGGCCTGGACGACCGTGGCTATCTTCTCGGCGTCCTTGGCCTCGTTCCAGGTGTCGATGGAGCCCTTCACCTGGAAACCGCCCATGACCAGGCCCACGAGGGCCGGCACGAGCAGGATGGCGTTCAGACGGGTCGGCACACGCCAGTTGCGGGGCGAGAACCTGCTGCTGCTCCCGCTGCTCGCGGGCGGGTCCACGGGCACGTCGACGGGCGACGTGGCCGCTCGCGGCGGCGGGGTGAAGTTGCCGCGCGCGGGTTCATCCGCGGGGCTTGCGATGCTTCGCCTCACTCGACCAACAACCTCTCGGCGGTGCTACTAGCTAGTTCGTTGAATTCCAGCACGGGTAACGGCCGTGTTCCAAACAGTTGAATCCGGCCGTACCCAGAAGCTTATGCCCTACATAAACCGGACATAAAGAGCGTCCTGCGGCAAAAATGGGGGCAGTTGTGCGCGCAGCGATACCAGACGACCGCACCCCGTTGCCACGTGGCCGTAATTCTCTGTCGAAACGTTATGAACGAGAGGGGCGGGCCGTGTCGTAAGACACAGCCCGCCCCTCCCGCGCGACAACTGAAACCGTGTTACTTGAGCCGCGCCATCAGCGCGTGCTCGACGAGCGTGATGAGCGCGCTCTTGGCGTCCGCGCGGTGGCGGGCGTCGGTGGTGATGATCGGAGCACCGGGGCCGATCTGCAGCGCCTCGCGGACTTCCTCCGGCGTGTAGGGCTGGTGCCCCTCGAAGCCGTTGAGGGCCACGACGAAGGGCAGGCCGCTGTTCTCGAAGTAGTCGACCGCCGGGAAGCAGTCGGCGAGGCGGCGGGTGTCCACGAGCACGATGGCGCCGATGGCGCCGCGGACGAGGTCGTCCCACATGAACCAGAAGCGGTCCTGGCCCGGGGTACCGAAGAGGTACAGGATCAGGTCCTGGTCGAGCGTGATGCGGCCGAAGTCCATGGCGACCGTGGTGGTCGTCTTGTCACCGGTGTGGGTGAGGTCGTCGATCCCGGCCGAGGCGCTGGTCATCACGGCTTCGGTGCGCAGCGGGTTGATCTCCGACACGGCTCCGACGAACGTGGTCTTGCCCACGCCGAAGCCGCCCGCCACCACGATCTTTGCGGAGGTGGTGGAGCGAGCAGGAGCCGCTCCGCTAGATGTTCCGAAGGCCACTGAGCACCCTTTCGAGCAGCGTTACATCCGGCGTGCCGCCGGCCTCTCCATTGCCCGGCTGGTGGATGGCCACCATTCCGGCCTCTGCCAGGTCGGCGACGAGGATCCGGGCGACACCGAGCGGCATCGACAGCAGTGCGGAGACCTCGGCGACCGACTTGACCTCGCGGCACAGGGTGCAGATGCGCTGGTGCTCGGGGAGCAGGCCGGACAGGTGCATCGGATCGGCGGTGGTGCTGACCAGCGCCTCGATGGCGAGCTGGTAGCGGGGCCGGGTCCGGCCGCCGGTCATCGCGTACGGACGCACCAGCGGCTGATCGCCTTCCGAGTACGAGTCTCCGTACGAATCGGAGTAGGCGGGGGGCGGGGTCATTGATCCTCCGGGCTGGACAGCAGTGGTCAGCGTGCCGTCTTACGGGGCGGCCGGTGGGGGGACGGGATGACGGCCTGGCGGGAGTACTGGATTTCGGGGCGGGGCCCCGATCCCCCGGCCGGTAGTACCGTCCGGCCGGGAGAGTGGGAAGTCAGCCGAGCAGGCTTCCCTGCAGTTCGGCGCGCAGGTCCGGAGTGAGGACACTGCCCGCGCGATCCACCAGAAGGGCCATCTCGTAGCCCACGAGGCCGATGTCGCACTCGGGGTGCGCCAGTACGGCCAGCGAGGATCCGTCCGAGACGGACATGAGGAAGAGGAATCCCCGGTCCATCTCGACCACGGTCTGGTTGACGGCGCCACCCTCGAAGATACGGGAGGCACCGGCGGTCAGCGAGGTCAGTCCGGAGGCCACGGCCGCCAGCTGATCGGCGCGGTCGCGGGGGAATCCTTCGGACATTGCCAGAAGGAGGCCGTCGGCGGAGACCACCACCGTGTGGGACACCCCGGGGGTGTTGTCCACGAAGTTGGTGATCAACCAGTTCAGGTTCTGTGCCGCCTGGCTCATCGAACTCAACTAACGCTCCTGCTGGTAAGTGGGGTCGATGTGGTAACTGCCGGTCGCCGGTCCGTTGTTGCCGGCCTGACGGCCCTGCTGGATACCGCGTCGGAGGTTGGTCAGACGGCCACGGACGTCGTCCGGTGCCCGCGAGACCTGCGGACCCGCCTGCGCCTCGGCCTGCTGCTGCGCAGTGCCGGCCACGAGGTTCGCCCGCGGGACCCGGCGGGGCAGCCCCGAGGTCGTGATGCCGCCTGCGGCGGGCTGGCGCACGCGCTCGGCCTGCCGCATCAGCTCGTCGTTCGGCGAGGACTTCCAGCTGACGGTCGGCATGGCGCCGGTCGTCGTGCCGGCGGGCTCGGCCGCCTGCTCCTGGCCGCGCTGCGGCAGCGGTTGCTGCGGCGCCGGGGCCGCCGGAGCGGACTGCTGGCCCTGCTGGGGGATCGCCGCGGCCGGTCCCGTGGCGGGGGGCTGCTGCCCCTCCTCGCGGAACCAGTTCGACTCCAGGGTGTCGAAGATCGGGCTGCGGGCCTCGCCGGAGCTCTGGGCCGGGGGCAGCGCCTCCGGCCGGTGAGCCTGCGGCAGCCGCGGGGTCTCGGGACGCGCGGGCGGTACGGGTGCGTACCCGTTGCCGGCCTGCGGAGCCTGGGCCTGGGGCTGCTGCGGGGCGTAGCCGCCGACACCGGGGCCGCCGGGGCGCTGGGGCTGGTAGCCCGGGCGCTCGAACTGTCCGGTGGTGGACGGGTCCATGGAGCCCCGCACGTCCGGACGCTCGAACTGTCCGGTCGTGCTGTTGCCGTTGTCCGCCTGGGGCATCGGGGCGTTGAAGTCCGGGCGGGCGAACTCGGCCGTCGAGCCGGGGCCCGAGAGCTCGTCGTGACCGCGCGCCTGGTCGCTGCCCCAGCTGGTGGTCTGCGGCCCGGGGAGCTCCGCACGAGGAGCGCCACCGCGCGGCGGCAGCTGCGGCCGGGGGCCGTTCTGAGCCGGCGCCGCGGGAGCGGCCGGCTGCTGGGGCTGCTGCTGCGGCGACTGCTGCTGCGGCTGCTGGGGCCGTTCGAAGGCGTTGCCCTGCGGGTAGCCGGTCGGACCGGTAGCCGGACGGGCTGCCTGCGGGCCACCACCGAATCCGGGACTGGGGACCGGACCGCGGGTCGGCAGCGGCGCACCGGAACCGAAGGCGCCCTGGCCCTGGCCCGCGGTGGTCGGACCCTGCTGCGGACGGCCACCGGGACCACCCTGCTGCGGGCGACCGCCCTGCGGACGCTGGCCGGCGCCGTCGCGGCCCGGCAGCGCGGCGCGCTGGCCGGCGCCGCCGACCTGACCGCGCTGCGGACCCGAGCCCACGGACGGACGTGCGGCCGGGCCGCCCACGGCACCCTGTGCACCGGGAGCGCCACCGGGAGCGCCACCGGGGCCGCCCTGGCCCGGCATCGGAGCCGGCTTCTTGCCGCCCTGGGCGACGTCCACCGGCAGCATGACGAGGGCCGTCGTACCGCCCGAGTCGGAGGGGCGCAGCTGGATGCGGATGCCGTGTCGCAGGGACAGGCGGCCGACCACGAACAGACCCATGCGTCGGGAGACGGAGACGTCCACGGTGGGCGGCGACGCGAGTCGCTCGTTGATCGCGGCGAGGTCCTCGGGGGAGAGGCCGATGCCGGTGTCGTGGATCTCGACGAGCACGCGGCCGTCGGGCAGCGCGTGACCGGTGACCTTGACCTTGGTCTGCGGGGAGGAGAACGACGTGGCGTTCTCCAGCAGCTCGGCGAGGACGTGCACGAGGTCGTTGACCACGCGGCCGGCGACATCGGTGCCGGGCACCGAGGCCAGCTCGACACGTTCGTACTGCTCCACCTCGGAGGCGGCGGCACGGAGCACGTCGACCAGCGGGACGGGGCGGGTCCACCGGCGGCCCGGCTCCTCGCCCGCGAGGACGAGGAGGTTTTCGCCGTTACGGCGCATGCGGGTCGCGAGGTGGTCGAGCTTGAAGAGCGAGGAGAGCTGGTCCGGGTCGGCCTCGCGCGACTCCAGTTCGGAGATGAGCGAGAGCTGACGCTGGATGAGGCCCTGCGAGCGGCGCGAGAGGTTGGTGAACATCGCGTTGACGTTGCCTCGCAGGAGGGCCTGCTCGGCGGCGAGGCGGACGGCCTCGCGGTGCACGTCGTCGAATGCCGCGGCCACCTGGCCGATCTCGTCGCGGGTGTGCACGCCGACCGATTCCACGGACGTGTCCACGTCCTGCGGGTCGGACTCGGAGAGCTGCTTGACGAGCTCGGGCAGACGGTCCTGGGCGACGCGCGTCGCGGTGTCCTGCAGGCGGCGCAGCGAGCGGATCATCGAGCGGGCCATGACGAAGGCGCCGACGAGGGAGACACCGAGGACGAGGAGGATCAGGGCACCGTTGATGATGGCGTCCTGCTGGGCCTCGTTCTTCAGCTCACGGGCCTTCTGCTCCATCTCCTCGAGCAGGGTCAGCTCGATGACCTTCATGGCCTGGAGCTTGGTGCCGTCGGCGTCGTACCAGTCGAGCCAGGAGCGGTTCTTCTCCCGGAGGAACGCGTCCTGGCTGGCCAGGACGCGGCGGGAGTAGCCGTCGGCGGTCGAGATCTCGGAGTTGCTGTCGCCCAGACCCGCGAGGAGATCCTCGGTCCGGCCCTGGTAGACGAGTCCGAAGGTGGTCTTCGCCTGCAGCTCGCCCTTCTGGGCGGAGAGGGCGTACAGCCGGTCGTTCTCCTTCAGCTCACCCTGACGCTCGTTGGTGTCGGGGAGCGAGGCGGCGATGATCGCGCGCTGGATGGAGGCGTACTCCTTGGCGGCGGAGAACGCGGCCAGGGCACGGGTACGCTTGATCATCTCCGGGTTGGAGGTGGCTTGCGCCATGTCCTGGGAGAGCGAGAGCAGCGAGACGATGACCGCGTTGTACTCACTGACGGTCTGCTGGGCGCCGTTGATGTACGCGCGGCTGCGGATCGTCTCGATGTTGGTGAGCTGGCGACCGATCTGCAGGACGTTGTTGCGGATCGACCGGAGCGTGTCGTCCTTCTCGCCCGTGCTGTCGACCTTGTCGGTCGCGGCGGCGAAGGCCTTGGCAGCGGTGTCGGTCTGTTGCCGGACCACGTCGACACTGCTGGTGGTCTTGCCCCGGGAGAGGGAGAGCGGACCCGCGGAGAGGTCGCGCTCCTCCTGGAGCATGGCGGCCAGGTTGGTGGCCTGTCGCGTCATCGTCGTCAGCAGCTGCATGTGCTCCAGCTGCGCGATGTCGTTGAGCGAGTCGTTGATACGGAAACCACCGAGCGTGGTGGCGGCGACGACCGGCAGGGTCAGCAGCGACACCAGTCGCGTGCTGATGCGCCAGTTCTGCATGGCGAGGCGAGAACCGGGCCCGTTGGGGGCCTTCGGTATCGCCACGTCCTGCTCAGCCGGTCCGGCAGGCTCGGCGGGTCCGGCTTTCGCCTTGACCCTGGCCTTCACGGACTTCCCACGGCCCTTCGCCTTCACCGCGGCGGAGGTGTCGGGGCCTGCGCCTTCGACAGCCGGCCCGCGGTTCTGGGCGTGCTGGGGCGAGGAGCCACGGTCGGTCCCGCCGCGCGGCTCCTGCTCCGCCGCAGCGCTGCCATCCCTCTTGAATCGTCCCTGCACTAGCGTCGCAACCTCTGGACCAGGCGTCCCGCCGGGTGACCGGTGGGACGGTGTCGAGTCGTGGGGCATTTGCCGCCCCATGGTGGTCGTCGGTGACCGGCGCGTATTCCTCTCCGTGCCACCGCGCTCGGCGCAGTGTCGCGCCACCTGCGCGCCGGCTGATTCCCGCGGCGGTCTCGCGAATTCCAGCACAGTGGCGGATCTCCAACAAGGTGCGAGTGTCGGCCCGGAGAGTCGATTACGACGTGTGACGAATGAGCTACGCGATGTGCGACTGCATTCGGTAGAAATCGGACTTACGCCATCCAAACAATGAGGCTGTCAAGGTGTCCCAGTCGAGATGATCAGGAGCGGAATGGAACATTCAGTGGCGCAATGTCCGTTTCGGGGGGTGGAATTGACTGTCCAATATGTCGGTAATGTCGGGTCAAGGGTGAGCAAACTCACACAGCCGTGGCCATTACTTCCTGGTTCGCCGGGGGATTCAGATGTTTAGCCTTGCCCCTTAAAGGGTTGGCGCCAGGGTTGGTGCATGCGACAGCCGACACTCACAGATCGAACCGAGGACCCCGAACTCCGATGAAGACGACGACGATGTTCCGCAACATAGCCAACCCCCGCCGCACGACCCTCGCGCACCTCAAGGACGCCGAGGACCTGCAGGCGGCACCGGCCACCCCGGAGCACGCCGTCGAGCTGCCGACGCAGACCGCGAACCCGCGCCGCACCGTCCTGATGAACGTGCCGGTCGCCGCCGCCGCGGAGTAGCCACCCCGCAAAGGAACGTGAAGCGCCGCTGCCCTCCGCGTTAGCCTGGGGTCCGCAGACTCCAGCCAGCGGAAATACAGAGGGGCAGACGCAACCGGTGCGCATCGCCAGGTTCTCGATCGACGGCAACGTCGCGTTCGGCGCGGTCGAGGGCGACGGCGCCCCCGGCGACGACTCCACGCTCGTGCTCGACATCATCAAGGGCATCCCCTTCGCGGACTTCGAGCTCTCGGGCACGAAGGTCCCGATGAGCAAGGTCCGGCTGCTGCCGCCCGTGCTCCCGAACAAGGTCGTGGCCATCGGCCGCAACTACGCGGAGCACGCGGCGGAGCTCGGCAACGCCATCTTTGACGATCAAGGCCGTCCCGACGCCCCGATCACCTTCTTCAAGCCCTCCACCTCGGTGGTCGGCCCGGGCGACCCGATCACGTACCCCTCCTTCTCCCAGGACCTCCACCACGAGGCGGAGCTCGCCGTGGTCATCGGCCGCATGTGCCGCGAGGTCCCGAAGGAGCGCGTCAAGGACGTCATCCTCGGCTACACCTGCGCCAACGACGTCACCGCGCGCGACGTCCAGCAGCGGGAGAAGCAGTGGGCCCGGGCCAAGGGCTTCGACAGTGCCTGCCCCCTCGGCCCCTGGATCGAGACCGACCTGGACCCGAGCGACCTGACCATCCAGTGCACGGTCAACGGCGAACAGCGCCAGCTCGGCCGTACCAGTGACATGGTCCGCTCCATCGAGGACCTGATCGTCCACATCTCCGAGGCCATGACCCTGCTGCCCGGCGACGTCATCCTCACGGGGACCCCGGCCGGAGTCGGCCCCCTCAACGTCGGCGACGAGGTCGCCGTCACCATCGAAGGCATCGGCACTCTCACCAACAAGGTGATCAAGCGTGGTTAACGGACCTGTCCGCGTACGTTTCTGTCCCTCCCCGACCGGCAACCCCCACGTGGGCCTGGTTCGGACCGCACTCTTCAACTGGGCGTTCGCCCGCCACCACGGCGGCACGTTCGTCTTCCGCATCGAGGACACCGACGCGGCCCGTGACTCCGAGGAGTCCTACGACCAGCTGCTCGCCTCGCTGCGCTGGCTCGGTTTCACCTGGGACGAGGGCCCCGAGGTCGGCGGCCCGCACGCCCCGTACCGCCAGTCCGAGCGCATGGACATCTACGCGGACGTCGCGAAGAAGCTGCTCGACGGCGGCTACGCGTACCACTGCTACTGCTCCACCGAAGAGCTCGACGCCCGCCGCGCGGCCGCCCGCGCCGCCGGCAAGCCCTCCGGCTACGACGGCCACTGCCGCGAGCTCACCCCCGTGCAGGTCGAGGCGTACCAGGGCGAGCACCGCCCGGCGATCGTCCGCTTCCGGATGCCCGACGCGCCGATCACCTTCACCGACCTCGTCCGCGGCGAGCTGACCTTCACCCCGGACAACGTGCCGGACTTCGGCATCGTCCGGGCCAACGGCGCCCCGCTGTACACGCTGGTCAACCCGGTCGATGACGCGCTGATGGAGATCACGCACGTCCTGCGCGGCGAGGACCTGCTTTCCTCGACCCCCCGCCAGATCGCCCTCTACGCCGCACTGATCGAGCTGGGCGTCGCCAAGAGCACCCCCGCCTTCGGTCACCTGCCGTACGTGATGGGCGAGGGCAACAAGAAGCTCTCCAAGCGCGACCCCGAGGCTTCGCTCAACCTGTACCGCGAGCGCGGCTTCCTCCCCGAGGGCCTGCTGAACTACCTCTCGCTCCTCGGCTGGTCCTTCTCCAAGGACCAGGACGTCTTCTCGATCGAGGAGATGGTGTCGAAGTTCGACATCGACGGCGTGAACGCCAACCCGGCCCGCTTCGACCTGAAGAAGGCCGAGTCGATCAACGGCGACCACATCCGCCTGCTCGACCCGAAGGTCTTCGCGGACCGCTGCGCCCCGTGGCTGCAGGCCCCGCACGCCAACTGGGCCCCCGAGGACTTCGACGCCGAGGCCTGGGAGCGCATCGCGCCGTACGCCCAGACGCGCGTGGGCGTCCTGTCGGAGATCACCGCCAACGTCGACTTCCTGTTCCTCAAGGAGCCGGTCGAGGACCAGGCCTCGTGGGACAAGGCGATGAAGGGCGAGCCGGCCGCGCTGCTCGCCACGGCGCGCGCGGGCCTGGAGTCGGCGGACTGGACCGACCCCGAGTCCCTCAAGCAGGCCGTCCTGACCGCCGGCGAGGCCCACGGCCTCAAGCTCGGCAAGGCCCAGGCCCCGGTCCGCGTGGCCGTGACCGGCCGCACGGTCGGCCTGCCGCTCTTCGAGTCGCTGGAGATCCTGGGCAAGGAGCGCTCGCTGGCCCGCATCGACGCGGCCCTGGCCAAGCTCGCCGGCTGACCCGCAGCAGCACCTGTCCTTCCCGCAGGGGGCGGAGGCCCGGACTCCCGGCCGCCGCCCCCTGCGGCGTCCCGCCCACGATCCGGAAGGCCCCGCATGCCCCTCGCCGCCCCCGACTTCGCCCGGCACTTCACGCCGGGCTACGCCTTCCGAGACGAGGAGGGAGACCTCGGGACCCTCTCGGTGGCCGACGGGGGCGAGCTGCGGCTGCCGACCGGCCGGCTGGTGGCCTGCGATCCGATGGCCTACCTGGGGCCGGACACCAGACCGCCGTTCCACGTCGAGGTGGCGCCCGGCCGCTACCGGCTGGAAGCGGCGCTCGTCACGTGGTCCCCGGCCGACGAGCCGCTGCCGCAGGGGTCCCCCCGCCCGGATCTCGCCGCCCTGCGGCTGGTGGTCAACGAGGCGCCGACGGCGTCCTGGGAGCTCGCGCTCAGCGGTGAGCAGCGCCTGGACGACCTGGGGCCGGGCGAGCTCTACGGCTACGGCGTGGACGCGGGCGTGGGGGCCTTCCACGACGCGTCAGCCGGGCGGGACTTCGCCGACCGCGAGGCCACCCGGGAGCTGCTGCGCGCCCCGTTCCTCGCGGACGGGTACCGGCACCCCGGCCCGTACGTGCTCACCGGCCCCGGGGGCCAACAGGTGGCGGTCTTCCAGTCCGGCTGGGGCGACGGGACGTACCCCACCTGGGTGGGGCGGGACGCGGCCGGCCGGGTCACCTGCTTCGTCACGGACTTCTTCGTCGTGCCCCCGCAGGAGGGCACTTCGGCATAGGCTCGGGCACATGCCGATCCGCGCCGTGCTGTGGGACATCGACGACACCCTCTTCGACTACACGGGGGCCGACGCCGCCGGGTTGGCGCGCCAGGTGGAAGTCACGGGCCTGGCGCACCGGTACGGGACCCCCGCGCAGGCGCTCGCGCTGTGGCGGGAGATCACCGACCGGCACTGGGCGCGCTTCGCGGCCGGCGAGGGCACCTTCCAGGGGCAGCGGCAGGAGCGGGTGCGGGAGTTCCTGGAAGAGCCCGGGATGACCGCGGACGAGGCCGACGCCTGGTTCGACCAGTACGTGGAGCACTACAAGGCCGCCTGGACCGTCTTCCCCGACGTCGTGCCGGCGCTCGACGCCCTCGCCGCCGACTACCGCCACGGGGTGCTCTCCAACTCCTCCACCGCCAACCAGGACCCCAAGCTCCGCGACCTCGGGCTGCGCGACCGCTTCGAGGTGCTGGTCTGCGCCGTCGAACTCGGGGTCAGCAAGCCCGAGGCGGAGGCCTTCCTGGCCGCGTGTGAGGCGCTCGGGCTGCCGCCCGGCGAGGTGGCGTACGTGGGGGACCAGCCGGAGATCGACGCACGCGGAGCCCGTGACGCCGGGTTGACGGCCATCTGGATCGACCGCGACGGCGGTCGGGGCCCGGGGCCCGAGGGCGCGCACCGCATCGAGGGCCTTGACCAGCTCCCTCAGCTGCTGGCGCGGGATACCCGTTTTGGAGCACGGTCAGCCATCCGGTAATGTTCTTTCTGCGCCGCCGGAGCGGGCCGAAAGGCCGGACGGAGGCGCCACTCGAAAGTAAATCCCCCCAGGGGGTTGACTTCCGGTGGGGTATAGTGTAATTGGCAACACGAGGGTTTCTGGTTCCCTTATTCTAGGTTCGAGTCCTGGTACCCCAGCGCAGTGCAGTAGTAACGCAGTGCTTTGCCCCCGTTGTGTAGCGGCCTAGCACGCCGCCCTCTCAAGGCGGTAGCGCCGGTTCGAATCCGGTCGGGGGTACAGATCCTTCCCGCAAGATCTCCTTTTGGGTAGCTCCCGGACGTCTTGATGCAGGATCGCTAGGGCCCCCGTTGTGTAGCGGCCTAGCACGCCGCCCTCTCAAGGCGGTAGCGCCGGTTCGAATCCGGTCGGGGGTACTGGTCTGGTATAGACCACATTGGGCTATGGTGTAATTGGCAACACGAAGGTTTCTGGTTCCTTTGTTCTAGGTTCGAGTCCTGGTAGCCCAGCGCAGTACAAGCAAGCCCCCGTTGTGTAGCGGCCTAGCACGCCGCCCTCTCAAGGCGGTAGCGCCGGTTCGAATCCGGTCGGGGGTACGCATCGAAGAGGCCCTCCGCGTTCATCGCGGAGGGCCTCTTCGCTTTGTGTCGGTCGCGCCGGCCGGCAGGCACAAGTGCGGGCCCGGAGGCGCGTGTTCGGACGTGTGCGGCGTCGAACGCGCCCCCGGGCCCGGGGGTGAGCAGGTGGGGTCGGGGCGTCAGCCGGAGCGGCGCAGCGCCTCCGTGAGCCGTGCGGCCGCGTCGATGACGGCCTGGGCGTGCATCCGGCCCGGGTGGCGGGTCAGCCGCTCGATCGGCCCGGAGACCGATACGGAGGCCACCACGCGGTTCGACGGCCCGCGCACCGGCGCCGAGACGGAGGCCACACCGGGCTCCCGCTCGCCGATCGACTGCGCCCAGCCGCGACGCCGTACGCCCGAGAGTGCCGTCGCCGTGAAGCGCGCGCCCTGGAGGCCGCGGTGGAGCCGCTCGGGCTCCTCCCAGGCCATCAGGATCTGCGCGGCCGAACCGGCCTTCATGGGAAGCGTGGAACCCACCGGGACGGTGTCCCGAAGACCCGACAGCCGCTCCGCGGCCGCCACGCAGATGCGCATGTCTCCCTGACGGCGGTAGAGCTGCGCGCTCTCTCCCGTCACGTCACGGAGGTGAGTGAGTACCGGTCCCGCCGTGGCCAACAGACGGTCCTCGCCGGCCGCGGCGGCGAGTTCCGCCAGCCGCGGTCCGAGGATGAACCGGCCCTGCATGTCCCTCGCCACCATCCGGTGGTGTTCCAGTGCCACGGCAAGGCGATGTGCCGTGGGTCGTGCGAGCCCTGTCGCCGCGACCAGCCCGGCGAGGGTGGCCGGACCGGACTCCAGTGCGCTCAATACCAGAGCTGCCTTGTCGAGAACGCCGACGCCGCTAGAGTTGTCCATGAAACGATATTCGCGTCTCACACTGTGAAACGCAAGTTCAATTTTTCCAAGAAACAGCGAGTCTGTATGTGCGGGTCCACGAACCACTGGGTCCGAGCCGTCGTCCGGGACGTGGGGTACGGGCGGCACGGCGCACAAGATCTCTATGAAGCGCCGGCACAACCGGCCGGCCGGAGGGAAAGCGATGGGTAGGACACTCGCGGAGAAGGTCTGGGACGACCATGTCGTCCGGCGCGCCGAAGGCGAGCCCGACCTCCTCTTCATCGATCTGCACCTGCTGCACGAGGTGACCAGCCCGCAGGCCTTCGAAGGACTGCGTCAGGCCGGCCGCAAGGTCCGACGCCTCGACCTCACCATCGCGACCGAGGACCACAACACCCCCACCCTCGACATCGACAAGCCGATCGCCGACCCGGTTTCCCGCGCCCAGCTGGAGACGCTGCGGGCGAACTGCGCCGAGTTCGGCGTGCGCCTGCACTCGCTGGGCGACGTCGAGCAGGGCGTCGTCCACGTCGTGGGACCGCAGCTGGGTCTGACCCAGCCCGGCACCACCGTGGTCTGCGGCGACTCGCACACTTCCACGCACGGCGCCTTCGGCGCGCTGGCCTTCGGCATCGGCACGAGCCAGGTCGAGCACGTACTGGCCACCCAGACGCTGCCGCTGGCCCGCCCGAAGACGATGGCGATCACCGTCACCGGCGCGTTGGCCGAGGGCGTCACCGCGAAGGACCTGATCCTGGCGATCATCGCCAAGATCGGTACGGGCGGCGGCCAGGGCTACATCCTGGAGTACCGGGGCGAGGCCATCCAGGAGCTGTCGATGGAAGCCCGGATGACCATCTGCAACATGTCGATCGAGGCGGGTGCCCGCGCGGGCATGATCGCCCCTGATCAGACCACCTTCGACTACCTCCAGGGCCGTGACCACGCCCCCACGGGCAAGGACTGGGACGCGGCGGTCGAGTACTGGAAGACCCTGCGCACGGACGACGACGCGGTCTTCGACGCGGAGGTCGTCATCGACGGCGCCGCGCTGTCCCCCTTCGTCACCTGGGGGACCAACCCGGGCCAGGGCGCACCGCTGTCGGCGCACGTCCCCGACCCGGCTTCGTACGAGGACGCTTCGGAGCGCCTGGCCGCCGAAAAGGCCCTGGAGTACATGGGGTTGACCGCCGGACAGCCGCTGCGGGACATCAAGGTCGACACCGTCTTCGTAGGTTCGTGCACCAACGGCCGCATCGAGGACCTGCGTGCCGTCGCCGGCATCGTCGAGGGCCGCAAAGTCGCCGACGGCGTACGGATGCTGGTCGTCCCGGGCTCGGTCCGCGTCGCCCTGCAGGCCGTGGAAGAGGGCCTGGACAAGGTCTTCAAGGAGGCCGGCGCCGAGTGGCGGCACGCGGGCTGTTCGATGTGCCTGGGCATGAACCCCGACCAACTGGCGCCCGGTGAACGCTCCGCGTCCACCTCCAACCGCAACTTCGAGGGCCGGCAGGGCAAGGGCGGGCGCACCCACCTGGTCTCCCCGCAGGTGGCCGCCGCCACTGCGGTGCTGGGCCACCTGGCCTCGCCCACCGACCTGTCCGCCGCCGACGCGACCGCCGGAGTCTGAACCATGGAAGCCTTCACCACCCACACCGGCCGGGCCGTCCCGCTGCGCCGCAGCAACGTCGACACCGACCAGATCATCCCGGCCCACTGGCTGAAGAAGATCACCCGCGACGGGTTCGAGGACGGGCTCTTCGAGGCCTGGCGCAAGGACCCGGAGTTCGTCACGAACCGCCCGGAGCGCGCCGGTGCGACCGTCCTGGTCGCCGGCCCCGACTTCGGTACGGGTTCCTCGCGCGAGCACGCCGTCTGGGCCCTGCAGAACTTCGGCTTCAAGACGGTCATCTCCTCCCGCTTCGCCGACATCTTCCGCGGGAACTCGCTGAAGAACGGCCTGCTGACCGTCGTCCTCCCGCAGGAGACCGTCGAGCGGCTGTGGGAGCTGACGGAGGCCGACCCGACCGCCGAAATCACCGTCGACCTGGTCGACCGCCAGGTGCGAGCGGAAGGCGTCGTCGCGGAGTTCGAACTCGACGACAACGCCCGCTGGCGTCTGCTGGAGGGCCTGGACGACATCTCGCTCACCCTTCAGAACGAAGCGGACATCGCCGCCTACGAAAGCGCCCGACCCACCTTCAAGCCGCGCACGATTGTGGCCTGATTCCTGCCTGATCAGCGCTTATTCACCTTCGGGTGATCACATCGACAACACCGTGCCCTCCGCCCTCCGGCGGGGGGCACAGCCGTTTGTTGAGGCCCCGTGAGGCGACAACTCGCCCCAGATGGCACAATCTGTGCATGGAACGCGACAGTCAACTCGAGCTCTACGAACTCGTTGCGGACCGGCTGAAAGAAGCACACACACGGGTGCGCTCACTGCAAGTCCCGGAGGGCGTAAGGATGGCGCTGTCCCGGAAGCTGTTGGTCGTCACGGCCGCGGCGAAGCATGATCTCGCCGATGCGGCAAGGCGCCTGGACAGGTTGATGAAGGACCTCGACGAGGGTCGATTCCCTGAAGGCGACTGATGCGAAGGAACTCCGTAACGGCCTACAGCGTTGCGGCACTAGGGTGATTAGCCCGTTTCGTGTTTGATTTGCGGTATATATCCGCCTAACGTGCGAAATAAGCTTGAACACATTCGTTCTGGCGAAGTCTCCGAAGGGGAAGACGTGAACAAGGCGCAGCTCGTAGAAGCGATTGCCGACAAGCTGGGCGGCCGCCAGCAGGCCGCGGACGCTGTCGACGCGGTACTGGACGCGATCGTCCGCGCTACCGTCGCGGGCGACCGGGTCTCGGTCACGGGCTTCGGCTCGTTCGAGAAGGTCGACCGTCCGGCCCGTTACGCCCGCAACCCGCAGACGGGTGAGCGCGTCCGGGTCAAGAAGACCTCTGTGCCCCGCTTCCGTGCGGGCCAGGGATTCAAGGACCTGGTCAGCGGCACCAAGAAGCTTCCCAAGGGTGGCGAGGTGTCGGTGAAGAAGGCGCCCAAGGGCAGCCTCACGGGTGGTGCCTCCGCGACGGTCAAGAAGGCCGCGGCGAAGAAGGCCACCACCGCCAAGAAGGCCGCGGCAAAGACCGCGGTCGCAAAGAAGGTCGTGGCCAAGAAGGCCACGGCGACCGCCAAGAAGGCGGCGGTGAAGAGCACCGCGACGGCGAAGAAGGCCACCGCGGCCGCCAAGAAGACCACTGCCGCGGCCAAGAAGACCACCACCGCCGCGAAGAAGACGACCACCGCGGCCAAGAAGACCGCGCCGGCGGCCAAGAAGGTCACCGCAGCGACGAAGGCGCCCGCCAAGAAGACGGCGACGCGCAAGGCCACCGCGAAGAAGACCACCGCCCGCAAGAAGTAGGGGCACGCGTCACACAGGCCGGGCCGGCTTTCCCCGTGCGGGGGAGCCGGCCCGCGGTGCGTCCACCGCACCGGCGGCCGGTCGGGGTCGCGGGCGGCACCCCCTTCAGAACGTCTGCAGCGTCACGAGGGTGATCCGAAGGCTCGCACCCGCGCCGTCCGTCTCGATCCGGACCCGCTGTCCGGGCCGTAGCAGCCGCAGGCCGCCCGCATCGAAGGCCGGGGCCTCGAAGGGCACCGGAGTGCCGTCGTCCAGCAGCACGCTGCCGCTGCGGGTCTGGGAGTCGTACGTGTACGCGGTCGCCTGCATACGGGCACTGTATCGGGCGGTGTGGCGCCCCACGCCGAGGGCGAGCGCGGTGCGCAGATCGGCCGCCGTGTCCACGTCCCGGCGCACGCTGTCGACGTTCGCCAGGGCGATTTCCACCGCCCCCGAAGCCGAATGTCGGGCCCGTGACGGCCCCCCGAACGAGGGGGCCAATTCCACGTCGGGCGCGGCAGAAAGCAGGGTCGTCCCGATTCCGGCAGCATCCGCCAGAAATGCCCGCGGAAATACCGAAGCTTTTTCGAGCACGCGTTGCAATTCCCGGGGTCGGAGTGCCGGCAGATCGGCGTTCAGCGCGGCCAGTGCGGCTCCCGGCCGCCCCGACCGCACCGCCCGCGCCCCGTGGTCCAGGGCCGCGTTGAGCCCGGCCGCCGGGGCGTCCGGGACGATCCGCGCCCCGAGCCGCGCCAGTTCCGCACCGGCCGCGGCGTCGTCCGTGACGACCACCACATCCGTGACCGCCGCGCAGGCCAGGGCCCCCGCGACGGTGTCCTGGGCGAAGGCCAGGGCGAGGCCCGGACGGGAGGCGCCCACCGCCCGTGCGAGACGGCTCTTCGCCACCGCCAAGGGCTTCAGCGGGACCACCAAACTCCACACGGCGTTCGTGACGGATCCCTTTCCTCCGGTGCGCTCCAGCAGGTCCTTCGGCCATGGTCAGGTCATGGCCGGGTCATGTGTCGGCCCATTGTCGCCTTCGCCCGGGCAACCCGGGAGTCCGGCGGGGTGAGCGGGGCGTACGGTGTCCTCGACAGAGACCGGGCCTGGGGTGACACTTGTCCGGCCGACGAGGTGCCCCAGCCGCGCACCGGTCCTAGAGGAAGGTGTCCGAGTGTCCCGCCGCAGAATCGGCTTCTGGTACCGCCTGGCGGCGGTCATCGCAAAACCGCCGCTGGTAGTGCTCTTCAAGCGGGACTGGCGGGGAATGGAGCACATTCCGGCCGAGGGCGGCTTTATCACCGCCGTCAATCACAACTCGTATCTGGACCCGCTCTCGTACGCGCACTTCCAGTACAACACCGGCCGGGTGCCCCGATTGCTCGCCAAGGCCGCCCTCTTCAAGGTCCCTATTGTCGGGTCCATCCTGCGCGGCAGCGGACAGATCCCCGTCTACCGGGAGTCCACCAACGCCCTGGACGCATTCCGGGCCGCCGTGAACGCCATCGAGCAGGGCGAATGCGTGGCCTTTTACCCGGAGGGCACCCTCACCCGCGACCCCGACATGTGGCCGATGGCCGGCAAGACCGGCGCCGCCCGCGTGGCGCTGATCACCAGGGCGCCCGTCATCCCGGTGGCCCAGTGGGGCGCGAACCTCGCGGTGCCGCCCTACGCCAAGGAGAACAAGGTCCGGCTCTTCCCGCGCAAGACCCTCCAGGTGCTCGCCGGACCGCCGGTGGACCTCTCGGCGTTCTACGACCGGGAGCCCACCCCGGAGCTCCTCCGGGAGGTCACCGAGGTCATCATGGCGGCCATCACCGCGTTGCTGGAGGAAGTGCGCGGCGAGACCGCGCCCGAGCAGCCGTACGACCATCGCAACGCCAGGGTGGAACAGCGGCGCAAGGCCGCAGGGGAGGGCAAGAAGTGACACGTCCCGTGAAGGCAACCGTCTTCGGAACAGGCTCCTGGGGCACGGCCTTCGCCATCGTGCTCGCCGACGCCGGCTGCGAGGTGACGCTGTGGGGCCGCCGCCAGGAGGTGGTCGACTCCATCAACACCGGCCGGACCAACCCGGACTACTTCCCCGGGGTCGAACTCCCCGCGAACCTCCGGGCCACCACCGACCCGGCCGGGGCGGCGGCCGGCGCGGACTTCACCGTCCTCGCCGTCCCGTCCCAGACCCTGCGCGAGAACCTCGCCGCGTGGGCGCCCCTGCTGGCCGCCGACACCGTGCTCGTCTCGCTGATGAAGGGCATCGAACTCGGCACCGCCAAGCGGATGAGCGAGGTCATCGAGGAGGTGGCCAAGGTCCCCGCCGAGCGCATCGCCGTGGTCACCGGCCCCAACCTGGCCGCCGAGATCGCCGCCCGCCAGCCCGCCGCCTCCGTCGTCGCCTGCGTGGACGAGAGCGTGGCCCAGCGCCTCCAGGCCGCCTGCCACACCGCGTACTTCCGCCCGTACACGAGCACCGACGTCACCGGCTGCGAGCTCGGCGGCGCCGTCAAGAACGTCATCGGCCTCGCCGTCGGCATCGCGGACGGCATGGGTCTGGGCGACAACACCAAGGGCTCGCTCATCACCCGCGGACTCGCCGAAGCCACCCGCCTCGGCGTGGCCATGGGCGCCGACCCGCTCACCTTCTCCGGCCTCGCGGGCCTCGGCGACCTGGTCGCCACCTGCTCCTCGCCGCTCTCCCGGAACCACACCTTCGGCACCAACCTCGGCCGCGGGATGACCCTGGAAGAGACCATCGCCGTCACCAAGCAGACCGCCGAGGGCGTCAAGTCCTGCCAGTCGGTGGCGGATCTGGCCCGCCGCCACGGGGTGGACATGCCGATCACCGACACGGTGGTGGACATCGTCCACCACGGCAAGCCGACCCTGGTCGCGCTCAAGGACCTGATGGGGCGCAGTGCCAAACCGGAACGTCGCTGACTCCATTCCGCACGTCTGAGCGGGTACTCTCGTGGCGATATGAGCAGCGAGAACCTCCCCCAGACCCCTGAGCAGCAGGGCCGCAAGCCCCGCGTGGCCGTCGTGTTCGGCGGCCGCAGCTCGGAACACGCCATCTCGGTCGTCACGGCGGGCGCCGTACTGCGCTCCATCGACCGCTCCAAGTACGAGGTGCTGCCCATCGGCATCACCACGGACGGCCGATGGGCGCTGACCGCCGACGAGCCCGAGCGGATGGCCATCGCCGACCGCACGCTCCCGAGCGTCGAGGAGCTCGCGGAATCCGAGGACGGCGCCGTCGTGCTCTCGGTCGACCCCGCCAGCCGCCAGGTCGTCTACACCGAACCGGGCGCCGTCCCCAAGGCCCTGGGCGAGGTCGACGTCGTCTTCCCCGTGCTGCACGGCCCGTACGGCGAGGACGGCACCCTCCAGGGCCTCCTGGAGCTCTCCGGCATCCCGTACGTCGGATCCGGCGTCCTCGCCTCGGCCGTCGGCCAGGACAAGGACTACATGAAGCGGGTGTTCACGTCCTTCGGGCTGAGCGTCGGCCCGTACGTGACCATCCGCCCGCGCGAGTGGGAGGCCGACCGGGACGCCGCAACGGGCAAGATCCTGGACTTCGCCGCCGAGCACGGCTGGCCGCTGTTCATCAAGCCCGCCCGGGCCGGCTCCTCCATCGGCATCACCAAGGTCGACGACGCCTCCGGCCTGGACGCCGCGGTCAAGGAAGCCCGGCGCCACGACCCGAAGATCATCGTGGAGGCGCTGCTGCGCGGCCGCGAGATCGAGTGCGGGGTCCTGGAGTTCGAGGACGGCCCGCGGGCGAGCGTCCCCGCCGAGATCCCGCCGGTGTCCAGCCACGACTTCTACGACTTCGAGGCGAAGTACATCGACTCGGCCTCCGGGATCGTGCCCGCCCCGCTCACCCCGGAGCAGACCGCCGAGGTGCAGCGACTCGCGATCGAGGCCTTCGAGGCCGCGTCCTGCGAGGGCCTGGTGCGCGCCGACTTCTTCCTCACCGAGGACGGCACGTTCGTTATCAACGAGATCAACACGATGCCGGGCTTCACCCCGATCTCCATGTACCCGTTGATGTGGCAGAAGACGGGCATCGAGTACCGGGAGCTGGTGGACCGCCTGATCCAGGCGGCCCTGCGCCGCTCCACCGGCCTGCGCTGACAGTCGTCCGAAAAGCCGACCGCCCGCCGACCGCCTTCGAAGGCGGTCGGCGGGCGGCGGTGTGCTCGGTACCCGATGGGCCGAGCGCGGTGCTCAGTAGGAGGCGATGCCCTCGGGCACGGTCGCGGTGATCGCCGTGGACAGGCCGACCAGCATGCCCGCGTCCGTGGCGTGCTCCCCGTCGACCTGGACCTCGGTGTAGGCCAGCCGCAGCCCGGTGGTGAACCGGAACCCCCCGCCGGAACCGGCGTCGAGCTTCTCCAGCAGCCACGCCACGCCGTTCACGTGGACGCCCTCCTGCTTCGGATCGAGCATCTTGGGGGGTTTGGGGATACCGCACCGCAGTACGATCGCCGAGCCGCCCCACGAGGCGGTCAGATCGGACTCCGGTTCGGTTCTGGTCCGCGCCAGGCCGGCCACCGTCTCCGGGAGCTCCTTGTGCAGTGCCGCACAGAGTCCCGCGACGGCGGCGGGCGGCGTGGGCGGTGGGTCCACCCGGGCTTCGTCGGATCCGCCCGGGGAGCACGCCGCGGCGGCCAGGACGGCCATCGAGGCGGGCACGGCGGACAAGGCGCGGACACGCAGGGGCCGGCGGTGGAGGGACATCACCGGCCTAGAGTAGACGGGGGCTACAGATGGACCACCGGGCAGGTCAAGGTGCGGGTGATCCCCTCCACCTGCTGGACCTTGGCGACCACCATGCGGCCGAGGTCGTCGACGGTGTCGGCCTGGGCGCGCACGATCACGTCGTACGGGCCCGTCACGTCTTCGGCTTGGATCACCCCCGGGATCTGGCCGATGGACTCGGCGACGAACGACGCCTTGCCCACTTCGGTCTGGATAAGGATGTACGCCTGTACCACGGAACCTCCAGGGCGGCCACGAGGATCATTTCCCCTAACCTTCGGGTGGGCCCCACACGATTGAACGGGCCGGGGGAAGAAGGGACGCCACGGTACCGCGTCGCCGTGCGCTGCGGGGAGACCCGCGGGCCCGGCGCCACGCACAGCGGGGCGTACGGAGAGCAGAAGTTGACGTATCTGTTGACGGTACCCAGAGCTGAGACGGCTCGCGACCGCAAGCGGACTGGGCAAGAAGGGGCACAGCGATGAAGGGCACTGTCGGCGAGCTGGGGGAGTTCGGGCTGATCAGGGAGCTCACCTCACGGCTCACCACCACCCCGGCGGTCCGGCTCGGACCGGGCGACGACGCCGCGGTGGTGTCCGCCCCCGACCGGCGGGTCGTGGCGAGCACCGACATCCTGTTGGAGGGCCGGCACTTCCGGCGCGACTGGTCCACGGCCTACGACGTCGGCCGCAAGGCCGCCGCGCAGAACCTCGCCGACATCGCCGCCATGGGCGCGGTGCCGACCGCGCTGCTGCTCGGCCTCGTCGTCCCCGCCGAACTGCCCGTCACCTGGCCCACCGAGCTGATGGACGGGATCCGCGACGAGTGCCAGGTTGCCGGCGCGGCCGTGGTCGGCGGGGACGTCGTCCGCGGGGACGTCATCACCGTCGCCATCACCGCCCTCGGCGACCTGCGCAACCACGAGCCCGTCCTGCGCTCCGGCGCCCAGCCCGGCGACGTCGTCGCCGTCACCGGCTGGCTCGGTTGGTCCGCGGCCGGCTTCGCCGTGCTCTCGCGCGGCTTCCGCTCCCCGCGGGCCTTCGTCGAGGCGCACCGACGCCCCGAGCCGCCCTACCACGCGGGCCCCGCGGCCGCCGGACTCGGCGCCACCGCCATGACCGACGTCAGCGACGGCCTGATCGCCGACCTCGGGCACATCGCCGAAGCCAGCAAGGTAAGGATCGACCTGCGCTCGGCGGCCGTCGACATCCCGACCCAGATGCACGACATCGGGCAGGCGGTCGGCGTGGACCCGTTGCAGTGGGTGCTCACCGGAGGCGAGGACCACGCGATCGTGGCGACCTTCCCGCCCGACGTGAAGCTCCCCGCCCGCTGGAAGGTCATCGGCGAGGTCCTCAACCGCTCCGCGCTGCCCCAGGTGACCGTCGACGGCGCGCCCTGGACCAGCACCGGCGGCTGGGACCACTTCGGGGCCGACCCGGCCGCCCAGGACGGGATGCTGTGAGCACCGCCCCGCCGCTGTGCCTGACCGTCGCCGGATCGGACTCCGGCGGCGGCGCCGGCATCCAGGCCGACCTCAAGACCATGTTGGCGCTCGGGGTGCACGGCATGAGCGTGGTGACCGCCGTGACGGCGCAGAACTCGCTCGGGGTACGCGGAGTCTGGGAACTGCCCGCCGAGGCCGTCACGGCCCAGTACCGGGCCGTCGTGGACGACATCGGGGTCCGGGCCGTGAAGACCGGGATGCTCTCCTCCGCCGTCCTGGTGGAGACCGTGGCCGCGCTGCTGGCGGACACCCGGGCCCCGGCCGTCGTGGACCCCGTCGGGGTCTCCAAGCACGGGGACGCACTGCTCGCCGCCTCGGCGCTGGACGCCGTACGCAAGGAGCTGCTGCCGCGGGCCATGGTGGCCACCCCCAACCTGGACGAGGTGGCCCAGCTCACGGGTGTGGTGGTGGAGACCGAGGACGACATGCGACGGGCCGCCGACGCGGTCCTCGGCCACGGGCCGCGGTGGGCGCTGATCAAGGGCGGACACCTCGCGGCGCACGGCCATGAGGCGGTGGACCTGCTCACCGACGGCAGCGAGGAGCGGTGGCTGCGGGCCCCGCGTCACGACAACCGGCACACCCACGGCACCGGCTGCACCCTGGCCAGCGCGATCGCGGCGGGCCTGGCGAAGGGACTGACCGTCCCGGAGGCGGTCGCGGCCGCCAAGGAGTACGTCACGGGCGCCATCGCCGCCGGCTTCGCGCTCGGCGGGGGCATCGGCCCGGTGGACCACGCCTGGCAGTGGCGCTGAACCCGCTGCGACGGCCCGGCCGGGCCCCCGGACAAGGCAAAAGGCCGGTTCACCAGAGGTGAACCGGCCTTTTTGGCAACCGGAAAGGGCTGCGCTACGACGGGAGGCGTCAGCGCGAGACCTTACCGGCCTTGATGCACGAGGTGCAGGCGTTGAGGCGCTTCGGCGTCCCATTGACCACGGCACGGACGCGCTGGATGTTCGGGTTCCAGCGACGCGAGGTGCGGCGGTGCGAGTGGGAGATGTTGTTGCCGAAGCTCGGCCCCTTGGCGCAAACGTCGCAGTTGGCAGCCACAGGTCACTCCAAGACTTCAGATGCAATTACAGTGAAACCGGCGCACCGGATTCAGAGGTCTGAAGTGGTTTGCCGGGGGAATGGCCCGACTCTCATCGGGCAACCGGAGCAGCATACAACGACTGCGTCCGTCCAAGAAAACTACCATGTCCGCCGCCGGCCCCGCCCCGCGGTCCCTACGCCCGGGCGGTCCTTCGTTACCCTGCGGTGAACCCTGGCCCGCACAAGGAGGAACGCCCGGTGCCGCACGAGCCGCAGTCGCAGTCCCCTGACGAGCTCGACGCCGAAGCGGTGCGCACCTGGAGCTCGCTGGCCCTCGCCGCACTGGGCCGGGCCCGCGAGGACATCGACGCGATCAACGTCTACCCGGTCGCCGACGCGGACACCGGCACCAACCTCTACCTCACCGCCGAATCGGCCGACCGCGGCCTTGCCGAGGCCTTCCCCGGGGTGACCGACGGCACAGGGCGGACCTCCCTGGCCGAGGCCGTACGGGCCTGGGCGCACGGAGCCCTGGTGGGCGCCCGCGGGAACTCCGGGACGATCCTGGCGCAGCTGCTGCGCGGAGTGGCCGACGTACTCGGCGACGAGCCCCTCGAGCCGGTGGAACGGGCGGAACGGGGCCCCGGCGGGCTGCTGGCCCGCGCGCTTACCCGGGCCGCGGAGGAGGCGTACGCGGCCGTCGCGCACCCGGTGGAGGGCACCATGCTCACCGTCGCCGGCGCCGCCGCCCGGGCCGGCGAGGCGGCCGGTGCCGCCGCCGGGACCGCGACCGAGGTGGCCCGGGCCGCCTACGACGGGGCCCGCGCCGCCCTGGCCGAGACCCCCGGGCAGCTCGCCGCGCTGGGCCGGGCGGGAGTGGTCGACGCCGGGGGCTCCGGGCTGGTCGTCGTCTTCGGCGCCCTGTGGCAGGCCCTGTCCGGCCAGGAACCGGCCGCCGAACCGGTACGCGGCCGCGCGGTGCCCGTCCCGCAGTCACCGGACCCCTGCGCGCAGGAGGAGGACGGGCCCGCGTACGAGGTGATCTACCTGCTGGAGGCCTCCGAGGCGGCCGTCGGCGAACTGCGCGAACGCCTCGACGGACTCGGCGACTCCCTGGTCGTGGTCGGCGGCGACGGACTGTGGAACGTCCACGTCCACGTCGACGACCCCGGCGCGGCCGTGGAAGCCGGAGTCGTGGCCGGACGGCCCTACCGGATACGGATCACCCACTTCGGGGACGAGCGCCGCCGGGCACGGGGCGAGCGCGCCCAGCGGGCCGTGGTCGCCGTCGTCCCCGGCGAGGGACTGGCCGGGCTGTGCGGGGAGGCGGGAGCGACCACCGTGCTCGTACGCCCCGGGGAGCCGCCGGCCGTCGCCGAACTGCTCGACGCCGTCCGCCGCGCGCACGCCCGCGAAGTGGTGCTGCTGCCGGGCGGCGCCGAACTGCGCGCCGCCGCGAACGCGGCGGCCGAACAGGCCCGCGCCGAAGGCGTACGGGTGGCCGTGATCCCCACCCGGTCCGCGGTCCAGGGCCTGGCCGCCCTCGCCGTGCACGACCCGGAGGGCAGCTTCGACGAGGACGTGGTCGCCATGACGGCGGCCGCCGGCGCCACCCGGTACGGGGAGCTGGCCTTCGCCGAGAGGCAGTCCTTCACCTCGGCCGGCATCTGCCAGGCCGGTGACGTGCTCGGCCTCATCGACGGCGACGTCGCGGTGATCGGGGCGGGCCTGGCCGAGACCGCCGAGGCCGTCCTGGACCGGATGCTGGGCTCCGGCGGCGAACTCGTCACCCTGGTCCTGGGACCCGACGTACCGGACGCCGTTGCCGAGCGCCTGGAGGCCTACGTCCAGCAGGGCCACCTCGCGGTGGACACCGTCACCTACCGGGGCGGCCGGTACTCGGCTCCGCTCCTCGTCGGGGTGGAATAGCGGGCTTGTCAGCGCCATGGTGTGCAATGGAACACGTGCCCGCGCTCGACGAAGACCTCAAGAAGACGCTCGGTCCCGCCACCGCCAAGGTGCTGGCCGAGCAGCTCGGCCTGCACACGGCCCTGGACCTGCTCCACCACTACCCGCGGCGGTACGCCGAGCGCGGTGAGCTGACCTCGTTGGCCGAGCTCGCCGACCAGATCGACGAGCACGTCACCGTCGTCGCGCAGGTCGCCGACGCCCGGATCCTGACCTTCAACGGGGGCCGCGGCAAGCGTCTGGAGGTGACGATCACCGACGGCAACGGCCGCCTCCAGCTCGTCTTCTTCGGCGCCGGGGTCCACAAACCGCACAAGGACCTGCTGCCCGGCAGCCGCGCCATGTTCGCCGGCAAGGTCTCCAAGTTCAACCACAAGCTCCAGCTCGCGCACCCGGCCTACGAGCCGCTCGGCGCGGACGCCTCCGACCGGGACGCCGCGGCCGCCTTCGCCAATCAACTCATCCCGATCTACCCGGCCTGCGCCAAGCTGGAGTCCTGGAAGATCGCCAAGTGCGTGGACGCGGTGCTGCCCAGCGCCCGGGACGCCGTGGACCCGCTGCCGCCCGCCCTGCGCCAGGGCCGCGGGCTGGTCCCGCTCACCGAGGCCCTGCTGAAGATCCACCGCCCGGGCACCAAGGCCGACATCGAGGACGCCCGCCAGCGCCTGAAGTGGGACGAGGCCTTCATCCTGCAGGTCGCCCTGGCCCGCCGCCGGAACGCCGACTCCCAGCTCCCGGCCGTCCCGCGCCGCCCCGTCCCCGGCGGCCTGCTCGACTCCTTCGACGCGAAGCTGCCCTTCACCCTCACCCAGGGCCAGCGGACCGTCTCCAAGGAGATCTTCGACGACCTGGCCACCGAACACCCCATGCACCGCCTCCTCCAGGGGGAGGTCGGTTCGGGCAAGACCCTGGTCGCGCTGCGCGCGATGCTCGCCGTCGTGGACAGCGGCGGACAGGCGGCGATGCTCGCGCCCACCGAGGTGCTCGCCCAGCAGCACCACCGCTCCATCACCGAGATGATGGGCGAGCTCGCCGAGGGAGGCATGCTCGGCGGCTCCGACCAGGGGACCAAGGTGGTGCTGCTCACCGGCTCCATGGGGATGCCCGCACGCCGCCAGGCCCTGCTCGACCTGGTCACCGGTGAGGCCGGGATCGTGATCGGCACGCACGCGCTGATCGAGGACAAGGTGCAGTTCCACGACCTCGGCCTGGTCGTCGTGGACGAGCAGCACCGTTTCGGGGTGGAGCAGCGCGACGCGCTGCGGTCCAAGGGGAAGCAGCCCCCGCACCTGCTGGTGATGACGGCGACCCCGATCCCGCGCACGGTCGCCATGACCGTCTTCGGCGACCTGGAGACCTCCGTCCTCGACCAGCTGCCTGCAGGGCGCTCCCCGATCGCCACGCACGTGGTGCCCTCGAAGGACAAGCCGCACTTCCTCGCCCGGGCCTGGGAACGGGTCCGCGAGGAGGTCGAGAAGGGGCACCAGGCGTATGTGGTCTGCCCCCGCATCGGGGACGGGGAGGACGAACCCAAGAAGAAGTCCGCCGAGGACGACGGCGACAAGAGGCCGCCCCTCGCGGTCGTGGAGATCGCCGAGCAGCTTGCGCGCGGACCGCTGGCGGGGCTGAGCGTCGAGGTGCTGCACGGCCGGATGGACCCCGCCGACAAGGACGACGTCATGCGCCGGTTCGCCGCCGGCGAGGTCAAGGTGCTGGTCGCCACCACCGTCATCGAGGTCGGGGTGAACGTCCCCAACTCCACCGCCATGGTGATCATGGACGCGGACCGGTTCGGCGTCTCCCAGCTCCACCAGCTGCGCGGCCGCGTCGGCCGGGGCTCCGCGCCCGGTCTGTGCCTGTTGGTCAGCGAAATGCACGAGGCCAGCCCCGCCCGGGCCCGGCTGGCCGCCGTCGCCGCCACCCTCGACGGCTTCGAACTCTCCCGGATCGACCTGGAACAGCGCCGCGAGGGCGATGTGCTCGGCCAGGCCCAGTCCGGAGTTCGCTCCTCGCTGCGCATGCTCGCCGTCATCGAGGACGAGGAGGTCATCGTCCAGGCGCGGGAGGAGGCCACCCGCGTCGTCGCCGAGGACCCCGCGCTGGAACACCTGCCGGGTCTGCGGAGGGCGCTGGACGCCCTCCTGGACACCGAGCGGGAGCAGTATCTGGAGAAGGGCTGAGCGGTACGACATATCGTTGGAGTGCCGCGGCAGCGCCGGGGCACTCCACCCCTACCGCCGTACCGAAGGACCCCAGATGACCCGCGTGATCGCCGGCAGCGCCGGCGGGCGACGGCTGGCCGTGCCCCCCGGCACCGGCACCCGGCCGACCTCGGACCGGATGCGCGAAGGCCTCTTCTCCACTTGGGAGTCGCTGCACGGCGTCGAAGGGGCCCGGGTGCTCGACCTGTACGGCGGCTCCGGCGCCGTCGGCCTGGAAGCGCTCTCCCGGGGCGCGGACCACACCCTGCTCGTCGAGGCCGACGCCAAGGCCGCCAAGGCGATCCGGGACAACATCCGGACGCTGGCCCTGCCCGGGGCGGAATTCCGTGCGGGCAAGGCCGAGCAGATCGTGGCGGCCCGGGCCGCCGGGGACCCGTACGACATCGTCTTCCTGGATCCGCCGTACGCCGTGGACAGCGCCGACCTGCGGGAGATCCTCCTCACACTCCGGTCCAATGGCTGGATCACGGACGATGCGCTCGTCACCGTGGAGCGCAGTACCAGGAGCGGAGCCTTCCCGTGGCCCGAGGGCTTCGAGCCGCTCCGGTCGCGCAAGTACGGCGAGGGCACCCTTTGGTACGGCCGCGCCGCTTTCACCAGCGAAGAATCATGAACGAGGGAGTTCAGTTGCGCCGCGCCGTCTGTCCGGGGTCCTTCGACCCCATCCACAACGGACACCTCGACGTCATCGGACGCGCCTCCAGGCTGTACGACGTCGTGTACGTCGCCGTGGGGATCAACGACTCGAAGCAGGGCCTGTTCACGGTCGAGGAGCGGATCGAGCTGATCCGCGAGGCGACGGCCGAGTACGGCAATATCGAGGTCGAGGCCTTCCGCGGACTGCTCGTCGACTTCTGCAAGCAGCGGGACATCCCGGCCATCGTCAAGGGCCTGCGCGCGGTCAGCGACTTCGACTACGAGCTCCAGATGGCCCAGATGAACATGGGCCTGGCGGGAGTCGACACGCTGTTCGTCCCGACCATCCCCACCTACAGCTTCCTGTCCTCCTCGCTGGTCAAGGAGGTCGCGGCCTGGGGCGGCGACGTCGCCCACCTGCTGCCGGCGAACGTCCACTCGGCGCTCCGGGAGCGGCTGCGCGACCGCTGACCGCCTGACGGCGCATCAGGCGGTGTCGGGGGCCCGCCCGGTGGCCGTACAGTCGTCCCGTCCGTCTCAGGAACCGCCTGAGGCCGAGAGAGTGCGAGCCCCCATGGACGTGCAGAAGAAGCTCGACGAGATCGTCGCGGCCGTCGGCGGCGCCCGGTCCATGCCCATGTCGGCCTCCTGCGTGATCAACCGCGCCGAGCTCCTGGAGCAGCTCGAAGAGGTGCGCCAGGCGCTGCCCGGCTCGCTCGCACAGGCCCAGGAGCTCATCGGCGGCCGCGAGCAGATGGTCGAGGAGGCCCGCCGGGAGGCGGGGCGGATCATCGACGCGGCCCACAACCAGCGCGGTTCGCTGATCTCCGACACCGAAGTCGCGCGGCGCTCGCAGGCCGAGGCGGACCGGATCCTGGAGGAGGCCCGCCGGGAGGCCGAGGAGATCCGGGCCGAGGCCGACGACTACGTCGACAGCAAGCTCGCGAACTTCGAAGTCGTGCTGGCCAAGACCATCGGTTCGGTGGACCGGGGTCGGGAGAAGCTCCTGGGCCGCGGCCCGGGGCTGGACGAGCACGGCTACCCGGACATGGAGGCGCCCGAGCGCAGCCACGACCCCGAGACGCAGCGACAGCAGGCGGACGCCTACGTGGACACCAAGCTGGCGACCTTCGAGGCGGTGCTCTCCAAGACCCTGGAGGCCGTGGGCCGCGGCCGGCAGAAGCTCCTGGGTCGGGTCCCGACGGACGACCTGGGCGTGCACATGGCCGCCCAGGACGCGGTGGGCGGACCGCAATCCCGCTCGGCGAGCGACTCGGACTTCCTGGCGGGCCTGGCGGAGCCGGAGCCGCTGCGCGCGCAGGCGCCGATCCCGGCGCAGGCGGAGCCCGTGTACGACACGTACGGCTACCAGCAGCCCGCCCAGCCCGCCACCCAGCAGCAGGACGCCTACGCCTACCAGGACCCGTACGGCGGCTACCAGCAGCAGCCGGACCCGTACTCCACCGCGGGCGGCGGCTCCGGCGGAGCGGCCTACGCCGCGCACTACGACGCGCAGCAGCCCGACCCCTATGCCGCGTACCAACCCCAGGCCCAGGCCCAGCAGCCCTCGCTCGACGAGACCAGCCTCTTCGACACGAGCATGATCAACCTGGACCAGCTGCGCCAGTACGAACAGGGGCGCTAGGGCCGGATTGGGCGCTGGGCGCCGCTGCGGGTATCCTGGCTGTTCGGTCGCGCGTATGCACCGCGATCCATGCTGCCCTAGTGCGGCGGAATCTTTGATCTTCAGCGATCTGTGAAAGCAGGAACGGCCCTGAATACCCGCCTCGACCACCGCAACCCCCTCGTGTTCGACACGCACGAGCTGGGCCGGCGTCCTGGTGCCATGCAGCGGCTGTCCCGTGAGATCGCGGCACCGGCGGACTTCGGTCTCGTCGGCGTCATCGGAGTGCCGGAAGGCGCCCCGGTGAAGCTCAACCTCCGCCTGGAGTCGGTCATGGAAGGGGTGCTTGTCACAGGCACCGCCCGTGCATCGGCCGTGGGGGAGTGCGTAAGGTGTCTGGAGTCCGTCGAGCGCGAGCTCAAGGCGGACTTCCAGGAGATGTTCTCGTACCCTGACGCCGACGACCGGAGCCGCTCCAAGGCGGAACCGGCCGACGACGCCGAGGACGACGAGGACACGCTCTTCCTCGAGGACGGTTTGTTCGACCTCGAACCCGTGCTGCGGGATGTGGTGGTGCTCGCACTGCCCATGCAGCCGGTGTGCCGGGAGGACTGTCTCGGACTGTGCCCCGATTGCGGGCTCAGCCTGAACGACGACCCGGACCACCACCATGACGCCGTCGACATCCGTTGGGCGGCATTGCAAGGACTCGTCGTGACCGATCAGGACGGCGAGAAGGACAACATGAGCGGCACTGCCTCTGACGGAGTTCAGGGCGCCGCCGAGAAGCAGGAGAAGTAGCCGTGGCTGTTCCGAAGCGGAAGATGTCGCGCAGCAACACGCGCCACCGCCGGTCGCAGTGGAAGGCTGCGGTCCCCACCCTGGTTTCGTGCGAGCGTTGCCAGGAGCCGAAGCTCCAGCACATTGCGTGCCCGAGCTGCGGCACCTACAACAAGCGCCAGGTCCTCGAGGTCTGAGCGGCTGGTGAGAGGCGCAATGTCTGAGCTGTCCAACGCTGAGAAGCAGGCAGACAGTAACAACGCGGCCTCGTCCCACACGCTTCTGGAAGGGCGGCTCGGGTATCAACTCGAGTCCGCCCTTCTGGTGCGTGCGCTGACCCACCGCTCGTACGCGTACGAGAACGGCGGTCTGCCCACCAACGAACGCCTGGAGTTCCTCGGGGACTCCGTGCTGGGCCTGGTGGTCACGGACACGCTGTACACGACCCACCCGGATCTCCCCGAAGGCCAGCTGGCCAAGCTTCGGGCCGCGGTGGTCAACTCGCGCGCACTGGCGGAGGTCGGACGCGGCCTCGAACTCGGCTCCTTCATCCGGCTCGGCCGGGGCGAAGAGGGCACGGGAGGCCGGGACAAGGCCTCCATCCTCGCCGACACCCTTGAAGCGGTGATCGGCGCGGTCTATCTCGATCAGGGCCTCGACGCGGCCTCGGAGCTGGTCCACCGGCTCTTCGACCCGCTCATCGAGAAGTCCTCGAACCTCGGGGCCGGCCTGGACTGGAAGACCAGTCTCCAGGAACTCACGGCGGCCGAAGGCCTTGGCGTGCCCGAGTACCTGGTCTCCGAGACCGGTCCGGACCACGAGAAGACCTTTACTGCTGCCGCTCGCGTCGGTGGTGTCTCGTACGGCACCGGCACCGGCCGCAGCAAGAAGGAAGCGGAACAGCAGGCCGCGGAGTCCGCATGGCGCGGAATCCGTGCCGCCGCGGACGAGCGGACCGCGGCTGCGGCGGCCGCCGCGACCGCCGGTCCGGCCGGGGTCCCGGCTGCGGCCGGGAACGAGAACGGCGGGGTGCCGTCGCCCGCCGACTCGGCACCGGACGCCTGACCCTTTCTTCGGGACGTACCCGCCCGCTCCTGCCTCGCAGGGGCGGGCGGTTGTCGTTTCCGGCGGCCGGTACGCTCGCCGGGAGCGTCAGATCCACTCCCACCGGAGGTGCCCCGTGCCCGAGTTGCCCGAAGTCGAAGTCGTGCGGCGGGGGCTGGAGCGCTGGGTGGCGGGGCGGACCGTCGAGGCCGTCGAGATCCTGCATCCGCGGGCCGTCCGGCGCCATCCGGGCGGCGGGGCCGACTTCGCGGCGCGCCTGTGCGGGGAGACCTTCGGGGTGGCGCAGCGGCGCGGGAAGTACCTGTGGCTGCCGCTGGAGGGCCGCGACCTGTCCGTGCTCGGGCACCTCGGGATGAGCGGGCAGCTGCTGGTGCAGCCGCAGGACGCCCCCGACGAGAAGCACCTGCGGATCCGGGTGCGCTTCGACGACGCCGGGACGGAGCTGCGCTTCGTGGACCAGCGGACCTTCGGCGGCCTCTCGCTGCACGAGGTAGCCGCCGACAGCACCGACGGACTGCCCGACGTGATCGCGCACATCGCGCGCGACCCCCTGGACCCGTTGTTCGACGAGGGCGCCTACCACCTCGCGCTGCGCGCCAAGCGGACCACCGTCAAGCGGGCGCTACTGGACCAGTCCCTCATCAGCGGGGTCGGCAACATCTACGCGGACGAGGCGCTGTGGCGCGCCAAGCTGCACTACGAACGCCCGACCTCGGGGCTCACGCGCCCGCGGAGCGCGGAACTCCTCGGCCATGCCCGGGACGTCATGAACGCCGCCCTCGCGGTCGGTGGCACCAGCTTCGACAGCCTCTACGTCAACGTGAACGGGGAGTCGGGCTACTTCGACCGTTCGCTCGATGCCTACGGGCGCGAGGACGAACCCTGCCGGCGCTGCGGCACGCCGATACGGCGCCGGCCGTGGATGAACCGGTCGAGCTACTTCTGCCCGCGCTGTCAGCGGCCGCCGCGCGTGGCGTCGTAGGACTGCCGGGCACCCAGTACCGCCGGCATGTTCCCCTCCAGGCAGTGGATGAGCGCGAGCAGCCGGTCCGCGACCTCGACGCCGAGGGGGGTCAGTTCGTAGTCGACGCGCGGCGGGTTCGTGGGCTGCGCCTCGCGGTGGACGATGCCGTCGCGCTCCAGTGCGTGCAGGGTCTGGGAGAGCATCTTCTCGCTCACGCCCTCCACCCGGCGGCGCAGCTCGTTGAAGCGGCAAGGGCCTTCGCGCAGGGCGCCCACGGTGAGGCTGCCCCAGCGGCCGGTGACGTGTTCGAGCGTTTCCCGGGACGGGCAGGCGCGCGCGAAGACGTCGAACGGTTGCTCCATCTCGGCGGCTTCGGTACAGGCGGGGTTCTCCATGCGGATCAGCGTACTCCCCGGCAGCGCTAACTCGAGGGTTGCGCTTTCTAAAAGTTAGTGGTTTTCTTTCTCTCGTCGCACCACGCCCTGTGCCGCGACGAGAGTTTTCCCGAGGGAGAGATCAGCCTTGTCCGCAATCACGCACACCCCCGTCGTCTCGATCGCCTACCACTCCGGCTACGGCCACACCGCCGTCGTCGCCGAGGCGGTTCGCAGCGGCGCCGCGGAAGCCGGGGCGACCGTTCACCTGATCAAGGTCGACGAGATCGACGACGCCCAGTGGGAGCTGCTCGACGCCTCCGACGCGATCGTCTTCGGATCCCCGACGTACATGGGCACCGCCTCCGGCGCCTTCCACGTCTTCGCCGAGGCCTCCTCGAAGCGCTGGTTCGGCGACACGTGGCAGGACAAGCTGGCGGCCGGCTTCACGAACTCCGCGTCCAAGAGCGGCGACAAGCTGCACACCCTGCAGTTCTTCCAGATCCTGGCCGCGCAGCACGGCATGAGCTGGGTCAACCTGGGTCTGAAGCCGGGCTGGAACTCCAGCACGGCCTCCGAGAACGACCTGAACCGTCTCGGCTTCTTCGCCGGCGCCGCCGCCCAGACCAACTCCGACGAGGGCGCGGACGCGGTCCACAAGGCCGACATCGCGACCGCCGAGCACCTCGGCCGCCGCGTCACCGAGCAGACCCGCATCGTCATCGCGGGCCGCGCGGCCCTGGCGGCCGCCGCGGTCTGAGCCCCGCGGGCTCGACTCAGAAGCCGAAGTCCTGGGTCCACCAGGGGCCGCCGGCAGCGACGTGGACACCGACGCCCAGGGTGCGGAACTCGCAGTTGAGGATGTTCGCCTTGTGGTCCGGGCTGTTCATCCAGGCCTTCATCGCGGCCTCGGCGTCGCCCTGGCCGCGGGCTATGTTCTCGCCGCCGAGGCCCGAGATGCCGGCCTTGGTGGCGCGGTCCCACGGAGTGTTGCCTTCGGGGTCCTCGTGACTGAAGAAGCCCCGGGTGGCCATGTCCAGGCTGAAGGCTCCGGCCAACGACGCGAGCGGCGGATTGGCCCGGACCGGGCCGCACCCGGCCAGCGCGCGCTCCTGGTTCACCAGGTCGACGACGGCGGCCTCCTCCGCGGAGTGGCCGTCCAGCGGCGGGCGGGGCTCGTGGGTCGTCGACTTCGACGGCGCCGGTGCCGGTGTCGGGGCCCGGCTCGTGGTGGGTGCCGGGGCCGTCGGCGCGGCCGGCACGGCGGGCGCGGCCGGGCTCGTGCGCGGGGCCTTCGCGGACGGGGCCTTGGTGGACGGGGCCGGCGTCGCCGACGGGGAAGAGCTCGGTGCGGCGGACGGCGTCGCCGACGGAGAGGGGGAGGCGCTCGGGGAGCCGCTCGGCGAGGCGCTCGGGGAAGCGGACGCCGACGGGGAGGTCGGGATCGACGGCTTCGGGGACGGGCTGCCCGATCCGGTGCCGGCGGAGGTGCGGCCGGACAGGTTCACGAGGCCGTTCTGCTGGTGCAGCGCCGTGTCGGGGTCGGTCGAGGCCTTGGCCCTGGCTTCCGGGGCGGGGGCATCCGTACCGCTGACACCCACGTAGGGGAACGAGCCGCCGACCGGCACCATGCCGGTGGTGACGGCCGCGGTGCCGAGGGCGACGGCCACCGAAACGCCCAGCAGGCCGGTGCGCAGGGCGGTGCCGCGCTTGCCGCCGTTGTGCGGCGCGGCGGGGAGACGGTGACGGCCCATCGGAGCGTGCCTTCCTTGCCGGGTGAAGATCATCCCTTACCCACCCAAATGGGTGAGTTCATTGCTGCGCGACTGTACGCCATGGGGCCAGGGGGGCGATGTGTCCCGAAAGTGCTCGCCCGGTTAGCGTTCACGCATGAACGAAGACGTCCGTCTGACCGCCTGGGTGCGGGGCCGTGTGCAGGGAGTGGGCTTCCGCTGGTTCACCAGGGAGAACGCCTTGGAGATCGGCGGGGTCGTCGGCTTCGCGCTCAACCTCGACGACGGGCGAGTGCAGGTGGTCGCCGAAGGTCAACGTGAGAATTGCCACCGGCTGCTCGACTGGTTGCGCTCCTCCGACACGCCCGGCCGGGTGGACGGAGTGACAGAGATCTGGGGCACACCGCGCGGTGGCTACGACGGATTCGGGATGCGATGACCGATCGGCTGATCATGCACTCATCACATCTCTGATCGTCCGCACACGGCCGGAACTGCGGATTCGTCATCGACGCGTTGCCGACGGAGGAGATCCGTGGAAGGCTCGAAGGTAAGGATGATCTCCACGACCCTTGCGGGGACCGGGGCGCCCGCCGATACGGGGCGTGATCGTGTTGACCGTCAAACTTTTTGGTGAGACGCTGGAAGCCCCGCGCACCTGAGCTGTTTGGCAGTGTTGGCAGTAGTAAGCGCAGTGACTGTCAGTCGCTGCCGGACATCCGCGGGTGCGATTCCCTCACGACCCACACCGCTTCGGTCGGTCACTCAGTGTGGAGGACCATCCATCATGGCAAAGGCGCTTCTCGGTTACGTCGGCGGTTCCGACCCGCGACTCCTCGCCGAGATGCGACGGCTTCAGCAGCGCGTCCAGGACCTCGAGTCCGAGCTCGTACGGATTCAGTCCGAAAATGACGCGCTGAACGCGGCCGCCGCTCAGCACGACGGAGACTCGCTGCTCGGCAGCATCGACATCGACGTACCCCAGGCGGAGCCTGCGCTCACCTGACCCGCGCTCCACTCGTCGCTCGACTCCAGCCCCGCATGATCTGCAAGGGACGCTTCGGCGTCCCTTCTTTCTTTCCCCGTCCCCTTTCCCCGCCCGCGTTCCCCGCCCGCGTTCCCCGACCGTTGCGCCACGGACCACAGGGCCAGGTGGGGGGCCTGATCCCATTGGCGTCAGTCGTGCCCACGACCTTCATGGGTGAAACCGAACGCGAAAGGTAGAGTCCGGCGGCGTGCACCTCAAGTCCCTGACCCTGCGTGGCTTCAAATCCTTCGCGTCCGTCACCACCCTGCGCTTCGAGCCCGGAATCACCTGCGTCGTGGGCCCGAACGGTTCCGGCAAGTCCAATGTGGTGGACGCGCTGTCCTGGGTCATGGGGGAACAGGGGGCCAAGTCCCTGCGCGGCGGGAAGATGGAAGACGTCATCTTCGCCGGGACCACCGGGCGTCCGCCGCTCGGACGGGCGGAGGTGTCCCTGACGATCGACAACTCCGACGGCGCGCTGCCCATCGACTACGCCGAAGTCACCATCACCCGGATCATGTTCCGCGGCGGCAGCAGCGAATACCAGATCAACGGCGACACCTGCCGCCTGCTCGACATCCAGGAACTGCTCTCCGACTCCGGCATCGGCCGCGAGATGCACGTCATCGTCGGGCAGGGCCAGCTGGACTCCGTACTGCACGCCGATCCCATGGGCCGCCGCGCCTTCATCGAGGAGGCGGCCGGCGTGCTCAAGCACCGCAAGCGCAAGGAGAAGGCGCTGCGGAAGCTGGACGCGATGCAGGCCAATCTCGCGCGCGTCCAGGACCTGGGCGACGAGCTGCGGCGCCAGCTCAAGCCCCTGGGACGGCAGGCGGCGGTCGCCCGGCGCGCGGCCGTGATCCAGGCGGACCTGCGCGACGCGCGGCTGCGGCTGCTCGCCGACGACCTGGTCGTACTGCGGCGCGCCCTCGACGCCGAGATCGCGGACGAGGCGGCGCTCAAGGAGCGCAAGGAGGCCGCCGAGGCCCAGCTCGCGGGCGCCGTGCGGCGCGAGGCGGAGCTGGAGGAGGCGGTACGGGAGCTCGTGCCGCGGCTGCAGCGGGCGCAGCAGACCTGGTACGAGCTGTCGCAGCTCGCCGAACGCGTCCGGGGGACCGCCTCCTTGGCGGACGCGCGGGTCAAGAGCGCCTCGGCGCCGGCCGAGGAGGAACGGCGCGGCCGCGACCCCGAGGAGTTGGAGCGGGAGGCCGCACGGATCCGCGAGCAGGAGGCGGAACTGACGGCGGCTCTGGAAGCGGCCTCGCGGGCGCTGGAGGACACGGCCGAGCACCGGGCGGAGCTGGAGCGGGCGCTGGCCGAGGAGGAACGCCGACTGCGGGACGCCGCGCGGGCCGTCGCCGACCGGCGCGAGGGACTGGCCCGGCTGACCGGGCGGCTGGGCGCGGCCCGCTCCCGTGCGGGAGCGGCGCAGGCCGAGATCGACCGGCTCGTCGCGGCGAGGGACGCGGCGCAGACCCGGGCCGCCGCCGCGCAGGAAGAGTACGAGGCGCTGGCCGAGGAGGTCGGCGGGCTCGACGACCCGTCGGCCGACACGGACCACGAGAGCGCACGGGAGGGGCTGGCGCGGGCGGAGGCGGAACTGTCCGCTGCCCGGGAGGAGCTGTCCGGGGCGGAACGCTCCCGGGCGGCCGTCTCGGCGCGCCGGGACGCCCTGGCGCTGGGACTGCGCCGCAAGGACGGTACGGGCGCACTGCTCGCGGCGCGGGAGCGGCTGGCGGGGCTGCTGGGACCAGCGGCGCAGCGGCTGTCGGTGACCCCGGGCTATGAGGTCGCCGTCGCCGCCGCACTGGGCTCGGCCGCGGACGCGCTGGCGGTGGCCTCACCGGGCGCGGCGGCCGAGGCGATCCGCCACCTCCGCGAGGCGGACGCGGGCCGCGCCACCCTGCTGATCGCCCCGGTGGCACCCGCCTTCCCGGGCCAGGCCGCGGCCGGACCCGCGGCCGAAGCTGCTGACAGGGCCGGCGGAGCGGGATCCGGGGGCGGGGTCCCCCACCCGGCACCCTCCCGGGACGGAGATCTGCCCTCCCACGCACGCGCACCGCAGCTGCCGGCGAACGTGGGTGCGTCCGCCCCGGCATCGGCATCGACTCCGGAGCAGCTCGAGGGCGGCGGACCGGCAAGCGCCCCCGTCTCCGCCGCGGGGCTGGTCGGCGGGGACGCGCAGGTGCGGCGGGCCGTGGAGTGGGTGCTGCGGGACCACGTCGTGGTCGGGACCCTCGACGAGGCCGAGGCGCTGGTCGCGGAGCGGCCCGACGCGGTGGCCGTGACCCTCGACGGCGATGTGCTCGGGACGCACCTCGCGCACGGCGGCTCCGCCGGGGCGCCCAGCCTGATCGAAGTGCAGGCGGCCGTCGACGAGGCCGCGGGCGAGCTGACCCGGTTGGGCGTGCGGTGTGAGGAGCTCACCGAGGCCCGGGCGGCCGCCCACACGCGCCGCCAGGACGCGGTCGTCCTGGTGGACGAGCTCGCCGAGCGGCGGCGCGCCGCGGAAGCGGCCCGGGCCGGGGTGGCCCAGCAGCTCGGGCGGCTCGCCGGGCAGGCGAAGGGCGCCGCGGGCGAGGCCGAACGCAGCGCCGCCGCCGCGGCCCGGGCCCAGGACGCCCTGGAGCAGGCTCTGGCCGAGGTGGAGGAGTGCGCGGAGCAGCTCGCGACCGCCGAGGAGGTGCCGGTGGACGAGGAGCCGGACGGTTCCGGGCGGGACCGGCTCGCGGCCGACGGCGCCAATGCCCGGCAGACCGAGATGGAGGCCCGGCTGCAGCTGAGGACCCTTGAAGAGCGGGTCAAGGGGCTGGCCGGACGGGCGGATTCGCTCGACCGGGCGGCCCGTTCGGAACGCGAGACCCGGACCCGCGCCGAGCGGCGCCGGGCCCGGCTGCGCCACGAGGCGGAGGTGGCCCGCGCGGTGGCCGACGGGTCCCGGCAGCTCCTCGCGCACGTGGAGGTGTCGCTCGGCAGGGCCGACGAGGAGCGGGTGGCGGCCGAACGGGCGAAGGGACTCGCCGAGCGGGAGCTCGGCGAGGCGCGCAACCGCGGCCGGGAGCTGAAGGGGGAGCTGGACAAGCTCACCGACTCGGTCCACCGCGGCGAGGTGCTCGGGGCCGAGCAGCGGCTGCGCATCGAGGCGCTGGAAGCCAAGTCGCTGGAGGAGTACGGCATGGCCGCCGCCGGGCTGGTCGCGGAGTACGGCCCCGACCAGCCGGTTCCCCCGTCCCCGGCCGCCGAGGGCGAGGTGCTGCCGGAGGACCCACAGGATCCGCGCAACCGGCCCGGGCCCTTCGTGCGGGCGCAACAGGAGAAGCGGCTCAAGGCCGCCGAGCGCGCCTACCAGCAGCTCGGCAAGGTCAACCCGCTCGCGCTGGAGGAGTTCGCGGCGTTGGAGGAGCGCCACCAGTTCCTCAGCGAGCAGCTGGAGGATCTCCGTAAGACGAGGGCCGATCTCCTTCAAGTCGTGAAGGAGGTCGACCAGCGCGTCGAGCAGGTCTTCACCGAGGCCTACCGGGATACGGCCCGGGAGTTCGAGGGGGTGTTCTCGCGCCTGTTCCCCGGCGGCGAGGGCCGACTGATCCTCACCGACCCCGACAACATGCTCACCACCGGCATCGACGTCGAGGCCCGTCCGCCGGGCAAGAAGGTCAAGCGGCTGTCGCTGCTCTCGGGCGGCGAGCGCTCGCTGACCGCCGTGGCCCTGCTGGTGTCCATCTTCAAGGCGCGCCCCAGCCCGTTCTACGTGATGGACGAGGTCGAGGCCGCGCTCGACGACACCAATCTGCAGCGGCTCATCCGGATCATGGAGGAGCTGCAGGAGAGCTCCCAGCTGATCGTCATCACCCACCAGAAGCGGACGATGGAGGTCGCGGACGCGCTCTACGGCGTCTCGATGCAGGGGGACGGGGTCTCCAAGGTCATCAGCCAGCGGCTGCGTTGAGACCCGTACTTTCAAGAAGTGAATTCAATGGCGGCAATCTCCCGGACATGTGAGTTTCACGCCAAGTATTGACTTCAGAAGCTGAACGCATAGGCTCACTCCGCTGTCTCCCGGCTTCGAGTGGTGCCCGATCTTGAACTGTGCGCCACTGTGAGGACGGACAAAAAACCCACGGAGCACACCTTGACCAGCAGCACATCGCGGGCCTCGGCGCCGGGCGGCGGATCCTCGCCCCAGCCCGAGCACCTCGGCCACGTCATCTTCATCGCCGCGGCCGCGGCGATGGGCGGCTTCCTCTTCGGGTACGACAGTTCCGTCATCAACGGCGCGGTCGTCGCCATCCGCGACCGCTTCGACGTCGGCTCGGCCGCGCTCGCCCAGGTGATCGCCGCGGCGCTGATCGGCTGCGCCATCGGAGCCGCCACCGCGGGCCGCCTCGCCGACCGGATCGGCCGTATCCGCTGCATGCAGATCGCGTCCGTCCTGTTCACCGCGAGCGCCATCGGTTCGGCCCTCCCGTTCGCCCTCTGGGACCTCGCCATGTGGCGGGTGATCGGCGGCTTCGGCATCGGCATGGCCTCCGTCATCGGCCCCGCCTACATCGCCGAGGTCTCCCCGCCCGCCTACCGCGGCCGGCTCGCCTCCTTCCAGCAGGCGGCCATCGTCATCGGCATCGCCGTCTCGCAGCTGGTCAACTGGGCGATCCTTAACCTCGCGGGCGGTGACCAGCGCGGTGAAATCGGCGGACTCGAGGCCTGGCAGTGGATGCTCGGCGTGATGGTCGTGCCGGCCGTGCTCTACGGCCTGCTGTCCTTCGTCATCCCGGAGTCCCCGCGCTTCCTCGTATCGGTCGGCCGCACGGAGAAGGCCAAGGAGGTCCTGCGCGAGGTCGAGGGCTCCGGCATCGACGCCGACGCCCGCATCCGCGAGATCGACCACTCCATGCGCTCCGAGGTGAAGTCCACCTTCAAGGACCTGCTCGGCGGCCGCTTCGGATTCCTGCCCATCGTCTGGGTCGGCATCGGCCTCTCCGTCTTCCAGCAGCTGGTCGGCATCAATGTGATCTTCTACTACAGCTCCTCGCTGTGGCAGTCGGTCGGCATCGACGCGAGCTCCTCGTTCCTGTACTCGTTCGAGACCTCGGTCGTGAACATCATCGGTACGGTCATCGCGATGATCTTCGTGGACCGGCTCGGCCGCAAGCCGCTCGCCCTCATCGGCTCCGTGGGCATGGCACTGTCGCTGGGGACGGCGGCCTGGGCGTTCTCGTACAAGTCCGGGGTCGGCGACGACATCACGCTGCCGCACGCGCAGGGCATCACCGCCCTGGTCGCGGCCAACCTCTTCGTCCTCTTCTTCGCCCTCTCCTGGGGCGTGGTGGTCTGGGTGCTGCTGGGCGAGATGTTCCCCGGCCGCATCCGCGCCGCCGCCCTCGGTGTGGCCGCGGCGGCCCAGTGGATCGCCAACTGGGCCATCACCGTCACGTTCCCGTCGCTCTCGGACTGGAACCTCTCGGGCGCCTACATGATCTACACGTTCTTCGCTCTGCTCTCGATCCCGTTCATCCTCAAGTGGGTGCCGGAGACCAAGGGCAAGGCGCTGGAGGAGATGGGGTAACCACCCCCGCCAACGCCCCTTCTCCTCGATGCTGCCCCGGCTCAGTCCTTGAGCCGGGGCAGTACCTGTTCGCAGAGCAGGTGCAGGCTCCGCCAGCCCTCGTCCAGCGGCATCCCGCCGCACAGCGGGTGCAGGACCAGGTTCCCCGCCTCGCCCGCGGCCCGGCCGTACGCGACCGCCTCGTCCGGGGTGAGGACGCGGTACACGCCCTCCGCGCGCAGCTCCGCCACCGAGCGCGCGGTCGACCGTACGGCGCTGCGGATGTCCTTGGACTGCCAGGACGCGTACGTGCCCGCCTCGTGCAGGAAGCGCCCGCCGTGCTCCGCCCAGACCCGGTCCGGGTCCTCCGCGACGTGCAGCAGCGGGGTCTCGGCCGCCGGCATCATGCAGAAGCCCTCCGTGCCGTACTCCGCCAGCCGCGCGGTGTAGTACGCCGCGAGCTCCGGCAGGTGCGCGCTGGGGAAGAAGGGCAGCCCCAGTCGGGCGGCGCGGCGGGCCGCGGCCTCGGAGCTGCCGCCGACCAGCAGCAGCGGGTGCGGCCGGGTGAACGGTGTCGGGGTGACCCGTACCGTACGGCCGCGGAACTCGAAGGGCTCGCCGGTCCACGCCTTCAGCAGGGTCTCCAGCAGCTCGTCCTGGAGCCGGCCGCGCCGGCCCCACTCCACGCCGTGCTGCTCGTACTCCTCGGGCCGGTAGCCGATGCCCGCCACCGTCACCAGGCGGCCGCCGCTCAGGAGGTCGAGGACGGCGATGTCCTCGGCGACCTTCAGCGGGTCGTACAGCGGGCCGATGATCGCCGAGACGGTGACCGCGATCCGGCGCGTCGCGCCGAAGACCGCGCCCGCGAAGGCGAAGGGGGAGGGCAGCCAGTTGTTGTCGGTGCCGTGGTGCTCCTCGGTCTGGACGGTGTCGATCCCGCGGTCGTCCGCGTACCGGGCCATCTCCAGCGCCGCCTTGTAGCGGGCGGAGAGCGACTCGGGGGTGCCGTTCGGGTCGACGAGATTGAACCGGGCCACGGTGATGGGCATGGATGAGTCCCCCTTCGCCGGATGTGGGTGGGCGGGCGAAGGGGGACGTTAGCTGACGTGGCGTCAGTTGGACAGGGATCCGGCGGGCTCGTGCTCCCCGGCCGCGGCCGGCTCCACCGCCTCCACCGGCTCCACCGGCGTCGTGCGCGGCAGTACGGCGTACAGCGCGGCCGAGGTGAGGATGCCCGCCGCCCAGCCCAGGCCGTTCTCTCCGATCCAGGTGGAGGCGAGCGGTCCGGCGAACCAGTCCACCTTGGTGAACAGCAGGCCCACGACGAGGGCGAGGGCCCAGGCGGTCATCGCCTGCCAGGCGAAGCCGCCCTTGTACCAGTAGGCGCTGGTCCGCGTGGTGTCCAGCAGCGCGGGGCCGTCGTAGGTCGTGCGGTGCAGCATGTCCACGCCGAAGACGCCGATCCAGGCGGAGAACGCCACGGCCAGCAGGGTCAGGAAGGAGATGAACGAGCCGAAGAAGCTGGTGGCGACCACCATCAGCAGGAACCCGAAGACCAGGCTGATGATCGCATTGACGCTGACGGCCGCGGCCCGCGGGACCTTGATGCCCAGGGTCTGCGCGGTGAACCCGGCCGAGTACATCGACATCGAGTTGATCAGCAGCATGCCGACGAGTGCGATGAGCAGGTACGGGACCGCGATCCAGGTCGGGAGCAGCTCGCCGATGAAGGACACCGGATCCTGGGCCGTGGCCAGGTCCGGAGTCCCGACGGCCATCACCGCGCCCATCAGGACCATCGGGAGCACGACCACGCCGGCGCCGCCGATCGTCGCGCCGACCATGCCCTTGGAGGAGGCGGTGCGCGGCAGGTAGCGGGTGAAGTCGGGTCCCGAGGGCACCCAGCTGATGCCGCCGGCCGCGATCGTACCGATGCCGGCGATCATCATCGCGCTGGAGCCGGCCGGCTTGTCGAAGACGGCGGACCAGTCGGTGGTGAAGACCAGGTACCCGAGGACGAGCACGCTGAACGCGCCGAAGAGGTACGTCGACCACGTGGAGCAGACGCGCAGGGCGTTGATGCCGAGGCCCGAGACCACGAAGGTGCAGCCCACGAAGAACAGCAGGGTGACGACGATGAGCGGGGTGCTGCTGCGGACCCCGAACAGCAGGTCGAGCACGGTCAGTACGGCATAGGCGCCGCTGACCGCGTTGATGGTCTCCCAGCCCCAGCGGGCCACCCAGATCAGGGCGCCCGGGAAGAGGTTGCCGCGCTGCCCGAACACCGCCCGCGACAGGGCCATGCCGGGGGCGCCGCCGCGCTTGCCCGCGATGGATATCAGGCCGACGATCCCGTACGAGAGGACCGGTGCGGCGACCGCGACGACGAGCACCTGCCAGATGTTGAGCTTGTTGAAGATCACCAAACCCGCGCCCATGGTCAGCAGCAGCACGCTGATGTTGGCGGCGACCCAGGTGGGTACGAGCTCGCGGACCCGGCCGCCGCGCTCGCTGTCCGGGACGGGTTCCAGACCGCGGGTCTCGATCGCGGTTTCGGCTGCGCCGTCGGCGGGCTCGGCAGGCATGCGATTGCTCCGTTGGGGAGGTTATGAGGGGAAGTCGTTCATCATCACGGATTTGCTGCTAAAACCACAAACCACGGCTTACGTCCCGGTCCGCGCGCGCAGGTTCCCGGCTCCGGGGTGGCCGTGTCCGATACTGGTGGGGTTATGGACATCCTCATCCTTGCTGTAGTCATCGCCCTGGTTGCGGTCGGTGTGATCAGCGGGCTCGTGGTCAGCAGCCGCAAGAAGAAGCAGCTGCCGCCGCCGGCACCGCCGAGCACGCCGACCATCACTGCCCCGCCTGCCGAGCCGCAGGTGGGGGAGGACGCCGTAGAGACGGCGGAAGAGCCGCGCCGCACGATCGAGGAGGTCGGACTCCCGGAGGCCGCAGCTCCGGCCCCGGCACCGGTAGCCGAACCCGTGCCCGCGGCTCCGGCCGCGCCCGAGATCGAGGTGCCCGCGCCCACCGCCGGCCGCCTGATCCGGCTGCGCGCCCGCCTGGCCCGGTCGCAGAACTCCCTCGGCAAGGGGCTGCTCACGCTGCTCTCCCGGGAGCACCTCGACGAGGACACCTGGGAGGAGATCGAGGAGACCCTCCTCGTCGCCGACGTCGGTGTCGTGCCGACCCAGGAGCTCGTGGACCGGCTCCGCGAGCGGGTCAAGGTGCTCGGCACCCGAACCCCGGCGGACCTGCGCGCCCTGCTCAAGGAGGAGCTGCTGACCTTGGTCGGCACCGACTTCGACCGCGTCGTGAAGACGGAGAGCGGCGAGGACACCCCGGGCGTGATCATGGTCGTCGGTGTCAACGGCACCGGCAAGACCACCACCACCGGCAAGCTGGCCCGGGTGCTCGTCGCCGACGGCCGCAGCGTGGTGCTCGGCGCGGCCGACACCTTCCGCGCCGCCGCCGCCGACCAGCTGCAGACCTGGGGCGAGCGCGTCGGCGCCCGTACCGTGCGCGGCCCCGAGGGCGGTGACCCGGCCTCGATCGCCTACGACGCGGTCAAGGAGGGCATCGCCGAGGGCGCCGACGTGGTGCTCATCGACACCGCGGGCCGTCTGCACACCAAGACCGGCCTGATGGACGAGCTCGGCAAGGTCAAGCGCGTCGTGGAGAAGCACGGTCCGCTGGACGAGATCCTGCTGGTCCTGGACGCCACCACCGGGCAGAACGGCCTGACCCAGGCCCGCGTCTTCGCCGAGGTCGTGGACATCACCGGCATCGTGCTGACCAAGCTCGACGGCACGGCCAAGGGCGGCATCGTCGTCGCCGTCCAGCGCGAACTGGGCGTACCGGTCAAGCTCATCGGCCTCGGCGAGGGTCCGGACGACCTGGCGCCCTTCGAGCCGGAGGCGTTCGTGGACGCCCTGATCGGCGACTGACCGCCGTCCCGCACGGACACCGGTGCCCCCGCGTTCCACCGGAACGCGGGGGCACCGTCATGCGTGGCTCCGGTGTGCTTCCGGAGCGCGACTACCGCCGGAAGCGGTGGCAGATGTACGCGAGGGTCCCCAGCAGCAGCCTGGCCTGCGGCGGGCCACCGGCACAGTCGAGCGCGGGCGGCCGCAGCCAGCCGACCTGACCGAGCCCGGCGCGGTCGGAGGGCGGGGCCGTCACGAACGCGCCGTGGCCCAGGGCCCGCAGGTCGAGATCGGCGTCGTCCCAGCCCATCCGGTACAGCAACTGCGGCAGTTCGACAGCCGCTCCCGGGGCCACGAAGAACTGCGCCCGGCCGTCGGCGGTAGCGATGACCGGGCCGAGCGGCAGGCCCATCCGCTCCAGCCGCACCAGCGCGCGCCGCCCGGCCTCCTCGGAGACCTCGATGACGTCGAAGACGCGGCCCACGGGGAGCAGTACGGCGCCCGGGTACTCGCTCCAGGCCTCGGTGACCTCGTCCAGAGTGGCCCCGGCCGGGACCGTGGGGGCGAAGGCCAGGGGATGCGCCCCGGGTTCGGGGCACGTCCTGTCCCCGCAGGAGCAGTCGCGGGCGGGGGCCGCAGCGCGGGCGCCGGGGACCACGTCCCAACCCCACAGCCCGGTGTACTCCGCCACCGCCGTGCACTCCGAGGTACGGCCGCGGCGCCGGGTGCCGGAGCGGAACTCCTTGGTGCTGCGGCTGCCGCCGATCGTGAAGCCCATGCCCATGCCCCCTCCAACGGGTCGGACGTGCCGGTGGTTACGAAGCCGGTGCGACGACCTCGGCGGAACCTCTGCCCGCCGTCCCGCCGCGGGGTGTTCTCCGATGCCACCCGGCGCACTCCTCGCCGCGCGCGCCCCGAGCGCACTCCAGTCCAACGGATCCGCTTTCACCTCGGTGTCAAGTGAATCGCGCCTGGCCGGTGGCTAGTTCATTCGAAGGGGTGGCGAATGGTGGCGTTTCTGGAATCAACCTCGCCGCAGGGGTGATCGTAGGATTACTTTCGGTACGCGAAACCGAAGGCGACCCATCCGTGGGTATGCCGAAGGCAATATGTGAAGGACCTGTGAAGGTCCATGGTGGCGCCCGGCGTCCCGGCCAAGGTTTCGTGTGGAAGATGCTGAGCGGATGGGGGCGTTCCAGTGAGCGGCAACGGCGCAAGCGGAACGATCGAGGATGCTGCTGCGCGCAACGAACAGCTGACCTCGTGGTTCGTCCGCAGCGGCTGGTCCAAGGGCGAACTCGCCCGGCAAGTCAACCGCCGGGCGCGCCAGATGGGTGCCCACCACATCAGCACGGACACCTCCCGGGTGCGTCGCTGGCTCGACGGCGAACAGCCGCGCGAACCCGTCCCGCGCATCCTGTCCGAGCTGTTCTCCGAGCGCTTCGGCTCCGTCGTCGCCATCGAGCAGCTCGGCCTGCGCACCGCCCACCAGACCCCCTCCGTCTCCGGGGTCGACCTGCCCTGGGCCGGCCCGCAGACCGTCGAACTGCTCGGCGAGTTCTCCCGCAGCGACCTGATGCTGGCGCGCCGCGGCTTCCTCGGGACCTCGCTCGCCCTCTCCGCCGGCCCCGCCCTCATCGAGCCCATGCAGCGCTGGCTCGTCCCGGCACCGGCCGCCGACCCGGGCCCGCGCGGGGCGGGGCCGACGGGCGCCCTCGGCGGCCACCGCCCGCCCCGGCTCTCCGCACCGGAACTCGACCTCCTCGACGCCACCACCGTCATGTTCCGCCAGTGGGACGCCCAGTGCGGCGGCGGACTCCGCCGCAAGGCCGTCGTGGGCCAGCTCCACGAGGTCACCGACCTGCTCCAGGAGAACCACCCCGCCCCGGTCATGAAGCGGCTCTTCAAGGTCGCCGCCGAACTGGCCGAACTGGCCGGCTGGATGAGCTACGACATCGGTCTGCACCCCACCGCGCAGAAGTACTTCGTGCTCGCCCTGCACGCCGCCAAGGAGGGCGGCGACAAGCCGCTCGGCTCGTACATCCTCTCCAGCATGAGCCGCCAGATGATCCACCTGGGCCGCCCCGAGGACGCCCTGGAACTCATCCACCTCGCGCAGTACGGCAGCCGCGACTGCGCCGGCCCGCGCACCCAGGCCATGCTGTATGCGATGGAGGCCCGCGCGTACGCCAACATGGGTCAGCCCAGCCGCTGCAAGCGGGCCGTGCGGATGGCCGAGGACACCTTCTCCGACGTCGGCTTCGCGGGCGAGCCCGAACCCGACTGGATCCGCTTCTTCTCCCAGGCCGAGCTGTACGGCGAGAACTCCCACTCGTACCGGGACCTGGCCTATGTGGCCGGGCGCAGCCCCATGTACGCCTCCCTCGCCGAGCCCGTCATGGAACGGGCCGTCGAACTCTTCGAGAAGGACGAGGTGCACCAGCGCTCCTACGCCCTCAACCTCATCGGCATGGCCACCGTCCACCTGCTCCAGCGCGAGCCCGAGCAGGCCGTGGCCCTCGTCGACCGGGCCCTCGACGTGGCGGGAAAGGTGCGGTCCGAACGGGTGAACACCCGCCTGCGCAAGACCGTAGACACCGCCGCCCGTGAGTACGGCGACGTCGCCGAGGTGGTCCGGCTCACCGACCACCTCGCTTCCCGGCTCCCCGAAGCCGCGGAGGCCGTCTGACGGCCCGCGCGGCCACCCCCGAGGCCCCGGCCGCGGCAGTCACCCCGTGAAGCCCGATCAGGCTCCCCCAGCCAGGACATCCGGGTACTGCCGCGGCCGGCTTTCGTGATCCACCTGTTCATTGACGCGTAACACGCCCGCCCTCTTCGTCACGGGCGCGAAACACCGAGCGGCGCCGCCGGAAACCGGCCTGCGCGAATCTCGGGGTCATTAACCGGCCAGCCTCCCCAGCCCGGCCGGACACCCCTTTTACGCCGCTCAGGTTTTCACGATCGCCCGCACGCGAACGTACCGACGACGAGGAGACGCCGATGGCATCAGCCATCACGACCCTCGCAGCAGACGCCCCGACGCTGTCTGCCGCGAACACCGGGTTCATGCTCATCTGCTCCGCCCTGGTCATGCTGATGACCCCGGGACTCGCCTTCTTCTACGGAGGCATGGTCCGCGTCAAGAGCAGCCTCAACATGCTGATGATGAGCTTCATCAGCCTCGGGATCGTCACGATCCTGTGGGTCCTCTACGGCTTCAGCCTCGCCTTCGGCACCGACTCCGGCTCCCTCATCGGCTGGAACTCCGACTACGTCGGCCTCAGCGGCATCGGGATCACCGAGCTGTGGGACGGCTACACGATCCCGGTCTACGTCTTCGCCGTCTTCCAGCTGATGTTCGCCATCATCACCCCCGCCCTGATCAGCGGTGCCCTGGCCGACCGAGTGAAGTTCGGCGCCTGGGTCCTGTTCACCGCCCTGTGGGTCACCGTCGTCTACTTCCCCGTCGCCCACTGGGTCTGGGGCGCCGGCGGCTGGCTCTTCGAGCTCGGCGTCATCGACTTCGCGGGCGGCACCGCCGTCCACATCAACGCCGGCGCCGCCGCCCTCGGCGTGATCCTCGTCATCGGCAAGCGCGTCGGCTTCAAGAAGGACCCGATGCGCCCGCACAGCCTCCCCCTCGTGATGCTCGGCGCCGGCCTCCTGTGGTTCGGCTGGTTCGGCTTCAACGCGGGCTCCTGGCTCGGCAACGACGACGGCGTCGGCGCGGTCATGTTCGTCAACACCCAGGTCGCCACCGCCGCCGCCATGCTCGCCTGGCTCGGCTACGAGAAGCTGCGCCACGGCTCCTTCACCACCCTGGGCGCCGCCTCCGGCGCGGTCGCCGGCCTCGTCGCCATCACCCCCTCGGGCGGTGCGGTCAGCCCGCTCGGCGCGATCGCCATCGGTGTCATCGCCGGTCTGCTCTGCGCCATGGCCGTCGGCCTCAAGTACAAGTTCGGCTACGACGACTCGCTCGACGTGATCGGCGTCCACCTCGTCGGCGGCGTGGTCGGCTCCCTGCTCGTCGGCCTCTTCGCCACCGGCGGGGTCCAGTCCGACGTGGCCGGCCTCTTCTACGGCGGCGGTCTGGAACAGCTCGGCAAGCAGGCCGTCGGAGTCTTCGCCGTCCTCGCCTACTCTCTGGTGGCATCGGCGCTCCTCGCCCTCCTCCTCGACAAGACGATCGGGATGCGGGTGTCCGAGGACGACGAGGTCGCCGGTATCGACCAGGTCGAGCACGCCGAGACGGCCTACGACTTCAGCGGAGCCGGCGGCGGAGCCGCCTCGCGGACCCCCATCGCACCCGCCCCCTCCGCCGCGAGCAAGAAGGTTGACGCATGAAGCTGATCACCGCGATCGTCAAGCCGCACAAGCTGGACGAGATCAAGGAAGCCCTCCAGGCCTTCGGAGTGCAGGGACTGACCGTCACCGAGGCCAGCGGCTACGGCCGCCAGCGCGGCCACACCGAGGTCTACCGCGGCGCCGAGTACCAGGTCGACCTCGTCCCCAAGATCCGCATCGAGGTACTGGTCGACGACTCCGACGCCGAGGAACTGATCCGGGTGATCGTCAGCGCGGCGGCCACCGGAAAGATCGGTGACGGCAAGGTGTGGAGCGTCCCCGTGGACTCGGTCGTACGGGTCCGCACCGGCGAGCGCGGCGCTGACGCGCTCTAGGTGACGGGAGCTCCCGGGTGACGAGCGTCGAAGAGAACACGGACCACACGGCCGACCCGGGAGCCAGCGGATACGCCGCGGCCCGGCTGCGACTCCTCCAGGAGGAGTCGCAGTCCGGGCCTTCGCGCCGTTCCGCCCTGGCCGGGCTGACCGACGCATGGCTGAACGACCTGTTCACGACCGCCGTACGGGAGACGGGGGTCCGCGGCGCCACGCTGGTGGCCGTCGGCGGCTACGGGCGCGCCGAACTCTCCCCGCGCAGCGACCTCGACCTGGTGCTGCTGCACGACGGCAAGACCGATCCGCGGGCACTGGGCGCGCTGGCCGACCGCCTCTGGTACCCGGTCTGGGACCTCGGCCTCGCCCTTGACCACTCGGTACGGACCCCCGGCGAGGCCCGCCGGACCGCGGCCGAGGACCTCAAGGTGCACCTCGGCCTACTGGACGCCCGCACCGTCGCCGGCGACGCCGGACTCCTCGCCGGCCTGCGCACCTCCGTACTGGCCGACTGGCGCAACCAGGCGGCCACGAGGCTCCCGGAACTGCACTCCCTGTGCCGCGAGCGGGCCGAGCGGGCCGGGGAACTGCGCTTCCTGCTCGAACCCGACCTCAAGGAGGCCCGCGGCGGCCTGCGCGACGCCACCGCGTTGCGGGCGGTCGCCGCGTCCTGGCTGGCCGACGCCCCGCGCGAGGGCCTCGCCGAGGCCCGGCGGCGGCTCCTGGACGCCCGGGACGCCCTGCACCTGGTCACCGGCCGGGCCACCGACCGGCTCTCCCTCCAGGAACAGGACCAGGTCGCGGCCCGGCTCGGACTCCTCGACGCGGACGCGCTGCTGCGCGAGGTGTACGAGGCCGCGCGCGTCGTCGCCTACGCCGGTGACGTGACCTGGCGGGAGGTCGGGCGCGTTCTGCGGGCGCGCGCCGCCCGCCCCAGGCTGCGCGGACTGCTCGGCACCCGCGGGGACCGGGCCGCCGCGCGGGCACCCCTGGCCGAAGGCGTGGTGGAGTCCGACGGCGAGGCCGTACTGGCCCTGGCCGCGCGCCCCGACCGCGATCCCGTACTCGCCCTGCGGTTCGCCGCGGCCGCCGCGCAGGCGGGCCTGCCCGTCTCCCTGCACGCCGTACGCAGGCTCGCGGCGCAGGGGAAACCGCTGCCGGTGCCCTGGCCGGCCGAGGCCCGCGAGCAGCTGCTGACCCTGCTGGGGGCGGGGGAGCCGATGGTGGCCGTGTGGGAGGCCCTGGAAGCCGAGGGCCTGATCAGCCGGTTGCTCCCGGACTGGGAGCGGGTGCGCTGCCGCCCCCAGCGCAATCCCGTCCACACCTGGACGGTGGACCGGCACCTGATCGAGACGGCGGTGCGGGCTTCCTCCCTCACCCGCCGGGTCGGCCGCCCCGACCTGCTGCTGATGGCCGCGCTCCTGCACGACATCGGCAAGGGCTGGCCGGGAGACCACTCGGTGGCCGGCGAGACCATCGCCCGCGACGTCGCCGCCCGCGTCGGCTTCGACCCGCACGACGTCGCCGTGCTCGGGGCGCTCGTACGCCACCACCTGCTGCTGATCGACACCGCCACCCGGCGCGACCTGGACGACCCGGCCACGGTCCGCGCGGTCGCCGACGCCGTCGGCTCGGTGGGCACGCTGGAAATACTGCACGCCCTGACCGAGGCGGACGCCCTGGCCACCGGGCCGGCGGCGTGGAGCGCGTGGCGGGGATCGCTCGTGGCGGACCTCGTCGCGCGGGTCGCCGCCGTACTGCGCGGCACGGCCCCGGCGGCCGGAGAACCGGAGATCCCGAGCACCGAACAGGAACGCCTGGCGATGGAGGCCCTGCGCACCGGGGAGCCGGTCCTGGCGCTCCAGGCCCGCCAGGAGGACGACGCGGTCGGCGTGGACCTCGTCGTCGCCGTCCCCGACCAGCCGGGGGTCCTCCCGGCGGTGGCCGGGGTCCTGGCCCTGCACCGGCTCACGGTACGGGCGGCCGACCTGCGCTCCATGGAGCTCCCGGACCGCCTCGGCGAGGTCCTGGTACTGCGCTGGCGGGTGGCGGCGGAGTACGGCGCGCTGCCGCAGGCCGCCCGGCTCCGTACCGACCTGGTCCGCGCCCTGGACGGTTCGCTGGACGTCCCGGCGAAGCTTGCCGACCGCGAGGCAGCCTATCCGCGCCGGCGCGGGGTGGTCCCGCCGCCGCCCCGGGTCACGGTGGTTCCGGACGTGTCCTCCCTGGCCACGGTCCTGGAGGTGCGCGCGCCGGACGCGGTGGGCCTGCTGCACCGGATCGGCCGGGCGCTGGAGTCCCGGGGGGTTCGGGTCCGCAGCGCGCACGTCTCCACACTGGGCGCGAACGCGGTGGACACGCTGTACGTGACCACCCCCGAGGGCAAACCCCTCGACCCGGCGGAGGCGACGGCCCTGGCCGGCCTGGTGGCGTCGGCCCTGGCGTAGCCGGATGGGGCGCCTCAATCGCCGGCGGGGCTGGAAGATCCAGCCCCGCCGGCGATTGAGGCGCGGGGTCCGGGGCGGAGCACCGGGAAACGGTGAAAGGGCGGGGCGGGGAGAAGCTCCGCGCAGCGGCAGACCCGCACCAGGAGCAGGCAGGTCCCCGGATGGGGGAAGGGCCCGATACCCTGGGGGACGACCACAACGCCCCCGACCCGAGGAATCGCGACCACCGTGTTCGATACGCTCTCCGACCGCTTGGCGAATACCTTCAAGGGCCTGCGCGGCAAAGGCCGGCTGTCCGAGGCTGACATCGACGCAGCGGCCCGGGAAATCCGTATCGCGCTCCTCGAGGCAGATGTCGCCCTGCCCGTCGTCCGCTCGTTCATCGCGAACGTCAAGGAGCGGGCCCGGGGCGAGGAGGTCAGCAAGGCGCTGAATCCCTCCCAGCAGGTGCTCAAGATCGTCAACGACGAGCTCGTCACCATCCTCGGCGGCGAGACCCGGCGGCTGCGCTTCGCCAAGACCGCCCCCACCGTGATCATGCTGGCCGGTCTCCAGGGTGCCGGTAAGACCACCCTCGCCGGAAAGCTCGGCCTCTGGCTGAAGGGGCAGGGCCACGCCCCGCTGCTGGTCGCCTGCGACCTCCAGCGCCCCAACGCCGTCAACCAGCTCTCCGTCGTCGCCGAGCGCGCCGGGGTGGCCGTGTACGCGCCCCAGCCCGGCAACGGCGTCGGCGACCCGGTCCAGGTCGCGAAGGACTCCGTCGAGTACGCGCGGACCAAGCAGTACGACATCGTCATCGTCGACACCGCCGGCCGCCTCGGCATCGACGCCGAGCTGATGCAGCAGGCGGCGGACATCCGTGACGCGGTGACACCGCAAGAGATTCTTTTCGTCGTCGACGCCATGATCGGCCAGGACGCGGTCAACACCGCCGAGGCCTTCCGTGACGGCGTCGGCTTCGACGGCGTCGTGCTCTCCAAGCTCGACGGCGATGCCCGCGGCGGTGCCGCGCTCTCCATCGCGCACGTCACCGGCAAGCAGATCATGTTCGCCTCGAACGGCGAGAAGCTCGACGAGTTCGACGCGTTCCACCCCGACCGCATGGCGGGCCGGATCCTCGACATGGGTGACATGCTCACCCTCATCGAGCAGGCCGAGAAGACCTTCTCGCAGGCCGAGGCCGAGAAGATGGCGGCCAAGCTCGCCAAGGGTCCCAAGGAGTTCACGCTCGACGACTTCCTGGCCCAGATGGAGCAGGTCCGCAAGATGGGCTCCATCTCCAAGCTGCTCGGCTTGCTGCCCGGCATGGGGCAGATCAAGGACCAGATCAACAACATCGACGAGCGCGACGTCGACCGCACCGCCGCGATCATCAAGTCGATGACCCCGGCCGAGCGCCACGACCCGACGATCATCAACGGCTCGCGCCGTGCCCGCATCGCCAAGGGCTCCGGCACCGAGGTCAGCGCGGTCAAGTCGCTGGTCGAGCGGTTCTTCGACGCACGCAAGATGATGTCCCGCATGGCCCAGGGCGGCGGCATGCCGGGCATGCCGGGCATGCCCGGGATGGGCGGCGGCCCCGGCCGGCAGAAGAAGCAGGTCAAGCAGGCCAAGGGCAAGCGCAAGAGCGGCAACCCGATGAAGCGCAAGGAAGAGGAGGCCGCAGCCGCGGCCCGCCGCGAGCAGGGCCCGCAGGCGATCGAGCCCGCGGCCGCCGGCAACCCCTTCGGCCTTCCGGCGGGCGGCCAGGACGGCGGGGACTTCGACCTTCCGGACGAGTTCAAGAAGTTCATGAAGTAGCACCCGCGCAGGTGGGTGAGGAGGGCCCCGGCCGTGTTCGCACGGTCGGGGCCCTCCTGCTTCTCCACCGGAGCGGTGGCCCGACATATCCCTTATGGTCGGCCGGGAGGATGGCAGAAGGAGGCGCCCCGTGCCCAGCCCCACCCCCGTACCTCCCCGCGACAGGGCCGACACCCCCTGGCGCTCGGAAGGCGCCCCGCCGAGTCCTCCACCGAAGAAGAAGGGGCTGCCCGGCGGCTGGCGGGGGCTGATCCTCGCGGCCCTGATCGTCTATCTCGTGGCCAACCTCGTGCTGTCCTTCTTCAACGAGGGGGACGAGCCGACGATCTCGTACACCGAGTTCAGCAAGCAGGTCGCCGCGGGCAACGTCGAGAAGATCTACTCCAAGGGCGACGCCATCCAGGGCGAGCTCAAGACGAAGCAGCCGCTGCCCGACGGCGACAAGGGCGACTACACGAAATTCGTCACCCAACGCCCCGCCTTCGCCGACGACGCGCTGTGGGCCGACCTCACCAAGCAGAACGTGACCGTCACGGCTTCCCCGGTCGTCGTGCAGCGCAGCTTCCTCGCCAACCTGCTGCTCTCCCTCGCCCCGATGCTGCTGCTGGTCCTCCTGTGGGTGGTGATCGCCCGCCGGATGGGTTCCGGGATGGGCGGCACGGGCGCGCTGGGCCGCAAGGCCCCGCCCAAGCCGGTCGAGCTGGAGACGGGCGCCCGCCGCACCACCTTCGAGGACGTGGCGGGCATCGACGAGGTCGAGGGGGAGCTCAACGACGTCGTCGACTTCCTCAAGAACCCGCAGGCGTACCGGAAGATGGGCGCACGGATGCCCGGCGGAGTCCTGCTCTCCGGCCCGCCCGGCACCGGCAAGACCCTGCTGGCGCGCGCGGTCGCGGGCGAGGCCGGGGTGCCCTTCTTCTCCGCCTCCGCCTCCGAGTTCATCGAAATGATCGTCGGGGTCGGCGCCTCCCGGGTGCGCGAACTGTTCACCGAGGCGCGCAAGGTGGCCCCCGCGATCATCTTCATCGACGAGATCGACACCATCGGACGGGCCCGCGGCGGCGGCAGTGCCATGGGCGGCCACGACGAACGCGAACAGACCCTCAACCAGATCCTCACCGAGATGGACGGCTTCTCCGGCTCGGAGGGCGTGATCGTCCTCGCGGCCACCAACCGCGCGGACGTGCTCGACCCCGCCCTCACCCGCCCCGGCCGCTTCGACCGCATGGTGGTCGTCTCCCCGCCCGACCGGGCCGGCCGCGAGGCCATCCTGCGCATCCACACCCGGGACATCCCGCTCGCCGAGGGCGTCGACCTGGCACACGTGGCCCGCACCACCCCCGGGATGACCGGAGCGGACCTGGCCAACCTGGCCAACGAGGCCGCACTGCTGGCCGTCAAGCGCCAGCAGACCCAGGTCACCCGGGCGGACCTGTCGGACGCCCTGGAGAAGGTCCAGCTCGGCGCCGAGAGGCCGCTGGTCATGCCGGAGGAGGAACGCCGCCGCACCGCCTACCACGAGAGCGGCCACGCCCTGCTGGGCATGCTCCAGCCGGGCGCCGACCCGGTCCGCAAGATCACGATCGTGCCCCGCGGCCGCGCGTTGGGCGTCACCCTCTCGACCCCGGACGCGGACCGGTACGCCTACACCGAGCCGTACCTGCGCGGCCGCATCATCGGCGCGCTCGGCGGCATGGCGGCCGAGCACGTCGTCTACGAGGTCATCACCACCGGCGCCGAGAACGACCTGGAGCAGGTCACCAACATCGTCCGCGGCATGGTCGGCCGCTGGGGCATGAGCGAGCGGATCGGCCGCCTCACCGCGATCCCCTCCGACGGGCAGAGCCCCTACGGACTCTCGGCCGCCCCCGCCACCCTCGACGCTGTCGACCACGAGATGCGGCGCATCGTGGACGAGTGCTACCTGGAGGCCTGCCGCCTGCTGCGCGACCACCGGCCACAGCTGGACGCCCTGGCCGAGGCCCTCCTCGCCAGCGAGACCCTGGACGAACCGGCCGCCTACGCCGCCGCGGGCATCACGCGGCTGACGAAGGGGCACGGCACCGACTGAGGAGCGCCGTCAGTCCACCCGGGCGATCACGTACCGGAAGATGTTCGGCAGCCACACGGCGCCGTCGGACCGCTCGAACGGGTGAAGCGCCTCCGCGAGTTCCTTCTCCGCCAGCACGGGATCGGCCGCGCCGTCGGCATCGTCGGTGGCGTCGTAGAGCCCGGTCGACAGCAGTCCGCGCACCGCGCTGTCCACGTCCGCGTACCCGAACGGGCAGAACACCCGCCCGGAACCGTCCGGTCTCAGCCCGGCCCGCTCCACCAGCGCGTCCAGGTCCCGCGGCGCGGGCCCGCCGCCGAGGACCGAGGGCACGGTGCAGCGCTCCGCGGGCCCCCAGTCGGCCAGGACCACCGCCCCGCCGCGGCGGACCGCGGGCAGGGCCGCGGCCAGGGCTGCGGGAGCCGGGGAGAAGGCGAGCAGGGCGTCGTACGGGCGGGGCGGGGCCGGCGGTTCCGGCGGAGCCGCCAGGACCTCCAGCAGCCGCTCGCGGGCCAGCGCCCGCCGGGCCGGATCCGCCTCCACGCCGGTGGCCACGGCTCCCCGCCCGGCCGCCAGCAACAGGGGCAGCCCGGCCCCGCAGTCCAGGTCGAGCAGCCGGTCGCCCGGCCCGACCTCCAGCCGGTCGTAGACCGCCTCGTACAGCGGTACGAGCATCCGTTCCTGGATCTCCGCCCAGTCCCGGGCGACGAGCGTGGCCGTCGGTGTCATCGAAAGAGCGCTCCTGATTCCGTCTCGCCCCCTTGCCCCCGTTGCCAGAGAACTCCCCATTCGCCCCCGCGTCCAGAGGAGCGCGGCACCCGATTCACGCATCGTGTGCCGGGCGCCGTACGATTCGCGGCATGGCAAAGGCACCCGTTCTCACCCCGCAGGCGGAGGATTTCCCCCGCTGGTACCAGGATCTGATCAACAAGGCCGAGCTGGCCGACAACGGTCCGGTCCGAGGCACCATGGTCATCCGACCGTACGGCTACGGCCTGTGGGAGCGGATGCAGCAGGAAATGGACGCGCGCATCAAGGACGCGGGCGCCCAGAACGCGTACTTCCCGCTCTTCATCCCGCAGTCGTACCTGACGAAGGAAGCCGAGCACGTCGAGGGCTTCGCCCCCGAGCTCGCGGTCGTCACGCACGGCGGCGGCAAGGAACTGGAAGAGCCGGTCGTCGTCCGGCCCACGTCCGAGACGATCATCAACGACTACTTCTCCAAGTGGGTCCAGAGCTACCGCGACCTGCCCCTGCTGATCAACCAGTGGGCCAACGTGGTCCGCTGGGAGATGCGCCCGCGCGTGTTCCTCCGTACGAGCGAGTTCCTCTGGCAGGAGGGCCACACCGCCCACGCCACGTACGAGGACGCCCGCGACTACGCGGCCCGCATCCACACGGACGTCTACGGCGACTTCATGACGAACGTGCTCGGCATCGACGTCGTGCTCGGCCGCAAGACCGCCAAGGAGCGCTTCGCCGGCGCCATCAACACCCTCACCCTCGAGGGCATGATGGGCGACGGCAAGGCCCTGCAGCTGGGCACGAGCCACGAGCTCGGCACCAACTTCGCCAAGGCCTTCAACACCCAGTACCTGTCGAAGGAAGGCAAGCAGGAGCTCGTCTGGCAGACCTCGTGGGGCGTCTCGACCCGCATGGTCGGCGGCCTGATCATGTCCCACGGCGACGACAACGGCCTGCGGGTCCCGCCGCGCCTCGCGCACGTCCAGGTCGTCGTCATGGCGATCAAGGGCGACGAGGCCGTGGCCAAGGTCCGTGAGTTGGGTGCCCAGCTGAAGGCCGCCGGCCTGCGGGTGCAGGTCGACGACCGCGTCGACACCCCCTTCGGCCGCCGCGCCGTGGACTGGGAGCTCAAGGGCGTACCGGTCCGCATCGAGATCGGCCCCCGTGACCTGGAGGCCGGCACCGCGATGCTCGCCCGCCGGATCCCGGGCGGGAAGACCCCCGTGCAGATCGACGCCCTCGCCGACCTGCTGCCCAAGGTGCTGGACGAGGACCAGGCGCAGCTGCTGCGCGAGTCCCGCGAGCGCCGGCTGGCCCGCACCTCCGACGTCACGACGATCGGGGAGGCCGCCGAGGCCGCCGTCGCCGGTGGTTGGGCGCGGATCCCGTGGGCGGACCTCGGTCCGGAGGGCGAGGCGAAGCTGGCCGAGCAGGCCGTCTCCGTGCGCTGCCTGATCGCTGAGGACGGGTCGGTCCCGGAGGCGGACGACGCCCCCGGTACGCTCGCGATCGTCGCGCGCTCGTACTGACCGGGCCGACCGGCCCTCTCGTGCCCCGGCGTGCGGCTCGTGCCGCGCGCCGGGGCCGGTTCGTGTCGGCCGAGCGGGAGGTTTTGGTCGACGTTACGTACCGACTCCTCCTGAGATTGGCGCACCCGTCCTCGTCAGGACGCATCAGAGTGAACTGACTGGTACGTGCAAAAAATTTGGAATGGCCCGGAATCGGAACACCCGGGCACCTCGGCTCGTTGTCACGACGTGAGCACGACACCACCTGTTCTCGCCGCAGAGCTGGCGCAGGCGTGGGCCGACATTCAGCGGTACCACCCCGAGCTGCCTGACCTTGCCGCGCCCGAGTCCCTGATCGGAGAGTCCTCGTCCGCCTGTGGCGCCGAGCTCTCCTTCGAGCGACTGCTGCACGAGGCAGTCCACGGCATCGCCGCCGCCCGCGGTGTCCGCGACACCTCGCGCGCCGGCCGCTACCACAACCGCAGATTCCTCGCGATCGCCGAGGAAATGGGGCTGGACCACTCCGAGGAGCCGCACGCCAGCAGCGGTTTCTCCCTGGTCACGCTCAATCCGGAGGCGAAGCGGCGCTACCGTCCCACCATCGAGCGGCTGCAGCGCGCGCTGAAGGCGCACACGGTCGCCACCGCGGCGGACACCAAGCGCAGCTTCCGCGGCCCGGCGGCCCGGCACGGCTCCTCCGGTGGCGGCGTGCGCGTCAAGGCCGTCTGTGACTGCGGGCGCAACGTCCGGGTGGTCCCCTCCGTGCTGGCCCAGGCGCCGATCGTGTGCGGTGGCTGCATGAAGCCCTTCCGCATCCCCGACGTGGCCATCGCCGCGGCCTCCTGACCGCCGTCCGCGTCGGCGCCGGGGCCACCATGGCGCAGCGGGCGCCGGGTCACCGTCCCCGGCGCGCGCAGCCGGTGGCCCGTCCGGCCGGCGGGCGCCGGTCCTACCCGTCCGGCTGAGCGTGCCGCAGGCGTATGGCACAATGACTAGCTGTACTCGACAGTCGCATAGGACCCCTCTCTCCTCCGGCTGACGCGTCCATCGGGCACCCGAGTACCGCAACCCCACGTGGCATCTCATGTGCCCAACCACGTCAAGTTCAGGAGACACCACTCCAGTGGCAGTCAAGATCAAGCTCAAGCGCCTCGGCAAGATTCGCCAGCCGCACTACCGCATCGTCGTCGCCGACGCCCGCACCCGCCGGGACGGTCGCGCGATCGAAGAGATCGGTATCTACCACCCGACCTACAACCCGTCGCGCATCGAGGTCAACGCCGAGCGTGCGCAGTACTGGCTGTCCGTCGGCGCCCAGCCCACCGAGGCTGTGCTCGCCATCCTGAAGCTGACCGGTGACTGGCAGGCCCACAAGGGTCTCCCCGCCCCGGCGCCGCTCCTGCAGCCGGCGACGAAGGAGAGCAAGCGTCGCTCCTTCGACGAGTTCGCCAAGGCCCTCGAGGGCATCGGCGAGGGCAAGGGCGAGGCCATCACGCAGAAGAAGAAGGCCGACAAGAAGGCGGACGAGGCTGACGCCGCCGCCGAGTCGACCGAGGCCTGAGCATGCTCGAGGAGGCTCTTGAGCACCTCGTAAAGGGCATTGTGGACAACCCCGACGAAGTGCAGGTCGCCTCGCGCAACCTGCGCCGCGGGCAGGTGCTCGAGGTCCGGGTTCACCCCGACGACCTCGGCAAGGTGATCGGCCGCAACGGCCGCACCGCACGTGCTCTGCGTACCGTCGTGGGCGCCATCGGCGGCCGGGGGATCCGCGTCGACCTCGTCGACGTGGACCAGGTCCGCTGAGCAGTTGATTCACCGGCACGGGCCGGGGAGGGCGTAGTTCGCCCGCCCCGGCCCGTGTCGTTTCTGCCCCCGGGCAGGAGCGACCATTGATGTGAGCAACCACGCCGCAGTAAGGGAAGAGCACAGTGGAGTTGGTAGTCGCGCGGATCGGCCGCGCCCACGGCATCAAGGGTGAGGTCACCGTCGAGGTGCGCACCGACGAGCCGGAACTGCGACTGAGTCCCGGCGCCGTGCTCAAGACGGAGCCCGCGACGGCGGGACCGCTGACGATCGAGACGGGTCGCGTGCACAGTGGGCGCCTGCTGCTCCGCTTCGCCGGCGTCAAGGACCGCACCGGAGCCGAGGCGCTGCGCAACACCCTCCTGATCGCCGAGGTGGACCCCTCCGAGCTGCCGGAGGAGGAGGACGAGTACTACGACCACCAGCTGATGGACCTGGACGTGGTGCTGGAGGACGGCACCGAGATCGGCCGGATCACCGAGATCTCCCACCTGCCCTCCCAGGACCTCTTCATCGTCGAGCGGCCGGACGGCTCCGAGGTGATGATCCCCTTCGTGGAGGAGATCGTCGCCGAGATCGACCTGGAAGAGCAGCGCTGCGTCATCACCCCGCCGCCCGGGCTGATCGACGAGCGTGACGCCGTCATCGTCTCGACCCGGGACGAGGACGCCACGGATTCCGGGGACGACGCCTGATGCGGCTCGACGTCGTCACGATCTTCCCCGAGTACCTGGAACCGCTGAACGTCTCCCTCGTCGGCAAGGCGCGTGCCCGCGGGCAGCTCGACGTACACGTGCACGACCTGCGGCAGTGGACGTACGACCGCCACAACACGGTGGACGACACCCCGTACGGCGGCGGTCCCGGCATGGTCATGAAGACCGAGCCGTGGGGCGAGGCCCTGGACTCCGCGCTGGCCGACGGCTACGAGGCGGGCGCGCACGGTCCCGTCATGGTCGTGCCCACCCCCAGCGGCCGCCCCTTCACCCAGGAACTGGCCGTCGAACTCTCCGAGCGGCCCTGGCTGATCTTCACGCCGGCCCGGTACGAGGGCATCGACCGCCGGGTCATGGACGAGTACGCCACGCGCATGCCGGTGTACGAGGTCTCCATCGGCGACTACGTCCTGGCGGGCGGCGAGGCCGCCGTGCTGGTGGTCACCGAGGCCGTGGCGCGGCTGCTGCCCGGGGTGCTCGGCAACGCCGAATCGCACCGCGACGACTCCTTCGCACCGGGCGAGATGGCGAACCTGCTGGAGGGGCCCGTCTACACCAAGCCCCCGGTGTGGCGCGGCCGGGACATTCCCGACGTCCTGCTCAGCGGGCACCACGGGAAGATCGCCCGGTGGCGCCGGGACGAGGCCTTCCGTCGGACCGCGCAGAACCGCCCCGACCTGATCGAGCGCTGCGAGGCCGCCGGCTTCGACAAGAAGGACCGGGAGATCCTCTCCATCCTGGGCTGGCAGCCGACCGCCGACGGCCGATTTTGGCGCAGGGCCCGGGCCGTGGAAGAATAGGCGGCTGCTGTGTCCTCGCGGGCGCCCCTGCCACAGGGGGACCGTCGTCCGCCGAGTCCCACGGCTCCCGAATTCTCTACGGAAACCCGCACTGGCGACCTGTGGCGTCATGCGAAGAAAGCAGACGAAGAACATGTCTCACCTGCTCGATGGCGTCAACGCCGCCACGCTCCGCTCGGACGTCCCGGCCTTCCGCCCGGGTGACACGATCAACGTGCACGTCCGCGTGATCGAGGGCAACCGCTCCCGTATCCAGCAGTTCAAGGGCGTAGTCATCCGCCGCCAGGGCGCCGGTGTCTCCGAGACCTTCACCGTGCGCAAGGTCTCCTTCAGCGTCGGCGTGGAGCGTACCTTCCCGGTCCACTCCCCGATCTTCGAGAAGATCGAGCTCGTCACCCGCGGTGACGTTCGCCGCGCCAAGCTGTACTACCTCCGTGAGCTCCGCGGCAAGGCCGCGAAGATCAAGGAGAAGCGCGACCGCTGAGGTCACTCCCGGAGTCCGGAGGCGGCCGGATAGGCTCGCCCTTGATGGACACCGAAGCACCTCACACGCAGCGCGGCCACTCTTCCCTCCTCGAGGGGGACGGGCGGCCGCGTTTTGCGTTCTCCCGGACCGGGCGGACGGCCGGCGGGCGACCCCTCACGTGGCGCCGCGCCGGGGCGCTCGGGGTGCTCTGCACCGCCTTCCTGCTGCTGTTCAGCAACTTCGTGGTCCAGCCCTTCCTGATCCCGAGCCGCTCCATGGAGCCGACGCTCCAGGTCGGGGACCGGGTGCTGGTCAACAAGTTGGCCTACCGCTTCGGCGGGCAGCCGCAGCGCGGGGACGTGGTGGTGTTCGACGGCACGGGTTCGTTCGTGCGCGAACGCCCCGAGGGCAATCCGGTCGGCGCCGTGCTGCACGGCGCGGCCTCGGCGCTCGGGCTGGCCGAGCCGTCCGACACCGATTTCGTGAAGCGGGTCGTGGGCGTCGGCGGCGACGACGTGGTGTGCTGCGACGCGGCAGGGCGGGTGGCGGTCAACGGCGTGCCGCTGGAGGAGCCGTACCTCCACCCCGGCGACGCGCCCTCGGCGGTGCCCTTCCGGATCGTCGTACCGCTTGGGACCCTCTGGGTCATGGGTGATCATCGTTCCCAGTCCCGGGACTCCCGGGACCACCTGGGGGAACCGGGCGGGGGGATGGTGCCGGTGGAGAACGTGATCGGGCGGGCCGACTGGATCGGTTGGCCGCTCTCGCGCTGGGACGGCGTCGGCGGTGGCCATGGGTAGCCGAGGGCGGAAGAGGGGCGGACGGGACTGGGACTTCGAGCCCGAACCCGAGCCGGAGCCCACCCCGGCTCCACTGGTGGGGGGCCGGCTGGAAGGCGGCCGGGCCGAACGGCGCCGGACGGCCCGCAAGGTGCGCCGGCGCCGCCGCACGCGCCGGGCCGGCGAGGTGCCGCTGCTGGTGGTCGTGGCGCTGTGCATCGCACTGCTCCTCAAGACCTTCCTGGTACAGGCCTTCTTCATTCCGTCGGGCTCGATGGAGCAGACGATCCGGATCGGCGACCGCGTCCTGGTGGACAAGCTGACGCCGTGGTTCGGCTCCGAGATCAAGCGCGGCGACGTCGTCGTGTTCAAGGACCCCGGCGGTTGGCTCAAGGGCGAGGCGGCCCGTCCACCCAAGGACCCCATCGTCGTCAAGCAGATCAAGCAAGCACTCACCTTCATCGGCCTGCTGCCCTCGGCCGACGAGCAGGACCTCATCAAGCGGGTCATCGGCGTCGGCGGGGACACCGTCAAGTGCTGTGACGGCCAGGGCCGGGTCACCGTCAATGGATCGCCCCTCGATGAGCCGTACGTGAACCCGGGCAACACTCCTTCGGACATCACGTTCGACGTGCAGGTGCCGGAGGGCCGGCTCTTCGTGATGGGCGATCACCGCGCGAACTCGTCCGATTCCCGGTTCCACCTCGACGAGGGCTTTCAGGGCACCATCCCCGCGAGCGGGGTGGTCGGGCAGGCCGTCGTGATCGCCTGGCCCTACGGGCACTGGGCCAAGCTGGAGCAGCCGGCGACCTTCCGCATGGTGCCCGATCAGGCGCGACGCGAGGGACGCGGCCGGCGACGGCGCCGACGGGGAGCACCGTTCGCATAGTGTGTCCTCGGTCTCCCGCGCCTTAGGGAACTCCCGCTCGTTAAGGGAGGGGAGGGCCCGTGCCGGGTTCGGCGCGGGCGGCAATCGCGAGTGAGGAGTGGATGTGGGGGACGTGGCGGTAGGCGCACGGTCCGGACGCGACGAAGGCGAGGAGCGGCCGGACGACGCCGTCGGGCGCGAGGCCGAGGAGGACGGCGATGCCCAGGAGCATGCGCACCGGTCCTTCTGGAAGGAGCTCCCGCTCCTCATCGGCATCGCCCTGCTGCTGGCCCTGCTGATCAAGACGTTCCTGCTCCAGGCGTTCTCGATCCCGTCGGCCTCGATGCAGAACACCCTGCAGATGGGCGACCGGGTGCTGGTGGACAAGCTGACCCCGTGGTTCGGCTCCGAGCCCGAGCGCGGCGAGGTCGTCGTCTTCCACGACCCCGCGGACTGGCTGTCCGGGCAGCCCACCCCCGAGCCGAACATCTTCCAGACGGTGCTCAGCAAGATCGGCCTCATGCCGGACCCCTCCGAGAAGGACCTGATCAAGCGGGTCATCGCGATCGGCGGGGACACGGTCGAGTGCAAGAAGGGGGGACCGGTCGTCGTCAACGGCAAGGAGCTGGACGAGCCGTACATCTACCCCGGCAACACCCCGTGCGACGACTTCCCGTTCGGCCCGATCACCGTGCCCAAGGGCAAGATCTGGGTCATGGGTGACCACCGGCAGAACTCCGAGGACTCCCGCTGGCACCAGCAGGACTCCACCAAGGGCTTCGTCCCGGTGGACAAGGTCGTCGGGCGGGCCGTGGTGGTCGCGTGGCCGATCACCCGCTGGTCCACCCTGCCGGTCCCGGACACCTTCGACCAGCCGGGCATCGGCAACCAGGCCGCGGCTACCGCGCTCGGCCTCGGGGCCGCCGGGCTGGCCCCGGTCGGGCTCGGTCCGGCCGCGCTGGGGTTCGTGGGAGCCGTTCCGCTCGTCATGTGGCGCAGGCAGAAGCTGACCAGGGGCCGTACCGGCGGGTAGGGTGCCGCCCAGGTCGACGATCCCGAAGTGTGGGGGCGCTGCAATGGGCGGAACACAAGCAATACGTACGGGCAAGGATGGCCGCGGTGGTCTCGGCAATGTGCTGTCGGGAATCGCCGTGGCCATCGGCTTTGCGCTCTTCCTGGGCGGCTTCGCGTGGGGTGCGGTCGTCTACCGGCCCTACATGGTCCCCACCGACTCGATGATGCCCACGGTGCGGCCGGGGGACCGGGTGCTGGCGCAGCGCATCGACGGCGCCGACGTGCACCGCGGGGACGTGGTCATCTTCACCGATTCCCAGTGGAGCGATTCGCCCATGGTCAAGCGGGTCGTCGGCATCGGCGGCGACGTCGTGAAGTGCTGCGGCGCGGCCGGCGAGCTGACGGTCAACGGCACCCCGCTGGACGAGCCGTACGCCGACACCACCAAGCCGGAGACGGGCCTGGCCATGCCGCCCGGACAGACCGCGCCCACCGGGACCCCCTTCGAGGTGGCGGTCCCCGAAGGCAACCTCTTCCTGCTGGGCGACCGGCGGTCCGCCTCGTTGGACTCCCGGGCCCACCTGCAGGAGGCCGGGCAGGGGTCCGTTCCCCGATCGGCCGTCAGTGCCCGCGTCGACGCCCTGGCCTGGCCCTCCGTGACGATGCTGGAGCGGCCGGCCACCTACGCCGCCCTGCCCGGCGGGATCTCGCGGCCCGGGCCGTTGCGCCTCCAGGTGGTGACGGTGTTGGCCGGGGCGGTCCTGGTGGCGCTGGGGGCCGCGTACGGGCCGGTCGTACGGGTCCTTGCGCGCGGCCGGCAGCGGGAGCGGGCCGGTGTCCGCTGACCCGGCGGCCGGGCACGGCCGCCGGAAGGTGTCGCGGGTGATCCTGCTGGACCCGGCGGACCGGATCCTGCTGCTGCACGGTTTTGAACCGGCCGACCCCTGCGACGACTGGTGGTTCACCCCCGGCGGCGGACTGGAGGGGACCGAGAGCCGGGAACAGGCCGCACTGCGCGAGCTGGCGGAGGAGACCGGGATCACGGAGGTGGAGCTGGGCCCGGTGCTGTGGCACCGCTACTGCTCCTTCCCCTTCGACGGGCGGCGCTGGGAACAGGATGAGTGGTACTTCCTCGCCCGGACCGCCCAGACCGAGACCGAGCTGGGCGGCCTCACCGAGCTGGAGCGGCGCAGCGTCACCGGAGCCAGGTGGTGGACCTCCGAGGAACTTCTCGCGGCCCATGAGACGGTGTACCCGACCAGACTCGCCGAGCTGCTCCGTACGCTGCTCGACGACGGTCCTCCGGGTGAGCCGGTGGTCCTGGCCCCGGAAATCGTTTAGGGGCGCAGGGGCCTGGCGCACAATAGGGGGACGCACGGCTGAAGGGGAACATGCCATGAGTGCCGAGGACCTCGAAAAGTACGAGACCGAGATGGAGCTGAAGCTCTATCGGGAGTACCGCGACGTCGTCGGGCTGTTCAAGTATGTGATCGAGACGGAACGCCGTTTCTACCTCACGAACGACTATGAGATGCAGGTGCATTCGGTTCAGGGGGAGGTGTTCTTCGAGGTCTCCATGGCCGACGCCTGGGTCTGGGATATGTATCGCCCGGCCCGTTTCGTGAAGAAGGTGCGGGTGCTGACCTTCAAGGACGTGAACATCGAGGAGCTCAACAAGAGCGACCTCGAACTGCCCGGCAGCTGAGGGCCGGCACGGCCGAGCCGCCTCACCCGCAAGGGTGAGGCGTTCGTCCACAACGGCCGGACTGTCCACCAAGATCCACAAGGTGGGCGGGGGGTGCGGGACCGTCGGTGCCGGAGGTGGTGCCGGATGAACGCGAAGGGCGTGGCACAGCAGGCATTGGGGCGGTACGGCGAGGAGCTCGCGGCCCGGCGGCTGACCGAGGCCGGGATGACCGTGATCGCGCGGAACTGGCGGTGCCGCGGCGGCGAGATCGACATCGTCGCCCGGGACGGGGACGCCCTCGTCGTGTGCGAGGTCAAGACCCGCCGGGCGGGCGAGTTCGAGCATCCGATGGCCGCCGTGCGGCCCGCCAAGGCCGAGCGCTTGCGCACTCTGGCCGGGCGCTGGCTCGCCGACCACGGCGGACCACCCCCGGGCGGGGTGCGCATCGACCTCGTCGGGGTTCTGCTGCCGCGGCGCGGCGCCCCCCTCGTGGAACACGTCAGGGGGGCGGCCTGATGGGGTTCGCGCGAGCCTGCTCCGTGGCCCTGGTCGGCGTCGACGGCGTGGTGGTCGAGGTACAGGCCGACCTGGAGCCCGGCGTGGCCGCCTTCACCCTGGTCGGGTTGCCGGACAAGACCCTGGTCGAGAGCCGGGACCGGGTGCGGGCGGCCGTGGTCAACTCGGGGGCCGCCTGGCCGCAGAAGAAGCTCACGGTCGGACTGAGCCCGGCCTCCGTACCGAAATCCGGCGCCGGCTTCGACCTGGCCGTCGCGGCCGCCGTGCTCGGGGCCGCCGAGGTGGTCGACCCGGGCACGATCGCCGACCTCGTCCTGATCGGGGAACTGGGGCTGGACGGCCGCGTGCGCCCGGTCCGCGGGATCCTGCCGGCGGTCCTCGCAGCGGCGGAGGCCGGCTACCGGCAGGTGGTGGTGCCGCAGCAGTGCGCGGCCGAGGCCGCGCTCGTACCGGACGTCTCGGTCCTCGGCGTCCGCAGCCTGCGCCAGCTCATCGCGGTCCTGACCGGCGAGGAGGTCCCCGAGGAAGAGCCGGGCGACCCGCCCGGCAGGCCGGACCCGATACTGGCCGGACTGCTCGTCCCCGGGGCGGAACTGGGCACGGGCCTCGCCCGGGGCCGGCCGGGCCGGGAGGACGGCACGGACTTCCCCGACCTCGCCGACGTGGCGGGACAGCACACGGCGCGCCGCGCCCTGGAGGTCGCCGCCGCCGGAGGACACCACCTCTTCCTCAGCGGACCGCCCGGAGCGGGCAAGACCATGCTCGCCGAACGGCTGCCCTGGCTCCTGCCACCGCTCACCCGTCAGGATTCCGTGGAGGTCACGGCCGTCCACTCGGTCGCGGGAATCCTCCCGCCCGGCGAACCGCTGGTCGCACGGCCGCCCTACTGCGCGCCGCACCATTCGGCGACCATGCAGTCGCTGGTGGGCGGCGGGACCGGGATCCCCAGGCCCGGGGCGGTCTCCCTGGCCCACCGCGGCGTGCTCTTCCTGGACGAGGCCGCGGAGTTCCACAGCCGGGCGCTGGACGCGCTGCGGCAGCCCCTCGAATCGGGGCACGTGGTCATCGCCCGCGCCGCCGGAGTGGTAAGGCTGCCCGCCAGGTTCCTGATGGTGCTCGCCGCCAACCCGTGCCCGTGCGGGCGCCACACCCTGCACGGAGCCGGCTGCGAATGCCCGCCTTCGGTGATCCGCCGTTACCAGGCGAGGCTGTCCGGGCCGTTGCTCGACCGGGTCGACCTGAGGGTGGAGGTCGAGCCGGTGAACCGCAGCGACCTGCTGGGGCGGGGCGGCCGCGGGGAACCCACCGCGGTGGTCGCCGACCGGGTGCGTCAGGCCCGGGAGCGCGCCGCGGCCCGGCTCGCCGACACGCCGTGGCGGCTCAACTCCGAAGTGCCCGGGCAGGAACTGCGCACCCGGTGGCAGGCCGGGCCCGGCGCTCTGGCCCCCGCCGAGCGCGATCTGGAACGCGGGCTGCTCACCGCGCGCGGGCTGGACCGGGTGCTGAGGGTCGCCTGGACGGTGGCCGACCTACGGGGGCGGGACCGGCCCGAGGCGCTGGACGTGGCCGTGGCGCTGGAGCTGCGGACCGGGATCGCCCGCGGGGCGATGTCGCTGCCGAGGGCCGGGACATGACCGGCTCCGGGGACGCGGAACTGCTGGCGCGGGCGGCGCTCACCCGGGTGCTGGAGCCCGGCGACGCGCACGGCGGCCGGTGGCTGCGCGAGTTCGGCGCGGTGCGGTTGATACAGCTGTTGACCGCCACCGGGGCGGAGCCTGACACCCTGTCCGGGGTGGGGCCCGAGCGGCTCGCCGGGTACCGCAGACGGGCCGCGCTGGCCGAACCCGAGCGGGACCTCGCGAACGCCGCCGAGTCGGGAGGCCGGTTCGTCCACCCGGGATCGGCGCAGTGGCCGACGCAACTCGACGACCTGGGCGACGAGCGGCCCGTCGGACTGTGGGTGCGGGGCCGCCCGAACCTGCGCACCTGGGCGCTGCGTTCGGTCTCCGTGGTCGGGGCCCGCGCCTGCACCCCGTACGGCGCGCACATGGCCCAGACCCTGGCCGCCGGTCTCGCCGAGCGGGGTTGGGTCGTGGTGTCCGGCGCCGCGTTCGGGATCGACGGCGCCGCCCACCGGGGTGCCCTCGCCTCGGGCGGCGCGACAGCGGCGGTACTGGCCTGCGGGGTGGACGTCGCCTACCCGCGCGGACACGCCGGGTTGCTCGGCCGGATCGCCGGGCAGGGGTTGATCCTCGGGGAGCTGCCACCGGGTAGCCATCCGACGCCCACCCGGTTCGTCCTGCGCAACCGGGTCATCGCGGCCCTCACCCGGGGCACGGTCGTCGTGGAGGCGGCGCACCGCAGCGGCTCGCTGGTCACGGCCCGGCGGGCGCAGCGCCTGGGGCGGTTCACCATGGGGGTGCCCGGGCCCGCCACCAGCGGGCTCTCGGCCGGGGTGCACGAACTGCTGCGGGGCGAGGCCGTGGTCGTCACCGACGCGGCCGAGGTGGTCGAGCTGGTCGGAGCCATGGGCGAGCTGGCTCCCGAGCGGCGCGGCCCGGTGTTCGCCCGGGACCTGCTGGACCCGGACGCCGCCCGTGTGCTCGAAGCGCTGCCCGTCGGCCGCCCGGCGGACGTCGCCGAGCTGGCACTTGCCTCCGGCACCGGCGCCGATGAAGTCATCGGCAGACTGTACGAACTTCACTCTCTGGGGTTCGTCGAACGGCAGGGCGACGGCTGGCAGTTGAGCAGACAAACGGCTGGAGGAGGCACACAAACCGGAGCTGCCCGGCGAGGCGGTCGTTGACCTGGGGTGTTCCGGTGAAAGAGTGAAAGCGATGAGAGACGCGGTCTTCCCGGTGGCGGTCGCCGGGACCGAGCGCCAGGCGCCGGTCCCGGGTTGCCCGCGTGAGTTCGGGCGCCTCCCGGCCCCCGCGCCATCCCGTACTCTTCGCGCACCGCGACAATCTCGTCACGCTACGCTCCCAAGGAATCCGGCTCCGGCAAAGGCGAAGCATGCCCCAGCACACCTCAGGGTCCGACCGCGCTGCGGTGCCCCCCGCTGCCCGAGGCAGCGTGCGGTCCACCGCGCCCTCGTCCCTGGAGGTGCTGTGGCGCTCGTACAAGGAGTCGGGTGACGAGCGGCTGCGGGAGCAGCTGATCCTGCACTACTCGCCCCTGGTGAAGTACGTGGCGGGCCGCGTCAGCGTGGGCCTGCCGCCCAACGTGGAGCAGGCCGACTTCGTCTCCTCCGGGGTCTTCGGGCTGATCGACGCCATCGAGAAGTTCGACGTCGACCGGTCGATCAAGTTCGAGACGTACGCGATCACCCGGATCCGCGGCGCGATGATCGACGAGCTGCGGGCGCTGGACTGGATCCCGCGCTCGGTCCGGCAGAAGGCGCGCGCCGTGGAACGGGCCTACGCCACGCTGGAGGCCCAGCTGCGGCGCACCCCGACGGAGAGCGAGGTCGCCGGGGAGATGGGGATCGGGGTGGAGGATCTCCACACCGTCTTCAGCCAGTTGTCGCTGGCCAACGTGGTCGCCCTGGAAGAGCTGCTGCACGTCGGCGGGGAGGGCGGCGACCGCCTCTCGCTGATGGACACCTTGGAGGACACCGCCGCCGACAATCCGGTGGCAGTGGCCGAGGACCGCGAGCTGCGGCGCCTGTTGGCGCGGGCCATCAACACGCTCCCCGAGCGGGAGAAGACCGTGGTGACCCTCTACTACTACGAGGGGCTCACGCTGGCCGAGATCGGCAATGTCCTCGGCGTCACCGAGAGCCGGGTCAGTCAGATCCACACCAAGTCCGTCCTGCAGTTGCGCGCAAAGTTGGCAGATGTGGGGAGGTGAGCTTGCGCTACCTCCGTAGAGTGGATGCGTGCCCAGGATTCGAGCGGCCTCCGTGGCCGAGCACCGGTCGATGCAGCGCGGCGCCCTCTTGGACGCCGCGCGTTCCCTGCTGTCCGAAGGCGGGACGGAGGCGCTGACCTTCCCCGCCCTCGCGGAGCGGACCGGGCTCGCCCGGTCCTCCGTGTACGAGTACTTCCGCTCCCGCGCCGCCGTGGTCGAAGAACTGTGCGCCGTGGACTTCCCCGTGTGGGCCGCCGAGATCGAAGCGGCGATGGAGCAGGCGCAGTCGCCGGAAGCGAAGATCGAGGCCTACGTCCGCAGCCAGTTGGGGCTGGTGGGCGACCGGCGGCACCGGGCGGTCGTGGCCATCTCGGCCAGCGAGCTGGACGCCGGGGCGCGCGAGAAGATCCGCGCGGCCCACGGCGGGCTGGTGGCGATGATCGTCGAGGCGCTGGGCGGCCTGGGGCACGCCGAGCCGCGACTGGCCGCCATGCTGTTGCAGGGGGTCGTGGACGCTGCTGTGCGGCGGATCGAGCTCGGCGCGGCGGAGGATCCCGCCGTCGTGACGGAGGCCGCCGTCGCCATGGCCCTGCGGGGCGTCCGGGGCTGAGGCCCCAGGGGCTGCGCCCCGGAAGGACCCCGTGCCTCAATCGTCGGCGGGTTGCTCGGCCGGTAGGAGACGTGGCGTCGGGCGCGGGAGGAGGACGAGCGGGTTGAGGTACACCTCGCCCGCCAAGAGGCCCCAGTGCAGGCAGGACGCCGGGCAGTGCGAGCCGTCCGTCAGGACCGCCACCACCTGGCCCGCCGCGACCTGCTCGCCCTCCGTGACCAGGGGGCGGACCGGCTCGTAGGTGGTGCGCAGCCCGTTCGGCAGGGCCAGCGAGAGCACGCCGCGCCCGGCGACGGGCCCGGCGTGGTGGACCCGGCCGGCCGCGACCGCCCGGAGCTCTGCGCCCACCGGCGCGGACAGGTCCACACCGCGGTGACCGGCCGCGTAGGGGGTCGGCGGTGGATCCCACCAGCGGGCCACCGACAGTGGAGCGGGCAGCGGGCGGACCCCGGGAAGGGCCGGCTGGGCCAGGGCCAGGAGCAGGCTGAGCAGCAAGGTCGTCATGGACCCAGCGTCCCGCCTGCGCCCGGACCGCCGCCCCGGCCTGTGGACGGCCGCGGCGCTGTGGACAACGGCGTCACCCGGCATACCGCCGGGTCCCGTACACTTCTTGTGGCGATCCGGGTCACCGGGTCGACTTCGCACGCCCCGGCACCAGGCTGAAACAGCCAGGTGACAGCGTCTCTCGGTCCCTCATGGGGGCAGGGCGCGGTGGGGCGTCAGGAACCAAACCGAGAAACCAAGGAGATGGCCATGGCCGTCGTCACGATGCGGGAGCTGCTGGAAAGCGGCGTCCACTTCGGTCACCAGACCCGCCGTTGGAACCCGAAGATGAAGCGCTTCATCTTCACGGAGCGCAACGGCATCTACATCATCGACCTGCTGCAGTCGCTGTCGTACATCGACCGCGCCTACGAGTTCGTGAAGGAGACCGTCGCGCACGGTGGCTCCATCATGTTCGTCGGTACCAAGAAGCAGGCCCAGGAGGCCATCGCCGAGCAGGCGACGCGCGTTGGTATGCCGTACGTCAACCAGCGCTGGCTGGGTGGCATGCTCACCAACTTCTCCACCGTCTACAAGCGCCTTCAGCGTCTGAAGGAGCTTGAGGCGATCGACTTCGAGGACGTCGCGGCCTCGGGTCTCACCAAGAAGGAGCTCCTGGTCCTCTCCCGCGAGAAGACCAAGCTGGAGAAGACCCTCGGTGGTATCCGCGAGATGTCGAAGGTTCCCAGCGCCGTCTGGATCGTCGACACCAAGAAGGAGCACATCGCCGTCGGTGAGGCGCGCAAGCTCCACATCCCGGTCGTCGCGATCCTCGACACCAACTGCGACCCCGACGAGGTCGACTACAAGATCCCGGGCAACGACGACGCGATCCGCTCCGTCACCCTGCTCACCCGCGTGATTGCCGACGCCGTCGCCGAGGGCCTCATCGCCCGCTCCGGCGCTGCGACCGGTGACTCGAAGCCGGGCGAGAAGGCCGCCGCCGAGCCGCTCGCCGAGTGGGAGCGCGACCTGCTCGAGGGCGAGAAGAAGGCCGACGACGCCGAGGCCGCCCCGGCCGAGGCCGCCGCCCCGGCCGCCGAGGCTGCCGAGGCTGCCGAGGCTGCCCCGGCCGCCGACGCCGAGCAGGCCTGACCCACTGAGAGCGCCCGGCGTTCACGCGCCGGGCACTCACAGCACGGACGATGACGGCGGGGGAGCCGCGCCTGGGGCGCGGCACCTCCGCCGTTCACCCGTAGATCTACGACTTCGAGAGAGAATCACAGACTCATGGCGAACTACACCGCCGCTGACGTCAAGAAGCTCCGCGAGCTCACCGGCGCCGGCATGCTGGACTGCAAGAACGCGCTCGTGGACGCCGACGGTGACGTCGACAAGGCCCAGGAAGCCCTCCGCATCAAGGGTCAGAAGGGCGTCGCCAAGCGCGAGGGCCGTTCTGCCGAGAACGGTGCCGTCGTCTCCCTCATCGCCGACGACAACACCTCCGGTGTCATCGTCGAGCTGAAGTGCGAGACGGACTTCGTCGCCAAGGGCGAGAAGTTCCTGGCCGTCGCCAACGAGCTGGCCGCGCACGTCGCCGCCACCTCCCCGGCCGACATCGAGGCGCTGCTCGCGTCCGAGATCAAGCCCGGCCAGACCGTCACCGCTTTCGTCGACGAGGCCAACGCCAACCTCGGCGAGAAGATCGTCCTGGACCGCTTCGCGCAGTTCAGCGGCGGCTACGTGGCTGCGTACATGCACCGCACGATGCCCGACCTGCCGTTCCAGATCGGCGTCCTGGTCGAGCTCGACAAGGAGAACGCCGAGGTCGCCCGCGGCGTCGCGCAGCACATCGCCGCGTTCGCCCCGCAGTGGCTGTCCGCCGAGGACGTCCCGGCCGAGAAGGTCGAGTCCGAGCGTCGCATCGCCGAAGAGGTCACCCGCGCGGAGGGCAAGCCCGAGGCTGCCATCGCAAAGATCGTCGAGGGTCGCGTCAACGGCTTCTTCAAGGACGCCACGCTGCTCGGCCAGGCCTACGCCCTGGACAACAAGAAGTCCGTCCAGAAGGTTCTGGACGAGGCCGGTGTCACCCTGAAGCGCTTCACCCGCATCAAGGTCGGCATCTGAGTCCGTCCGTACGCGACGGACACCGGACCCCGGTAGGGTCTGAAGCAGTCGTCCGCGCTTGCGCGAGGCGACCGCAGATCTGACGAGGAGGCCATTGCCGAAGAGGGAACCGCAAGGACCCACCGGCAATGGCCTTCTTCGTATGTGCACGAGGAGATCTCCATGAATCAGGGCGTGGACCCCCACACCGCATCCGACGACAAGAGCGACCAGGACAAGAAGGGCCGCCGCTTCATGCTGAAGCTGTCGGGCGAGGCCTTCTCCGGTGGCGGAGGACTCGGCGTCGACCCCGACGTCGTCCACGCCATCGCGCGTGAGATCGCCGCGGTTGTCCGCGACGGCGCGGAGATCGCCGTCGTGATCGGCGGCGGCAACTTCTTCCGCGGCGCCGAACTCCAGCAGCGCGGCATGGACCGGGCCCGGTCCGACTACATGGGCATGCTCGGTACCGTCATGAACTGCCTCGCGCTCCAGGACTTCCTGGAGAAGGAGGGCATCGACTCCCGCGTGCAGACCGCCATCACGATGGGCCAGGTCGCGGAGCCGTACATCCCGCTGCGCGCCGTGCGGCACCTGGAGAAGGGCCGCGTCGTGATCTTCGGCGCCGGCATGGGCATGCCCTACTTCTCCACCGACACCACGGCCGCCCAGCGTGCCCTGGAGATCGACGCCGAGGCCCTGCTCATGGGCAAGAACGGTGTCGACGGGGTCTACGACTCCGACCCGAAGAAGAACCCGGACGCGGTGAAGTTCGACGCGCTGGAGTACAGCGAGGTCCTCTCCCGCGACCTCAAGGTCGCCGACGCCACCGCGATCACGCTCTGCCGCGACAACAAGCTGCCGATCCTCGTTTTCGAGCTCCTCGCCGAGGGCAATATCGCCCGCGCCGTCAAGGGTGAGAAGATCGGCACGCTCGTGAGCGACCAGGACACCCGGGCCTGAGCAGTCCGCAGCCGGACCGAGCGGGCCCCTGACCGGGCCCGCCGGGTCCGACCGCCCGCCTGAACCATCCATATCTGACATGCAGGAGCACGTGGTGACCGAAGAGATCCTCCTCGAGGCCGAGGAGAAGATGGAAAAGGCCGTCGTCGTCGCCAAGGAAGACTTCGCCGCGATTCGCACCGGCCGTGCGCACCCGGCGATGTTCAACAAGATCGTGGCGGAGTACTACGGCGCCATCACGCCCATCAACCAGCTCGCCTCCTTCTCGGTGCCTGAGCCGCGCATGGCGATCGTGACCCCGTTCGACAAGAGCGCCCTGCGCAACATCGAGCAGGCCATCCGCGACTCCGACCTCGGCGTCAACCCGAGCAACGACGGCAGCATCATCCGGGTGACCTTCCCCGAGCTGACGCAGGACCGCCGCAAGGAGTACATCAAGGTCGCGCGCACCAAGGCCGAGGACTCGAAGATCTCGCTCCGCGCCGTCCGCCGCAAGGCCAAGGACGCCCTTGACAAGCTGGTCAAGGACAAGGAGGCCGGCGAGGACGAGGTGCGCCGCGCGGAGAAGGAGCTCGACGACACCACCGCGAAGTACGTCGCGCAGGTGGACGAGCTCCTCAAGCACAAGGAAGCCGAGCTCCTCGAAGTCTGATGAACGACTCTTCCTGGCAGCCGGAGCCGGTTCCGGCGGGTCCCGCATACGATGCGCAGGTGGGCCCGCACACTCGGCCCATGCCCATCGTGCCCGATGCCGCCGGCCGTGACTTCGACGACCGGGAAGCACGCGATCGGGGGGTCGCCGCCGACAGCGGCCCCCTCTTCCGCGCCGATACGCCGCCGCAGGAGCCCATGCCCAGCCCCCCGCCTCCGCATGCCCAGCAGCCGCAAGACGCCTCGCCCCCGCCGCCGAAGAAGCGCGCGGGTCGGGACCTGCGTGCCGCCATAGGGGTGGGCGTGGGTCTCGGTGCGGTGATCTTCGCCTCGCTGCTGATCGTCAAGGCCGTCTTCGTCGGGGTCGTCGTCGTCGCGGTCGTCGTCGGCCTGTGGGAGCTCACCTCCCGGCTGCAGGAACAGAAGGGCATCAAGGCCCCGCTGGTCCCGCTCGCGGTCGGTGGCGCCGCCATGGTCATCGCCGGATACGTCCGGGGGGCCGAGGGCGCCTGGGTCGCCATGGCGCTGACCGTGCTGGCGGTCCTGGTGTGGCGGATGACCGAACCGCCCGAGGACTACCTCAAGGACGTCACGGCGGGCGCCTTCGCGGCGTTCTACGTGCCCTTCCTGGCCACCTTCGTCGCGATGCTGCTCACCGCCGACGACGGCGCCGAGCGCGTGATCACCTTCCTCCTCCTGACCGTGGTCAGCGATACCGGGGCCTATGCGGTCGGCTGGCGCTTCGGCAAGACCAAGCTCGCGCCGCGCATCAGCCCCGGCAAGACCCGCGAGGGACTGTTCGGTGCGGTGGCCTTCGCGATGGCGGCCGGCGCGCTGTGCATGGAGTTCCTGATCGACGGCGGCTCCTGGTGGCAGGGCCTGCTGCTGGGCCTCGCGGTAGCGGTCAGCGCCACCCTGGGTGACCTGGGCGAGTCGATGATCAAGCGGGACCTGGGCATCAAGGACATGGGCACCCTGCTGCCGGGACACGGCGGCATCATGGACCGGCTGGACTCCCTGCTTCCGACGGCCCCCGTGGTGTGGCTGCTGCTGGCGGCCTTCGTGGGCACCGGCTGACCTGCGAAAAGGCGTCGCAGGACGCCGGGCGGTTACTCTTGGAAGGCGCGCTGCTTCTGCGGCGCGCCTTTCGTCTTACAAGGAGTACCTGCCATGGCCCGCCCCGTTCCGGGAGAGCTCACCTTCGTCGCCCCTCGCGGGGCCAAGAAGCCGCCCCGGCACCTCGCCGACATGACCCCGGCCGAGCGCCGCGAGGCGGTCGCCGCGATCGGTGAGAAGCCGTTCCGGGCCAAGCAGCTCTCCCAGCACTACTTCGCCCGGTACGCGCACGACCCGGCCGAGTGGACCGACATCCCGGCCGGCTCGCGGGAGAAGCTCCAGCAGGAGCTGCTGCCGGACCTGATGAGCGTCATCCGGCACATCTCGTGCGACGACGACACCACCCGCAAGACCCTGTGGAAGCTGCACGACGGAACGCTCGTCGAGTCCGTGCTGATGCGCTACCCCGACCGGGTCACCATGTGCATCTCCTCGCAGGCCGGCTGCGGCATGAACTGCCCGTTCTGCGCCACCGGCCAGGCGGGCCTGGACCGCAACCTGTCCACCGCCGAGATCGTGCACCAGATCGTCGACGGCATGCGCGCGCTGCGCGACGGCGAGGTCCCCGGCGGCCCGGCGCGGCTGTCGAACATCGTCTTCATGGGCATGGGCGAGCCGCTCGCCAACTACAACCGCGTGGTCGGCGCCATCCGCCGGCTCACCGACCCGGAGCCCGACGGCCTGGGCCTGTCGCAGCGCGGCATCACCGTCTCCACCGTCGGCCTGGTCCCGGCCATGCTGCGCTTCGCCGACGAGGGCTTCAAGTGCCGCCTCGCCGTCTCGCTGCACGCGCCCGACGACGAGCTGCGCGACACCCTCGTCCCCGTGAACACCCGCTGGAACGTCCGCGAGGTGCTCGGCGCGGCCTGGGAGTACGCCGAGAAGTCCGGCCGCCGGATCTCGATCGAGTACGCCCTGATCCGCGACATCAACGACCAGGCCTGGCGCGGTGACCTCCTGGGCAAGCTGCTCAAGGGCAAGCGCGTGCACGTCAACCTCATCCCGCTCAACCCGACGCCGGGCTCCAAGTGGACCGCCTCGCGGCCCGAGGACGAGAGGGCCTTCGTGGAGGCCATCGCCCGGCACGGCGTGCCGGTGACCGTACGGGACACCCGGGGTCAGGAGATCGACGGTGCGTGCGGCCAGCTGGCCGCCTCGGAGCGCTAAATTCCGCTTCTGTTCGATGTGATTCGGCCACGGGGTACCCTGTGGCCGAACCAATTTCATATTCCGACAGGGGAGCGCCACAGCGCTGAGAGTGCGGTATCCGTCATCCGCAGACCCTCTGAACCTCGCCCCGGTCATTCGGGGTAGGAAGTTCGGTCACCACTCTTGCTGTTGCGCCCTGCCCGGCGTCCGCTCCTACAGAGCGCCGGGCAGGGCCGCGTCTCTTCCTGGACATCCCAGGAGGAATTCACCAATGAGCACCACGAAGAAGATGGCGGGCGTCGCACTCGCGGCCGCGCTGGGCGTCACCACGCTCAGCGCCTGCGGCGGCGGCGACACCAAGGACAAGCCCGCGGGCGCGAGCGACGCCCCGAAGTCCAAGACCGTCACGCTCGTCTCCCACGACTCCTTCAACGTGACCGACACGGTCCTCAAGGAGTTCGAGCAGCAGAGCGGCTACACGGTCAAGGTGCTGAAGTCCGGGGACGCGGGCACCGCGCTGAACCAGGAGATCCTGACCAAGGGCTCACCGCGCGGTGACGTGTTCTTCGGCGTGGACAACACCCTCCTCTCGCGCGCCCTCGACAACGGCATCTTCACGCCGTACGAGGCCAAGGGCCTGGCCGAGGTGAAGCCCGAGTACGTGCTCGACAAGGAGCACCGGGTCACCCCGATCGACTCCGGTGACATCTGCGTCAACTACGACAAGGCGTACTTCGCCGAGAAGAAGATCGCCCCGCCGCAGACGCTGGACGACCTGATCAAGCCGGAGTACAAGAACCTGCTGGTCACCGAGAACGCCGCGACCTCCTCGCCCGGTCTCGGTTTCCTCCTCGCCTCCGTCGGCAAGTACGGCGAGGACGGCTGGAAGGACTACTGGAGCAAGCTGAAGGCCAACGGCGTCGAGGTCGTCGACGGCTGGGAGCAGGCCTACAACGAGCGCTTCTCCGGATCCGCGGGCGGCAAGAAGGCCAAGGGCGACCGCCCGCTGGTCGTCTCTTACGCCTCCAGCCCGCCGGTCGAGGTCCTGTACGGCGAGCCCCAGCCGGCCGAGGCCCCCACGGGCGTCTCCACCGGCACCTGCTTCCGCCAGATCGAGTTCGCGGGCCTGCTCAAGGGCGCCAAGAACGAGGAGGGCGGCAAGGCCCTCGTGGACTTCCTGGTCAGCAAGAAGTTCCAGGAGGACATGCCGCTCCAGATGTTCGTGAACCCCGTGACGAAGGACGCCGTCCTGCCGGAGCTGTTCACCAAGCACGGCGTGGTCGTCGAGAAGCCGGAGAACGTTGCCCCGGAGACCATCGCCAAGAACCGTGAGCAGTGGGTCAAGGCATGGACCGCGCTCGTCGTGAAGTAAGCGGTACCAAGGAGCCGGGCGCGGCGTCGGGGGATGCCGCGCCCGGCTCCGGCCCCCGCGAGGGGGCGCGGGCGACCGTCGTGCGGCTCGCCCTGATGGCCGTCCCCCTCGCCTTCTTCGGGCTGTTCTTCGCCTACCCCGTCACCGCGATCGTCGGGCGCGGCCTGAAGACCGACGAAGGGTGGCAGTTCGGCCGGTTCGCGGAGGTGCTGGCCCGGCCCGACATCGCCGACGTGCTCTGGTTCACCACCTGGCAGGCGTTCGCCTCCACCCTGCTCACCCTGCTGATCGCGCTCCCCGCCGCGTACGTCTTCGCGCGCTTCGAGTTCCCGGGCAAGCAGCTGCTGCGCGCCGTGGTGACCGTTCCCTTCGTGCTGCCGACCGTGGTGGTGGGCACCGCGTTCCTCGCGCTGCTGGGGCGGGGCGGACTGTTGGACGAACTGGTGGGCGTCCGGCTCGACACCACCGTCTGGGCGATCCTGCTCGCGCACGTCTTCTTCAACTACGCCGTTGTCGTCCGCACGGTCGGCGGGCTGTGGGCCCAACTGGACCCGCGCCAGGAAGAGGCCGCCCGGGTGCTGGGCGCCGGGCGGTTCGCCGCCTGGCGGCGGGTGACGCTGCCCGCGCTCGCCCCGGCGGTGGCCGCCGCCGCACTGATGGTGTTCCTGTTCACCTTCAGCTCCTTCGGCGTCGTACTGATCCTCGGCGGGCCCGCGTACTCCACCCTCGAGGTGGAGGTCTACCGGCAGACCGCGCAGCTCCTGGACCTGCCGACGGCGGCCGTCCTGACGATGGTGCAGTTCGCCGCCATCGGCGCGATCCTCGCCGTGCACGCCTGGACCGTGCGCAAGCGCGAGACCGCGCTGCGGTTGGTCGATCCGGGCCGCACCACGCACCGGCCGCGCGGCTGGGCGCAGCGCTCGCTGCTGGGCGGGGTGCTGCTGACCGTCGCGCTGCTGATCGCGGCGCCGCTGGGCGTGCTGGTCGAGCGGTCCTTCGACACCCCCGGCGGCTACGGACTCGGCTACTACCGGGCCCTGCAGGACGCGGGCGCCGGTGGCGGGACCTTCCTGGTGGCGCCCCTGGAGGCGATCTGGAACTCCCTGCAGTACGCGCTCGCCGCCACCGCGATCGCCCTGGTCATCGGCGGACTCGCGGCCGCGGCGCTGACCCGGCGCGGGGGTCGTTTCGTACGCGGCTTCGACGCGCTGCTCATGCTCCCGCTCGGGGTGTCCGCCGTGACCGTGGGCTTCGGCTTCCTGATCACCCTGGACGAGCCGCCGCTGGATCTGCGGACCTCGTGGATCCTGGTGCCGCTCGCGCAGGCCCTGGTGGGCGTGCCCTTCGTCGTACGGACCATGCTGCCGGTGCTGCGCGCGGTGGACGGGCGGCTGCGGGAGGCCGCCGCGGTGCTCGGCGCGTCGCCGCTGCGGGCCTGGCGGGAGGTGGACCTTCCGTTGGTGCGGCGGGCGCTGCTGATCGCGGCCGGGTTCGCCTTCGCGGTGTCCCTGGGGGAGTTCGGTGCGACCGTGTTCATCGCGCGGGCGGACCGGCCGACGCTGCCGGTGGCCGTGGCGCGGCTGCTGGGGCGGGCCGGAGAGCTGAACTACGGCCAGGCGATGGCCCTGAGCACGATTCTGATGCTGGTGTGCGCGGTGTCCCTGCTGCTGCTGGAGCGACTGCGGCCCGACAAGACCTCCGGAGAGTTCTGATGACACTGCTTCAGCTGGAGGGGGTGTCGGTCCGCTTCGGCGAGCGCGCGGCCCCGTACGCCCTGGACGGCGTGGACCTCGCGGTCGCCGAGCACGAGGTCGTGTGCGTGCTGGGGCCGAGCGGAAGCGGCAAGTCCACGCTGCTGCGGGTCGTCGCCGGACTCCAGCAGGTTTCCGCAGGCCGGGTGTTGCTGGGTGGGGCCGACCAGGCCGACGTCCCCGTGCACCGGCGGGGCGTGGGCCTGATGTTCCAGGACCACCAGCTCTTCCCGCACCGCGACGTCGGCGCGAACGTCTCCTTCGGACTGCGGATGCGGGGAGCCGGGCGGGCCTCGTCCACGGACCGGGTAGCGCAACTGCTGGAACTGGTCGGGCTCCCCGGGGCCCAGGGTCGGGCGGTGGCCTCCCTGTCGGGCGGCGAGCAGCAGCGGGTGGCGCTGGCCCGGGCGCTGGCACCGTCGCCGCGGCTGCTGATGCTCGACGAACCGCTGGGGCAGCTCGACCGGGGGCTGCGGGAGCGGCTCGTGGTGGAGCTGCGGGGGCTGTTCTCCCGGCTGGGCACGACCGTGCTGGCCGTCACGCACGACCAGGGCGAGGCCTTCGCCCTGGCCGACCGGGTGGTGGTGATGCGGGACGGCCGGATCGAACAGGCCGGGACACCGCTGGAGGTCTGGCAGCGGCCCGCGTCGGAGTTCGTGGCACGGTTCCTCGGCTTCGAGAACGTGGTGCCGGCCGTGGTCTCGGGCACGTGGGCCGCCACCGCGTGGGGCAAGGTCCCGGTACCGGCCGGATCCCCTGAGGGGGAGCAGCGGCTGCTGATCCGCCCGGCCGGCGTGGTGCTCTGCGCGGCGGGCCTGCGGTGCGAGGTGGCCTCCCGCACCTTCCGCGGCACGCACGTCGCGCTGGTGCTGCGGCCCGAGACGGGACCGTTGTTGGAGGCCGAGTGCGGACTGGCGGGGGCGCCGGCCGTGGGGGACCGGGTCGAGGCGACGTTCACCCCCGCCGAGGTGGTCGTACTGCCTGAAGGAGCCGTGCCGTAGTGCGTGCATCGAGTCGCGGTCATCGGCAGGTCCTGGCCTACCGCGAGCCGAACCGCCGACGCGCGGCCCAACGACCAGAATTTCCGGCCGTGTGTATTAGGATCCGCCGCTAGCATCACTCGATCGACCATTGCTCCCCCAAGCGATAGGAAGCCTGATGATCGGCGTGCTCGTTACTTTTGCGCAGACCGAAAAGTTCGATCGTTCGGCTCTCTCAAAGATTGCCGGCGAACTCCGAGGGCCGTTCGAGGGAATGGCCGGTCTCCGCTTCAAGAGCTTCATGGTCGACGAAGACAGCGGTTGGGCAAGGAACTTCTACGTGTGGGATGACGAGGAGAAAGCTCGTGCATTCTTTACGGAGGAGATCGTCGGCAAGGTGACGGAGATTTACGGCGTCCCGCCCAAGGTTGAATACTTCGATGTCGTGGGGTTCGTCGACAACTCTGGTACCTGACCCTCAAAGGGGCTCCCGCGCCAACCTTTGCCGTCCGGGCCGATCGGGGTCACCCGGGCATGCCGTGGAAACTCCTTCGCCCCCTCCGGCAGAACCGGAGGGGGCGAACGGGCGTCGGGCGTCGCCCTGGATGGAAGACCTCACCCGGGCCGGATGATGATCGTGACGGGACAGCCCTTAGGGGCGGATGCCGTCACAGGCGATCGGAAGGTGGCGCGGGCCGCGCAGGACCGAATTCTGGCGGTACGGGGGCGGGTCCTCCAGCAGCCGCGGGTTCTCCAGTCGGCGGGCCAGTTCGCTCAGGGCCAGCTGGGCCTCCTGCCGGGCCAACGGCGCCCCGAAGCAGCTGTGGATGCCGCTGCCGAGGCCGAGGTGCTGGATGTCCTCGCGGTCGGGGTCGAAGCGGTCCGGGTTCTCGAAACGCTTCGGGTCCCGGTTTCCGGAGGCCAGCATCAGCCACACGGACGCGCCCTTGGGGATGGTGACCCCGGCGACCTCGATGTCGGAGAGGGTGGTGCGCTGGGGCAGCAACTGTACGGGCGGCTCGTAGCGCAGCAGCTCCTCGACGATCGGGATCGCCAGGTCGGGGTCGTTGCGCAGCCGCTGCAGGACCTCCGGGTGGCGCAGCAGCGTCAGCATCCCGTTGGTGATGAGGTTGACCGTCGTCTCGTGACCCGCGATCAGCAGCAGCGCGGAGGTGCTGAGCGCCTCCATCGTGGTCATCGCGCCGTCCGGGCCGTCCGCCGTCGCCAGCTGGGACAGCATGTCGTCGCCCGGCTTCTTGCGGCGCTCCTCGATCAGCCCGGCCAGGTACATGCCCAGCTCCATGCGGGCGTCCATCGCGCCCTGGCCGCGCTTCGTGGGGTCCGCGTCCGGGTCGGGGTCCAGGCTGGCGGCCAGGGCCTCCGCCCACACGTGGAAGCGGGGCTCGTCCTCGCGGGGGATGCCGAGCAGCCGGCAGATGACGGAGACCGGGAAGGGGTACGCGAACTGGTCGACGAGATCGATCCGGTCCAGCTGTCCGGTCTCCACGATGCCGTCGATCAGCCCGGAGACGAGGGTGCCGAGTTCGTCGCGCATGTCGTGCACCCGGCGGGGTGCGTGCGGCGGACCGAACGGCCGGTTCGTCATCCGCCGCAGCCGGTCGTGGTCGGGCGGGTCGAGCTTGAGGAACGACGGCGGCAGGGTCGTGCCCTCCTCGTCGGACTGCTCGCCCAGCAGGTCGTCCCCGGTCGCCTTCAGGTTCTTGGCGTCGGAGCTGATCCGCGGGTCGTGCAGGAGGCTGTGGATCTCGTAGTACGTGCTGACGACGTACGGGCCGTCCCCGTCGTGGGAGACCGGGGTCTTGCGGAGTTCCTCGTACAGGGGGTAGGGATTCGCGCGGTTCGCGTAGTCGATGATCTCCCGCAGCAGGGCTTGTGTCATGACGGGTCCTCGTGATCCTCGGGGGAGGGCGCGGTGCGGCGCAGCCGGTGGTGCGCGGGGGAAAGGTCATCTACCGGGGGTGAAGGTCATCTTCCGGTCCGCCGGCGAGTAGCCGCTCAGCGTGATCGTCGGCCCGTGGGTCGGGACGGAGGGGTCGGGGAAGTCGGCCGGCATCGGCTTGGTCCCCTCGGGCCTGCGGTCCACCGTGGAGAACGGCGGCGGGAACGGCGCGGTGGCCTCGATCTGCTGCTCGTAGAACGGCAGCCACCGGCAGTTGTCGAAGGTGACGGCCGCGATCAGCCGCCCCTGGTACCCGTACGCGGCCGCGAACCGGCGCTCGGCGAGCGAGCCCTGGGTAATGAGGATCTCGGTCCCCATCGGCGGCACCCCGACCGACTTGATGTTCACGCCGAACTGGGAGGACCAGAACGCCGGAACCCACAGGTGAGGACGGCGGTCGGCGCTCACGCTGAGCATGTTGTGCGCGGCGGTGTCCGCCTGGGCGACGGCGTTGCCCCAGTGTTCCAGCGACAGGAACTGGTAGCCGAACAGGGCGTGCGGGGAACGTGCCACATCACCCGCCACGTAGATGTCGTCGGTGACGATGCCCCGGACGTCGAAGGCCCGGCAGCCGGCGTCGCAGGCGATGCCCCGCGGCCCCGCGCCCAGCCCGGAGCCGGAGAGCCACTCGGTGTTGCGCTGTGCGCCCAGCGAGACGACCACCACGTCCGCCTCCACGGTGGACCCGTCGGAGAAGTGCGCGGCGCGGACCCGCCCGGAGGGGTCCCCCTCCAACGAGGTCACCATGACTCCGGTGCGCAGGTCGACGCCGTTCTCGCGGTTCATCTCGGCCGCCACCGCGCCGATCACCCCGCCCAGAGCACCGACCAGCGGAGCGTCGCCCCGTTCGGCGACGGTGACGTCCAGGCCGCGCTCCCGGCACGCCGAGGCGATCTCGGACCCGGTGAACCCGGCTCCGATGACCAGCACCCGGCGGGGACCGGCGGCCAGGGCCCGTTGCAGCCCTTCGCCGTCATCGCGGGTGCGCAGCACGAAGACGCCCTTGAGGGCGCCCTCCTCCGCGTTGGGCCAGGGCCGGGCGCGTACGCCGGTGGCGATCAGGAGCCGGTCGTACTCGACCGCGTCGCCGTTGCCGAGCTCGACCCGGCGGGCGGCCATGTCCAGGCCCGTGGCCGGGACCCCGAGGCGCCAGTCGGCATCGATCGCCCGGCGGCGGGGGAGTGCCGTGTGGTCGGCGACCGCGTTGCCCAGCAGGACCTGCTTGGACAGCGGGGGGCGGTCGTACGGTTCGTAGGGCTCGTCGCCGATCATCGTGAGCGAACCGGCGAAACCCTTCTCACGCATGGTCTCCGCGGCCCGCAGGCCGGCCAGGGATGCGCCGACGACGACGATGCGGCCCTCGCGCTTGAGCTGCTCCAGGGATCCGTCGTGCGTTCCGGTACTCGTCACCGCGCGCCTCCGGATGGAGATCCGGCGCCGGCCACGGCGTCCGGGGCGACCATGTTCGCCATGTCCTCGTCCGTGATCTCCAGAAGGATGGCCTGGACCGGACAGGCGGCCACTGCACGCATCACGTCCTCGCGCTGCGCCGGATCCGCTTCCGGGTTGTAGAGCAGCGACTCGTCGCCGTGCATGGCGAAGACATCGGGAGCGAGGAATGCGCACTGGGCGTATCCCTGGCAGCGGTTGAGGTCGACGACAAGCCTCATGGCGGTTCTGCCTTTCCCTTGGCCGTCCCTCCCCGTCACCCCCCGGAGCCCCCGGGTCCTCCCCTTCCCACCAGCATGCACGCGGCACTCACAGGCCGCCTGCCGGAGTAAGGATCCCCAGGTCAGGGCGGTTCGGTGGGGGTCGGAGGCCGGCGGGCGGTGCCGCGCCGGACACGCAGGATGTACAGGCTGAGGATCAGGGCCCAGGCCGGGAACACCATCTCGGACCAGGGCACTCCGGAACCGACCACGAGCAGGACCAGGCCGACGACCGTGCCCAGCAGGGCCAGTGGCCGCGGGAAGACGCCGAGCATCCGACCGATGGTCGAGGTCGCGAGGACGAAGACGGCAGCCATCCGCATGGCGTACGTCGCGAGGAGGGTGTAGGCGAAGTGGCGGCCGAAATCGGAGGGCGAGCCCTCGGCCAGCACGGTGCCCGCCGCCGCCGCGGAGGCGAACAGGGTCGCCACGAAGACGAATCCGCTGCCGAGGAACACGGTGGCGACGAACCGGTCCTCGGCCGCGCCCGTGTGCGCGCGCAGGGCGCCCATGAACCAGAGGAAGAAGATGCCCGCGAAGGGCACGATCTCCAGCGCCACTTTGACCGCCCAGCGCTTGTCCGGGTCGACGGGCAGGTCGGCGGCGTTGCCCGACGGGACGGCGATCCGCATCAGCACGATCGCCGCCCCGAGCAGCAGGGCGAAGGCGATTCCGGCCATCCCGGCCGCGCGTGGCGTGTAGAGCCGATCGGTCGTGGAACTCACGAACCCCTCACTCTCTCCCCTGGTCCAGCAAGCGGCAGTCATCGCCGCGCCACCACCGGGGGGCGGCCGACCGGGTGAGGGAGCCCGGCCGGCCGGGGGGTCAGCCGACCGGCTCCGGCACCGGGTCCGCGGCGCCCTCGTCGGCCCCCTCGTGCTTGCCGTACCAGGCGACCGCCACCGCTCCGGCGACGGCCATGACGAAGCCGAGGACCGCGAGCCAGGCGAGGCCGGGGCGGGAGGCGTCGCCGAGCCACAGGACGCCGATCGCGCCTGGCAGCACCGTCTCGCCGACGACGAGGGCCGCCGTGGCGCCGTTCACCGAGCCGATCTGGAGGGCGACCGTGTGCAGGTACATGCCGCCGATGCCCGCCACCAGGATGGCGTAGAGGGCCGGGTCGGTGAGGAAGGTGCCGAGGTCGAACGGGTCCACGCCGTTCAGGATCCGGACGCCGACGCCGAGCGCGCCGAAGCCGAGGCCCGAGAGCAGGCCCGCCAGGATCGCGGCGCTGCCGCCGAGGAGGCGCACGGCCACCGTGCCGCCCACCATCAGCAGCAGGGTGATCCCCAGCAGCCACCAGTGCGTGGACATCGGCGCGTGGTGGCCGCCCTCGTGGCCCGCGGCCGTCGCCAGCAGCACCAGCGCGGTGCAGACGACCCCGATCGAGGTCCATTCCTTCCGGCTCAGCCGGATGCCGAGCATCTTCACGCTCAGCACGGCCGTGATCACCAGGTTGGCGCTGATCACCGTCTGGGAGAGGAAGAGGGGAAGCAGCCGGGCGGCCAGGGCGCCGAGTCCGAAGCCCACGAAGTCCAAGATGGTGCCGACGATGAACTCCCAGGTCATCGCCGCTTTCGCGGTGGACGACAGGTTGGGACCGCCGTGGGCGGTCACCCCGGCGGCGGTCGGGGACATGCGTGCGGCGCGGCGCGATCCGACGGCTTGCAGCACGGATCCCGTGCCGTAGCAGATGGACGCCGCAACAGCGGTCAGCAGGCCTATGAGCACCAAGGGCTCCGTTCACGTCTGGCAGGTTTTGCGGTACCTCTGCCAGACGTCAGAACGGGCCGGGAAGTTGCTTCCGGAGCTCAGCCCATCGAAGCGAGGACGCCGGGGACCTCGTCCACCGAATCGACGAGCGCGATCCGCGACTCCATCGCGCGGCCCCGCGCCAGTGCCCGGAGCAGGGGCCAGGCCGGAAGGTGCTCGGTCCAGTGGGTGCGGCCGACCAGGATCATCGGGGCCGGCTCGCCCCGGGACTCGTAGTAGTTCGGCGTCCCGTTGTCGAATATCTCCTGGACGGTGCCCGCCGCGCCGGGCAGGAAGACCACGCCCGCGGTGGAGCGGGCCAGCAGCCCGTCCTCGCGGGTGGCGTTCGCGAAGTACTTCGCGATGTGGCCCGCGAAGGCGTTCGGCGGTTCGTGCCCGTAGAACCAGGTCGGGATGCCCACCGAGTCGCCGCCGGCGGGGAAGCGCTCGCGCACGGCGAAAACAGCGCGCGCCCAGTCGGACACCGACGGAGTGAAGGAGGGGGCCTTGGCCAGCAGTTCCAGGGCCTCCGCGAGGGCCTCGTCCGGGGCCGGGGCCAGGTAGGCGCCGAGGTTGGCAGCCTCCATCGCGCCGGGGCCACCGCCGGTGGCCACCGTCAACCCGGACCGGGTCAGTGCCCGGCCCAGCTCCGCCGCGCCGCGGTAGTCCGTACCGCCGCGGCTCATCGCGTGGCCGCCCATCACACCGACGACCCGGACACCGCAGAGGTGCTCGTCGAGGGCGTCGGAGATGGCGTCGTCATGGACGGAACGGAGCATCGAGGAGAAGACATCGCCGTCGGACTTCGTCTCCTGGAACCAGGCGTACGCCTCGGCGTCGGGGGTGGCCTCGTACCCGTCGGGCAGCCCGGTGAAGAGCTCCTCGGGCGTGTAGAGCAGGCCCCGGTACGGGTCGAACGGCAGGTCCGGTACGGGCGGGAAGACCAGCGCGCCGTCGGCGCGGACCTTCGCCGCCGCGTCGGGCTCCATCGCGCAGCCCAGGAACACGGCCGCCGAGGTGTCGGAGGCCAGCAGCGCGAAGGTCCGCTCCAGCAGGTTGACCGACTGGATCCGGTAGCCGCTGAGCGAGCCGCGGGCCACCACCTGGTCGAATTCGGCGAGCGTCTCGATCTCGATGTCTGGGTTGACCATTCGGCCCACCCTAAGGGCTGGTCGGATCAGCGGGTCAATGCCAACGACGTCAGCTGCGCCACACCCCAGCTGAGCGGTACGCACACTGCCAGGAGGGCGGTGGCCCGCAGACTCGCGGCGCTGCGCAGGACGTTGGACGGGGCAGCGAGGTCGAGCAGGGCCGTGCGTCCGGGCTGCCGGCCCCGGCGGGCCTCCACCACGGATGTGAGAAGGGTCGCGGCGGCGCACAGGGTCACGAGGGCGACGGCCGGCCAGGTCAGCGGGCCCAGCGGGACGGGCAGCCCGCCCCGGTCGCGCAGGGCGAACGCGGTCAGGGCACCTGCGGCCACCGAGCAGAGCACTCCCAGCGGCGGGCCGATCCGTGGGGCCTCCTCCTGGAGGGTCCGCCCGGCCAGCAGCCGCAGCGCTCCCGGGCGCACGGCCTGGACCAGGCTCCCGCAGGCGTAGGCGAGTCCCGGCCCGGCCAGGGCGAGCCCGACCGCGGTCAGCGACCAACCGATGAGCGCCCCGGCACCGCCCCGGCCCGCGTACGCGGAGGCGGCGAGCCCGCAGGCGGTCAGTGCGATGCCCCAGGGCAGTCCGGTCTGGGGGGCCAGCGGCGGGTGCGGGCGCAGCGCGAGGGCAGTGGCGGCCGCGGCGGTCAGCGGGATCAGGGCCAACAGGGTGAGGGCGCCCGCCACCGGCAGCGGCTGGTCGGCGTGGAGCAGCTCGGCCCCGGTCCCGTCGAACGGCAGCCCTGCCAGTTCGCCGCGCAAGTGGAGGAAGGCGGCCAGGGCCACGGCGCTGCCCAGGGTGCAGGCGACGGCGGTGGAGATCGCGGCGGCCAGCATGAGCCGGACGGGTCCCAGCCCGACGGCGTCCAGTCCCTCGCGGGGCTGGGTCGCGGGGTCGGACCGGGCCACGACGACGGCGAAGTGCACGGTGACGGCCAGCGGGATCAGGGCCCACAGCAGGCGAGGGAACGATCCGGCGGGCCGGGCCACGGCACCGGCGAGTACATAGAGGAGCAGGAATCCGGTTCCGGCCGAAGCCGCGGCGACGAGGAGCCGCCGCAGCTGGACGAGCGGCCGGGAACCACGGGCTAGGCGGAGAGCGAGCACGCGGCCTGGTCCTCCGTGGTGTCGGCGACGGGGGAGGCGGCGGCAGCGGCCCCCGCGAGGCGGCCGTCGAGCAGGTCGATCCGACGGTCCGCGACGGCCGCGGTGGCCTCGTCATGGGTGGCCAGCAGCACGGTGATGTCGTGGGAGCGGGCCGCGGTGGTCAGCGTGCGGAGCAGCAGGGCCCGCTCGGTGCGGTGCAGCGGGGCCGTGGGCTCGTCGGCGAAGATCACGGCGGGCTCGTTGACCAGCGCCCGGGCGAGCGCGACCCGCTGGCACTCGGCGCGGGTCAGGGCGCCGGGGCGCTTTCGGGCGGAGCCGGCGATGTCCAGGCGGTCCAACCATTCGCAGGCGGCCGTGCGGGCGCTGCGGTGGGAGGCTCCGGCGAGCAGCAGGGGCAGGGCCGCGTTCTCCCAGACCTTCAGCTCGGGCAGCAGCTGGGGCTCGTGGCCGATCCAGCCGAACCGGTCGCGGCGCAGCCGTTCGCGGACGACCGCGCTCATGGTGTGCACGGGGACGCTGTTGAACCAGACCTCGCCCTGCTGGGGCCGCAGCTGCCCGGACAGACAGTGGAGCAAAGTGGTCTTGCCGCTGCCGCGGGGACCGGTCAGGGCGAGGATCTCGCCCCGACGGACACCGACGGAGATCTCGACGAGGGCGGGGGCGCCTCCTCCGGACTTCGTCCGGGGGGACCCCCCGTGGGAGTAGTGCAGGGACCGAGCCCACAGGACGTCATTGTCAGGCGGGGCATTGTCCGGTGGAGCCACCATGGCGTACACCTCCGTCCGAGGGAACGAAGCGGAGCCGGTCGAAGTCACTGGCGCCACAGTGAGATGTAAAGAGATGAACGTCTTGGATGGTGACAGCACACGGCCCGGACCCCCGCGTTCTCACTCGAACGGAGGATCCGGGCCGTGTGGTCGGACTACTGCGGCTCGGTCGGCTCAGGCCCCGGTTACAGCTTGGTCCACGCCTCGGTGAGCACCGAGCGCAGGATTCCTTCGATCTCGTCGAAGGTGCCCTGGTCGGCGATCAGCGGCGGCGCGAGCTGGATGACCGGGTCACCGCGGTCGTCGGCCCGGCAGTACAGGCCGTTCTCGAAGAGCGCCTTGGAGAGGAAGCCGTAGAGCACGCGCTCCGTCTCCTCGTCCGTGAAGGACTCCTTGGTGTCCTTGTCCTTAACGAGCTCGATGCCGTAGAAGTAGCCGTTGCCGCGGACGTCGCCGACGATCGGCAGGTCGTGCAGCTTCTCCAGCGTGGTGCGGAAGGCGTCCTCGTTGTTCAGCACGTGCTGATTGAGGCCTTCCTTGTCGAAGATGTCGAGGTTGGCGATCGCCACCGCCGAGGACACCGGGTGTCCGCCGAAGGTGTAGCCGTGCAGGAAGGTGTTCTCGCCCTTGTAGAACGGCTCCGCGATGCGGTCCGAGACGATGCAGGCACCGATCGGGGAGTAGCCCGAGGTCATGCCCTTGGCGCAGGTGATCATGTCCGGCACGTAGCCGAACTTGTCACAGGCGAACATCGTGCCGAGGCGGCCGAACGCGCAGATCGTCTCGTCGGAGACGAGCAGCACGTCGTACTCGTCGCAGATCTCGCGGACGCGCTGGAAGTACCCGGGCGGCGGCGGGAAGCAACCACCGGCGTTCTGCACCGGCTCCAGGAAGACGGCCGCGACGGTGTCGGCGCCCTCGAAGAGGATCTCCTGCTCGATCTGGTCGGCGCACCAGCGGCCGAAGGCCTCCGGGTCGTCGCCGTAGATCGGGGCGCGGTAGATGTTGGTGTTCGGCACCTTGTGCGCGCCGGGCACCAGCGGCTCGAAAGGAGCCTTCAGGGCCGGCAGACCCGTGATGGACAGGGCGCCCTGCGGGGTGCCGTGGTAGGCGACCGCACGCGAGATGACCTTGTACTTCGTGTGCTTGCCCTGCAGCTTGTAGAACTGCTTGGCGAGCTTCCAGGCGGTCTCGACGGCCTCGCCGCCACCGGTGGTGAAGAAGACCTTGTTCAGGTCACCCGGGGCGTAGTTCGCGAGGCGCTCGGCGAGTTCCACGGCCTTCGGGTGGGCGTACGACCACACGGGGAAGAAGGCGAGCTGCTGAGCCTGGTTGTAGGCGACCTCGGCCAGTTCCTTGCGGCCGTGACCTGCGTTGACCACGAACAGTCCGGCGAGACCGTCGAGGTAGCGCTTGCCCTTGTCGTCGAAGATGTAGGTGCCCTCACCACGCACGATGGTGGGGACGGGTGCGTTCTCGTACGACGACATGCGGGTGAAGTGCATCCACAGGTGGTCGTATGCGGTCTTGGAGAGGTCCTGGCTCACGGGCTATCGAGTTCCCCACATGTAGGTCTGCTTCTTCAGCTTCAGATAAACGAAGCTTTCGGTTGATCGCACGCCGGGGAGCGTGCGGATCTTCTTGTTGATCGTTTCGAGCAAGTGGTCGTCGTCCTCGCAGACGATCTCCACCATCAGGTCGAACGAACCTGCGGTCATGACCACGTACTCGCACTCGGCCATGGCGGTCAGAGCGTCGGCCACCGGATCGAGGTCGCCCTCGACGTTGATGCCGACCATGGCCTGGCGTCGCAGGCCCACGGTGAGCGGGTCGGTGACGGCGACGATCTGCATGACGCCCTGGTCGAGCAGCTTCTGCACCCGCTGGCGCACAGCGGCTTCGGAGAGGCCCACGGCCTTGCCGATCGAGGCGTAGGGACGGCGACCGTCCTCCTGCAGTTGCTCGATGATCGCCAGGGACACAGCATCGACCGAAGGGGACGGTTGTCTGTTCCTGGAATCTGCGCTTCGACTGACCACGACCTCACTGTGCACGAGGGTCGTCTGTTCCGCAAGACGGAATCGATGAAATCCGTTGTTTGAAGACTCTGATCTCACCGATTTCGTAGTTGGTGGTGTCTGGGCCTGTCGAAAGCCTCCGCCGAGAGGCTAGGCTTGGTATTCGTCTCAATCGTTGGACATGTGATCAGGAGTGTGGCTGTAGTGACCACCGAACTGCGTCGTCTGCGCAACTACATCGGCGGGGAGTTCAAGGACGCCGCCGACGGGCGGACCACCGAGGTGGTCAACCCGGCCACCGGCGAGGTGTACGCCACCGCCCCGCTCTCGGGCCAGGCCGATGTGGACGCCGCCATGGCCGCTGCCGCGGCCGCCTTCCCGGGCTGGCGCGACACCACCCCCGCGGAGCGCCAGAAGGCCCTGCTGAAGATCGCGGACGCCTTCGAGGCGCGCGCGGACGAGCTCGTCGCCGCCGAGTCGGAGAACACCGGCAAGCCGCTGGCCCTCACGGCCAGCGAGGAGCTGCCCCCGATGGTGGACCAGATCCGCTTCTTCGCGGGTGCCGCACGGCTCCTGGAGGGCCGCTCGGCCGGCGAGTACATGGAGGGGATGACCTCGATCATCCGCCGTGAGCCGGTCGGCGTCTGCGCCCAGGTCGCGCCGTGGAACTACCCGATGATGATGGCCGTGTGGAAGTTCGCCCCGGCCATCGCGGCGGGCAACACCGTCGTGCTCAAGCCCTCGGACACCACCCCGGCCTCCACCGTCCTGATGGCGGAGATCATCGACTCCGTGCTGCCCAAGGGCGTATTCAACGTCGTCTGCGGTGACCGCGAGACCGGCAAGGCCATGGTCGAGCACTCCACCCCGGCGATGGCGTCCATCACTGGCTCGGTGCGTGCGGGCATGCAGGTCGCCGAGAGCGCCTCCAAGGACGTCAAGCGCGTCCACCTGGAGCTCGGCGGCAAGGCCCCGGTCGTGGTCTTCGAGGACGCCGACATCGCCAAGGCCGTCGAGGACATCGCGGTCGCCGGCTACTTCAACGCCGGCCAGGACTGCACCGCTGCGACCCGCGTGCTCGTGCACGAGTCGATCCACGACGAGTTCGTGGCCGCGCTCGCCAAGGCCGCCACCGACACCAAGACCGGCCAGCCGGACGACGAGGACGTGCTGTACGGCCCGCTGAACAACCCGAACCAGCTCAAGCAGGTCGCGGGCTTCATCGAGCGCCTCCCCGCTCACGCCAAGGTCGAGGCGGGTGGCCACCAGGTCGGCGAGAAGGGCTACTTCTACGCCCCGACCGTGGTCTCCGGCCTCAAGCAGGACGACGAGATCATCCAGAACGAGGTCTTCGGCCCCGTCATCACCGTCCAGTCCTTCGCGAGCGAGGGTCAGGCCCTGGAGTACGCGAACGGCGTCGAGTTCGCCCTCGCCTCCTCCGTCTGGACCAAGGACCACGGCCGCGCGATGCGGATGTCCAAGAACCTCGACTTCGGCTGCGTGTGGATCAACACCCACATTCCGCTCGTCGCCGAGATGCCGCACGGCGGCTTCAAGAAGTCCGGCTACGGCAAGGACCTCTCCGCCTACGGCTTCGAGGACTACACGCGCATCAAGCACGTGATGACCTCGCTCGACGGCTGATCGGCCGCATCGATCACAGCACAGCGTTGACGGGGCGGGCAGTAGACAACATGTCTATTGCCCGCCCCCTCGCGTTCGCCGAGGCTGTGCCCATGCCCGAACTCGCCTTCTCCCGCCGTTCTGCGCTGTACGGCCTCGGTGCCGCGGGCCTCACGGCCGCCCTCACCGGCTGCGGCGTGCCCGCCGCCTACGTTCCCGAGGAAGGGCGCGAGGGTCCGGACCGTTCGGAGCGGGACCGCAGCGTCGTGTTCTCCAACTGGCCGCTGTACATCGACACCGACGAGGAGGACGAGGAGCGCCGCCCGACGCTGGAGGCATTCTCGGAGCGGACCGGCATCGAGGTCCGGTACACCGAGGAGATCAACGACAACGACGAGTTCTTCGGCAAGGTCAGCCCGGCCCTGATGAACCGCCAGGAGACCGGCCACGACCTGATCGTGGTCAGCGACTGGATGGCCGCCCGCTTCGTCCACCTGGGCTGGGCCCAGAAGCTGGACCGGTCGGCCCAGCCCAACGTGGCCCGGCACCTCGACCCGCAACTGCGTTCCCCCGCCTTCGACGAGGGTCGCCTGCACACCGTCCCCTGGCAGTCGGGCATCACCGGCATCGCCTACAACCGCAAGGCCCTGGGGCGGGAGATCAAGTCGATCAAGGACCTGTGGCAGCCGGACCTGGCGGGCAAGGTCACCCTCTTCTCCGGACTCGACGAGTCCTTCGCGCTGCTCATGCAGGGCAACGGTGTGGACGTCACCCGCTGGACCGAGTCCGACTTCCACCGGATGTGCGACCAGGTCGAGAACATGGTGAAGAAGAAGCACATCCGCCGGTTCACCGGCAACGACTACACCTCCGATCTGAGCAAGGGCGATGTCCTCGCCTGCCAGGCCTACTCCGGTGACGCCATCCAGCTCCAGGCCGACAACCCGGACATCGAGTTCGTCGTCCCGGAGGAAGGGGCAGAACTCTGGGCCGAGAGCCTGCTCGTCCCCAACCTGGCCCGGCACAAGGCGAACGCCGAGGCCCTCATCGACTACTACTACGCGCCCGAGGTGGCCGCCTCGCTCGCCGCCTCCGTCAACTACGTCTGCCCCGTTCCGGCCGCCCGCGAGGTCCTGGCCGCCTCCGACGACCAGGAGACCGCCGAACTGGCCGAGAACCCGCTGATCTTCCCGGACGATGACATGCGCAAGCGGCTGGTCGTGGCCCGGGACATCTCCTCGGCCGAACGCCGTTCCCTCGCCAAGCGCTGGAACGCGATCGTCGGACTCTGACCGCGCACCCGACGGCAGGTATTGAACACGTTCAGCAATCTGGCTGAACGTGTTCAGAAATGGGCGTAGGCTTCCTTCCATGAGCGAGAGAAGCGCCCTTGAGCGGCGGATCCGTGCCTGGTTGACCCTGTTCCTGATCTGCCTGGTACTCAGCGGCCTCACGGCCTTCCCCCTGGTCAGCGAACTCCGTTGGGCCAATGCGCTGATCGACAACGAGTGGCTACGACGTGTGGGCGACGGGCTGGATCGGGCCGACGCCGACTACCCCTTCCTCCTCTACGGCACCGACTGGCTCGCCTTCGCCCACCTCGTCATCGCCGTCTTCTTCTACGGGGTCCACCGCGACCCGGTCCGCAACATCTGGATCATCGAAGCCGGCATGATCGCTTGCGCCGGAGTGATTCCACTGGCCCTGATATGCGGCCCGATCCGGGGCATCCCCATCTGGTGGAGCGTCATCGACATGTCGTTCGGAGTCTTCGGGGTGATTCCCTTGCTGGTGCTCCGCCGGATGATCAAGCGACTTGAGGCGATGCCCGCCTGATGCCTACCGGGCGAAGGCCGCCATCACGATCCCCAGGACCACCGGGTTCGTCTCCTCGCCCTTGGCGTTCGTGGCGTTGACCGAGTAGACCAAGGTGCGGGACAGGTCCCGGGTCGCGCCCATGCCGGTGCTGTACCCGTGCCGGCCACCGGACTTGCCCCACAGCACCGTGCCGTCCGGCAGGGTGACCCTGGACATTCCCGCCGTCATCTCGGCGGCCTTCCCGTTGCCGAAGGTTTTCACATCGGGCACCGTGAACATCTCCTCCAGCTGGGCCGCCGGTACGACCCGCCCGCTGAACAGGGCCTTGGTGAACCGCTCCAGATCGGCCGTGGTCGAGATGATGTCCCCCGCCGCCCAGCGGTCCGAGGAGTTCCACTCGGTCACGTCCCGCAGCTCCCGGGAGCCGTCCACCTTGGCTATCGCCTGGTAACCACGGTTGTGCGGGCCGGGGATCCTCGTCTGCGTCCGGGACGGGAACGAGGTCTGATGCAGACCGAGCGGCCTCAGGATCCGCCGGCCGACCGCCTCCTCGTACGAGGTGCCGGTCACCTTCTCGACGAGCACGCCCAGCAAGGTGTAGTTGATGTTCAGGTAGTGCTGGGCCGAGCCCGGGGTGAACTCCCGCTTCTTCGCGAGGGCATTGACCAGCTGGTCTCGCGGGTCGGTCACATCGAAGCGGTGCTCCCACTGCGCCTCGAACGAGTCGCCCGGGCCGTCCGCCGCCGGTATGCCGCTCGTGTGGTTGAGCAACTGCCGTACGGTGACCGCGCCGTAGGCATCGGGGACGGTCCCGGGCAGGTACCGCCGGACCGGCCGGTCCAGGTCCACCCGACCCTCGGCCGCCAGCTGGAGGACCACCGCCGCGGTGAAGGTCTTGGTCACCGACCCCGCCCGGAACCTCCCCTGGTCGATGGCCGCCCGCCCAGTGGCGACGTCCGCGACACCGGAACTGCCCCGCCAGCTGCCGCTCGTACCCCCGACGCGGACCAGCGCGGCGGTCGCGTCCTTGTGTTCCGCCCCGAGACCGGCCATCGCCCGTTCCAGTACCGCCGCATTCGGCGGGGTCGGAACGAGGGGCGTGTAGAGGCCCGCTGCGGCCGCCGCCGGCGCGGGGACCGGAGCGGCGTGCGCGACGGCCGGACCGGACGCGATCCCCAGGACCAGGGCGGCTGCGATCAGCGTGCGCGTACGTGCATTCATGGTGGTGTGCTCCCCCTGTGATGCATCGGAGCCGTCTGCCCCGATGACCTCAATGCTCCAGGTCAGAGGGGTAGTTGCGGATCACCATCCAGAGGGGTTTTCACCGGTACGACAACTAGCCGGCCCGGGGGAGGCGACACGCCGTCCCCTCACTCCCCAGAGGGAGTACCCGCCGCGATCAGGCCCGTCTCGTACGCGCAGATCACCGCCTGGATCCGGTCCCGCAGTCCCAGCTTCGCCAGCACGTTCCCCACGTGCGACTTCACCGTGTGCTCGCTCACCACCAGCGACGCCGCGATCTCCGCGTTGGACAGGCCCCGCCCCAGGTGCAGCAGCGTCTCCCGTTCCCGCGCCGTCAGCACCTCCAGCCGGTCCGCCGGAAGGGCGGGCCGCGCCGTCGCCGTCGTGTACTCCTCGATCAGCCGCCGCGCCACCGACGGCGCCAGCAGCGACTCGCCCGCCGCCACCACCCGTACCGCGTGCACCAGGTCGTCCCGCCGCACGTCCTTCAGCAGGAACCCGCTCGCCCCCGCGTGCAGGGCCTCGTACACGTACTCGTCCGAGTCGAAAGTCGTGAGCATCACCGTGCGGCACGCGCTCCCCGCCGAAATCGTCCGGCACGCCTCGATCCCGTCCAGCACCGGCATCCTGATGTCCAGCAGTGCCACGTCCGGCGCGAGCCGGGCCACCGCCTCTACCGCCGCCGCACCGTCCCCCACCTCCGCCACGACCTCGATGTCCTCCTGGACGCCGAGGATCATCGCGAAGCCGCTGCGCACCAGCTCCTGGTCATCGGCCACCACCACACGGATCGTCAATTGCCCACCTCCAGGCGCGAGGTTACAAGGGACACCCGCACCGCATACCCGGCCCCGTCCGGACCCGGGCCGGACTCGGCAGTACCGCCATGGGCCGCCGCCCGCTCGCGGATCCCGATCAGCCCGTGCCCGCCCGAGGCGTCACCGGGTCCCCGGCCGTCGTCCGTGACCGTCACCGTGAGCGTTCCCGGTCCGTACACGAGCGTGACGTCCGCCGCCGAAGCCCCGGCGTGCTTGACCACGTTGGTCAGGGCTTCCTGCACCACCCGGTACACGGTCGCCTCCAACGCGGCCGGCAGCTCGCGCACCGCGCCGCTCCGCCCGTACCCCACCCGCAGTCCGCTGGCCCGCACCCGGTCCACCAGCTCCGCCAGCCCGGAGATCCCCGGCTGCGGGCTCCGGGGCGCGGCTTCCTCGGTGCGCAGCACACCCAGCATCGCGCGCAGCTGTGCCATGGCGTCCCGCCCCGTCTCCGCGATCGCCTCGAAGGCCGCCTCGGCCCGCTCCGGGGCCCTGCGCACGGCCACCGGTCCGGCCTCCGCCTGCACGATCATGATGCTGACCGCGTGCGAGAGGACGTCGTGCATCTCCCGTGCGATCCTGGCCCGTTCGCGTGCGGCAGCCTGCTCCGCCTCGATCCGATTGGCACGCTCCAGCTCGGCGGCGCGGGCCAGGGCGGCCTCGGTGTGGGCCTGCCGCGCGTGCTGGAGCCGTCCCAGGGCGTAGGCCGCCGCCGAGACGAAGAGCGTGAACAGCAGTTCTCGCGCCGTTCCCGTCTCCCAGCCCACTGACGCGGCCACCACCATCACGGTGGCCAGCCCCACGGCGGCGCGCACCCGCAGGGTGCACTGCAGGGCGACCGTGTAGAAGGCGATGAGGCCCGCGTACGGCAGCGGCTGGCCCGGCCCGTCAACGGTGACCTTGTAGATCCCCCCGACGGCCAGGATCGCCGCCAGCACCGCCACCGGCGCCCGGCGGCGCCAGATCAGGGGCAGCACGCCGGCCGTGGTCATCGCGTACGAGAGCCAGCTCACGGGAGGGAGATCGGGTGACCGGGGCACGACGAACGGCATGGTGACGGCCAACTGCACCAGCAGGGTCAGGCCCAGGTCCTGCCACCGCGGATCGGTGCCGCGGACGCCCTCCCGGAAGGCCCGTATCACCGCCCGAGCCCGGTCCGTACCGCCGTCAGCGCGTCCAGCCGGTTCGTGGTGATCGAGTCGACCCCCGCCGCGACGAGGCCCTTCATCGTCCGCTTGGTGTCCGCGGTCCAGGCCGATACCAGCAGGCCGTCCCGGTGGAGCGCGTCCACCAGCTCCCGGCTCACCAGTCCGAAGCGGTAGTTGAGCCAGCGCGGTGCCACGGCATCGATCAGCGCCCGCCGCGGCGGCGACAGCGAGGTCCAGGTCAGTGCGATCTCCGCGCCCGGATCGGCGGCGCGGACCGCCAGCATCGTGTTCGGGCCCGCGCAGTAGTACGTCCGCTCGCGCGCCCCGCACTCGCGGACCTCGCCCACGACGATCCGCACCGCCTCGGGCGTGGCGCCGGGCAGGTCGAGCATCAGCCGGCCCGACCCGGCGGCCGCCAAGGCGTCGCGCAGCGTGGGGACGCCGCCCAGCGTCAGTCCCTTCAGCTGTGGGGCCGTGACCTCGTCGAGGCGTACGTCGTGGCCCCACAGCCGCTGGAGCGTCTCGTCGTGGAGGAGGACCGGCACCCCGTCCCGGGTCAGCCGTACGTCGATCTCGACGGCGTCCGCCCCGCGCGCGAAGGCGGAGCGGATCGAGGCCAGGGTGTTCTCACGGACACGGTAGGGATCGCCGCGGTGACCGACGGCAGTCAGAGTGCTCATGTTCCCATTCTCAGGGGCACAGTTGCCGGGAACGCGTCAGCGCGCGAGCCATTCCTCGGTGTACGCGTCGATCTCCGCGTTCAACGCGGCCTTGCCGGCCGGGTCCAGGAAGGAGGCCTCGACGGCGTTCTTGGCGAGCTGCGCGAGCCCGCGCTCGTCGAGCTCGAGGAGGCGGGCGGCCACGGCGTACTCGTTGTTCAGGTCGGATCCGAACATCGGCGGGTCGTCGCTGTTGATGGTGACGAGCACGCCCGCCGCGACCATCTCCTTGACGGGGTGCCGGTCGAGGTCGGTCACCGCGCGGGTCGCGATGTTGGAGGTCGGGCAGACCTCCAGCGCGATCCGGTGCTCGGCGAGGTACGCCAGCAGTTCCGGGTCCTGGGTGGCGCTGGTGCCGTGGCCGATGCGCTCGGCGCCGAGCTCGCGGATGGCGTCCCAGATCGTCTCCGGGCCGGTGGTCTCGCCGGCGTGCGGGACGCTGCGCAGACCGGCGGCGCGGGCGGCGTCGAAGTACGGCTTGAACTGCGGGCGCGGGACGCCGATCTCGGGGCCGCCGAGGCCGAAGGAGACCAGGCCCTCGGGGCGGTGGTCGACGGCGAGCCGGGCGGTCTCGGCGGCGGCCTCCAGGCCGGCCTCGCCGGGGATGTCGAAGCACCAGCGCAGGATGACGCCGAGTTCGGTCTCGGCGGCCCGGCGGGCGTCCTCGATGGCCTCCATGAAGGCCTTCTCGTCGATGCCGCGGCGGGTGGAGGAGTACGGGGTGATGGTCAGTTCGGCGTAGCGGATGTTCTGCCGGGCCATGTCGCGGGCGACTTCGAAGGTGAGGGTGCGCACGTCGTCCGGGGTGCGGACCAGGTCGACCACCGACAGGTAGACCTCGATGAAGTGCGCGAAGTCGGTGAAGGTGAAGTAGTCGGCGAGGGCCTCGGGGTCGGTGGGGACCTTCGAGTCGGGGTGCCGGGAGGCGAGCTCGGCCACGATGCGCGGGGATGCCGAGCCGACGTGGTGGACGTGGAGTTCGGCCTTGGGCAGTCCCGCGATGAAGGGGTGCAGGTCGGTCATGGGGGTGCCTCCGGGAGGACGCGGGTGCGGGCAGGTCGGGATTCATCGTAGGCACGCCCGTGACTGTCGGTGGCAGCGCTTAGCATGGCTGTACGAGAGGGGGGCGCCGTATGACCGACAGCAGTCCCGAGCCGCGAGACCCGTGGGCGCCGCTGGAGCGGCCGGCGGTGGAGCTGGGCAAGCCGCAGGGCGGGCAGGGGACGCCGGGCGTGTCGGGCCCGCCGTCCGTGCACGACCAGCCGACGCTCGCCGGGATGCCGGGCGACCAGTTCACCCCGTCCGCGCCGACGCCGACCCCGATCCAGGCTCCGATACCGACGCCGACGCCGACGCCGATGACCGGTCCGCCCGCGTCCGCTGCGTACGGGTACCCGGCCCAGCCCGGCTACGGATACCCCGGCGACGCCGGATACCCCGGGCAGACCGGATACCCGGGCCAGAGCGGGTACCCGGGGTACCCGGGCCAAGGCGGGTACCCGGGGTACCCGGGCCAGAGCGGGTACCCGCCCTACGGGGTGCAGCCCAGCAACGGCTTCGGCATCACCGCGCTCGTCCTCGGGATCCTCGCGGTCGTCGGCTGCATCACCAGCTTCTTCGCGGTCGTGCTCGGGGCGGCCGCGATCGTCTTCGGTGCGCTGGGCCGCGGCAAGGCGAGCCGGGGCGAGGCGAACAACGGCGGGATGGCGCTCGCCGGCATCATCCTGGGCTCGATCGGCGCCCTGCTGGGTGCCGTGATGATCGTGCTCATATTCGCCGACTTCATGGAGCGGGGGTCCGTCGACGACTCGCCCTACGGCAGCCCCTATGACAACTCCCAGGTGCGCGAGAAGGTCTGACGCGCCGCCTCAGGAGACCCACGGCCAGTCGGCGTCGCGGCCCGCCTCGATCAGGGACACCATCCGGAAGGCCCCGTCGGTGAGCCCGCCGAAGGTGTGCCGGTTCTCGGTACCGGACGGCGCGTGCCCGACCCGGTAGCCGGCCAGGTTCCAGGTGTAGACCGGAACCGCGGGCGGCACCTCGGCGGTCGGATCGCCGCCGTAGCCGTACGAGGCGGCCTGCTCGTCGGTGACGATCAACACCCGGTCGTGACCGTCGTAGTGCTCCTTCACCGCCTTGGCCGTGTAGGTCCCGCCGAGGTCCCCGAACCGCTCCAGCACCTTCAGCACGGACTCGCCGCGGTCGTACGGGACGACCTCGCTGGTCGTACCGAACTGCACCAGATCGGCCCGCTCCGCCCGCAGTGCAAGCGCCGTTCCGAAGATCGCCGCGGCATCCGCCCGGTTGAGCTCGGAGCGGTCCGACAGCGGGGACCACATCGACCCCGACCGGTCGACGAGGACCAGGGTGCGGCCCGGCAGCGCCGGTACGTTGGCCAGCGAGTGGCCGAGCGCCTGCTCCAGCGGGTACGACCAGCGCAGCGAGGGCGCGTGCTGATAGGCGGCCAGGTAGCGGAAGGGGAACTGCCGGGACCGGGCGACGACCTCCGGGTCGGAGATCCTCGCCGCGACCTGCGCGGCCACCGCGTCCGAGACCCCGGCCCGGTCGAAGTTGCGCAGGTTGCGCAGCAGCGCCATCGCACCCATGGACGGGATGACCGCCTCCCAGGCGGCCGCATCCATCGGCCCCTGCAGCCAACCGGCCAGCGCCTCCCAGGTCATGCCCGCCGCCGCGAGCCGCTCGACCCCGTCCGGGGCGAGGACCACGGCACGCCGTTCGGCGACCGGCAGCTCCATCAGCGCCCGGTGGGCCGCGAGGGTCCGGTTGCCCGCCGGGACCTCGGCGCCCTCCGGATTGTGCCTGCGGTCGAGGGCGTGCCGGAACAGTTCGCCCTGCCAGGCCTTGGCCGGGTCGGGAGCGGCGTGCACGAGGTTGAGGACGTCACCGAATCGGAAGGCCTTGGAGTCGGTGTCGTACTTCAGCAGCGAGGCGGCGGAGTACAGCCGGCGCACGGCGTCGGCGATGCCGCGCTTGACGGGCTTGGGCACGTTGCGCCCGTACGTCGCCGTCCAGTAGGCGAGCAGTTCGCCGGGCTCGTCCGCGCGCCGCAGGACGGAGTCGACCACCTGGCGGTTCGAAGGCCCGTCGGTGGCGCCCGCGTCGAGCCGGGCCTTCACGTACTCGGCGGCGCCGACGAGCGAGGCGGTCCGCATGTTCGCGTCCCCGCGGAGCCAGCCCAGCAGGCCGGCCGTCCAGGCGGGATCCTCGACGGCGAGGGTGCGCACGAGCGCCGCGAACCGGTCGTCGCGCGCCCCGCCGCCCTCGTAGGCGGTCCGCTGCGTGACGAAGTTGGCGACGGCGAGCAGGAACAGCTCGGAGCGCGGGTCGCGCAGGTGGCCCGGGCCGCCCTGAGCGGTGCGGGCGGGGCCGGTGGAGCGCACCGGCGAAGTGGTTGAGGCGGGCGCCGACTTGGACGCGCGCTGGTTGAAGCGAGCCATGAGAATCCCCCCGAATTCGATGGAAGCGGGGGAGGCGTTGCGTGGGGGATGCCCGAGATCGGGAGTCGGCGGCGGACTTTATGCCCGGCGAGCTACCTGGCTGCTCCACCGGCCCGTTCCCTTGCGGGTGACGAGCCGGGTGGGATTCGAACCCACGACCTCCGGGTCCCCAGAAGTAACCGTCGCCTGCGCACCGGGCATCCCCCACGCCGGCCTCCCGAGATCAAGGTGGCGGCGGCCTGGGTGTCTTTGCAAAAGAAGGAGCCGCAGCCTGCGCACCGGGAGGTGCGTGACGTAGGTGTCCAGAGATCGAAGTCGGCGAAACCGCAAGGTGCTCTACCAGCTGAGCTACACCGGCCTGAAGCCGGTGACGGGACTCGAACCCGCGGCCGCCCGATTATGAGTCGAAGTAGGTCTCGCCTTCGCACCTGGACGTTGATCACATTAGGCGGCCCGTACGGGCCGCCGCCACGCATTTTCCCCGGCCCCGCGCCGCCGCTGCGTCACCCGCAGCGTCATGCGGCCGTCTCGCGCAGCCGCTCGCGGGCCTCCATGAGGGCGAAGCCCAGCAGGTTCAGCCCGCGCCAGCGCGCCGGGTCCAGGGCGCGCTCGTCGTCGGCAGCCAGGCCGATGCCCCAGATCCGGTCCATCGGGCTCGCCTCCACCAGCACCCGGTTCCCGGTGCCCAGCAGGTACCCGCGCAGCGCCGGGTCGGAGTCGAACTTGTGCACGCTGCCCTCCACGACCAGGGCGAACCGCTCCCGCTCCCACATCGCGTTGTCGAAGCCGCGCACGAGGCGCCCGATCTTCTTCGCCTGGGCCGGGCTCTTCGCCTCCACCGCGGCGCGCTCCGCCTCGGGGTCCCCGAACAGCCGGGCCTTGCCGGCCATCATCCAGTGCTCCGCAGTCGCATAACGGACGTCACCGACAGTGAAGGAAGCAGGCCACCACTGGCTCAGGCAGCTCGGACCGAGCCTGCCGTCCGGCTGCGGCCGGTGCCCCCAGAACGGCAGGTACTTCACCCGTTCACCACGGCTGACCTGCTTGATCAGTTCGTCCATCATCTCCATGCACGCGAGTCTGGCAGTCGCCACTGACACTTCGTACGGGATTTTCGGTGTGCCTCGACACATGGTCGACCGATTCCGTCGCGTAATCAAAAGGCAACAACGGAATCACTTGGCCGAGGGCGTCACCTCTGCCAGGATCGGCACTCAATTCGAGCTGTAGCTCGAACTGTAGCTACGGAGAGCGTGAGAGCGTTATGGGCAACCGCTTCCAGGTCAAGGACCGCTTCGCGGACGGCGCGCAGTACATCGACGGGCGGCTGAGGTCCGGCACCTCCGGACAGTCACACACCGTGGTCGATCCGGCGACCGGCGACGAGGTCCTGACCTACGAGCTCGCGAGCACCGCGGACGTCGACGAGGCCGTCGCCGCCGCCAAGAGGGCCTTCCCGGGCTGGTCCGGCGCCACCCCCGGCGAGCGTTCGGACGCCCTGCACCGGCTGGCGGCCGTACTGGCCGAGCAGGCGGAGGACTTCGCGTACGCCGAATCCCTCCAGTGCGGCAAGCCGATCAAGCTGTCCACGGAGTTCGACGTACCGGGCACCATCGACAACACCACCTTCTTCGCGGGCGCCGCCCGCCACCTCCAGGGGCAGGCGGCCGCCGAGTACTCGGGCGACCACACCTCCTACGTACGCCGCGAGGCCATCGGGGTCGTCGGCTCGATCGCGCCCTGGAACTATCCGCTCCAGATGGCCGCCTGGAAGATCCTTCCGGCGATCGCCGCGGGCAACACCATCGTCCTCAAGCCCGCCGAGCTCACCCCGCTGACCTCCCTGATGTTCGCGCAGGCGGCCAAGGACGCGGGCCTGCCCGACGGCGTGATCAACATCGTCACCGGTGCCGGCCGCGAGGCCGGAGAGCACCTGGTGGGCCACCCCGACGTGGTGATGACCTCCTTCACCGGCTCCACCGCCGTCGGCAAGCGGGTCGCCGAGATCGCCACCGCCACCGTCAAGCGGCTCCACCTGGAGCTCGGCGGCAAGGCCCCCTTCCTCGTCTTCGACGACGCCGACCCGGAGGCCGCCGCGCACGGCGCCGTCGCCGCCTCCCTCATCAACACCGGCCAGGACTGCACGGCCGCCACCCGTGCCTACGTCCAGCGCCCCCTGTACGACGCCTTCGTCGCCCGGGTGGCCGAGCTGATGGAGGGCGTCCGCCTCGGCGACCCCTTCGCGCCCACCACCGACCTGGGCCCGCTGGTCTCGCACGCCCAGCGCGACCGGGTGGCCGCCTTCGTCGAGCGCGCCCGCGCCTACGCCACCGTCGTCACCGGCGGCGAGATCCCGGCCGGGGACCTCGCCGAGGGCGCGTACTACCGCCCCACCCTCATCGCCGGCGCCGCCCAGGACAGCGAGGTGGTCCAGTCCGAGATCTTCGGCCCGGTCCTCGTCGTCCTGCCCTTCGACACCGACGACGAGGGCCTCGCGCTCGCCAACGACACCCCGTACGGACTCGCGGCCTCCGCCTGGAGCCGTGACCTCTACCGGGCGAACCGGGCCACCCGCGAGATCAAGGCGGGCTGCGTCTGGGTCAACGACCACATTCCGATCATCAGCGAGATGCCCCACGGGGGCTACAAGGCCAGCGGCTTCGGAAAGGACATGTCGACCTACTCCTTCGAGGAGTACACGCAGGTCAAGCACGTGATGTACGACAACACCGCGGTAGCCGAGAAGGACTGGCACCGCACGATCTTCGGGGACCGTCCGTAACCATCCGCGGCCGACGCCGCGTGGGCCCACCGCCTGACCAGCGGTACACCTCCCGAAAGGGCACAGCGCATGGAGCAGTTCGAGCCCGACCGCCTCTCAGCGGCGCAACTCGCCGCGATGCGGCGCAGCCTCACCAGCGGGCGCGGGGCCCTCACCCGCCGCTCGCTGCTGCGCGCCTCCGGAGTCGGAGCGCTCACCCTCGGAGGGCTGTCCGCCCTCACCGCGTGCGGGATCCCGCCCGCCAAGCGCGAGGGCGACGCGGCCGTGGCCTCCGACGACCACTCGGACCGGGAGAAGGAGATCAACTTCTCCAACTGGACCGAGTACATGGACACCAGCGAGGACGAGAAGAGCCGTCCCACGCTGGAGGAGTTCACCAAGCGGACCGGCATCAAGGTCAAGTACACCGAGGACATCAACGACAACGTCGAGTTCTTCGGCAAGATCCGCCCCCAGCTCGCGGCCGGCCAGGACACCGGCCGCGACCTGATCGTCGTCACCGACTGGCTCGCCGCCCGCATCATCCGCCTCGGCTGGGCGCAGAAGCTGGACCCCGCGCACCTCCCGCACGCCTACGCCAACCTGATCCCGCAGTTCCGCACCCCCGACTGGGACCCGGGACGGTCCTACAGCTACCCCTGGACCGGCATCGACACCGTCATCGCCTACAACGAGAAGGCGACCGGCGGCAAGAAGGTCGACTCCGTCACCCAACTGCTCGACGACCCCTCCCTCAAGGGCCGCGTCGGCTTCCTCACCGAGATGCGCGACAGCGTCGGCATGACCCTGCTCGACCAGGGCAAGGACCCGGCGACCTTCACCACCGCCGACTTCGACGAGGCCATCGGACGGCTCCAGAAGGGCGTGGACAAGAACCAGATACGCCGCTTCACCGGCAACGACTACACCTCCGACCTCGACAAGGGCGACCTCGCCGCCTGCCTCGCCTGGGCCGGCGACGTCATCCAGCTCCAGGCCGGAAACCCGGACATCAAGTACGCCATCCCGGCCCCCGGATACATCACCTCCAGCGACAACCTGCTGGTCCCCGCCAAGGCCCGGCACAAGGCCAACGCGGAGAAGCTCATCGACTTCTACTACGAGCCCGAGATCGCCGCCCAGCTGGCCGCGTACATCAGCTACGTCTGCCCGGTCGAGGGCGTCAAGGACGAGCTGGCCAAGATCGACCCCGCGCTCGCGGACAACCCCCTGATCGTCCCGGACAAGGCGATGGCCGCCAAGGCCCACGCCTTCCGCTCCCTCACCAGCGAGGAAGAGACGGCGTACGAGGAGAAGTTCGCCAAGCTCATCGGCGCCTGACGCACGCCCTGCGGCGAGCCGATCCCGCCGGACCGCGGCGCCGCCCGCCGGACCCTTCCGGCGGCGGCCCGGCCCGGACCGCTCCGCCGAGCCTTCGACCCCTTGCCCCACCCAACCCCGGGACCATCCATGACTGACAAGACCGCGGGCGGCGATGTCCGCCTCTCCGGGATCAGCAAGCACTACGGCACCTTCACCGCCGTGCACCCGCTGGACCTGACCATCCCCCAGGGCTCCTTCTTCGCCCTGCTCGGCGCCTCGGGCTGCGGGAAGACCACCACGCTGCGCATGATCGCCGGCCTGGAGGAGCCCTCCACCGGCACGGTGCACCTCGGCGACCGGGAGGTCACCGACCTCCAGCCCTACAAGCGCCCGGTCAACACGGTCTTCCAGAGCTACGCGCTCTTCCCGCACCTGAGCATCTTCGAGAACGTCGCCTTCGGGCTGCGCCGCCGCGGCATCAAGTCGGTCAAGAAGCAGGTCGACGACATGCTGGAGCTGGTCCAGCTCGGCCAGTTCGCCCAGCGCAAGCCGCACCAGCTCTCCGGCGGCCAGCAGCAGCGCGTCGCCGTGGCCCGCGCGCTGATCAACCACCCGCAGGTGCTCCTCCTCGACGAACCGCTCGGCGCCCTCGACCTCAAGCTGCGCCGCCAGATGCAGCTGGAGCTCAAGCGGATCCAGACCGAGGTCGGCATCACCTTCGTGCACGTCACGCACGACCAGGAGGAGGCCATGACCATGGCCGACACGGTCGCCGTGATGAACGGCGGCCGCGTCGAGCAGCTGGGCGCCCCCGCCGAGCTCTACGAGAACCCGGGCACCACCTTCGTGGCCAACTTCCTCGGCACCTCGAACCTGATCGAGGCCTCGGTGGAATCCGCCGGATCCGAGGTCGTCGTCTCCGCTTCCGGTGCCACCCTCCGGCTGCCCGCCGCCCGATGTTCGACCACGCCCCGCGCCGGCGGGAAGCTGCTGGTCGGTGTGCGCCCGGAGAAGGTGTCCCTGGTCCCGGCCGAGGAGGAGGACACCATAGCGACGGGCCGGAACAAGGTCACCGGCCGCATAGCCGCCTCCTCCTTCATCGGAGTCTCCACCCAGTTCGTCATCGACAGCCCCGTCTGCCCCGAGCTCGAGGTCTACGTCCAGAACATCGAGCGCGACGGCCGCCTGGTCCCGGGCGCCGAGGTGGTCCTGCACTGGAACCCGGAGCACACCTTCGGCCTCGACGCGGCCCAGGACATCGACGCGGGCATCGAGACGGTGGAGGAGGGCGCATGACGACCACCGCGGCGCCGCCCCAGGCGCCCGCCTCCACCGAACCCCCGGTGCACAAGGCGTCCCTGCGCAAGCGGCTGGTCCCGTACTGGCTGCTGCTCCCCGGCATCCTGTGGCTGCTGGTGTTCTTCGTCCTGCCGATGGTCTACCAGGCCTCCACCTCGGTGCAGACCGGCTCCCTCGAAGAGGGCTTCCAGGTCACCTGGCACTTCGGGACCTACTGGGACGCCTTCACCGAGTACTACCCGCAGTTCCTGCGCTCCCTGCTCTACGCGGGCACCGCGACCGCGCTGTGCCTGCTGCTCGGGTACCCGCTGGCCTACCTGATCGCCTTCAAGGCCGGCCGCTGGCGCAACCTGCTGCTCGTCCTGGTGATCGCCCCGTTCTTCACCAGCTTCCTGATCCGCACGCTGGCCTGGAAGACGATCCTGGCCGACGGCGGCCCGGTGGTCGCCGTCCTCAACAACATCGGGTTCCTCGACGTCACCAGCTGGCTCGGCATGACCGAGGGGGACCGGGTGCTGGCCACGCCGCTCGCGGTGGTCTGCGGCCTGACGTACAACTTCCTCCCCTTCATGATCCTGCCGCTGTACTCCTCGCTGGAGCGCATCGACACCCGACTCCACGAGGCGGCCGGGGACCTGTACGCCCGCCCCGCCACGGTCTTCCGGAAGGTGACCTTCCCGCTTTCGATGCCGGGCGTGGTCTCCGGGACCCTGCTCACCTTCATCCCGGCGAGCGGTGACTACGTGAACGCCGAGCTGCTCGGCTCCACGGACACCCGGATGATCGGCAACGTCATCCAGTCGCAGTACCTGCGGATCCTCGACTACCCGACGGCGGCCGCGCTGTCCTTCATTCTCATGGCCATCGTGCTGATCATGGTGACCATCTACATCCGCCGAGCGGGGACGGAGGACCTGGTCTGATGCGCAATCCCCTCACCTGGCTCCGGCGCAACCTGGTCGTCATCGCGGGCCTCGGCACGCTCGCGTACATGATCCTGCCGAACGTCGTCGTCACCGTCTTCTCCTTCAACAACCCCACCGGGCGGTTCAACTACGCCTGGCAGGAGTTCTCCCTCGACGCGTGGAAGGACCCCTGTGGGGTCGCCGACATGTGCGGCTCCCTGTCCCTCTCGCTCCAGATCGCCCTCTGGTCCACCCTGGTCGCGACCGCGCTGGGCACCGCGATCGCCTTCGCGCTCGTGCGCTACCGCTTCCGGGCGCGCGGGGCGGTCAACTCGCTGATCTTCCTGCCCATGGCCATGCCCGAGATCGTGATGGCGGCCTCGCTGCTCGCGCTCTTCCTCAACATGGGCATCCAGCTGGGCTTCTGGACGATCCTGATCGCGCACATCATGTTCTGCCTCAGCTTCGTCGTCGCCGCCGTCAAGGCGCGCGTCCTGTCCATGGACCCGCGGCTGGAGGAGGCCGCCCGCGACCTCTACGCCGGCCCGGTGCAGACCTTCGTACGGGTCACCCTGCCGATCGCGGCACCCGGTATCGCGGCGGGCGCGCTGCTCTCCTTCGCGCTCTCGTTCGACGACTTCATCATCACCAACTTCAACTCGGGCAACACCGTCACCTTCCCCATGTTCGTGTGGGGATCGGCCCAACGCGGTACGCCCGTGCAGATCAACGTCATCGGTACGGCGATGTTCGTCATCGCGGTGCTGGTGGTCCTCGCCGGCCAGATGGTCGGCAACCGCCGCAAGAAGGCGCAACCGAAGTAATTCGGGAAAGCACGTCATCAGTTCCGTAGGGAGTTGGAAGCCATGGCCCCAGTCGCCATGCGTAGTGTTGCTGCATCACTTTCCGAAGCGAAGCCGGTCTCGTACTGGCTGGACGACCCCGGCAAGCCCGCCGCCGAGCCGGCGCTCACCTCTGACGAGCGCTGCGACCTGCTGGTCATCGGCGGCGGCTACAGCGGACTGTGGACCGCCCTGATCGCCAAGGAGCGCGACCCCGAACGGGACGTCGTGCTGATCGAGAGCAAGGAGGCGGGCTGGGCCGCCTCCGGCCGCAACGGCGGATTCTGCGCCGCCTCCCTCACCCACGGCCTCAGCAACGGGCTGGCCCGCTGGCCCGGCGAGCTGGCCAAGCTGGAGGAGCTGGGCGCCCGCAACCTCGACGCCATCGAGGAGGCCGTCGCCCGCTACGGCATCGACTGCGACTTCGAACGGACCGGCGAGATCGACGTCGCCACCGAACCGCACCAGGTCGAGGAGCTGCGCGAACTGCACGAGGAGGCGCTGCGCCTGGGGCTGGCCGACGGCTCGGAATGGCTGGACGGCGAGGCGGTGCGCGCCGAGGTCGACTCGCCGACCTTCCTCGCGGGCCTCTGGGACCGCAACGGCGTCGCGATGCTCAACCCGGCGAAGTTGGCCTGGGGCCTCAAGCGGGCCTGCCTGGAGCTCGGGGTGCGGATCTACGAGAACACCCGCGGCCTCAAGCTGGCCGCGGCCGGTTCCGGGATGACCGTGACGACCCCCTACGGCACGATCCTCGCGCGCCGGGTCGCCCTCGGCACCAACATCTTCCCCTCGCTGGTCCGCCGGGTCCGCCCGTTCACCGTCCCGGTCTACGACTACGCGCTGATGAGCGAGCCGCTCGACGAGGCCCAGCTGGCCGCGATCGGCTGGAAGGGGCGCCAGGGGCTCGGCGACAGCGCCAACCAGTTCCACTACTTCCGGATCACCCGCGACAACCGGATCCTGTGGGGCGGCTACGACGCGATCTACCCCTACCGGGGCAAGCTCGACTCCGAGTACGACCACCGCCCCGAGACCTACCTGAAGCTCGCGGAGCACTTCTTCACGGCCTTCCCGCAGCTGGAGGGGCTGAAGTTCAGCCACGCCTGGGGCGGTGCGATCGACACCTGCTCGCGCTTCTCCGCCTTCTTCGGCACGGCGCACTCGGGGAAGGTGGCCTACGCCGCCGGTTACACCGGCCTCGGCGTGGGCGCCACCCGCTTCGGGGCGGACGTGATGCTGGACCTGTTGGACGGGCTCTCCACCGAGCGCACCCGGTTGGAGATGGTGAAGTCCAAGCCGATGCCGTTCCCGCCCGAGCCCTTCGCCTGGACCGGGATCGCGCTGACCAAGTGGTCGCTGGCCCGCGCGGACGCCCGCGGCGGACACCGGAACCTGTGGCTCAAGACGCTGGACCGCTTCGGCCTCGGCTTCGACAGCTAGGCCTCCTGAGCGCGTACCCCCGGCGTCCGACCGGCGGTCACCGTGTGACCCGATTCACTGCCACGGGGTAACGGAACCCGCGTCATACCTGCGCCCGGCCCCGCTCTCTCCAGGTGAGAACCCCTCACCTACAGGGAACGGAGGCCGGGCGATGACGATCCCGGGGGCCAAAGCGGCGGTGGAATGGCTGGTATCGGTGGCGCCGGATCCGGACGCCTGTCGGTGGGAGTGGGAGCGCAACCCCCTCGGGGTCGCCCTGCTGCCCGCCGGCCGCGGCTGGGACGTACTGATCCTGCCCGGGGAGCTGGGGCGGCCCACCCTTGACGTACTCGGCCTGTTGCTCGACCGGCCCGGCCCGGTGCTCGCCGATGCGGACGACTCCCGGCTGGGCTTCTTCGTACCGGCCGGCACGGCGTCGGGGTGGCTCGGCACGGGCGTGCGCAGTGCCGGGCAAGGGAGTTGGATCGTGGTCCCGTATCCCGGCCGGGCGACCGGCGGGGTGCGCTGGCTGGTGCTCCCGGACGGCGAAGGGACGCTCACCGATCCGGCCGTGCTGGAGCTGGCGATGCACGAGGCGGCCGCGCGCGTGCTGACGGAGGTGACCGGAAGCCTTGACAAGGGTATTGGTCTGGACGATCTTGGGCGCCGCTGACCCCCTCCATCCCCCCATGTACCGGAGGCAGTTGTGCGCAGAGCCATATCCGTCCTCACGGCCGCCGCCCTCGCGGTGGCCGGCTTCCTCGCCGCGGGCCCGCCGGCCGCGGCGGCCGACGCCGACCTCGTACGCAACGGAGGCTTCGAAGCGGGCCTCGACGGCTGGAGCTGCCCGGGCGGCAGCGGAGCCGTCGTCACCACACCCGTCCACGGCGGAAGTTCCGCCTTACGGGCCACCCCGGCCGGCCAGGACAACGCCCGCTGCTCCCAGACCGTCACCGTCAAGCCCGACTCCACGTACACGCTCGGCGCGTGGGTGCAGGGCGCGTACGTCTACCTCGGCGCGACCGGCACCGGCACCACCGACGTGTCGACCTGGACGCAGTCCCCGGGGGCCTGGAAGCAGCTGACCGCCACCTTCCGCACCGGCCCGGCCACGACCTCGGTGACGGTCCACACCCACGGCTGGTACGGCCAGCCCGCCCATGTCACCGACGACCTCACCCTGGTCGGCCCGGACCCCGGCGGTCCCGGGCAGCCCCGACCTCCGGCCGCCCCCACCGGCCTGACCGCCTCCGCCACCTCCTCGACCTCGGTCGCCCTGTCCTGGGTGCCGGTCCCGGGCGCCACCTCGTACACCGTGCACCGGGACGGCGCGGCGCCCCTGAGCGTCACCTCCGCCCCGGCGGCCGTGACCGGCCTCGCCGCGGCCACCACGTACACCTTCCGGGTCAGCGCGGTGAACGCGGCGGGCGAGTCCCCGCAGAGCGCGCCCGCCTCCGCGACCACGCCCGGCGGTGGCGGTGGCGGCGGTGGCGGCCTCCCCGCCCGCGCGCTCGTCGGATACCTGCACGCGAGCTTCGCCAACGGCTCCGGATACGTCCGGATGGCCGACGTGCCCGAATCCTGGGACGTCATCAACCTCGCGTTCGGCGAACCGACCTCGGTGACCTCGGGCGACATCCGCTTCCGGCTCTGCCCGGTCGCGGAATGCCCGAACGTCGAATCCGCGGGGGAGTTCAAGGCCGCGATCAAGGCCAAGCAGGCGGCCGGCAAGAAGGTGCTGATCTCCATCGGGGGCCAGAACGGTCAGGTCCAGCTGGCGAGCACGGCCGCCCGGGACGCCTTCGTCTCCTCCGTCAGCAAGATCATCGACGAGTACGGCCTCAACGGCCTGGACATCGACTTCGAGGGCCACTCCCTGTCCCTGGCCACCGGGGACACCGACTTCCGGGCGCCCACCACCGCGGTCGTCGTCAACCTGATCTCGGCCGTGAAGACCTTGAAGGCCAAGTACGGCCCGGACTTCGTCCTGACCATGGCCCCGGAGACCTTCTTCGTCCAGCTGGGCTACCAGTACTACGGCTCCGGCCCCTGGGGCGGCCAGGACCCGCGCGCCGGCGCGTACCTCCCGGTCATCCACGCCCTGCGCGACGACCTCACCCTGCTCCACGTCCAGGACTACAACTCCGGACCGATCATGGGCCTGGACAACCAGTACCACTCCATGGGCGGCGCGGACTTCCACATCGCCATGACCGACATGCTGCTCACCGGCTTCCCGGTCGCCGGGAACACGGCCCGGGTCTTCCCGGCCCTGCGTCCGGACCAGGTCGCCATCGGCCTCCCGGCCACGACCAACGCGGGCAACGGGCACACCCCGCCCGCGGAAGTGACCGGGGCGCTGAACTGCCTGACGAAGAAGACCGACTGCGGGACCTACCGGACCCACGGCACCTGGCCGGGGCTGCGCGGCCTGATGACCTGGTCGATCAACTGGGACCGCTTCGGAGGCTGGGAGTTCAGCCGGAACTTCGACGCCTACTTCGGCGGCTGATCCGGCCGAGGCGGCTGCCCCGTCCGGCCCGGCTGATCCGTCCGGCCCCTCCGGACGGCCCACGCCACGCCGAGCAGCAGGGGAGTGCAGAGCAGCAGGCTGGCCAGTACGTCCAGCGGCCAGTGCCACCCCCGCAGGACCAGCCCGACGGCCGTCGCCCCCGTGAGGACCAGGGCGGCGGCCGTCGGCCATGCCCGGCGGGCGTACGGGCGCACGAGCAGGGCCGCGCCGAGGTAGGCGACGGCCGCGGTGGCCGTGTGGCCCGAGGGGAAGTAGCCGGCGGCCCAGGGTTCCAGGGGGCCGGGCCGGGCGGTCCACGCCTTGAACGGGATGACCAGGGCCGGCACCAGGGCCATCGCCAGGCCCGCGGCCCCGGCGGCCAGCGCCCGCCCGCGCCGTGCGGAGTAGGCCATGGCCAGGATGAGGACGGGCACCGCGACCGGGATGTCGCCGAGGTCGGAGAGGCGCTCGGTGACGGAATCCGGGACCGTGCGCACCAGGGTGCGGCTCAGCGCGTGGTCCGGGGTCAGCAGCGGGCCGGAGACCAGCACCTGCCAGGTGACCAGGGAGAAGAAGAGACCGCAGAGCGCGGCGATCAGGAGAGGAGTGGCCGGCCGTCCCGGAACAGGGGGGATGGTTCCGGGACGGCCGCCCAGATCGGGTTGCCGGGCGCCCCGGGGGGTTTGGGGCGAACGGCCGTCCGATCGGTGAGGAGTGTGCGCGAACGCATGCCCAGAACGGTGCTGGGGAAGCCCCGTACTGGTGTCGCCCCCGGAATCCCTGGAGCGGGGTGTCTCACTCATCTGCAGAAACCGTACGGCAGTGGAAGGGGGACCGACAGCAGGAACGCGCTCCCGCCATCGGCCCCCCACACCTTCTTCACAGCGTCCGCCCGTTACCACCGGTAGGGGCCGGTCGCTGCGTGCGAACGTTCTAGCCGTTCGATCAGATGGCCGTGCCGATGGCCGCGAACGCGGCCTCGATGAGGTCCAGGCCCTCGTTCAGCAGGTCCTCGCCGATGACGATCGGCGGGAGGAAGCGGAGCACGTTGCCGTAGGTGCCGCAGGTGAGGACGAGCAGGCCCTCGGCGTGGCAGGCCTTGGCGAGCGCGCCGGCCGCCTCCGGGAACGGGGTCTTGGACACCGGGTCCTTGACCAGCTCGATCGCGATCATGGCGCCGCGGCCGCGGATGTCGCCGATGATGTCGTACTTCTCCTGCATGGCCGTCAGGCGGGCCTTCATGACGGACTCGATCTTCTTCGCCGCGGCGTTGAGGTCGAGCTCCTTCATGGTCTCGATGGAGCCGAGCGCACCGGCGCAGGCCACCGGGTTACCGCCGTAGGTGCCACCCAGGCCACCCGCGTGCGCGGCGTCCATGATCTCGGCGCGGCCGGTCACGGCGGCGAGCGGCAGACCGCCCGCGATGCCCTTGGCGGTGGTGATCAGGTCCGGGACGATGCCCTCGTCCTCGCACGCGAACCACTGGCCGGTGCGGCAGAAGCCGGACTGGATCTCGTCGGCGACGAAGACGATGCCGTTGTCGTTGGCGAACTTCACGATCGCGGGCAGGAAGCCCTTCGCCGGCTCGATGAAGCCGCCCTCGCCGAGGACCGGCTCGATGATGATCGCGGCGACGTTCTCGGCGCCGATCTGCTTGGTGATCTGGTCGATCGCCTGGGCGGCGGCCTCGGGGCCGCAGTTCTCGGCACCGGTGGGCCAGCGGTAGCCGTAGGCGACCGGGACGCGGTAGACCTCGGGGGCGAACGGACCGAAGCCCTGCTTGTACGGCATGTTCTTCGCGGTCAGCGCCATGGTGAGGTTCGTACGGCCGTGGTAGCCGTGGTCGAAGACGACGACGGCCTGGCGCTTGGTGTACGAACGGGCGATCTTGACGGCGTTCTCGACGGCCTCGGCACCGGAGTTGAACAGGGCCGACTTCTTGGCGTGGGTGCCCGGGGTCAGCTCGGCGAGGGCCTCGCAGACCTCGACGTAGCCCTCGTACGGGGTGACCATGAAACAGGTGTGGGTGAAGTCGGCGAGCTGCGCGGAGGCGCGGCGCACCACGGCCTCGGCGGAGGCGCCGACCGAGGTCACGGCGATGCCGGAACCGAAGTCGATCAGGCGGTTGCCGTCGACGTCCTCGATGATGCCGCCGCCCGCGCGGGCCGTGAAGACGGGCAGCACGGAGCCCACGCCACCGGCCACGGTCTGGAGGCGGCGGGCCTGCAGCTCCTGCGACTTGGGGCCGGGGATCGCGGTGACGATCTTGCGCTCCTGCGGAACAGCGGTCATAGGGGGCTCCTGGGGGGTGTTTTCGGACGCACTTGTCTCTTTGTCCGCAGGCTAGGCCCGGGAGCGGGGGTCCTGCATGCTCCGTTCGGTAGTGATCACCGCGTGTCCTTGTCCGTGACGGCCATAGGAAGGATGCGCCGCACATCTTGTGGATCATTGCGGGGTGCAGGTCCAAGGCCTCCGTCGGGCACTAGATTGAGCGCCGCAGCGCATAGCACGGGCAGGGGGCTGGGGTTCATGGACACCGACGGTGCGTACGAGGGACAGACGACCCGTGCAGGTCAGGTACCGAGACCTGCCGGCCCCCCCACGCACCCTCCGAAGCCCAGCCACGCCCCCGGCCGGGTACCGACCCTCGCCGACTGGCTGCGCACCGACCGACCCGTCGCCGAGCCCGGTGTCTGGAGGTACGGCCACACCCCGCGTCCGACCGTGGAAGCCGCGCAGACCCCCGACCGGGCCCTCGCCAGCGGCGCCGTCATCTCCTTCCTGGCCTGCGTCCTCGTCTGGTCCCTCATGCGCAACACCTACATCCCCTTCTGGGACGCGCCGCTCAAGCTCTTCACACCTCACAGCTGGTGGTCGGCGAACGGCGAGCCGGTCCTGGAAACGGGGGGCGTCCAGGCCAAACCGATCTACGAGCTGCTGTTCGTCTTGGCGCTCCTCTACGGCTTCGGCCGGCTCGGCAGCTGGAAGGCTGCCTGGAGCCGCCTGGTCGTCACCCGGGGCCCGTGGGTGCAGGCCCTGGCGGTCGTACCGCTCGCCTACGTGACGTTGCTGCTCGTCCACAACTACCAATTGCCGCTGCGGCAGCTGGTGGAGGGCTTCCTCGACTTCGACCGCCGGCCGGGGGGCGACCAAAGAGCCAACCTCACTCTCATGAGCACGGCCCGGACCGTGATCGACGTGGTTCTGATCGCGGCGTTCGCATGGCTCGGTGGCGGCTCCCGACTGCTGCGCCGACTGCCGGGGCTGTCCTCGCCCGCCACCTCGCGGTCGACGGCGCCGACGGGCGTGGGAGGTGCGGATCGCCCACAGCGGTTCCCTGCCGAGAACCCGCTCGAAGACCCCGCGACGTGGCCGCAAGTACGCGAGGCGGGGTTGGCGGAGGCCGCCGAGCGGCTGGAGGCGGAAGCCGGGGGCGGGCGGATGAACGACGTGGACTACACCCGGATCCGGCGGGCGTGGGACTCCGTGCGCGTCGACCCCTCGCGGATGCAGGCCTTCGCCGACGCCGTGCGCGACAAGGGCGCCGGGGCCTGTGTGCACCCGTCCGGGGCGCGGGACCTGCCCGTGCGGACCGCCCGGCACGATCTGCTGGCCCGGCAGGTGCTGCTGGGCACCGTGGAGGACGGCGTCCGCAACCCTTACTCCCGCCGCGGTACCGCCCTCGCCCTCGACCCCGACGTGCTCGGCACCTCCCTGCTCGCCGTCGGGCCCTCCGGCACCGGCAAGACCCGGCGGTTGGTGCGGCCCGTCGTCGAGTCGCTGTCGCTCCAGGCCCTCGCCGGACAGGCTGCCGTCGTCGCCGTCGGAGCGGCCGGCGCCCAGCTCGGGCCGGACGACGCCTTCGACGTCGTGGTCCGGGTGGGCGATCCCGCCTCCGTCTACGACCTCGACCTCTACGGCGGCGCCACCGACCCCGACGAGGCCGCCACCCTGCTCGCCGAGGCCTTCGTCGGGGACGTCCCCGGGATCGACGTACGCCGGGCCGCGACCGCCCTCGCTCAGCTCCTCGGGCCGTTCCGGGCGGCGTACGACCGCTTCCCGACCGTGCCCGAACTGCGCGAGCTGCTCGACCAGGTCCCCACCGCCTTCGACGCGTTGCGCCGCGACCTCGCCGGACAGCACGCCATGCTGCGCGAACTCGACGCCCGGACCCGCCAGCACGGCGCCCCCGCGGACCCCGGCCCCGCCCTCGCCGACCGGGTGGCCCTGCTGGACCGGCCCACCTTCGCCGGCTTCTTCGACACCACCGGCCAGGGCCGGCCGTTCTCGCTGCGCGCCTTGGAGCACCCGGTCCGTGTCCGCGTGGACCTGCCCGAGCGCGGGCACGCCGACGCCTCCCGGATGCTGGCCCGGCTGCTGCTCGCCCAGTTCAACGCCGCCGCGGCCGCCCGCACCGACCGCTCCCTCTTCGCCTTCCTCGCCTTCGACGACGCCTCCCACACCCTGACCGCCGAGACCGTGCGGGGCGTCCAGCGGCTGCGCTCGGCGCATGCGGGCGTCCTGCTCACGCTGCGCACGCTGGACGACGTACCGGAAGCGCTCCGGACACCCCTGCTCGGGGCGGTCGGCTGCCGGATGGCCTTCTCCGGAGTCGCCACCTGGGACGGCAAGCGGTTCGCCGAGACCTGGGGCACCGAGTGGGTGGAAACGCGGGACGTCACCCACCGCACCGTCTTCGCCGACCAGCCGCTCACCCGCCTGATGCACTCCTTCCGCAAGCTCGTCACCGGCAAGGCGGTCACCACGGACGCGGTGACCGTGCGCCAGGTGGAGCGGGAAAGGTGGTCCGCTTCGGACCTGGCGCACGCCGTGCCGCCGGGGCACGCGGTGCTGTCGCTGACCTCGGTGCGCGGGGAGCGAGCAGTTCCGCTGCTGGTCCGCCTGGCCGGAACGTCCTGACCCGCACCCCGACCCGTACGAGGTGGCAGAATCGAGGGGAGTCGTTCCTACGACACGGCGAAAACCGTGGGCGGTCGGGCGGTCTGCTCGCTGGCCCTCCCCCTCGCCCCCTCCCGCTAAGGCCACTGGTACCCGATGCCGCTCACCCTCGCCTCACTCGTCCAGCACTCGGCGCTCAAGCTCAGCGTCCGGGCCGGGGAGGGGCGCCTCGACACTCCGGTGCGCTGGGCCCACGTCAGTGAGCTCGCCGACCCCGTCCCCTACATGGAGGGCGGGGAACTGCTCCTGATCACCGCGATGAAGCTGGACGCGGGGGACCCGGAGGAGATGCGCGCCTACGTGCGCCGCCTCGCCGCGGCCGGGGTCGTCGGCATCGGCTTCGCGATCGGCGTCAACTACGAGGAGATCCCCGAGGCGCTGGTCGAGGCCGCACGGACCGAGGACATGCCGCTGCTGGAGGTGCCCCGGCGGACCCCCTTCCTGGCGATCAGCAAGGCGGTCTCCGCCGCCCTCGCGGCGGACCAGTACCGGGCCGTCACCGCCGGCTTCGAGGCCCAGCGGGAGCTGACGCGCGCCGCGCTCTCCGTCGACGGCCCCACGGAGCTGCTCGTGAAGCTGGCCGCGCACGTGCACGGCTGGGCCGCGCTGTACGACACCTCGGGCGCCGTCGTCGCGGCCGCCCCCGACTGGGCCGCGCGCCGCGCCGCCCGGCTCACCCCCGACGTGGAACGGCTGCGGGAACGCCCGGCCCCCGCGAGCGCCGTGGTCGGCGGCTCCGAGGACCGCGTGGAACTCCAGTCCCTGGGCACGGGCCGACGGGCGCGCGGTGCGCTCGCCGTCGGCACAGCGGCCCCGCTGGGCACGGCCGAGCGGTATGCCGTCCACTCCGCGGTCGCGCTGCTCACCCTCACCACCGAGCGCTCGCGCTCGCTGCACGACGCCGAGTCCCGGCTGGGGGCGGCAGTGCTGCGGATGCTGCTCGCGGGCGAGGCGGACCACGCGCGGTCCGTGGCCGGCGACCTGTACGGGGCCCTGCTGGAGTCACCGTTCCGGCTCATCGTGGCCGAGCCGGCCCTGCCGGGGACCGCGCAGCCGGAAGGCCTGGCGCTGCTGTCCGACACGGTGGAGTCGGCGGCGGCACGGACCGGGGAGGCGCTGCTCGTCGTCCCGGAGGCGGGCCGGCTCGTGGTCCTGGCCTCCGACGGCGGCTCGGCCGTACAGGCGTGCGCGGACCACGCGGAGGCACTGGAGGCGCGGCGCGGCCGGGACGCGGCCGGGCCGGAGCCGGACGAGCTGGTGGTCGGCCTGTCCGCGCCGGCCGGACCGGGGGGCGTGGCAGCCGCCCTCAAGCAGGCCGACCAGGCCCTGGCCGTGGCCCGGCGCCGCGGCCGGCCGATGGTGGAGCACGAGGACATGGCGGCGGGCTCGGTCCTGCCGCTGCTGGCCGACGACGCCGTACGGGCCTTCGCGGACGGCACCCTGCGCGCCCTGCGGGAGCACGACGCGACCGGGCGCGGCGACCTGGTGGCCTCGCTCCAGGCCTGGCTCTCCCGCCACGGACAGTGGGACGCGGCCGCCGCCGACCTCGGCGTCCACCGGCACACCCTGCGCTACCGGATGAAGCGGGTCGAAGAGATCCTCGGCCGCTCCCTGGAGGACCCGGACGTCCGCATGGAACTGTGGCTCGCCCTCAAGGCGACCTCGACCTCGGCCCCGGCCTAGGCCTGGGCAGGAGCGCGCACCCGGCGGGCCGGACAGTGACAAAGCGGCGAAGCGCGACGACCCGCCGCTCCATCAGGGACAAACGCCGAAACGTCGACGGAGTTCTACGGTGGAGGGGTCAGGACCCACCGCACACTTCCGAAGGGCCGGGATTCGCATGACTTCCACCCACGCCTTCTGGCTCGCCGGCCGCCAGGCCACCGGCGAGGACAGCTTCGACGTCCACTCCCCGTGGGACGGCCGCCTGGTCGCTGCCGTCAGCGTACCCACCGACGAGCAGGTCGAAGAGGCCGTGGCCGCGGCGTACGCCGTGACGGCGGAGTTCTCCGCGACCCCCGCCCACGTACGGGCCGCGGCCCTGGACCACGTGTCCAAGCGGCTCGCCGAGCGCACCGAGGAGATCGCCCAGCTGATCTCCGCCGAGAACGGCAAGCCCGTCAAGTGGGCCCGCGGTGAGGTCGGCCGTGCGGTGTCCGTGTTCCGCTTCGCCGCCGAAGAGGCCCGCCGCTTCAACGGTGGAGAGGCCCAGCGCCTCGACACCGACGCCGGTGGCGTCGGCCGTCTCGCCCTGACCCGCCGCTTCGTCAAGGGCCCGGTCCTCGGCATCGCCCCGTTCAACTTCCCGCTGAACCTGTGCGCCCACAAGGTGGCCCCGGCCATCGCCGTCGGCGCGCCGATCATCCTCAAGCCCGCCCCGGCCACGCCCCTGTCCGGGCTGATCCTGGGCGAGCTGCTCGCCGAGACCGACCTCCCGGCCGGCGCCTGGTCGGTCCTGCCCGTCGCCAACGACAAGATGCCGGCCCTGGTGAAGGACGAGCGCCTGCCCGTCATCTCCTTCACCGGCTCCGACACCGTCGGCTACGCCATCCAGCAGTCGGTGCCCCACAAGCACTGCACCCTCGAGCTCGGCGGCAACGCCGCGGCCGTCGTCCTGGACGACTGGTCCTCCGAGGCCGACCTCGACTGGGCCGCGACCCGCATCGCGACCTTCTCGAACTACCAGGCCGGCCAGTCCTGCATCTCCGTGCAGCGCGTGATTGCCGACGCCTCCGTCTACGACCGCCTCGTCGAGAAGGTCGTCGAGAAGGTCCAGGCCCAGGTCACCGGCGACCCGTCCGACTCCGCCACCGACGTCGGCCCTCTCGTCTCCGAGGCCGCCGCCCAGCGCGTCGAGTCCTGGGTCGACGAGGCCGTGGCCGGCGGAGCCAAGCTGCTCACCGGCGGCAAGCGCGCGGGTGCCTCGTACGAGCCCACCGTCCTGGCCCACGTGCCGGACGGCGTCAAGCTCGCCACCGAGGAGGTCTTCGGGCCGGTCCTGACGCTGAAGAAGGTCGAGAACACCGACGAGGCCTTCGCCGCCGTCAACGACTCGAAGTTCGGTCTGCAGACCGGCGTCTTCACCCGCAACGTCCAGACCGCGTTCCGCGCCCACCGCGAGCTCGAGGTCGGCGGCGTGATCATCGGCGACGCGCCGTCCTACCGCGCCGACCAGATGCCGTACGGCGGCGTCAAGCAGTCCGGTGTGGGCCGCGAGGGCGTCCGCTACGCGATGGACGACTACACGTACGAGCGGGTCCTGGTCCTGACCGGCCTCGACATCTGATTTCGTACGGCCCAAAAGCCGACGGCCGGAGCCCACTGTGCGGGGGCTCCGGCCGTCCCCTTTTTCTTCGGGGCTCGGTTCGCCTCCGGGGCGCTGGTGCCGGATCCAGGACGCCGTGCGTCCTCGGAATCGCTCGTTCCTCGCGGTTCCTGCGGGCGCTCGTCGTCCTTCGCCGGCGCGCCCCTTCGGCTCACTCGCCGGGGCGTGGCCGTGCGCGCGGGCTCGGTTCGCCTCCGGGGTGCTGGTGTCGGCTCCAGGGCGTCGTGCGTCCTCGGAATCGCTCGTTCCTCGCGGTTCCTGCGGGGGCGCGCCGTCCTTCGCCGGCGCGCCCCCTCGGCTCACCCGCCCGGGCGTAGCCGGGCGGGCGGGCCGGATTTCCCCCGCTCGGACGGCTCCGGCTTTTCCCGGCGGGCCGGAGAGGGTACGACTCACAGGTAGCACCGGCCAGTAGGCCGGTACCACCGACTCCGGCGGCGAGGTGAGTCCCCTCATGTCCGCAACACAGCCCAAGGTGACCGAGCGCGAGGCACGGCAGGTCGCGGAGGCGGCCCGGGAACAGGATTGGCGCAAACCCAGTTTCGCCAAGGAACTGTTCCTCGGACGCTTCCGGCTCGACCTGATCCACCCCCATCCGCTCCCCGCCGACGAGGACGTCCGGCGGGGCGAGGCCTTCCTGGCCCGGCTGCGGGAGTTCTGCGAGACCCGCATCGACGGGGCCCGCATCGAGCGCGAGGCGAAGATCCCCGACGAGACCGTGCGCGGTCTCAAGGAGCTCGGCGCCCTCGGCATGAAGATCGACCCCAAGTACGGCGGTCTCGGTCTCACCCAGGTCTACTACAACAAGGCGCTGGCCCTCGTCGGCTCGGTGAGCCCGGCCATCGGGGCCCTGCTCTCCGCCCACCAGTCGATCGGCGTGCCCCAGCCGCTGAAGATGTTCGGCACGCAGGAGCAGAAGGACGCCTACCTGCCCCGCTGCGCCACCACCGCCATCAGCGCCTTCCTGCTCACCGAGCCCGACGTGGGGTCCGACCCGGCGCGCCTGGCCACCACGGCGGTCCCGGACGGCGACGACACGTACGTGCTCGACGGCGTGAAGCTGTGGACGACCAACGGGGTCGTCGCGGACCTGCTCGTCGTGATGGCCCGCGTCCCGAAGTCCGAGCACCACCGCGGCGGGATCACCGCCTTCGTCGTCGAGGCCGACTCGCCCGGCATCACCGTCGAGCACCGCAACGCCTTCATGGGCCTGCGCGGCCTGGAGAACGGCGTGACCCGCTTCCACCGGGTACGGGTCCCCGCGGCCCAGCGCATCGGTGCCGAGGGCGCCGGACTCAAGATCGCCCTGACCACGCTCAACACCGGCCGACTGTCCCTGCCCGCCATGTGCGTCGGCGCCGGAAAGTGGTGCCTGAAGATCGCCCGCGAGTGGTCCGGCGTCCGCGAGCAGTGGGGCCGGCCGGTCGCCCGGCACGAGGCGGTCGGCGCCAAGATCTCCTTCATCGCCGCCACCACCTTCGCCCTCGAAGCGGTGGTCGACCTCGCCTCCCAGATGGCCGACGAGGACCGCAACGACATCCGCATCGAGGCCGCCCTCGCCAAGCTCTACGGCTCCGAGATGGCCTGCCTGATGGCCGACGAACTGGTCCAGATCCGCGGCGGGCGCGGCTTCGAGACCGCCGAGTCCCTGGCCGCCCGCGGCGAACGCGCCGTCCCCGCCGAGCAGATGCTCCGCGACCTGCGCATCAACCGGATCTTCGAAGGCTCCACCGAGATCATGCACCTGCTGATCGCCCGCGAGGCCGTCGACGCCCACCTCTCGGTGGCGGGCGACCTCATCGACCCCGAGAAGGCACTCGGCGACAAGGCGAAGGCGGGAGCCCGCGCCGCCGGGTTCTACGCCCGCTGGCTGCCCAAGCTCGCCACCGGCCCCGGCCAGGTCCCCGGCACCTACCGCGCCTTCCACCCCGGCGGCCACCCCGACCTCTCCACCCACCTGCGCTACGTGGAGCGCAGCGCCCGCAAACTCGCCCGCTCGACCTTCTACGCCATGTCCCGCTGGCAGGGCCGGATGGAGACCAAACAGGGCTTCCTCGGCCGGATCGTCGACATCGGCGCCGAGCTCTTCGCCATGAGTGCGGCCTGCGTCCGCGCCGAGCACCTGCGGGCCACCGGCGCCCACGGCCGCGAGGCCTACCAGCTGGCCGACGCCTTCTGCGAGCAGTCCCGGCTGCGCGTGGAGGAGCTCTTCGGCCGGCTCTGGTCCAACACCGACGACCTCGACCGCAAGGTGGTCGCGGGCGTCCTGTCCGGCACCTACGCCTGGCTGGAGGAGGGCGTCCTGGACCCCTCCGGCGAGGGCCCCTGGATCGCGGACGCGACACCCGGACCCTCAACACAGAAAAACGTGCACCGCCCCATCCGCTGACCTGCGATCATCGCCGGACGTCGGACAGACGTACGAGGATGAGTACGAGTACTGGTACCCGTACGAGCACAGCGCGAGGCGGACGAACGATGCCGACGGCCGAGGAAGACCGCACCAGCCGACGGTTGGCCTGGTGCGTGGCGCACCTGCTGCGCCACGCACCGGACGACATCGTCACCGACATGATCGGCAGGCTGGACGAGCCCACCCGCAAGTACCTGTGCCGGGACGAGTGGCTGTCGGCCTCGACCGTCACCCTGCTGCTGCGCCACGGCGGCGCGGCCGACCGGACCTTCATCGCGCGCAACCCCCGGGTCGTGGGCCGGCCGCTGCCCGGTCTGCCCGGACCCACCCGCTACGCCCACCGCCGCACACCGCCCGAACTCCTGCCGGTGCTCCGCACCGAACTCGGCAGGGACCCCGACGAGGGGCCGCTCGACGCGGCCGAACTGGCGGGCCTGCTGCGCCGGCACGGCAGGCGCGGGCCGCGGGTCCCGCTGGACGTCCTGGCGCTGCGCCACCGGCCGGACCCGGAGCCGCTGCTCGCCGAGCACCTCCGCGAGCCACTGCCGCCCGGCTCGGTCGAGGCCCTGCTGCTCGTCGCGAACCTGCCCCTGGAGACCGTCCTCGCGTTTCTGGCCGCCCCGGCGCCGCCGCACGGGCGCTCCTGGCACCGGCCCGCCGTCCGCGCGGTGCGGATGGGAGCGGTCACGCACGAGGAACTCGTCGCGCACGTCGCCCCCGCGCACCGCACCCTGCTGCTCGCCCGCCTCCCCGACACCCACGGCCTGCGCTGGACCCTGCCCGAACAGGCCGGCATGCAGACGGCCGTCCTGCGGGCCCTGCGCCCGCTGGGGGACGATCCCCGCCTGTGGGCCGAGCTGCTGAGGCACGCACCCGGCTACCGGGGCCCGCTGCCCGCGCTGGTCGCCGCCCTGACCGACGCCGCCGTGCCCGAGGCGGCCGATGCCGGTGCGCCGGGCCCCGACCTGGCGCGCGCGGTGCGCCACCTGGCCCCGACGGCCGTCGAGCCGTACGGGGGCGTGGAGCGCGAGCTGGCCCTGACGAGCCTCGCGGTGCCGATGGACCGTGTCGACGAGGACATCCGCTGGGTGCGCGACTGCATCGACCGCGGCCTGCTCACCGGCCGTGACGTGATCCGGCACAAGCTGCCGGCCTGCTGGGCCCTGGACCAGGACCACTGGCTCGGTGACGTGGACCATCCCGACCGGCACGACCGCCCCGCGGCCGTCCTCGCCTCCCACGCCGAGGCCGACCAGCTCCTGGCCCTGGCCCTCGACGAGGACCCCGAGGCTTGGTGGAACGTCGCCCGGACGCTCCCGGAGTTCGCCGGAACCCTCCCGCACCTGCTGCTCCGGGTAACGGAAGGGGGCTCCGTGTCCGGCCGCTCATGACTTGCGGCAACAATGGGGGCATGAGCGACCGCCCAGCCCCCCTCGCCGACCCGCACCTCCTCTTCGACCCCGCGGCCGGCCTCCGGGACATCGTCATCCTCGGGTCCACCGGGTCCATCGGGACCCAGGCCATCGACCTCGCCCTGCGCAACCCGGACCGGTTCAGGGTCACCGCCCTGTCCGCCGCCGGCGGGCGGGTGGAACTGCTGGCCGAGCAGGCCCGGCTGCTGCGGGTCAAGACCGTGGCCGTCGCCCGCGAGGACGTCGTACCGGCCCTGAAAGAGGCGCTGAGCGCCCAGTACGGGCCGTCCGAGCCGCTGCCCGAGATCCTGGCCGGTCCGGACGCCGCGGCCGAGCTTGCCGCCTCCGAGTGCCACACCGTCCTCAACGGCATCACCGGTTCCATCGGCCTCGCGCCGACCCTGGCCGCACTGCGGGCCGGCCGGACCCTGGCCCTGGCCAACAAGGAGTCGCTGATCGTCGGCGGCCCGCTGGTCAAGGCCCTGGCGAAGCCCGGCCAGATCATCCCGGTGGACTCCGAGCACGCGGCGCTCTTCCAGGCGCTCGCCGCCGGCACCCGGGCCGACGTCCGCAAGCTCGTGGTGACCGCCTCCGGCGGGCCCTTCCGAGGCCGCACCCGCGCAGAGCTCGCGAGCGTGACCGTCCAGGACGCGCTCGCGCACCCCACCTGGGCCATGGGCCCGGTGATCACGGTCAACTCCGCGACCCTGGTCAACAAGGGGCTGGAGGTCATCGAGGCGCACCTGCTCTACGACATCCCCTTCGACCGCATCGAGGTCGTGGTCCACCCGCAGTCCTACGTGCACTCGATGGTGGAGTTCACCGACGGCTCCACGCTCGCCCAGGCCACCCCGCCGGACATGCGCGGCCCGATCGCCATCGGCCTCGGCTGGCCCGAGCGGATCCCGGACGCGGCCCCCGCCTTCGACTGGACCAAGGCCTCCACCTGGGAGTTCTTCCCGCTGGACACCGAGGCCTTCCCGTCGGTCGGCCTCGCCCGGCACGTGGGCACCCTCGGCGGCACCGCCCCGGCCGTGTTCAATGCGGCCAACGAGGAGTGCGTGGAAGCATTCCTGGCAGGTCGGCTGCCGTTCACAGCAATCATGGATACGGTCTCTGCCGTGGTCGACGAGCACGGGACGCCTGAGTCGGGAACCTCCCTGACGGTCCAGGACGTCCTTGAAGCAGAGGCCTGGGCCAGGGCCCGGGCGCGGGAGATGGCGGCTCGGGCCGCCGTGGAGGCGCGCGCATGACACTACTGATGACGGTGCTCGGGGTCGTGGTCTTCGCGGTCGGCCTGCTGGTCTCCATCGCCTGGCACGAGCTGGGGCACCTTTCCACGGCCAAGATCTTCGGCATTCGCGTGCCGCAGTACATGGTGGGCTTCGGTCCGACCATCTGGTCGCGGAGGAAGGGCGAGACCGAGTACGGGATCAAGGCCATCCCGATGGGCGGCTACATCCGCATGATCGGGATGTTCCCGCCCGGCGAGGACGGCAAGGTCACCGCACGCTCCACCTCGCCGTTCCGATCGATGATCGAGGACGCGCGCTCGGCCGCGTACGAGGAGCTCCAGCCCGGGGACGAGAGCCGGCTCTTCTACACGCGCAAGCCGTGGAAGCGCGTGATCGTGATGTTCGCCGGCCCGTTCATGAACCTGATCCTGGCCGTGGCGATCTTCCTCACGACCCTGATGACCTTCGGGCTCAACACTCAAACCACCTCGGTCGCCACCGTCTCGGACTGCGTCATCCAGCAGAGCGACAAGCGCGACAAGTGCGCCCCCGGCGACCCGGCCGCCCCCGCCAAGGCCGCGGGCCTCAAGGCGGGCGACAAGATCGTCGCCTTCAACGGCCGATCGGTCGGCGACTGGTCCGCCCTGCAGAAGAACATCCGCGCCACCGTCGGCCCCGCCACGATCACGGTCGAGCGGGCCGGACAGCGCGTGGACCTCAAGGCGAACCTGATCGAGAACAAGGTCGCCAAGACGGACGGCAACGGCCGGTACGTCAAGGACGAGTACGTCACCGCGGGCTTCCTCGGCTTCGCCCCCGCCTCCGGCTACGTCCCGCAGTCCTTCGGCCAGTCCGTCGACCGCATGGGCGAGATGATGCAGGCCGGCGTCCAGTCGCTGGTCGAACTCCCGACCAAGGTCCCCGACCTGTGGAACGCGGCCTTCAACGGAGCCGAGCGCAAGCAGGACAGCCCGATGGGCGTCGTCGGCGCGGCGCGGGTCAGCGGTGAGATCTTCACCCTCGACATCCCCGCCCAACACCAGCTGGTCTTCTTCCTCAACCTGCTGGCCGGCTTCAACCTGTCGCTGTTCCTGTTCAACATGCTGCCGCTGCTCCCGCTCGACGGCGGACACATCGCCGGCGCCCTGTGGGAGTCGATCCGGCGCACCGTCGCACGGATCTTCCGGCGTCCCGATCCCGGACCGTTCGACGTGGCGAAGCTGATGCCCGTCGCGTACGTGGTCGCGGGCCTGTTCATCTGCTTCACCCTGCTGGTGATGGTCGCGGACGTGGTCAACCCGATCAAGATCACCTAGTTTGCGGGGGTCGTACCCCAGACGTACCGGAGCCGGGCACGGATCGTGCCCGGCTCCCTACGTTCGGGTGCCACACCCCCTCGGATGCACGGCCCGCCCCCGGGTTGGCGTAATCTCGAAGCCTGGAGCCCGCCGATCTCGGGACCTTGATCCACACCTTGGGGTTGCACAGCAGATGACTGCCATCTCTCTCGGAATGCCGGCCGTGCCGACGAAGCTTGCCGACCGCAGGGTCAGCCGCAAGATCCAGGTCGGCAAGGTCGCCGTCGGCGGCGACTCACAGATCTCCGTGCAGTCGATGACCACCACCAGGACCTCCGACATCGGGGCGACGCTCCAGCAGATCGCCGAGCTCACCGCCTCCGGCTGCGACATCGTCCGGGTGGCGTGCCCGACCCAGGACGACGCTGACGCGCTCGCCGTGATCGCCAAGAAGTCGCAGATCCCGGTCATCGCCGACATCCACTTCCAGCCGAAGTACGTGTTCGCCGCGATCGACGCCGGCTGCGCCGCGGTCCGCGTGAACCCGGGCAACATCAAGCAGTTCGACGACAAGGTCAAGGAGATCGCGAAGGCCGCGAACGAGACCCGCACGCCGATCCGCATCGGTGTGAACGCAGGCTCCCTCGACGCCCGGCTGCTGAAGAAGTACGGCAAGGCCACCCCCGAGGCGCTGGTCGAGTCCGCGCTGTGGGAGGCCTCCCTCTTCGAGGAGCACGGCTTCGGCGACATCAAGATCTCGGTCAAGCACAACGACCCGGTCGTCATGGTCAACGCCTACCGCCAGCTCGCCGCCGCCTGCGACTACCCGCTGCACCTGGGCGTCACCGAGGCCGGCCCCGCCTTCCAGGGCACCATCAAGTCCGCCGTCGCCTTCGGCGCGCTGCTCTCCGAGGGCATCGGCGACACCATCCGCGTCTCCCTCTCCGCCCCGCCGGCGGAGGAGGTCAAGGTCGGCATCCAGATCCTGGAGTCCCTGAACCTCAAGCCGCGCCGCCTGGAGATCGTCTCCTGCCCGTCCTGCGGCCGCGCCCAGGTCGACGTCTACAAGCTGGCCGAGGAGGTCACGGCGGGCCTCGAGGGCATGGAGGTCCCGCTGCGCGTCGCCGTCATGGGCTGCGTCGTCAACGGCCCCGGCGAGGCCCGCGAGGCCGACCTCGGCGTCGCCTCCGGCAACGGCAAGGGCCAGATCTTCGTGAAGGGCGAGGTCATCAAGACCGTCCCCGAGTCGAAGATCGTGGAGACCCTCATCGAAGAGGCCATGAAGATCGCGGCGCAGATGGAGGCCGACGGCATCACCAGCGGCGAGCCCACCGTCGCCATCGGCGTCTGATTCCCCGGCCCGGCCCGGGCCCCCGCCGTCAGTGGCCCCGGCACCGTTCCCGCAGTTCGGGGGCGGTCCGGGGCCCTTTCGTGACCTCGGACGCGGCATCCCCGGGCCCCGCCGGGTACAGTGCGGAGATCAGTAGACGCGCATGGTGAGGCCCCAGTGTTGACGCAGACCACCACCCGGGTCCTTGAGCCCAGTGATCTCGACGCCGCGATGGAAATCCTCGGACGCGAGCCGGTCGAGAACGCTTTCGTCACCTCCCGGGTCCAGGTCGCCGGACTCGACCCCTGGCGCCTGGGCGGCGAGATGTGGGGCTGGTACGCCGACGGCGAGCTCCGCGCGCTCTGCTACGCGGGCGCCAACCTGGTCCCCGTCTGCGCCGGACCTGACGCCGTGCGCGCCTTCGCCGACCGGGCCCGCCGTACCGGCCGCCGCTGCTCCTCCATCGTCGGCCCCGCCGAAGCCACCCGACTGCTGTGGCAGCTCCTGGAGCCCAGCTGGGGCCCGGCCCGCGAGATCCGCTCCCACCAGCCGCTCATGGTCATCGAGCGTCCGTCCACCACTGTCGAGCCCGACCCGCAGGTCCGCCGGATCCGCAAGGACGAGATGGACCTGATCATGCCCGCCTGCGTGGCCATGTTCACCGAGGAGGTCGGCATCTCGCCGATGGCCGGTGACGGCGGGCTGCTCTACCAGGCCCGCGTCGCCGAACTCGTCGCCAGCGGCCGTTCCTTCGCCCGCGTCGACGACGGCAAGGTCGTCTTCAAGGCCGAGATCGGCGCCGCCACCGCCCGCGCCTGCCAGATCCAGGGCGTGTGGGTGGACCCCGAGTTCCGCGGCCTCGGCCACTCGGAGACCGGGATGGCCGCCGTCGTCGAGTACGCGCTGCGGGACGTGGCTCCCGTGGTCAGCCTGTACGTGAACGATTTCAACACCGCCGCGCGGGCGGCCTACCGCCGCGTGGGCTTCCGCGAGGTCGGTGCGTTCATGAGCGTGCTCTTCTGACACCCGACCGCACCTGATCCGGACGGCGGGCGACGGACCTCGGCCGGGGCATTCCGGCAGCCCCGTACCGCGAAGTAAGGTCGCCGCATGCTGCCTTCCGGAGTCCGCATCGGTCCCCTCGACCTCGCCGCCCGCGTGGACGAGGCGCTGCGCGTGCAGGCCGTCGCCTTCGGCCTCAGCGAGGAGGAGGTCGGCATCCGGCGGTACATCGTCCAGCGCCACATGACCTGCCGCGGCGCCCGTGCCCTCGGGGCCTTCGCCGAGGACGGCGCCCTCACCGGATTCGTGTACGGGATGCCGAACGACCGCAGCCACTGGTGGTCCACCATCGTCGAGCCCTACTTGCGGGCCGGCGGGCACGACGACTGGCTCGACGGATCCTTCGTGATCACCGAACTGCACGTCCACCCCGGCTTCCAGGGCCACGGCGTCGGCCGCACCCTCATCACCGGCATCACCGACGCCGCCGCCGAGCCCCGCTCGATCCTCTCCGCCATCGACACCGAGAGCCCCGCCCGCGGCCTCTACCGGGCCCTCGGCTACCACGACCTCGCCCGCCAGGTCCACTTCCCGAGCGCGAGCATGCCGTACGCCGTCATGGGCGCCACCCTGCCGCTGAGCAGGCCCTGAAACCCGTACCGCGGGCCTCCGGGCCCCCGGTAATCTCCCGACATGTCTACGCAACACGTCCAGCGCATGTCCCGCCTCATGGCCAAGACCCTCCGCGAGGACCCGGCCGACGCCGAAACCCTCAGCCACCGACTCCTGGTCCGCGCCGGCTACGTCCGGCGCAGCTCGGCCGGGGTCTGGACGTGGCTGCCGCTCGGCAAGAGGGTCCTGGACAACGTCTCGCGCGTCGTCCGCGAGGAGATGGACGCGATCGGGGCCCAGGAGGTGCTGCTCCCGGCCCTGCTGCCGAAGGAGCCGTACGAGGTCAGCGGACGCTGGTCGGAGTACGGGGACCTGCTGTTCCGGCTCAAGGACCGCAGGGGCGCGGACTACCTGCTCGGGCCGACGCACGAGGAGGTCTTCACCCTCGTCGTGAAGGACCAGTGCACCTCCTACAAGGATCTGCCGGTCATGCTGTACCAGATCCAGACCAAGTACCGCGACGAGGCGCGGCCCCGGTCTGGGGTGCTGCGCGGACGCGAGTTCCAGATGAAGGACTCGTACTCCTTCGACGTGTCCGACGAGGGGTTGGAGGAGTCCTACCGGCTCCACCGCGAGGCGTACGTCCGCATCTTCGAGCGGCTCGGCCTGGACCACCGGATCGTGTCCGCCGTGTCGGGCGCCATGGGCGGATCGGCGTCGGAGGAGTTCCTGGCCCCGGCCGAAGCGGGGGAGGACACCTTCGTGGACTGCCCGTCCTGCGACTACGCGGCGAACACGGAGGCCGTGACCTTCGCCCTGGCCCCCATCACCACGGAGCACCCGGCGGTGGAGGAGGTGGACACCCCGGACACCCCGACGATCGAGACCCTGGCCGCGCACCTGGGCGTGCCCGCCTCGGCGACGCTGAAGAACCTCCTGGTCAAGGTCGACGGCGAGATCACGGCCGTGGGCGTGCCGGGGGACCGGGAGGTGGACCTCGGCAAGCTGGGCGAGCACCTGGCCCCGGCGGTCGTGGAGCTGGTGACGGCCGAGGACTTCGAGGGCCGCCCGGACCTGGTACGCGGCTACGTGGGCCCGCAGGGCCTGGAGAAGGTCCGCTACCTGGCCGACCCGCGGGTCGCGCCCGGCACGTCGTGGGTGACGGGGGCCAACCGCGCGGACACGCACGCCCGCAACGTGGTCTGCGGGCGGGACTTCGAGGTCGACCGGTACCTGGACGTGGTGGTCGTGGAGCCGGGCGACCCCTGTCCGTCCTGCGGGGCCGGCCTGAAGCTCGACCGGGCCATCGAGATCGGGCACATCTTCCAGCTGGGCCGCAAGTACGCGGACGCCTTCGGGCTGGACGTCCTCGGCCGCGAGGGCAAGCCGGTCCGGGTCACGATGGGCTCCTACGGCATCGGAGTCTCCCGCGCGGTGGCGGCGCTCGCCGAGCAGACGGCGGACGAGCGCGGCCTGTGCTGGCCCGCGGCGGTGGCTCCGGCCGACGTCCACGTGGTGGCGGCGGGCAAGGCGGTGCCGCTCGCACTGGCGGAGGAGGCGGCGACGGCACTGGCCGCGGCGGGTCTACGGGTGCTGCTGGACGACCGCCCCGGCCTGTCGCCCGGCGTGAAGCTCACGGACGCGGAACTGATCGGCGTGCCGTGGATCCTGGTGGCGGGCCGCCGCTCCGGCGACGGGGTGGTCGAACTCCAAGGCCGTGCGTCGGGCACCCGCGAGGAACTTCCGATGGCCGAAGCCCTCGCCCGCCTGACCTCGTAACACGGCAGCGGCCCGGCTTCGCGGGGCTCCGCCCCGGACCTCGCGCCCCACACGCCGGCGAGGCCGGATCTCGGCCGAGGCCGAGCAATTTCAGCCCGTCCGGCGTTTGAGGACCGGGTCCGGGTGGAGCTCGGGGAACGGCGGAAGGGTGGGTCGGGGACGGCTCCGCGCAGCGGCTACTCGCGCAGCCCGTCCCGCTCCTGCTCCGGCGGCGGCGGCGCGTCCAGCATCAGGCCGTCCAGGCCGTCCGCCGCGCCGTTGAGCGCGTCCGGAGCCGGGGCCGCGTCGACCGCGCCGTCGACCCCGGTCGGAGCAGCCGGGGCCCCGTCGATCGCGTCATCGACCTCGGCCGGCCCGGGGCCTTCGGAAGCCGGGCCGGCCGGGGCCGGTTCCTGCCGCGCGGGCGCCGCCGCAGGCGGAGGGGCCGAGCGCTCGAGGAAGCGCAACAGCTCCACCGGGAACGGCAGCACCAGCGTGGAGTTCTTCTCGGCGGCGACCGCCACGATCGTGTGCAGCAGGCGCAACTGCAACGCCGCCGGCTGTTCCGACATGACCTCCGCCGCCTCGGCGAGCTTGTGCGAGGCCTGGAGCTCCGCGTCCGCGTTGATCACACGGGCCCGGCGCTCACGGTCCGCCTCCGCCTGCCGGGCCATCGACCGCTTCATCGTCTCCGGCAGCGAGACGTCCTTGATCTCGACCCGGTCGATCTGCACGCCCCAGCCCACCGCCGGGCTGTCGATCATCAGCTCCAGGCCCTGGTTGAGCATCTCCCGGTTGGACAGCAGATCATCCAGGTCCGACTTTCCGATGATCGACCTGAGCGAGGTCTGCGCCATTTGCGAGACGGCGAAGCGGTAGTCCTCCACCGCCACGATTGCGCTCGCCGGGTCGACGACCTTGAAGTACACGACCGCGTCCACCCGCACCGTGACGTTGTCCCGGGTGATGCCCTCCTGCGCGGGCACCGGCAGCGTCACGATCTGCATGTTCACCTTGCGGAGCCGCTCCACGAAAGGAACGATCGTCGTGAAACCGGGCCCGCGGACCTCCTCGCGCAGCCTGCCGAAGCGGAAGACCAAGCCCCGCTCGTACTGCTTCACCACCCGGGCCGCGGCGCCCACGTAGACCGCGACGCCCACACCCGTGGCGATGGCCGCTGTCAGCAGTTCTTCGACCATGACGGCCCCCTGCCGGACATACCTTCCTACCTACGGTATGCCCTACAGCCAGGCCGCGAACTCCAGCAGCAGCTCCGCGTCCCGGCGCCGCCCGACGGCCAGCGCGCGGTTGCCCGACTCCACCGCCCGGAACAGCGTCCAGCCCCGCAGCCGCTCCCGGTCCACGTCCAGCGCGTCCGCCAGCTTGTTCACCCGGCGCCGGGCCCCCGCCGCCCCCGCCGAAGAGGCCACCTGGTCCTCCAGCCGGTCGCGGACCAGCCGCGCCAGGTCGTACGCCCGCTCACCGACCAGCGGATCGGGGCCCACCGTCAGCCACGGCGCCCGCTCGCCCGCCAGCACCTTGCCCTGCCGGAAGTTCCCGTGCAGCAGCAGCTCCTCCGGCGGGGCCGCCACCAGCTCCGCCCGCATCGCCAGCGCGGTGTCCGCCAGGGCCCGGGTCTCCGCCGGTGCCGCCCGCAGGGCCGCCGACTGCCACTCGGTGCGCTCCGCCACCGTCTCCCACCCGTGCCCGGCCGGCGGCGCCACCCACAGCCGGCGCAGCGTGCCGCTCGCCTCCAGCAGGGCCTTCGCCTCCGGCAGGGACCGCAGGGACACCTCGGGGTGCAGCCGTTCCAGCAGCAGCGCCCCGTCGTCGTCGTGATGCCGCGAGTCGAGGACCCGTACGGCCCCGAAACCGCCCCAGTGGGCCAGCGCGGCCAACTCGCGGTCGGGCCGGGCGTGCGGCGGGGCCAGTTTCAGCGCGGCCGGGGTCCCGTCGGCGTACGTGACGAGGACCACCAGGCTGCTGCGGCCGCCCGGGGCCTGCACCCGCCGGGCCTCCACCCCGCGCCGGGACAGCGCGGCCTCGGCGAGTCGGGGCAACTGCCCCAGCCAGTCCGTGTCCTGCGCCGATTCCGGCATCTCGCCGAGCGCCCGTACAAGCCGCTGCGGCGGTTCGAAAGCCATGCGTGCGTGGTCCCTTTCAGCTGTGCTGGGCCCGTTGCGCCTCGTCAGCGCGTTCCGTGAGCCCAGGGAAGGCTACGCCGACACCACGCCAGCGTGCCGCGCGCACTGCCGCCGCGCTCAGCGCGTCGGCCGCCTCGCGGCGCAGCGGACCCTCTGCCGCGCGCACCAGATCGGAGTACGCGCCGGCCACCCGGTCCTCGATCTCGGCGGCCAGCCGCTCGGCGTCGGCCGGGCCGCGGACCTCGAACGGCAGGGCGTACGCGGCCTCCGCGGGCCGGGGCGCGCCGCCCAGCTCCCGTACGGTCCGGGCGAGCGCGTCGCGCCGAGCGAGGTGCCCGCCGTACGCCTCCCGGGCCTGCGCGGCACGGGCACCGGCGGACCGGGCACCGATCACCCCGTAGCCGTACGCGGCCGCGTGCTCGGCGGCGAGCGCGGCCTGGGCGGCGTCCAGGACCCGGCCGGCGGGGGAGGGTTCGGGCTTCACGAGGTGGCTCCGGGGGTCGAGGTCAGCAGGTACGCGTGTACGGCGCCGCAGGCGGCCACCGACGCCAGCAGCCGGGCCAGCTCCCCGGGGGCGCCGGCCAGGTCGATGGTCCGGGACTCGGACAGGCTCCGCTCGGCGTCCGCGAGCGCGGTCAGGGCCTCGTCGGGCTTCGGCGGCACCGGATCGCCGCTCGCCGCGGGCGCGGCGGCCCCCGTACCGCCGGACGGGGACGGGGAGGGGGACGGCGGTGCCGTACGGGTGGGGGACAGGGCCGCGGCGTGGGCGGCGACGGCGGCGCGCAGCGGAGCGAGCCGCGCGGCCAGGGCCGGATGGGCGGCCGCCGTGGCGTCGTAACGTTCCAGCAGCCGCGTGCTGTCACGAACGGCCGTCTCCCGCATCCGCCGTTCGAGTGGAATCGTCAGGGCGGCGCCGGTCGGGAGGTCGCCGGAACACCCGGTCAGCAGCGCGGCGCCGGCCGCGCCGGCCACACCGGCGAGCAGGGTCCTGCGCGAGGGTCTCGAAGGCGGGGTCCAGGACACGGCGACGTCCTCCGGGTGATGGCGGGGCAGGTGGCGGGGCAAGGTGTGATCACGGTACCCGGGGCCCTGTCCACAGGGCGGACGGCAACACCCTCCGACACCGGATACCCTTTGACCTGACACACGACGGAAACCACAACAGCACACGCGGCCGAGGAGTCACCCGGATGAGCACCACCCAGAGCGACAGGCTGCGCGGACTGCTGGAGCCGCTCGTCGCCGCCAAGGGCCTGGACCTCGAAGAGATCGAGATGTCGCGGGCGGGCAAGCGCCGGATGCTGCGGATCATCGTGGACTCCGACGAGGGCGTGGAGCTGGACGCGTGTGCCGAGCTGAGTCGCGAGGTCTCCGACAAGCTCGACGAAACCGATGTGATGGGTGAGGACGAGTACGTCCTCGAAGTCAGCTCGCCGGGCGCCGACCGCCCGCTGACCGAGCACCGTCACTACGTACGGGCCATCGGTCGCCTTGTGAAGTTCCAGCTGTCCGCCGAGGGCGAGAAGGGTGCCGGGGAACTGGTCGCCCGGATCCTCGACGTCGACGACGAGGGCCTGGACCTCGAAGTGCCGGGCGTGAAGGGCCGCAAGGCGACCGCCCGCCGCATCGCATTCACCGACATCGCCAAGGCGCGTGTCGAGATCGAGTTCAACCGCAAGGACAAGAAGGAAGAGGAGGCGTAGCCGTGGACATCGACATGAGTGCCCTGCGGGGTCTGGTCCGGGAGAAGGAGATCTCCTTCGACCTGCTCGTCGAGGCGATCGAGTCGGCCCTCCTCATCGCGTACCACCGGACCGAGGGGAGCTTCCGCCGCGCTCGCGTCGTGCTGGACCGCACCAACGGTCACGTGGTCGTGTGGGCGACGGAAGACCCGAGGGACCTCGAAGAGGGGCAGGAGCCCAAGGAGTTCGACGACACCCCGTCGGACTTCGGCCGGATCGCCGCGACGACCGCCAAGCAGGTGATCCTGCAGCGTCTGCGCGACGCCGAGGACGACCTGACCTTCGGCGAGTTCGCCGGCCGTGAGGGCGACGTCATCACCGGCGTCGTCCAGCAGGGCAAGGACCCCAAGAACGTCCTCGTCGACATCGGCAAGCTGGAAGCCATCCTGCCGGTGCAGGAGCAGGTGCCCGGCGAGGAGTACACGCACGGTCTGCGCCTGAAGGCGTACGTCGTGCGGGTGGCGAAGGGCGTCCGCGGTCCGTCCGTGACCCTTTCGCGGACCCACCCCAACCTCGTGAAGAAGCTCTTCTCGCTGGAGGTCCCGGAGATCGCCGACGGCAGCGTCGAGATCTCGGCGATCGCCCGTGAGGCCGGTCACCGCACCAAGATCGCCGTCCGGTCCACCCGTTCGGGCCTGAACCCGAAGGGTGCCTGCATCGGCCCGATGGGCAGCCGCGTGCGCAACGTGATGGCCGAACTGCACGGCGAGAAGATCGACATCGTCGACTGGTCGGACGACCCGGCGGAGATGGTCGCGAACGCGCTGTCACCCGCCCGGGTGAGCAAGGTCGAGGTCGTCGACTGGGACTCCCGGTCCGCCCGGGTGACCGTTCCGGACTACCAGCTGTCGCTGGCCATCGGCAAGGAAGGCCAGAACGCCCGCCTCGCCGCGCGGCTCACCGGCTGGCGCATCGACATCCGTCCCGACACCGAGGCGTCCCCGGACGCCGACCGGGGCCGGGCCGGGGAATAAACCGGTACCCTCCGGGCTTCCCCGGAGGGTAGACAGGGTGCACGGCCGCTGCTCCGGCAGCGGATACAAGACAACACGACAACCGTTCGATCTTTCCCCCGCGACGTGCCGGGGGAGAGGTCGGTGCGGGGAGGTAGACTTAGGCGTGTCTGGCCGGACGCAAGCCCGCGCATGCCCCGAACGCACCTGTGTGGGGTGTCGGGAGCGAGCGGCCAAGAACGATCTGCTGCGCGTCGTGGCGGACGGGGACGCATGCGTCCCCGATCCACGCGGTACGCGGCCGGGACGGGGTGCTTACGTGCACCCCGCCGTGGTCTGCCTCGACCAGGCGATTCGCCGCCGTGCGTTCCCCCGGGCCCTTCGGTCCGCCGGAGCGCTCGACACGGAGAACCTGCGCAATGCCGTGGCCCGTGAGGCCGGGGCCACACCGTAAAGAAGTAGTACGGCACGGATACCCCGTGCGGTCAGGTACCTCGCGAGTTGGAAGTAGGTCGAGATTGCGATGAGCACTCGATGAGTACGCGATGAGTACGCCCATGAAGTAGCGACGGTCCGGCGTAACCCGGACCTAAAAGGAGCGAAGTGGCTAAGGTCCGGGTATACGAACTCGCCAAGGAGTTCGGGGTGGAGAGCAAGGTCGTCATGGCCAAGCTCCAAGAACTCGGTGAATTCGTCCGTTCGGCGTCCTCGACGATCGAGGCGCCGGTTGTACGCAAGTTGACTGACGCACTGCAGGGGCCCGGCGGCAACGCCGGCAAGTCCGCTGCAAAGCCCGGCGCGCCCCGCAAGGCCGCGCCCGCCAAGCCCGCAGCGCCCTCCCCGGCCGCTGCGGCACGTCCTGCTGCCCCGAAGCCCGGTGCACCGGCCCCCAAGCCGGTCGTCGCCGAGGCTCCGGCCGCAAGCACCCCGGTGACTCCGGCCGCCCCCGGCCCGCGTCCCGGCCCGAAGGCTCCGGCCGCCCCGAAGCCCGCTCCGGCGGCGCCCGTGGCGACCGAGTTCTCCGCGCCTCCGGCGGCTCCGGCCGCCCCGGCGCGCACCGAGCGTCCCGCCGCGGCTCCCGGCCCCCGTCCGGCGCAGCAGCGTCCGGGCCAGGGTGGCCAGGGCGGTGCCCGTCCCGGCGCCCCGCGCCCGGCCGGTGCCACCCCCGGTGCCCAGGCGCCGCGTCCCGCCGGAGCCCCCGGCTCCCAGGCGCCGCGTCCGCAGGGTGCCCGTCCGGCGGGTCCCCGTCCGGGCAACAACCCCTTCACCTCCGGCGGCTCCACCGGCATGGCGCGCCCCCAGGCGCCCCGTCCGGCCGGCGCGCCCCGTCCCGGCGCCCCCGGTGCCGGTGGCGGCCAGGGTGCTCCCCGCCCGCAGGGTGGTCCCGGCGGCGCTCCGCGTCCGCAGGGTCCCGGCGGCGCCCGTCCGACCCCGGGCGGCATGCCGCGTCCGCAGGGCGGCGCCCCGCGTCCGGGCGGTGCTCCCGGCGGTAACCGTCCGAACCCGGGCATGATGCCGCAGCGTCCCGCTGCCGGTGGTCCCGGTCCCCGTCCCGGTGGCGGCCCCGGTGGCCGTGGTCCCGGTGCCGGCGGTCCGCGTCCCGGTGGCGCAGGTCGTCCCGGTGGCGGCGGCTTCGCCGGCCGTCCGGCCGGTCCCGGCTCGCGTCCCGCGGGCGGCGGCGGCTTCGGCGGTCCGCGTCCCGGTGGCGGCGGCTTCGGCGGCGGTCCGGCCGGCGCCGGTGGCGGCGGTCGTCCCGGCTTCGGCGGGCGTCCCGGTGGTCCCGGTGCCCGTGGTGGCACGCAGGGTGCCTTCGGCCGTCCCGGCGGTCCGGCCCGTCGCGGTCGCAAGTCGAAGCGTCAGAGGCGCCAGGAGTACGAGGCCATGCAGGCCCCGTCCGTCGGCGGCGTGATGCTGCCGCGCGGTGGCGGCGAGACCGTGCGCCTGTCGCGCGGTGCCTCCCTCACCGACTTCGCGGAGAAGATCAACGCCAACCCGGCGTCGCTCGTCGCCGTGATGATGAACCTCGGCGAGATGGTCACTGCCACGCAGTCCGTCTCCGACGAGACCCTCCAGCTCCTCGCGGGCGAGATGAACTACCAGGTTCAGATCGTCAGCCCGGAGGAAGAGGACCGCGAGCTCCTCGAGGGCTTCGACATCGAGTTCGGCGAGGACGAGGGCGGCGAGGAATTCCTCATGCCGCGTCCGCCGGTCGTCACCGTCATGGGTCACGTCGACCACGGTAAGACCCGCCTGCTCGACGCCATCCGCAAGACGAACGTCGTCGCGGGCGAGGCCGGTGGCATCACCCAGCACATCGGTGCCTACCAGGTCTCCACCCAGGTCAACGACGAAGACCGTCGCATCACCTTCATCGACACCCCGGGTCACGAGGCGTTCACCGCCATGCGTGCCCGTGGTGCGAAGTCGACCGACATCGCGATCCTCGTGGTCGCGGCCAACGACGGCGTCATGCCGCAGACGATCGAGGCGCTCAACCACGCCAAGGCCGCCGGCGTCCCGATCGTCGTCGCGGTCAACAAGATCGACGTCGAGGGTGCCGACCCGACCAAGGTGCGCGGTCAGCTCACCGAGTTCGGTCTGGTCGCCGAGGAGTACGGCGGCGACACGATGTTCGTCGACATCTCCGCCAAGCAGGGTCTGCACATCGACTCCCTGCTCGAGGCCGTCGTCCTCACCGCCGACGCCTCGCTCGACCTCCGCGCCAACCCGGAGCAGGACGCTCAGGGTATTGCGATCGAGTCCCACCTCGACCGCGGCCGCGGTGCCGTCGCCACCGTCCTCGTCCAGCGCGGTACCCTCCGCGTCGGCGACACGATGGTCGTGGGCGACGCCTACGGCCGAGTGCGCGCCATGCTCGACGACAAGGGCAACAACGTCGAGGAAGCGGGTCCGTCGACCCCCGTCCTGGTCCTGGGTCTCACCAACGTCCCCGGCGCCGGCGACAACTTCCTCGTCGTGGACGAGGACCGTACGGCCCGTCAGATCGCCGAGAAGCGTGCTGCGCGCGAGCGCAACGCCAACTTCGCCAAGCGCGTCCGCCGGGTGTCCCTGGAAGACCTCGACTCGGTCCTCAAGGCCGGTCTGGTCCAGGAACTCAACCTCATCATCAAGGGCGACGCGTCCGGTGCGGTCGAGGCCCTCGAGTCCTCGCTGCTCCAGCTCGACGTCGGCGAAGAGGTCGACATCCGCGTCCTGCACCGCGGTGTGGGTGCGGTCACCGAGTCCGACATCTCGCTGGCGATGGGCTCCGACGCCATCGTCATCGGTTACAACGTCCGTGCGGCCGGCCGTGCCGCGCAGATGGCGGACCGCGAGGGCGTCGACGTTCGCTACTACTCGGTGATCTACCAGGCCATCGAGGAGATCGAGGCGGCCCTGAAGGGTCTCCTCAAGCCGGAGTACGAAGAGGTCGAGCTCGGTACGGCGGAGGTCCGCGAGATCTTCCGCTCGTCCAAGCTGGGCAACATCGCCGGTGTCCTCATCCGGTCCGGCGAGGTCAAGCGCAACACCAAGGCGCGGCTCCTGCGCGATGGCAAGGTCATCGCCGAGAACCTCACCATCTCCGGTCTGCGCCGCTTCAAGGACGACGTCACCGAGATCCGCGAGGGCTTCGAGGGTGGTATCAACCTCGGTTCCTTCAACGACATCAAGATCGACGACGTCATCGCGACGTACGAGATGCGCGAGAAGCCGCGCGCGTAAGCGCGGGGCACATCGCACCGTGTCGTAGCTCGTCACACCGGGGCCGGTCGGCGGAATATCCGTCGATCGGCCCCGGCCGTTGCGTGTACGGTTCTGGTGACCCTGCCGAGCGACGGCCGGCAGGCCACCGAACCCGCACCGGCGGGACATCCGGAACTGCATGTACGTGGGGACTCTGTCCTTCGATCTGCTCCTCGGCGACGTTCACTCGCTGAAGGAGAAACGCTCCGTGGTCCGGCCCATCGTGGCCGAGCTCCAACGCAAGTTCTCCGTGAGCGCGGCTGAAGTGGGCGACCAGGACCTGCACCGCAGGGCCCGGGTAGGGGTCGCTCTGGTGAGTGGGGACGCGGGGTTCCTCTCGGACGTGCTCGACCGCTGCGAGCGGCTGGTCGCGGCGCGTCCGGAAGTGGAGCTGCTGTCCGTACGACGGCGCCTCCACGGTGATGAAGACTGATAGCAAGACATAAGAAGGAGACGGACCAGTGGCCGACAATGCGCGGGCGAAGAAGCTGGCGGACCTCATCCGGGAGGTGGTGGCGGAGAAGCTGCAGCGCGGAGTCAAGGACCCCCGCCTCGGTACGCACGTGACCATCACGGACACCCGGGTCACCGGCGACCTGCGGGAGGCCACGGTCTTCTACACGGTCTACGGTGACGACGAGGACCGCGCCAGCGCGGCAGCGGGCCTGGAGAGCGCCAAGGGCGTACTGCGCTCCGCGGTCGGCCGGGCGGCGGGCACCAAGTTCACGCCCACCCTGACCTTCGTGGCGGACGCACTCCCGGAGAACGCCAAGACCATCGAGGACCTCCTCGAAAAGGCGCGGACCTCCGACGCCCAGGTGCGCGAGGTGTCCTCCGGCGCGCAGTACGCCGGCGACGCCGACCCGTACAAGAAGCCGGGCGACGAGGACGACGAGGACGCAGCCGCGGAATGAGCAACAACGCAGGGAAGACTCCGGACGGTCTTGTCATCGTCGACAAGCCGTCCGGCTTCACTTCGCACGACGTGGTCGCCAAGATGCGGGGGATCGCCAAGACCCGCCGCGTCGGCCACGCCGGCACGCTCGACCCGATGGCGACCGGCGTGCTGGTCCTGGGCGTGGAGAAGGCCACCAAGCTCCTCGGCCACCTCGCGCTCACGGAGAAGGAGTACCTCGGCACGATCCGCCTGGGCCAGGACACCCTGACGGACGACGCCGAGGGCGAGATCACCTCCTCCACGGACGCCACCGGGGTCACCCGGGAAGCCGTGGACGCGGGCATCGCCAAGCTGTCCGGCGAGATCATGCAGGTCCCGTCCAAGGTCAGTGCCATCAAGATCAAGGGGGTGCGCTCCTACAAGCGCGCCCGCGACGGCGAGGACTTCGAGATCCCGGCCCGGCCGGTGACCATCTCGTCGTTCCAGGTGTACGACATGCGCGAGGCGGAGGCCGAGGACGGCACGAAGGTCGTCGAGCTCGTCGTCTCCGTCGTCTGCTCCAGCGGTACGTACATCCGGGCCCTCGCCCGTGACCTGGGCGCCGACCTCGGCGTCGGCGGGCACCTGACCGCGCTGCGCCGCACGCGGGTGGGCCCGTACAAGCTCGACAAGGCACGGACCCTGGACCAGCTCCAGGAGGAGCTGACCGTCATGCCCATCGGCGAGGCCGCAGCCGCGGCCTTCCCGCGCTGGGACCTGGACGCCCGGCGGGCCTCGCTGCTCGCCAACGGCGTGCGGATCGACATGCCGCAGGAGTACGAGGCCGGCCGCACGGTCGCGGTCTTCGGGCCGCAGGGGCAGCTGCTCGGGCTCGTCGAGAACAAGAACGGAAAGGCGAAGTCCCTCGCGGTCTTCGCCTGACGACCGGGTGTTGACGTGGAGCGGTGAGCGCACATGGACTGCCGCTCACCGCTCCACGACCCCCCTCGGGTAGGTCTCTATCCACCCGGGCCCCTCTATTCACCCGTCCGAGCAGGCGCTCGGAGTGATGGAGGGAGCGCAAGGGGGCGCTTTCGCCTCGCGTGCTTTTCGTGCTGATCTTCACCTGCCTACCGTCGTGAGCACGGGGCGTTGCGCGGGAGCAGTGCGGGGAGTGGTGCGGCCATGGCGGAGCTCGTCCAAATCTGCGATCCCGCCGGGCGGGTGCGCGGCAGCGGATTCGTCGCCGACGACCGCGGGACGGTGGTCACCGGTCACGAGGCCGTCGACGGGCTGACCCGGGTGGTGCTCCGCGCCCCGGGACCCGCCGGGCGGACCTGGCTGGCCGACGCGGCGGACGTGACCGCCCTGCCGGGGCTCGCGCTGGCGCTGGTACGGACCGACGGACTCGGGATGCGACCGCTCCCGGTGGCGCTGCGCGAGGCGATCGATCCCGGTACCTACGTACGGCTGCCCGCGCGGGGATGGCGGCAGGCGCGGGTACTGGGAAGCGTGCAGGTCAGCTACCTGGCGGCGGACCGGTCCCACGCGGTGCCCGGGGGCGCGGCCGTGGAGCTGGCGATCGGCACCGACGGCCGGGACGCACTGCTGCTGGGAGGGGAGGCCTGCGGGGGCCCGGTGCTCGACGCCGGGACCGGAGCGGTGCTCGCGGTGGTGGGCACCGCCCTGCGGGCGGAACACCGCTCCGGAGGATTCGCGGTGGCCCTGCGGGCAGCGGCCGACGCCGACCCGGACGGCCCCCTGACCGCACTGCTGGAGCGCAATGCCGCGACCGTGCCCGGCCACGGCGCCGACCTGAACCTCGCCGGGGCGCTGGAACTGACCGCGACCACGCTCGGCGCCCATGTCCCCCCGGACGGGCCGGAACCCGTGGAGCGCCCGGGCACCTCCGCCGAGCTGGCCGCCTTCACCACCGGGGACCGCCCGGTCCTCGGCCTCGTGGGAGACCCGGGCACGGGCCGCACCACGGTCCTGGCCGCCCTGGCCGTACGCCGCGCGCGGGGTGCCTGCCCGGCGCCGACCCTGTGGCTGCGCGGCGCGGACCTGCGCGCCACCGACACCTCCCTGGCCGACGCGGCGACACGGGCCCTGACCGAGGCGGCCCGGATCGTCGCGGCTGCCCACGCCTCCGGCGGGGCCCGGTGCGTGTCGGGGCGGCCCCCGGCCACCGCCGGGGCTGACCGGGTGCCGGAGCCCTTCTCGCTGCCCGACGCCGGCCAGCGCGCTGGTTCCGGCGGGGCCGGGTGCGTGTCGGGGCGATCCCCGCAGGGCGCCGAACGCACTGCCGCCCGACCTTCCGACCCCTCGTCACGTTCGGTGCCCGAGGAGACGCCCCGGCGCGCGCCCGGCCCCGCTGGAACCCCGCCCGCGCCGCGCACCCAGCTGGAGCCCGGCCCCGGCGGAACCACGCCGCCCGAGCGGCGCAGCCAACCGTCGGGAGCCGCAGCCCACCTCGCGCACGTGGTCGCCCGCGCCGGCCGCCCCCTGCTGGTCGTGCTCGACGCCCCGGAAGAGATGCCGCCGGAGCTCGCCCACCGGCTCGGACCCTGGACCACCGCCACGGCCCAGTGGCTGCACGCGACCGGGACCCGTCTGGTCGTCGCCGCCCGGCCCGAGTACTGGGAGGGCGCCGGCGCCCTCTACCCGCCCGCCGCGCTGCACACCCCGGCCCGGCCCGCCCGGCGGCTGCCACCCGCCCTCCCGCTCGCTGACCTCGACGCCACCGAGGCCGAGACCGCCCGGGCCCGCCTCGGCATCCCCGCGGACGCCGTCCGGGAGGCCGACGCCTGCCACCCGCTCACCCTGCACCTGCTCGCCGGGGTCCGGGCCGCCGAGGTCACCGCCGGTCGTCCCGGCCGCGACGAGGTCTTCGCCGCGCACGTGGACCTGCTGTGCCTGCGCACCGCCGTCCGCATCGCCGCGGCCGGTGCCGACGCAGGGGGCGCCCAGGTGCACGGGCCCGGGGTCAAACGGCTCGCGGCGCGCGTGGCCGGTCGGGTCCACGAGGCCGCGCGGCGCGCTCTGGGACCCGGACAGGGGCAGCTGGACCGGGCCTCCTTCGAGGAACTGTTCCCCTGGCGCACCGGCTGGGCCTCCGCCGTGCTCACCGAGGGACTGCTCGTACCCGCCGGGCCCGGCTACCGCTTCGCCCACGAGGAGCTGTCCGACTGGATCCAGGCCGGCCACCTGGACGTTCCGACGGCCCTCGGCCTGCTCGTCCACGGCCCCGCCGAGCCCGGGCCGCCCGTGCCCCGGCACCGCATCGGGCCCGTCCTGGAAGCCCTGCGCAGGCTCGCCCCCGACCGGCTGCGCGGCGAGCTCACCGGGCTGGTCCACCGGCTCAACCGTTTCACCGAGGAACCCGAGCGGGCCACCCCGGACCGCGCCTGGTGGGCCGCCCGGCTGCTGCGCGAAACCCTGCTCCGGGCCCCCGACGCCCGGCCCCACCTCCCCGTGTTGCACGCCCTCGCCGAGCACGTGGCCCGCGCCGGCCCGGGGGAGTTCGGCGGCTGGTTCTGGAACCGGCTGCGACTGCCCGAGCCCGACCGCCTCGACCTGCTGCGCCGGCTGCTGCCCGCCGACCCCGCCGAAGCGGTCCCCGGCGACCGCTACCTCGACGCCGCGGCCCGCCGCCTCGCCCGGGACCCGCAGCGCGCGCAGCCGCTGCTCTGCGCCTGGTTCACCGACGGGCGCCGGCTGCGCGGCCGGCCCGGGGCCACCGTCGCCACCGCCGCGCAGGCCCTGCTGCACACCCACCGGGGCCTCGCCGTGGACGACCTCACCGAGGCGCTCGTCACCGCCGCGCACCCGCGCGCCGACGAGCTGCTCGCCGTACTCGCCGAGGAGGAGCCCTCGGCCCTGTGCCGGGCCGTAGACCGCTGGGCGCACGACGAACGCCCGGGCCGGCGGGTCGCGGCCGCCACCTACGGGCTCGCCACCGCCCCGCACGTGCGCACCCCCGGCGACCGCGAGCTGCTGCGCCACGCCGCCCAGATGCTGCTCGCCCGCCCCGCCGACGCCACCCTGCACGCCAGTGCCCTCGCGATCCTGCTCCGCGACCCGCAGGCGCGCGGCCGCTACCTGCCCGACGCCCTCGCCTGCTTCCGCGATTCCGTGATCGGCTCCCGGTTGCCCGCGGCGGCGCTGGTCGCGGCCCTGCCCGTGCTGCCCGATCCGGGCGAGGTGTTCGCCGCCCTGCGGGCCCGGGCCGACGGGGAGGTGGTGCGCGCCCTGGCCGCGCTGACCACGCCGGGGCTGGCCCGGCGCGCCGGTGACCTCGTACGGGAGCACCTCGCGCGCAACCCCGGGGACGCGCCGCACGCCGCCTTCTTCGTGGACAGGCGGCTCGACCAGGGCCCCGCCGCCGCCTTGGTGGTGCGGCCCCTGGTCCTGGAGCTGCTCCTCGGTGCCCCGGCCGTGGTGCGGTCCGCGCTGGCCGTCGTACTGGCCGCGCCGGGCTGCGAGGCCTCGCACCCGCTGCGCGGGGAACTGGCCGACACCCTGCTGCGCGAGGAGGTCGATCCGCAGGTCCTCGACGCCTTCCTCGGAGCCGTCGCGGCCGGGGCCTCCGGGCGCGCGGAGGACCGTACGCGGGAGCTGCTGAGGCGCACCGGGCGGCAGTTGCTGCGGGCCCCGGGCGGGGCGGCGGTCTTCGAACGGCGGACGGTGGAGCTGGCCCGGGCCGAACCGGCCTTCGGGGCGCTGGTGGCCCGCTGGCAGGCGACGGCGGAAGCGGAGGCCGCGGCCCTGCTCGGGCCGAGCGCCCGGCGGACGGTGGAGACCCTGAGCAGGGCGGCCGCGGACGTGACGTGACGACAGACACGGTGGCGCGTCCAGTCAGATGCCGATGCGGGGCACCGGCCACCGGCATGGCAGTCTTAGACCTGCAATCGGCAATCAGTTCAAGGACTAAACGGGTTCGGGCGAGGAGCGGTCACAGTGCAGCGCTGGCGTGGCTTGGAGGACATCCCCCAGGACTGGGGACGCAGCGTCGTCACCATCGGCTCCTACGACGGCGTGCACCGGGGACATCAGCTGATCATTGGGCGTGCGGTGGCCACGGCGCGCGAGCTCGGCGTCCCCTCCGTGGTGGTCACCTTCGACCCGCACCCCAGCGAGGTGGTCCGCCCCGGCAGCCACCCGCCGATCCTGGCCCCGTACGACCGGCGCGCCGAGCTGATGGCCGGGCTGGGCGTGGACGCGCTGCTGATCCTGCCGTTCACGGCGGAGTTCTCCCAGCTCTCCCCGGCCGACTTCATCGTGAAGGTGCTCGTCGACAAGCTGCACGCGCGCGCCGTCATCGAGGGCCCGAACTTCCGCTTCGGCCACCGGGCCGCCGGGAACGTCGACTTCCTGCGCGAGCTGGGCTCCACGTACGACTACGAGGTGGACGTCGTGGACCTGGTCGAGCGGGGCGAGGCGGGTGGCGGGGTGCCGTTCTCCTCGACGCTGGCACGCAGGCTGGTCTCGGAGGGCGACATGGACGGCGCGGCGGAGATCCTGGGGCGTCCGCACCGCGTCGAGGGCGTGGTGGTGCGCGGTGCGCAGCGCGGACGCGAACTCGGCTACCCGACGGCGAACGTCGAGACGCAGCCGCACACCGCGATCCCGGCGGACGGGGTCTACGCGGGCTGGCTGACGGCGGACGGTGAGCGGATGCCCGCGGCGATCTCGGTGGGGACGAACGTGCAGTTCGACGCGACCGAGCGGACCGTGGAGGCGTACGCGATCGACCGCGTGGGGCTGGACCTGTACGGGATGCACGTCGCCGTCGACTTCCTCGCCTACGTGCGGGGGATGGCGAAGTTCGAGTCGCTGGACGGGCTGTTGGAAGCGATCGCGAACGACGTGAAGCGGGCGCGGGTGTTGACGGACGCGTACGACTTGAAGCGCTGACGAACGAAGCGCAAGGGCCCGTACCACCCTCGGGGTGGTACGGGCCCTTCGCTGTGTCGCCGGTCAGCCGAGGCGCGGGTCGCGCGGGGGCTGCTGGGGCTGGGGCGGCTGTTGTTGCGGGGCCTGGGGCTGGGGTTGTTGCCAGGGCTGGCCGGGCTGGGGGTACGGCTGGCTGTAGGGCTGGGGCTGGGGTTGGGGCGGCTGCTGGTACGGGGGCTGGCCCTGGGGCTGGCCGTACGGCTGCGGCTGCTGAGGGGGCTGGTGCCCATAGGGCTGCTGAGGAGACTGGGGCTGCTGCGGCGCACCCCAGTGTCCCTGCGGGGCCTGCTGCTGGGCCCGCAGGAAGTCCTCGGCCACGAGTGCGGAGAGGTTGAAGTACGCCTCGCGCGTCTTGGGCCGCATCATGTCGAGATCGACCTCCGCGCCGGCCGCGAGGTGCTCGTCGAACGGCACCACGACGACACCGCGGCAGCGGGTCTCGAAGTGCTGCACGATGTCCTCGATCTTGATCATCTTGCTGGTCTCGCGGACCCCCGAGATGACGGTGAGGGAGCGCGAGACGAGGTCGGCGTACCCGTGCGCGGAGAGCCAGTCGAGGGTGGTGCTGGCGCTGCTGGCGCCGTCCACGGACGGGGTCGAGATGATGATCAGCTGATCGGCCAGGTCCAGGACGCCGCGCATGGCGGAGTAGAGGAGGCCGGTGCCCGAGTCGGTCAGGATGATCGGGTACTGGCGGCCCAGCGTCTCGATGACGCGGCGGTAGTCCTCGTCGTTGAAGGTCGTGGAGACGGCCGGGTCCACGTCGTTGGCGATGATCTCCAGACCGGAGGGCGCCTGCGAGGTGAACCGGCGGATGTCCATGTACGAGTGCAAGTACGGGATCGCCTGGACCAGGTCCCGGATGGTGGCGCCGGTCTCGCGGCGGACCCGACGGCCGAGCGTACCGGCGTCGGGGTTCGCGTCGATGGCCAGGATCTTGTCCTGGCGCTCGGTGGCGAGGGTGGCACCGAGGGCGGTGGTGGTCGTGGTCTTGCCGACGCCGCCCTTGAGACTGATGACGGCGATCCGGTAGCAGGACATGACCGGGGTGCGGATCAGCTCCAGCTTGCGCTGGCGCTCCGCTTCGGCCGCCTTGCCGCCGAAGCGGAACAGGCCGCCGACGCCGTTGTTGTTCTTGGGCTTCTGCTTGTTGCGCAGCAGGCGGTCGGACGACAGCTCGACGGCGGCGGTGTAACCGAGGGGCGCCCCGCCGCCGGTCTGGCCGGCCGAGTAGCGCGGGTCGTGCGGTTGCGGCTGCGGCTGGGGGTGCTGTTGGGGCTGCTGCGGGGGTTGCTGCTGCCCGGGCCCGGCCGACCACTGGCCGACGGTGCGCGGGTCGTAGTGCTGGGGTGGCTGGGACTGCGGCAGAGCGGGAGACGGGGGCGGGAACGGGTAGTCGTCCGGGGTCCCGAACGCGGGCGGCGGCGAAAGCAGTTCGCCGACGGGCCCCCCGAACGGGGTTTCCGCGACGGCCGGCGGCGCGTCCGCGGGGCTGACCGGCTCCGGCTCTGGCTCCGACGCCGGAGCCACTACGGGCTGCTCGGCGGGCGGCAGTACGGGCGTTCCCTCGGCGGGAGTGCGCTGCGGTACGGCCCAGGGCGCGGGCGGGACCTCCGCCGCCGGCTCGGCGACCGGCTCCACGACGGGGGCCGATGGAAGGGGCGGGTAGGGCGTGACCACGTCGACGGGCGGCAGCGCGGGGAACGGCGTTACGGGCGGGGGGTCGACGGGAGCCGGCTCCGGAGCGACCTCATCGGCCGCAGGTACGGGTGCGGGCACGTCGGCGACCGGGGTTGCGGCCGGGAACGGCTCGACCGGGGCCGGGGCTTCGAGCCCCGACGGGGCGTTCTCGGCGGGAGCCGGAACCTCGACCGGAACCTCAACCAGAGCCGGAGCCGGCGGCTCGATCGGCGTCGGAGCAGGGGTCGGAGCCGCGATCGGGTAGGACGGCGCCGACTCGAAGGGAGCCGGAACCGGAACCGAGGTCGACGCCTCGGTCGGTGCCGGTGCCGGTGCCGGTGCCGGTGCCGGGGCGGGAACCTCGGCCTGGGCGGGCGCCGGGGCCGGAGTCGAGTACGGCAGTGCCGGAGCCCGGTACGTCGGGGCCGGTTCGACCGGGGCCGCGGGAGCGGGTGGGAAGGGCGCCGGCAGGCCCGCACCGTCGGACGGCGTCCGCGGCACCGGCGGAGCGATCCGCACGGTCGAGGGCGATTCCAGCTCCGACGGGCGGTGGGGCTCGAAGCCGCTGCCCTCGGGGAGGCCCGGAACCTGTGCGGCCGGCGTCCCGCCCTGCATGTACCAGGCCGGCGGGGTGTAGTCGATGGTGAACTCGCCCGTCACCTCGGGCTCCGCGTCGGACTGATCGTCCGTCGGGACGTCCCACGTCCCGCCGCGCCTCTCGTTCCGATCGCCGCTCACTGGTCCTCCTGGTCTGTCGAACACTGGTCCGGCGCCCACCTCGCCGCGCCCGGACCCAGCCTAATCGCGCCCCGACACCACTGTCCGCCCCCCTCGGGAGCCGGGTCAGTCGATGCGCCGGGCCCCGCCGAGCAGGCCCGTCTCCGCGTCCGTCCCCTGCGTCATCACGAACTGTCGGTCCCGCGGCGTGCACCACAGGGTCACCCCGTCGCCCAGCGTCGGCAGGGAGTCCACCGCCTGTCTCGGGAGCCGCATCAGGCTGCCGATCTGCTCCGCCTCGTCGGGGGACACCCGCTGCACCCCCACCAGGGACGCCTGCTGGAGCAGGCGCGGCGCCGTCGGGCTCAGGTACGGCAGCAGGGTCAGCACCGACTGCCACGGCCCGGCCACCACGCGCCCGCGCGGCGGCCGCATCCCGCAGTCACGGATCACCAGCACCGGGCTGCCGGCCGAGGCGCCCTGCGGCGGGATCCGACCCACCTCGTGCAAGGTCACGCACTGCTGCCCGCCGCCCGCCGCCTGGGCCAACCCGGACCACGCCCGCCCGCGCCCGGTCTCCACCGCCACGCGCGCCCCCGTGGCCGCCGCGCGCAGCGCCAACACCTGTGCTGTCCACAGGCCGCCGATCAGCGTCACCTCGTACGGCGTCGGCCGGTTGATGCCGAGCACCGCCGACCGGCCCTCGGCGTCCACACCGATGACGACCCCGTCGTCCCCGACGGGCAGTGCCAGCAGGTCCAGGTCCGCGACGGGGACCACGTGCCGCTCCCGTCGCGGGCCGACCAGCCCGAATCCGCCCCTCATCGCGCCCCTCCCAGCGGCAGCGAAGCCAGCAGCCCCGGCACCTGTTCCCGGTCGAGCCGGACCAGCCCGGTCTTCACGCCCCGCGCCGTCCTCTCCAACTCCCGTCGTGCCGCGACCAGTTCCTCATCGCTCCGCCCTGTCACCCGTACGTGTCCGCTCAAGGTGACGCTCTGTCGCTCCGCCGGGGCCATCGTCAGGCTGAAGTTCGTCGCGAGCGCGGGCAGCGAGGTGAGGAGCGCCACGAACTGCGGCAGCGCCGCCGCACCGGCGCCGCCCAGCTGCGGCCAGCGACCTATCCAGTACGTCGTGTGCCGCCGGTCGTCGCAGCGCCAGGTCCGCGAGGTCTCCTCGGTCCGCCGCCCGGTGCTGCTCGACCGCCCGGCCTGGGTGATCGCCATCGGGTTCGCGCACGAGGAGGTGGCCAGCGCCGCCGTCAGTTCCTGCTCGGTGAGCACGGAGGCGGTGAAACCGGCCCCGGCCAGCCGGCTCGCCAACTGGTCGGCCGCGCGCACCAGGCAGCGCTGTGCACCGGCGAGCCCGCCGCCGCGCGCAGTGACCGCCTCGGGGCACAGCTCCGGGTCGAGCTTGAGGGCGATCCAGGTCAGCCGGACCGCCGGGGTGCCCGTCCGGGCTTGCAGCGGCGCGTAGTTGCGGGTCGCCATCGACTGCGCGGGCAGGTGCGGGGCCGGCGCCGGCTGGGTGTGCTGCACGAGCTGCGCGGACTCCAGCCGGATGCCGTCCACTTCGAGGATGTCCCGCACGACGGCCAGCGGCAGCGGCCGCGTCGCCCGGTCGGGCCGCAGCGCGGTGGCGTCCGTGTCCACCTGGACGACCGCGGTCAGGAAGGTCCCGTCGCCGACCATGCCGACCGGACGCCGGTCACGGTCGCTGAAGGTGAGGGTGCGCAGCGCCGGATCGGCCTCGACCAGCGGCGCCAGCCCCGGCTCCGTGCCCGCGGGTACGGTGAAGGCGGCGGCCCGGCGCCGGCGTGAACGCAGTGCGAGCACACCGCCGATCCACTCCGGCAGGGAGCGCTGGTGGCGGCGTACGACGGCGAGCACCACCAGGACGAGTGCGAGCACACCGGTGGGAACCAGCAGCAAGGGTTCGACCACCCAGGCCACCAGGAGTGCGGCTGCCGCGACTTGGAGCAGCACGAGCTGTTGCAGTCGGAACGGGCCGAAGCGGCCGGGGCTCGACTTCGGATGCGGCGTCACCCCGACGCGTGCCGGTGCGGGCGCTCCGGCCTGCTGCTCCGTCGCGGTGGCCATCACTCGCGCACTTCCCCTTTCCGGGGCCAGACCCCATGAGTTCCGGCACTGCGCGACACCTGCCGCACGACCCCGGAATCTCCCCAATCCACCCCAACAAGCCCTGATTGAACCGGTGCGGAAGGGGCTGGGCGGCAGCCTCACCCTACCCGGCCCCTTCATACCGTCCGTCAAGAGGCATAGTAGGTGCCCGGTCCGACAATCGAGGCCCGGGGACCGTACTCACCGGCCGGGCCGTGCGGGGAGAAGCAGGCGGTCATGGCATCACGACGTGATGAGCTCAACGCGTACACCTTTGCGAAGCGGCGCACGGTGGCCGCGTTCCTCCAGCCATCCGCCACGGGCACCGAGGAGGGCGCGCCGCGCCCGCTGCGCGCGGTCCTTCCCGGGCTGATCGTGGGCGCGCTCGTGCTCGCCGGATTCGGCGCCTGGGGCATGTTCAAGCCGACCGCCCCCAAGGGCTGGGCGGAACCGGGGACCAGGGTCATCGTCGGCAAGGACTCGACGACGCGGTACGTGGTCCTGACGACGAAGGTGGGCGGCAAGGATCAGACGCGGCTGCACCCGGTCCTGAACCTGGCCTCCGCCCGACTCCTGCTGGATCCCTCGAAGTTCAAGGTGATCCAGGTCGAGGACAAGGTCCTCGACGCGGGCAAGCCGCCGCGCGGCCCCATCATCGGCATCCAATACGCCCCGGACCGACTCCCCTCCAAGGACGACGCGGGCAAGGCCAAGCGCTGGGCCGTCTGCCAGCAGCCCGGCGGCAACGGCCGGGGCGTGCAGACCGCCACCTTCGTCCTCGCCGACCGCGAGGCGGCCAAGACGGACGACACCCGCAGGCTCACCGACACCCAGGCGCTGTACGTGCAGAGCACGGCCGCCGGCCAGGAGCGCTACCTGGTCGACGCGGCCGGTACGAAGTACAAGTTCCCGGAGGGCACCCCGGCCGCCGGGACGATGACCAATGCGCTGGTCGGCACGGGCGCCACCCCCCAACAGGTCAGTCCGGAATGGTTGGGGACCCTCAACTCCGGCGACGACCTGTCGTTCCCGCAGCTGCCCGGCAAGGCCAACACCGACGCCGGGGTCAAGGGGCTGGGCACCGCCGACAACAAGGTCGGGATGGTGCTCAAGGCGCAGACCGGCTCCGGCGCACAGCACTACGTGGTGCTGCCCGGGAAGGTCGCACCGGTCTCCGACTTCGTCGCCTGGCTGCTGATCTCGGCTCCCGCGACCGACGGCCTCAACATGCACGGCAAGCCCCGCGAGGTCGACCTCCAGTCGATCAACCCGGACGCCGCCCCGTTCGCTGGCGACATCAAGTGGCCCCAGAAGAAGACCGAACGGATCAACCAGACGGCGCCGCCCGCCGGCAACCAGACCGGCGGGGCCAACAACCGCGACACGGTCTGCAGCGTCCTGCGTTCGGTCGACGGGCAGGGCAACCAGACCCTGAGCACGTGGGCCGGCACCGGCTTCCCCATCGACATCACCGCCAGCGGCACCAGCGCGTACGTCACGCCCGGCTCGGGCCTGCTGTACACCCAGGTCCAGGGCAAGCAGACCACGGCCGGCGGCTCCCTCTTCCTGGTCACCGACACCGGGCTGCGGTACGCCGTCCAGGCCAACGGCGACAGCGACGCCGAGCAGTCGAAGATCGGTGCTCCCGACCAGTCGAAGGCCGGTGCGGACGGCCGCCCCGAGGCCAGCCAGGCGCAGGTCCGGCTCGGCTACGGCGGCATCAGCCCGGCCATGGTGCCCATCGCCTGGTCGGAGTTCCTCTCCAAGGGGCCGCGCCTGGACACCAACTCCGCCCGTCAGCCCCAGGGTTCGTGAGGAAGCCGGCGATGACCCTGACCCACGCGCCCCGGCGGGCCCTCCTGGCTGCTGCCTTCGTCCTCACCCTGGCCCCGGGCGGCACGGGCACGGCCGCCGCGGCCGGATCCACCGCGCCGCAGTCCCCGTACGCACCCGTGCCCTCCGGGCAACTCCCGCACGCACTCGGCCTCGACGGCGCGGGGGAGTGCACCTTCCCGATGAAGAAGCAGATCGAGGACCGGCCCTGGTCCCTCCAGCGACTGCTGCTCGACGAGTTGTGGGCGCAGACCAAGGGCAAGGACAAGAAGGGCAACAGCGTCCGCGTCGCGGTCATCGACACCGGCGTGGACCGGGCGAACCCGCAACTCAGCGCGGCCATCGACACCGGAGCCGGCAAGGACTTCGTCGACCCCAAGGGCGGCGACGGCACGGTCGACACCATCGGCCACGGCACCAAGGTCGCCGGGCTGATCGCGGCCCGCCCCCAGCAGGGCACCGGCTTCGTCGGCCTGGCCCCGGAATCCACGATCATCCCGATCCGGCAGAACGACGGGCAGGGCAAGGGCAACGCCGCGAACCTGAGCCAGGCCATCGACCACGCGGTGGCCAAGGGCGCCCAAGTGATCAACATTTCCCAGGACACCGACGCACAGCTGTCCGCCGAATCCGATCTCGGCAAATCGGTCCAGAAGGCCATCGCCGCCAACGTCGTGGTGGTGGCCTCGGCGGGCAACGACGGCCTGAGCGGCGAGAAGCGCAAGACCTACCCGGCGGCCTTCCCCGGCGTGCTCGCCGTGGCAGCCTCGGACCGCAACAACGAGCGCGCCGGATTCTCCCAGCCCGGTGACTTCATCGGGGTGGCGGCGCCCGGCGTCGACATGGTCTCCACCGTTCCCGGCTTCGGCCAGTGCATCGACAACGGCACCAGTTTCTCCGCGCCGTACGTCGCCGGCGTCGCCGCCCTGCTGCGCGCCGAGCACGCGGATTGGTCCGCGCAGCAGATCGTCTGGCAGATCCAGAACACCGCCGAACGCGCGGTCAACGGTCATGACGACTACGTGGGTTGGGGCGTCGTCGACCCGGTGCGCGCGCTCTCCCGCGACCAGGAGGCCCCGAAGGCTCCGGTCCCCGACCCCGGACCGCCCCCGGCGGCCGCCCCCGAGGCGGCGCCGTTGCGACTCACCGAGACGGCACAGGAGCGCGAGGAGCGGTTCGGCACGTACGCTCTCGGCATCGGCGCGATCCTGATCGCCGTCATCGCCGGTACCGCGACGGTCGTCCGGGATGCCCGCGGCCGCCGACGCCGTTTGCAGTGAACGGTCACAGTTCATCTACGGAAGCGCCCCACCGGTGTTGGGGGCGGGCAGTGAACTGGCTAGAGTGGCAACAGGCTTCACGAGTGTGATCGGGGGATCGCGTGAAGCGGAGGGGGAAGGCCCGGGCGCGTGGTTCACAACCGCGCCGGGCACGTCCGCTCCGCTGCGCAATCCGCCGGTGCTGCCGGCGAATTGAGAAGTGAGGAGCTTCGATGAGCACGAACACCTTCGGACTTGCAGACGATCCGGTCGTCCAGGCGAAGAACAAGATCGAGCAGACGGCCAACGCCGTCACCACGCAGGCCCGCGAGCTGGCCGACATCCTGGCCACCGTGAGCGCCGGCTGGACCGGTGTGGGTGCCTCGGGCTTCACGTCCGCGCAGACCATGGTCAACGAGGACCACGACGAGATCCGCCGGATGCTCGGCGTCCTGCACAACGCCGTGGCGCAGACCAAGAACCTCAGCAACGCCCAGGACGACGAGGTGCGCGCCGCGTTCAAGGCCGTTCAGAGCCAGTCCGGCAACAGCTCCGGCCTCAACAGCGTCTGACATCGGGCCCTTCACCACCCGGCCGCACCGACAAGGAGAAGAACATGGCTAACGACGGGCACACTCGGGTCCGGTACGAGACGGTCCAGCAGATGGCGGACCGCATCCGCACCGTCTCCAAGAACATCCTCAAGGACCTCGAGGAGATGGACTCGGCCCTGAAGGTCGTCACCGACACCTGGGACGGTACCGCGCACGAGCAGTACGTCCAGCTGCAGACGAAGTACAAGGGCAAGGCGGACAGCATGCAGAAGCAGCTGGAGCACGTGGCCCAGCTGATCGAGCGCGGCAAGGGCGACTACCGCGCCACCGACGTGAAGGCCTCGCGCCTGTTCACCGAGGCGTACTGAGCCGGGACCCGTGAGGGTCCGTACGTGCCGAAGGGGCGCGCCCGCACCGGGCGCGCCCCTTCGACGTGTGCTCCAGGACCCTCACTCAGGCTGTGGACGGTCGAGGTCGAACTCGCCGTCCCTGGCCCCGAGCACGAAGGCCTCCCACTCGGCGGCCGTGTACCGCAGCACCGTCTCCCGGTCCAGCGAGGACCGCATGGCCACCGCGCCCTCGGGGAGCCGGGCGATCTCGACCCGCTCCTCGTCGGGGCTGGTCCCGGGCGGCCCTTCCCACTCCACACCGCTGATGTCGAGCGCGTACAGCTCGTCCTTCTCCTGCTGGGTGCCCATGGGCGGCCTTTCCCTCGGTGACGCGGTCTTCACGGCCGATTATCGGGGTTGCGCCACCGGCCGGGACAGCTTTCCCCGGATGCCCCGATGCCCCGATGCCCCGAAGCCCCGAAGTTCCGATCCTCCGGTGGCCGGCGGCGATGCCGCCGGCCAGCGGACGGACGGCTCACATGCCGCCCGGCATCCGGCCGAGCTGCACCAGCGACGTCCCCCGCCTGCGCGAGACGAAGCTGGCCCGGCCCGGCGGCATCGGACGCGGCCGCACCGTGCCCACCAGATCCCCCTCGGACGGGTCGCCGGACAGCACCAGACCCTGCGCGCCCAGCTCCTTGATCCGCTGCATGAACGGCTCGTACAGCGAACGCGAGGCACCCGCCGAGTTGCGCGCGATGATGAAGCGGACGCCCGTGTCGCGGGCGAAGGGCAGGAACTCCACCAGCGGCGCCAGCGGATTGCCCTGGCTCGTGGAGACCAGGTCGAAGTCGTCGATGATGATGAACACGTCCGGGCCCGTCCACCAACTGCGGTCGCGCAGCTGCTGCGGAGTGACGTCGGTCGGCGGCTGCCGCCGCGAGAACACCCCGCCCAGCGCCTCCATGTGCATCTGCAGGGAGCTCGCCATCGGCGCGTACTCCAGCAGGTGCTCCTCCGGCAGCGCCCCGAGCAGGCTCCGCCGGTAGTCGCCGACGACCAGACGCGCCTGGTCCGGCGTGTAGCGCTCGGAGATCTGCTTGGCGATGAGCCGCAGCAGGTTCGTCTTGCCCGACTCGCTCTCACCGAAGACGAGGAGGAAGGGATCGGACTCGAAGTCGACGAACACCGGCTCCAGGTCGATCTCGTCGATGCCGATCGCGATCCCGCGGCCGGGGTACTCCCCGCCCTTCGGCAGCTGGTCGGAACGGAGCAGCCGCGGCAGCAGCCGTACGCCGGGAGCCGCCTGCCCCGCCCAGCTCTCCTTCACCGCGGTCACGAAGGAGGTCGTGGCCTCCGACAGGTCGGCGGCCTCGTGCGAACCGTCGATCCGCGGCAGCGCGCCCAGGAAGTGCAGCTTCTCCGCGACCTGGCCGCGGCCGGGCATCCCCGTGGGGACGTTCGCCGCGACCTTGCGGTCGAACTCGGAGTCCATCGTGTCGCCGAGGCGCAGCTCCAGCCGGCTGAGCATCTGGTCCTTGAGCGCGGCCCGCACCTCCATGTACCTCGCCGCGGTGATCACCACGTGGATGCCGTAGCCCAGACCGCGGGAGGCGATGTCCGTGACGATCTGCTCCAGGCCCTCGTACTCGCCCCGGAAGTTGCCCCAGCCGTCGACGACCAGGAACACGTCGCCCCACGGCTCGTGCGGCAGGTCACCGGCCGCCCGACGGCGCCGGTAGGTACCGATCGAGTCGATGTTGTTCGAGCGGAAGAACTCCTCGCGGCGGTTGAGGATGCCCACCACCTCCGCGACCGTGCGCCGGACCCGCTCCGGGTCCAGGCGCGAGGCGATCCCGCCCACGTGCGGCAGTTCGGCGATCGACGACAGGCTGCCACCACCGAAGTCCAGCCCGTAGAACTGCACCTCGCGCGGGGTGTGGGTGAGCGCGAACGAGGAGATCAGCGTCCGCATCAGCGTCGACTTGCCCGACTGCGGACCGCCGACCACCATCATGTGGCCCGCCGCACCCGAGAAGTCCCGGTACAGCACCTCGCGCCGCTGCTCGAACGGCTTGTCGATGAGGCCGAGCGGCACGACGAGCCCGCCGGGCCGCGTGTACCCGTCCGCGTGCAGCCCGCGCTCCGGGCTCGGCGCCAGCGCCGGCAGCAGCTGGTCCAGCGGCGGCGCCTGGTCGAGCGGCGGCAACCACACCTGGTGCGCCGGCACCCCCTGCCCCTCCAGCCGGCTCACGATCACGTCCAGCACCGTGTCCGCCAGCGCGTCGTCCTCCCGCGGCGCCTGCGCCGCGAGGTACGCAGGATCCGGGGCCGCGTACACCACCGGCACCGGGGCCGCCGTGAACAGCGCGGGCCGCCGCTCCACCGGGAACTGCCCCACCGACAGGTCCGGCCCGCCCGAGCGGTAGGTGCCCGAGACGTACGCCGCCTTGAAGCGGGTCATCTCGTCCGTACCGAACTTCAGATAGCCCGAACCCGGCACCGACGGCAGGTGGTAGGCGTCCGGCACGCCGATCGCCGTCCGCGACTCCGCCGCCGAGAAGGTCCGCAGACCGATCCGGTACGACAAGTACGTGTCCAGCCCGCGTAGCTTGCCCTCCTCCAGGCGCTGCGAGGCCAGCAGCAGGTGCACGCCCAGCGAACGGCCGATGCGGCCGATCTGGATGAACATGTCGATGAAGTCCGGCTTCGCCGTCAGCAGCTCGCTGAACTCGTCGATGACCAGCACCAGCGAGGCCAGCGGCTCCAGCGGGGCACCCGCCGCGCGGGCCTTCTCGTAGTCGTGGATGTTCGCGTAGTTGCCCGCCGAACGCAGCAGTTCCTGACGTCGCTGCAGCTCACCGCGGATCGAGTCGCCCATCCGGTCCACGAGCGTGAGGTCGTCGGCCAGGTTGGTGATCACCGCCGCGACGTGCGGCATCTGCCCCATGCCCGTGAAGGTCGCACCGCCCTTGAAGTCGGCGAGCACGAAGTTCAGGGTCTCCGACGTGTGCGTGACCGCGAGCCCCAGCACCAGCGTGCGCAACAGCTCCGACTTGCCGGAACCGGTCGCACCCACGCACAGACCGTGCGGCCCCATGCCCTCCTGCGCGGCCTCCTTCAGGTCCAGCATCACCGGAGCGCCGTCCTCACCGACACCGATCGGCACGCGCAACCGCTCGCCGGCCGACCTCGGCCGCCAGGTCCGCGCGACGTCGACCGCGGCCGCGTCGCCCAGGTTCAGCAGGTCGGTGAAGTCCAGATTGGCCAGCAGCGGCTCGTCGTCGTCCCCGCCGCCCGTGCGCATCGGCGCCAACTGCCGGGCCAGCGCCTCCGCCGCGGGGAGCGACAAAGCGTCCGGCACGCCCTCGTACGCGACCCCCGCGCCCGACTCCAGACGCAGCCGGCCCGGCCGCACCACGACCGACAGCCCGCCGCGCGGCTCGTCCAGCTCGCCCGCGACCACCTCGACGATGGTGACGCCCTGCAGGCCCTCGGCCGCCGCGAACACCGAGTCCGGCGGCACCATGCCACCGTCCAGCACGACCACCAGGTGCGGCTGGTCCAGCACCGGGGACACCTCGCGGCTGAACCGCGGCCGGCCCTCCAACCTGGACGCCAGCAGCCCCTCCAGCTCGGCGAGGTCATCGCCGAACAGCCGCTTCGTACCGGCCCCGTCGACCTGCCCGGGGACCTGCGCGTGCGGCAGCCACTTCGTCCAGTCCCACGAGGGCACCGCACCCGGCGCCGCCACCACGGCCACCATCAGGTCCTCGGGGGAGTGCAACGTCGCCAGCTGCGCCACCATCGCCCGCGCGGTACTGCGCGCGGACTCCGGCTCCCCGGACACCGTCACGTGGTAGAAGGCGCGGATCGACAGCGCCATCGGCAGCCCGTCCAGCGAGGAGTGCACCTTCAGGAACCGCTGCATCGCGCCCGCGGTCAGCGGCTCCAGCTCGTCCACCGGAGCGGTGTCCGGCGCCACCAGCGGGGTCGCCAGGCGCTGCGCGCCCAGCCCGAGCCGCGCCTGCCCGAAGTCCTGGTCGCCGACCCGCCGCTCCCACAGCCGGGAGCCCTCCGCCACCACCGACCACAACTGCTCCGGTGCCGGGTGCAGATACAGTTGCGCGTCCCGCTGCGCCCGCGCCGTCCGGCGCACCTGACGACGCGTCTGTGCCAGATATTTGAGGTAGTCCCGGCGCACATCGGCCATTTGCCCCTGCGCACCGCGCCGGTGGCGCACCAACTGGGCGACGACCATGGCCACCGTCGACGTCAGCATCAGCACACCCATGATGCGCATGAAGGGGGCCGCGCCCGGCATGAAGAAGAAGACGACGGAGGAGCCCATGCCGAGCATCGGCAGGAGCTGCATCAACATGCCCTCCTGCTGCCCGCGCGGAAGTTCGGGCGGAGCCTCCAGCCGCAGCTCCTCCGCCGGAACCTCGGGCGGCAGGGACCGCGGCGGGCGTTTGACGACGATCTGGCTCACCGGAGCATCAATCCCTCGAAAACGGCTGGGACGTCGCAACCGGCGCCCCCAAGTCCCGGGCGCGAAGGGGGTCTCCCCCGCGCGACGGTGATCCTACTTGCCGACAGTCGGTCATTAGCCCGGTAGGGTGGCGCGCGCAGCATGCGCATCCGCGAATCAGTCCGCCGGTGCGGGCGCCAACCAGGGGGGTCACACAGGTGAGTACGGCCGGGACGACGGGATTCTGCAGGGTCACCGTCGTGGCTCCCGACAGTCGCATCGACGTCGCCCTCCCCGAGGACATCGCCGTCGCCGACGTCTACCCCGAGCTGCTGCGCCTCACCGGCCAGACCCAGCCGGTGGGCGCCCCGACCGGCTTCCACCTCGTACGCCGCTCCGGCACCGTCCTCGACGGCGCCCGGACCCTCGCCGGCCAGCAGGTCCTCGACGGCGAGGTGCTGAGCCTGCGCCCCTTCGCCGAATCCCTGCCGCCGGCCGTGTTCGACGACGTGTCCGACGCCGTCGCCTCCGCCGTCGTCCGCGACCGGCACCGCTGGAGCGACGACATGCTGCGCGGCGCGGGCCTGGCCGGCGCCGCCGTGCTGCTCGTCATGCTGGGCTTCGTCCTCTGGTACGCCGACCCGCTGCGCCACGACATGCACGGCCTGCCCGGGATCATCGCGGGCGCCGTCGGCATCCTGCTCACCGCCGTCGCCGGAGTGCGCGCCCGCGTCTACGGCGACCGCCTCTCCGCCGTCGCCCTCGGCCTCGGCGCCCTCCCGCACCTGATGATCGCCGGCTCCGGGATCATCGCCCCGGCCGTCGGCCAGGGACCGGGGCGCCTGCAGTTCCTGCTCGGCTGCGTCTGCGCCCTGATCGCCTCCGTCGCCCTGGTCGCGCTCACCCCCAGCGGCGACGCCCCCTTCGTCGCGGCCACCTTCGTCGCCGCCACCGGAACCCTCGCCACCTTCGTGGCCATCGCCACCGAGGCCTCCGCCACTCACACTGCCGCCGTCTGCGCCCCCGTCGCCATCGGCCTCGTCGCCTTCCTCCCCGGCCTCTCCGCCCGCTTCGCCCGCCTGCCCATCGGCTACGCCGCCCCGCAGAGCGCCACCGAGGATTACGAGACCCCGGACCGCTACGAGACCGAGCCGTACGGTGAGCAGCCCGGCTCCGACCAGCACGAGCCGGGCGCCGCCCCGCTCGACGCCGAGGCCATCGCCGCCCAGGCCCGCCGCGGCCACGAGATGCTGCTCGGCCTGGTCGGCGGCTGCGCCGCGGTCGCCGTCGGCGCCGCTGCCGTCCTCGGCTTCTCCGAGAACACCTGGGGCCGCCTGCTGGCACTCGCCACCGGCCTCGCCATGCTGCTGCGCGCCCGCCTCTTCCGTTACACCTCCCAGGTGGTCTGCGCCCTGACCGCGGGCCTCGTCGCCATCGCGCTGCTGATCCTGGGCATGGCCCTGCACCCGCCGACCGACCTGCTCGAAGCGCTCCTGCGGGAGCACGACAGCAGCGGCCTGGACCTCCGTACCATCTGGCTGACCGCCGCCGTCGCGGCCGGCGCGGCACTCCTCGCCGGAATTGCGCTGGTCATTCCCCGCAAGGGTCTGTCACCCTTCTGGGGGCGGCTGCTCGACCTCACCGAGGCGGCGGTCCTGCTCAGCCTCGTGCCGCTCACCCTGGCCGTGCTGGACGTGTACTCCCGCGCCAGGTCTCTCACCAGCTGAGACGTGGCGGAGCGGCGGCCTGGTACGCTGTGTGACGGCCGTTTGTGTACGCGTCCCCCGGATTCCTCGACGAGAGGGTCTACGGACTGCGCTCAGCGGACCCCGCCTCCCGAGTAACGGAAGCTCCCCAGAGACTCAGACCTGGGGCACTCGGTGGCAACGAAGACCTAAAACGAGGAGTACGCGTGCCGCTCGACGCCGCTACGAAGAAGCAGATCATCACCGAGTTCGGTGCCAAGGAGGGCGACACCGGCTCCCCCGAGGTCCAGGTTGCGATGCTCTCCCGCCGCATCTCGGACCTGACCGAGCACCTCAAGACGCACAAGCACGACCACCACTCCCGTCGTGGTCTGCTGATCCTGGTCGGCCAGCGTCGCCGCCTGCTGCAGTACCTGGCCAAGAAGGACATCCAGCGCTTCCGTACGCTGGTCGAGCGCCTCGGCATCCGCCGCGGTGCGGCCGGCGCCAAGTAAAGCGCTGTGAAGGGAGCGGTTCCCACATCCGGGGGCCGCTCCCTTTGCTGTACGTGCGGGACGGACCGGACCCTTTGTAGTCTGGAACGGACGCACGTGCGCGTCTGAGGAAGACGCGCACAACTGAAGAGGAGGAGCGCCCTCCCACGCCGCCGGTCCTCGGTAGTGGCACCCGGAATGCCCCCAAGGGCAACGAACCGGGTGCTTCGATCGAAGACCGGCCCGCACGCCAGGAGCGCTTCTCCGCAACCGTCCACCGCCACACGGGCGGCGGACGGAGACGACGAAAATGGAGAAAACGCTAGTGGAGAACGAGACCCACTACGCCGAGGCCGTCATTGACAACGGTTCCTTCGGCACCCGCACCATCCGCTTCGAGACGGGCCGCCTGGCCCGCCAGGCCGCCGGCTCCGCCGTTGCCTACCTGGACGACGACACGATGGTGCTGTCCGCCACCACCGCGTCGAAGAAGCCCAAGGACCAGCTCGACTTCTTCCCCCTGACGGTGGACGTCGAGGAGCGGCAGTACGCGGCCGGCAAGATCCCCGGCTCCTTCTTCCGCCGTGAGGGCCGCCCCTCCGAGGACGCGATCCTCACCTGCCGCCTGATCGACCGCCCGCTGCGCCCGTCCTTCAAGAAGGGCCTGCGTAACGAGATCCAGGTCGTCGCGACGGTCATGGCCCTCAACCCCGACCACCTGTACGACGTCGTGGCGATCAACGCCGCTTCCGCGTCCACCCAGCTGGCCGGCCTGCCCTTCTCCGGCCCGATCGGCGGCGTCCGCGTCGCGCTGATCCGCGGCCAGTGGGTCGCGTTCCCGACGCACACCGAGCTCGAGGACGCCGTCTTCGACATGGTCGTCGCGGGTCGCACCCTCGAGGACGGCGACGTCGCGATCATGATGGTCGAGGCCGAGGCCACCGAGAAGACCATCGCCCTCGTCAAGGGCGGCGCCGAGGCGCCGACCGAGGAGATCGTCGCCGCCGGTCTGGACGCCGCGAAGCCCTTCATCAAGGTCCTCTGCAAGGCCCAGTCGGACCTGGCCGCCAAGGCCGCCAAGCCCGAGGGCGAGTTCCCGGTCTTCCTGGACTACCAGGACGACGTGTACGAGGCCCTCGCGGCCGCCGTCAAGGGCGAGCTCTCCCAGGCGCTGACCATCGCGGGCAAGCAGGACCGCGAGGCCGAGCTGGACCGCGTCAAGGAGATCGCCGCCGAGAAGCTCCTCCCGGCCTTCGAAGGCCGCGAGAAGGAGATCTCCGCCGCCTACCGCAGCCTGACCAAGGCCCTGGTGCGCGAGCGCGTCATCAAGGACAAGGTCCGCATCGACGGCCGCGGGATCACGGACATCCGTACCCTCGCCGCCGAGGTCGAGGCCATCCCGCGCGTGCACGGCTCGGCGCTGTTCGAGCGTGGCGAGACCCAGATCCTGGGCGTCACCACCCTCAACATGCTCCGCATGGAGCAGCAGCTGGACACCCTCTCCCCGGTGACCCGCAAGCGCTACATGCACAACTACAACTTCCCGCCGTACTCCGTCGGTGAGACCGGCCGCGTCGGTTCGCCGAAGCGCCGCGAGATCGGCCACGGCGCGCTCGCCGAGCGCGCGATCGTGCCGGTCCTCCCGACCCGCGAGGAGTTCCCGTACGCGATCCGTCAGGTGTCCGAGGCCCTCGGCTCCAACGGTTCGACGTCCATGGGCTCGGTCTGCGCCTCCACCATGTCGCTGCTGAACGCCGGTGTGCCCCTCAAGGCCCCCGTCGCCGGTATCGCCATGGGCCTGATCTCCCAGGAGATCGACGGCAAGACGCACTACGTCGCCCTCACCGACATCCTCGGTGCGGAGGACGCCTTCGGCGACATGGACTTCAAGGTCGCCGGCACCAAGGAGTTCGTCACCGCCCTCCAGCTCGACACCAAGCTGGACGGCATCCCGGCCTCCGTCCTGGCCGCGGCCCTCAAGCAGGCCCGCGACGCCCGCCTCCACATCCTCGACGTGATGATGGAAGCGATCGACACGCCGGACGCCATGTCCCCGTTCGCCCCCCGGATCATCACCGTCAAGATCCCGGTGGACAAGATCGGTGAGGTCATCGGGCCCAAGGGCAAGATGATCAACCAGATCCAGGAGGACACCGGCGCCGAGATCACGATCGAGGACGACGGCACCATCTACATCGGTGCCTCCGACGGCCCGGCCGCCGAGGCCGCCCGCGCCACGATCAACTCGATCGCCAACCCGACCATGCCGGAGGTCGGCGAGCGCTACCTGGGTACGGTCGTCAAGACCACCACCTTCGGTGCCTTCGTCTCCCTCATGCCCGGCAAGGACGGCCTGCTGCACATCTCGCAGATCCGCAAGCTCGCCGGTGGCAAGCGCGTGGAGAACGTCGAGGACGTGCTCGCGGTCGGTACCAAGGTCCAGGTCGAGATCGCCGAGATCGACCAGCGCGGCAAGCTCTCGCTGGTCCCCGTGATCGACGGCGAGACCGCCGGTGACGACGCTGACAAGGACGACTCCGACAAGTGATGTCGCGTAGTTCCCGTGTGACGGCCCGCCCCTCTTCGGAGGGGCGGGCCGTCGCCCGTACCCAAACCCTCCTCAAGGGCAGCAACGGCATCGGCACCGTCCGGCGCACCGTGCTGCCCGGCGGACTGCGCATCGTCACCGAGACGCTGCCCTCCGTCCGCTCCGCCACGTTCGGCATCTGGGCGCACGTCGGCTCCCGTGACGAGACGCCCACCCTGAACGGCGCCACGCACTACCTGGAGCATCTCCTCTTCAAGGGCACGCACCAGCGCAGTGCCCTCGACATCTCCTCCGCGATCGACGCGGTCGGCGGCGAGATGAACGCCTTCACAGCGAAGGAGTACACCTGCTACTACGCCCGGGTGCTCGACACCGACCTGCCGCTGGCCATCGACGTGGTCTGCGACATGCTCACCGGCTCGCTGATCCGCGAGGAGGACGTGGACGCCGAGCGCGGCGTCATCCTCGAAGAGATCGCGATGACCGAGGACGACCCGGGCGACATGGTGCACGACCTGTTCGCGCAGACCATGTACGGGGACACCCCCCTGGGACGTCCGGTCCTCGGCACCGTCGACACGATCAACGCGCTCGGCGCCGACCGGATCCGCCGCTTCTACAAGAAGCACTACGACCCGACGCACCTGGTCGTGGCTGCTGCCGGCAACGTCGACCACAACAAGGTCGTGCGCCAGGTCCGTGCCGCTTTCGAGAAGGCCGGCGCGCTGACCCGCACCGACGCCGAACCGATCGGCCCGCGCTCCGGGACGAAGCGCATCCGCACCGCCGGCCGCGTCGACCTGGTGAACCGCAGGACCGAGCAGGCCCACGTGGTCCTCGGCATGCCGGGGCTCGCCCGGACCGACGAGCGCCGCTGGGCGCTGGGCGTGCTGAACACCGCCCTCGGCGGCGGCATGTCCTCGCGACTCTTCCAGGAGGTCCGGGAGAAGCGCGGCCTCGCCTACAGCGTGTACTCGTACACCTCCGGCTTCGCCGACACCGGCCTCTTCGGCGTGTACGCGGGCTGCCGCCCCAACCAGGTGCACGACGTGCTCCGGATCTGCCGCGACGAGCTCGACAAGGTCGCGACGGAGGGGCTCGCGGACGACGAGATCAAGCGGGCCATCGGCCAGCTCTCCGGATCCACCGTCCTCGGCCTGGAGGACACCGGCGCGATCATGAACCGCATCGGCAAGAGCGAGCTGTGCTGGGGCGACCAGATGTCGGTCGACGACATGCTGGCCCGGATCGCCGCCGTGACCCCGGACGACATCCGCTCGGTGGCACAGGATGTACTGGCACAGCGGCCCTCGCTCGCGGTGATCGGCCCGCTGAAGGAGAAGCAGGCCGCCCGTCTCGACGAAGCGGTCGCCTAGTTCCGTACGTGAGTAAGGAAGCAATATGAGCAAGCTGCGCGTGGCAGTCCTCGGCGCCCAGGGTCGCATCGGCGCCGAGGCCGTCAAGGCGGTCGAGGCCGCCGAGGACATGGAACTGGTCGCGGCGCTCGGCCGCGGCGACAAGCTGGAGACGCTGGCCGAGGCCGGCGCCCAGGTCGCGGTCGAGCTGACCACCCCGGCATCGGTGATGGGGAACCTGGACTTCCTCATCCGTCACGGCATCCACGGAGTGGTCGGCACCACCGGCTGGACCGAGGACCGCCTCGCGCAGCTGGGCTCCTGGCTCGACGGTTCGCCGCAGACCGGTGTGCTCATCGCCCCGAACTTCTCTATCGGCGCCGTCCTCACCATGAAGTTCGCCGCCCAGGCCGCCCGCTACTTCGAGTCCGTCGAGGTCGTCGAGCTGCACCACCCCAACAAGGTGGACGCCCCCTCCGGCACGGCGACCCGGACGGCGCAGCTCATCGCGGCCGCCCGCGCCGAGGCCGGCCTCGGCGCGCAGCCCGACGCCACCGCCACCGCCCTCGACGGAGCGCGCGGCGCCGACGTCGACGGCGTCCCGGTGCACGCCGTCCGCCTGCGCGGGCTGCTGGCCCACCAGGAGGTGCTCCTCGGCGGCGAGGGCGAAACCCTGACCATCCGTCACGATTCCCTGCACCACAGCAGCTTCATGCCGGGCATCCTGCTCGGTGCGCGCCGCGTGGCGCAGACCCCGGGCCTCACCTTCGGCCTGGAACACTTCCTCGACCTGGGCTGACGGACTGATTTCACGATGCGCGCGAAGATCACGTACTTCCTCACGGCCGCCGTCCTGGTGGTCTACTTCGTTCTGGTCGGCAGCCGGGGCCTGATGCTGATCGAGCACGGGACCCTGCTCACGGTCACCTTCGGGGTGGCCGTGCTGATCCTGCCGGTCATCGGTGTCTGGTTCCTCTGGCAGAACACCCGGTTCGTCACGCGGGCCAACCACCTCGCGACCGAGCTGGAGGCCGAGGGCGGACTGCCCGTCGACGAGTTGGAACGGGACGCGTACGGGCGGATCCTGCGGGACTCCGCCGACGAGGTCTTCGCGCGCCGCAAGGCCGAGACCGAGGACGCGCCGGGGGACTGGCGCAGCTGGTTCCGGCTCGCCGTCGCCTACCACGACGCCCGGGACACCCCTCGGGCGCGCAAGGCGATGCAGAGGGCGATCGCCCTGCACGACAAGAAGCCCGTACAGGTCTGACCTGTACGGGCCTCCGGGGGCGGTTCGGGCCGGTCAGGCGGCCACCACGGGCCGGTACTCGTCGGCCCAGGCGCCCACCGTGTCGGCGGCCCGGTCGAAGGCCTCGGTCCGCGACAGGAAGTCGGCGTTGTGGTCCGTCAGCAGCACCGGCGCCTCCGCGCCGTCCCGGGCGCCCATCGTCAGGGCCTGACCCTGCACGGTCCTCGGCAGCCCGAGCCAGCGCACCGGCTGCTGCACCGTACGGAGCTCTCCGATCTCGCTCCAGGCGGTGGTGCGGGTCACGAAGAACCCCACCCGGCGCAGTCCCGCGGGGCTCACCCATACGCCGATGCGCAGGGTCTGCACCGCCGATCCGACGACCGCGAGGGCGGCGATCAGGCAGACGAGGGCTCCGCCCCAGCCGCCCGCGAAGGCGACGATCATCGTGGCCAGCAACATGAAGGCCGACAGCAGGAGCAGTAGCGCGCCGATGCCCACGCGCCAGGGGCCGGGGCGGTAGGGCCGGCGCCAGCGGTCCTGGTCGGCATGGGCCAGGATCTCGTCGCCGTCACCGTCGCCGTCGTCCACATCGGATACGCCGTCGGCCGTCAAGAAGGGCAGGGGCACGGCTGGACCTCACTCACATGCATGTTCGGTTGGGCTGTGCCCGTGAGGCTACCGCCCCTGGGACGCCTCCGACTGCTGCGACTTCTCCGGCGCCTTGCTCGGCTGCAGTGCGGGCATGCCGAGGAGCAGTGAGCCGGCGAGCCCCGCAACCACGGTCAGTCCGACCAGAGTACGGGCGATCAACTGCGTCCTGCCCAGACGCTCGCGCGGCGGCGGAGTGACGTTGCTTCGGAATCGGTCGGCTTCTGAGATGAAGGCGAACGGGACGGGTTCGCGCCGGAGGAACATCAGAGTGAATCTCCTCGGGGTGGAGGGGCGTGCGTTCTCGTAGGTAAGACGTACGGGCCCGTCAATGGGTGCCGGATTTCGGGACATTAGGAAAGATTCATGGCTGTGCGTCAGGCGTACGACGCCCCTGCGCCGCGTGCGTCTGCGTCGGCCGTGCGGGGGGCGCCGTAGAGTGGGCGCGCCCCAGGACGCACGTTTGGAAGGACCCCCGGTGAGCGAAACCGCCGCTTCAGATCTGAAACCCAGCTTCCGCAGTGAGGTGACGGTGGAGCTGGTGAAGCACTCCGCCGCCGACTCCGACGTACTGTGGGCCGCTCGCGTCTCCACGGCCGGCGAGCAGTCGCTGGAGGAGCTGCAGAAGGACCCGGAGCGTTCCAAGGGCCTCATCAACTACCTGATGCGCGACCGCCACGGCAGCCCGTTCGAGCACAACTCGATGACCTTCTTCATCAGCGCCCCGATCTTCGTCTTCCGCGAGTTCATGCGCCACCGCGTGGGCTGGTCGTACAACGAGGAGTCGGGCCGCTACAGGGAGCTCGAACCGGTCTTCTACGTCCCGGACGCCGAGCGCAAGCTGGTCCAGGAGGGCCGCCCGGGCAAGTACGTCTTCGTCGAGGGCACCCGGGCGCAGCAGGAACTGACCGGCCGCGTCATGGAGGACTCCTACGTGCAGGCCTACGAGGCCTACCGGGAGATGCTCGCCGCGGGCGTGGCCCGCGAGGTTGCCCGTTCGGTCCTGCCGGTCGGTCTTTTCTCCTCGATGTACGCCACCTGCAACGCGCGCTCGCTGATGCACTTCCTCGGTCTGCGCACGCAGCACGAGCTCGCGGCGGTCCCGTCCTTCCCGCAGCGGGAGATCGAGATGGTCGGCGAGAAGATGGAGCAGCACTGGGCGAAGCTCATGCCGCTGACGTACGCCGCCTACAACGGCAACGGTCGCGTTGCCCCGTAAGGCGCGGTACACCGGCGGCGCACAGATGCACGGCGTTAAGTCCTAAGTGTCCGTATTGCGACGTTTCGTAAACTTCATCTAGGCTGATCAAACGGACCCGGCACTGCTTGAACCCCCGAGCAGGCAGTGCCGGCGTCCAACACCCCGTTGACGTCCCCCGAGGGGACACCGCGAGCATGGCAGCGAGTAGCGTGTTACCCATGGCTCCGATCTCGACTCCGCAGACCCCCTTCGGGCGGGTCCTCACCGCCATGATCACGCCGTTTACGGCGGATGGCGTACTCGACCTCGACGGCGCGCAGCGGCTCGCCGTCCACCTGGTGGACGCAGGCAACGACGGCCTGATCATCAACGGCACCACCGGTGAGTCGCCGACCACCACCGACGCGGAGAAAAACGACCTCGTACGAGCCGTCCTCGAAGCCGTCGGGGACCGCGCCCACGTGGTCGCCGGCATCGGTACCAACGACACCCGCCACACCCTCGAGCTGGCCCGCCAGGCCGAGCGCACCGGGGCGCACGGCCTGCTCGCCGTCACCCCGTACTACAGCAAGCCACCGCAGGAAGGCCTCTTCCGGCACTTCACGGCGATCGCCGACGCCACCGAGCTGCCGGTCATGCTCTACGACATTCCCGGCCGCAGCGGTGTCCCGATCGACACCGAAACCTTGGTCCGGCTGGCCGAGCACCCCCGTATCGTTGCCAACAAGGACGCCAAGGGCGACCTCGGCCGTGCAAGCTGGGCCATCGCGCAGAGCGGCCTGGCCTGGTACTCGGGCGACGACATGCTGAACCTGCCGCTCCTGTCGGTCGGCGCGGTCGGATTCGTCTCCGTGGTCGGCCACGTGGTCACCCCCGAGCTGCGCGCCATGCTGGAGGCGCACCTGGGCGGAGACGTCCAGAAGGCGACCGAGATCCACCAGAAGCTGCTCCCGGTCTTCACCGGCATGTTCCGTACCCAGGGTGTGATGACCACCAAGGGCGCGCTGAACCTGCAGGGTCTGCCCGCGGGCCCGCTGCGGCTCCCGCTGATCGAGCTGACCGCCGAAGAGACGGCCCAGCTCAAGATCGATCTTGCCGCCGGCGGGGTACAGCTCTGACAACAGACTTCACAACTCAATAAGCACGAACAACCACATACAGAACTGACAACAGCAAGTGCACGAATGACATGCGCGCCACGTGCCTTCCGGGGTACGTGGCGTGCGTGGTGAGGAGAGACTTTTGAGCCATCCGCATCCGGAACTCGGTCCGCCGCCGAAGCTGCCCAAGGGCGGCCTCAGGGTCACCCCCCTGGGTGGCCTCGGCGAGATCGGCCGCAACATGACCGTCTTCGAGTACGACGGCCGTCTGCTGATCGTCGACTGCGGCGTCCTCTTCCCCGAGGAGGAACAGCCGGGCATCGACCTGATCCTGCCGGACTTCAGCTCCATCCGGGACCGCCTCGACGACATCGACGGCATCGTCCTGACGCACGGCCACGAGGACCACATCGGCGCCGTCCCCTACCTCCTCCGGGAGAAGGCGGACATCCCGCTGATCGGCTCCAAGCTGACGCTGGCCCTCATCGAGGCGAAGCTCCAGGAGCACCGCATCCGCCCCTACACCCTTGAGGTGAAGGAAGGCGAGCGCGAGGCCCTCGGCCCCTTCGACTGCGAGTTCATCGCGGTCAACCACTCCATCCCGGACGCCCTGGCCGTGGCCATCCGTACCGGCGCCGGCATGGTCGTCGCCACCGGCGACTTCAAGATGGACCAGCTCCCGCTGGACAACCGCCTCACCGACCTGCACGCCTTCGCGCGTCTGAGCGAAGAGGGCATCGACCTTCTCCTCTCCGACTCCACGAACGCCGAGGTCCCGGGCTTCGTCCCGCCCGAGCGCGACATCTCCAACGCCATCCGCGGGGTCTTCGCGGGTGCCCAGAAGCGGATCATCGTGGCGTCCTTCGCCAGCCACGTGCACCGCATCCAGCAGATCCTCGACGCCGCCCACGAGTACGGCCGCCGGGTCGCCTTCGTCGGCCGCTCGATGGTCCGCAACATGGGCATCGCCCGTGACCTCGGCTACCTGAAGGTCCCGGCCGGTCTCATCGTCGACGTCAAGACCCTCGACGACCTGCCGGACGACGAGGTCGTGCTGGTCTGTACGGGCTCCCAGGGCGAGCCGATGGCGGCCCTGTCCCGCATGGCCAACCGCGACCACCAGATCCGGATCGTCCCCGGGGACACCGTGATCCTGGCGTCGTCCCTGATCCCGGGCAACGAGAACGCGGTCTACCGCGTGATCAACGGCCTGACCCGCTGGGGCGCCAACGTGGTTCACAAGGGCAACGCCAAGGTGCACGTCTCGGGCCACGCCTCGGCCGGCGAGCTGCTGTACTTCTACAACATCTGCAAGCCGCGGAACCTGATGCCGGTCCACGGCGAATGGCGCCACCTGCGCGCCAACGCCGAGCTCGGTGCCATGACGGGCGTCCCGAAGGACCGCATCGTCATCGCCGAGGACGGCGTGGTCGTCGAC